>NZ_BAABHG010000013.1:0-300392 GCF_039541975.1 Amycolatopsis samaneae
GGGATTCCAACTCCTTGGCCCACAGAACGACATGGCTACGATCCGACTTGGCCCCTCGGCGCGGCCAGGGCAGTCCGGGGCGCCCGGCGCGTCGGCGCCGCCAGGGGAGAACGGGCGCCCGGGCGCCACCGGACCGGCCGGGCCGTCGGGGGTTCCCGGCGTGGCCGGCCCGTCGGCGCCACCCGGCGGGACCGGCGCCACCGGACCGGCCGGACCCCCGGGGCCGCCGGGACCACCCGGACCGCCGGGCCCGGCCGGGCCGCGGGGACCCGCGGGTCTCACCGGGCCGACCGGGCCGACCGGGGCACGCGGCCCCACCGGCCCGCCCGGCGGTGTGTCCGGCGGCGTGTCCGAACCCGGGTAGGCCGGATGACGGCACGGCTGTCGCTCACGATGATCGTGCGGGACGAGGAAGCCCGCCTCGGCCGCGTCCTGCGGGACATGGCCGGGGTGTGCGACGAAATGGTCGTCGTGGACACCGGGTCGCGGGACGGGACGCGGCGGGTCGCGCGCGACGCCGGTGCCCGCGTCCTCGACTTCGCCTGGGTGGACGATTTCGCGGCCGCCCGGAACTTCGCCCTCGACGCCTGCACGGGGGAGTGGGTGCTGTGGCTCGACGCCGACGACGTCGTGCCTCCCGGCGTGCGGGCGGAACTGTGGGTCGTCAAACGGGAACTCCTGACCGGCGAGCTGGACGCCGTCACCACGCCGTACCACTACGCCTTCGACGAGGACACCGGCGCGTGCGCGTACACCTTCCCTCGTGAGCGGCTCGCCCGGCGGGTAACGGGGCTGCGCTGGCGGGGTGCCGTGCACGAGTTCCTCGCCGTCCCGGGCGACCGGGTGCTGCACCGCGAGGACCTGGCCGTCGAACACCGTCCGGATCCCGCGACGCGAGCCGGGAAGAGCCGCCGCAACCTCCGTATCGTCGAACGGATGGTGCGCGAAGGAGACCGTTCACCCCGCACGCGGTACTACCACGCGTGCGAACTCCGCGACGCCGGCCGGCACGCTGCCGCCCTCGACGCGTTCGCGGTCTATCTCCGGAATCCCGGCGAGGAATGGGAACAGTACGCGGCGCTGCTCCGCATGAGCGAATGCGCCGAAAAGCTCGGCCTGACCGGAGAGGCGGGCGAGCACCTTCATCGAGCGCTACGCCTGGATTCTTCCCGCGCGGAGGCGTTTCTCGGACTCGGCGGGCCGTATTTCGAGCGTGGGGAATGGGCGAAGGCATTGCCGTTCTACGCGGCCGCCGCGGCACAGAAAGCGCCAGTCTCCGGTTTTGTCTCCCCACCCGACTACTCCTGGCGGCCGTGGGATTTCCTGAGCGTGTGCCTGGCCCGGCTCGACAGGCACGAGGAGAGCGTCGCGGCCGCGGTCGTCTCCCTCGAAGCCGGGAACCCCGAGCGGGACCGGCTCTGGTCGAACATCCGGTGGTCGCTGGACAGGTTGCCGCCCGGACACGGGTTCAGAAGTGGAAGACACCCGTGAACAGCGTCGGGGAGGCGGCCAGCAGGCTGAACCGGACCCAGCGGCCCGCGAGGCCCGCGGTGAGGAAGGTCGCGAGCCGCATCCGGACCAGCCCGGCCAGCACGCTCGTCGCCATGAACGGCGGCAGCCCGACGACCGCGCTCACCCCGTAGGTGCCGGCCATCCAGTGCGGATGGCGGTGACAGCGCTCCCGCAGCGCGTCGAGCCAGCCGCGGATCCGCTTCGTGCGGGCCCGCCAGCGATCGCGCCGCGGTGAGGGCGGGCGTTCGCGGTGCAGGCGGTCGTGCAGGAACTTCGGCAGCTTGATCGAGCCGCGCGCGGCGAGGAAGTACAGGAGTTTCCCGGCGATCTGGCCGACCGCCACGGCCGCCCCCAGCGCCAGCCAGTGCAGATCCGGACGGCTCGCGACCAGCCCGAGCAGGAATACCTCGACGTTGATCAGCGGGATGATCGCCGACCCGAACGCGACGCCGAGCGTCACGAGCAGCCAGCCGATCATCGTGCCTCCGGGGATGGGGACGCCGCTTCGCAGTGGGCGTCATTTCAAAGTAGCAAGCAGGACGCCCCCGCACACGGGGGTTGGCACCCCTGTACGCCGGGGAGCCCGCACCAGAAGATCACCTCGTGGACGGCTCGCGGACACCTGGCGCTGGAAGGCTGACGGCGTGGCCGAAGACCACCATTCCGACCGTTTCGCCGCCTTCTGCGCGGCCGTCGTGCGCCGTCTCCCGTTCGGGCTTTCGCGGGTGGTGGCGCCGAGTTTCCTGGGGTTCGCGCTGATCAACGGGTTCACCTTCGGGGTGGACCTGCTCCTGCTCACCACGTTCCACGGCTGGCTGGGCTGGCCGCTGTGGCTGGCGATCTCGCTGGCCTACTCGTGCGCGTTCGGGCTCAGCTTCGTGCTCAACCGCGCGTTCAACTTCCGCTCGCACGCGCCGGTCGGCCGCCAGGTGGTGCTGTACGTGCTCGCCATCGGCGTCAACTACGCCGCGTTCCTGCTCGGCGTCGGCGCCGGGCTGGCCGCGCTCGGTGTCCAGTACCACCTCTCCCGGATCATCGCGGGCGCGTGCGAAGGCGTGTTCATGTACTCGGTGATGCGCTGGGTCGTGTTCGCGAAGCGCGTCGAACCGGAGCCGGCGACACCCTCGCCCGCCGCCGCGGACTCGCGTCCCTGACGGACGCGCTGAAGGACGCCTTGAGTGCGTTGGGCGCGCTGAAGGACGCCTTCAGTGCATTGAGCGCACTGAAAGCGTCCTTCAGCACTCAGCGCAGCGCGAGGTCCAGCGTCCCGGTCAGCCTGATCTCGCGCACCATCGTCTCGCCGGTGTCGAGCGTGCGGACCGTCCCGTCCGGTGCCCAGCCCGCGCGGCGGTAGAACCCGAGCGAGGCGTGGTCGGCCTGCGGCACCCAGGCGACACCGCGTTCGGCGCCATCCGCCCGCAGGCCGGCGGCGGCGGTGGCCAGCAGGCGGCCCGCGTGCCCCCGCCGTCCCCAACGGGGCTCGACCAGCAGCGCCGCCACGAGGCCGGTGGCGGCGGCGTCGGCGGGGAGGGTGCCGTCGGCCGCGGCGACCTCGCTGTCCGGGGCCCGGCCCGCGACACAGAACCCGACCGTGAAGTTCCCTTCCGTGGCCAGATGGACCCGGGTGCCGGGATAGCCGATCGTCTCCCGCCACGTCCCTTCGAGGTCCGCGCCGACCAGCGTGGCGACGGCGTGCTCGCCGAGGATCGCGGTGTAGGCGGCACGCCACGTCTCGCGCTGGATGCGGGCGATCTCCGCGACGTCCTGGACGGTCGCGGGACGGACGGCGGCGTCGCTCATGCCCGCAAGATAGCGCGTGCGGTGAAAACTGTCGGGGGTGGCTGGCACCATGGCCTCACCATGCAGACGATCAGTATTCCGGTGGCCCGGCGCACCGCGCTGGCCGCACAGGGCTTCGCCGATCCCCGTCCGGACACCACCCCGACCAGGCGGCATCTCAACCGTGTCCTGTCCCGGGTCCAGCTGCTCCAGCTGGATTCGGTGAACGTCGCGGTCCGGGCGCACTACATGCCGCTGTTCTCCCGGCTCGGCGCTTACGAGCCGGAGCTGGTGGACGAGGCGGCGTGGGCGCATTCCCCGCGCAGACCCCGGCTGCTGGTCGAAACCTGGGCGCACGAGGCGAGTCTGCTCCCGGTGGCGGACTGGCCGCTGCTGCGCTCCGGCGCGAAACGGGACGGCTGGTGGAAGCACTACGGCCCGATCATCGAGCGGTCGCCCGGCCTGGTGGACGACATCCTCGCGGTGGTCAAGGAACTCGGCCCGATCGGCGCCGGGGGCATCGAGCGCGAGCTGGCGACCGGCACCGCGGCGCGGCCGCCGGGGTCGTGGTGGGAGCGGTCCGAGGTGAAGAAGGTGTGCGAGTACCTGTTCGGCGTCGCGCAGCTAACTACCGGTACCCGCCGGTCCTTCGAGCGGCTGTACGACCTGACCGAGCGGGTGGTGCCACCGGAGATCCTGGCCAGCCGGGTGAGCGCGGAGGAAGGAGCCCGGCAGCTGATCGACCGCTCCGCCCGCGCGCTGGGGGTGGCGACCGAGACGGATCTGCGCGACTACTACCGCCTCGGCCCGGCGGTGGCCCGGCAGGCGGTGGCCGAGCTGGTCGAGGCGGGGCGGCTGGAGCCGGTCGGGGTGCGCGGCTGGAAGGCCACCGCCTACCGGCACGCCGAGGCGCGCACGCCGCGCGCGGTCACCGGGCGGGCGCTGCTGTGCCCGTTCGATCCGCTGATCTGGGAACGTGCCCGCACCGAACGGCTTTTCGGCTTCCACTACCGCATCGAGATCTACGTGCCCGAGGCGAAACGGGTGCACGGCTACTACGTGTTCCCGTTCCTGCTCGACGGCGAGCTGGTCGGCCGGGTGGACCTCAAGGCCGACCGCGCCGCCGGTGTGCTGCGGGTGCAGGGCGCGTTCACGGAGTCCACTGTGGACAGCGGCCGCGTGGCAGGGGAACTGGCGGCGGAACTCGCGCACATGGCCGAATGGCTCGGGCTCGACGGTGTCGTGGTGGGGAAGCGGGGTGATCTCGCGCCCGCGCTCAGGCGTCTCGTCCGCTGAGGCCGGTGTGCCGGTGGGGGAGCGGAAGCACGGTAAGCGAAGGCCGCCCCGAGAGTCCCCAACTCCCGAAGCGGCCTTCGTCCCCCCTCTTCTTCCCCTTTGTTCCCCCTTACTGGGCCGCGCGGGTCACCACCGCGTTGCCGGAGCCCGTGCGGGCACGCACCCGCAGCCTCACGTCGCCTTCGGGCGGGGTGTCGGCGACGTCGAGTTCGCTCGACACCTTCCCGGCGCTGGAGGTGAGGTCGACCTCGGCGAGGGTGCCGCCGCGGATGCCGACCCGTACCTCGCCGGAACCGGTGATGAGTTCGAGCGAACCGGACGCCGCGTCGGCGACCGACAGGTCGCCGCTGCCGGTGCGGGCCATGACCTCGCCCGCGACCGCGCCGAGCCAGACGTCGCCGGTGCCGGTGGTCAGCGTCGCCGACCCGGCGATCGAGGACGCCTCGACGCTGCCGCTGCCACTGCGCAGCTGGAGCCCGGCCAGCGTCGGGCCGAGCTTGATGGCGCCGGTCCCGGTGCGCACGGTCACCGAGCCGTCCGCGCGGTCCAGCGACACCTTGCCGGAGCCGGTCAGCACGTCGGTCCGGCCCGCCGAACCGGTCACCGTGACGTCGGCCGCGCCCGCGCGCACCTCGACGTGCGAGCCCGCCGGCGCGTGCACCTTCACCGCGAGCGGGACGTTGCGCAGCTGCCACGCCTTGGGCGCCTGCACGATCAGGCGAGTGCCGAGCAGCTCGATCCTGGCCTGGCGCACCGCCTCCGCGGGCGAGGAGCCCGCGTCGACGCCGAGCTGGTCGCCGAACCGCTCGCCGACCCAGGACAGCAGGCTCGACACGCCGTCGACCCAGAACGGCTGGTCGCCCGCGTCGTGCCGCAGCTCGACGCTCGCCCCGGAGTCCCCGTCGAGCACGAGCTCCACGCGGCCGATGGTCACGCCGAGATCCAGCTCCAGCGGGCCTTCGGTGTCGAACTCCTGGCGGCGGACCAGCTCGTCCGCGCTCGCCCCGGTGCCCGTTTCGACAGGCTCGTTGATGTTCTCTTCGCTCATTTACCCGTTCCCCTCAGCCCTGTACCCAGCCGTGCAACCGGTTGTCGGAGCGCTGCCCCGTGTGCTGCGATTTCCCCTGCCCGTGCCGGTGTCCCTGGCCCAGCGCGCCCTGGACGGCCTGGGACACGAACGTGTTGAGCGAGACGCCCTGCGCCGCGGCCGCCTGTTCGGCCTGGCCCTTGATCTGCTCGACCAGCCGCAGCGTGATGCGGGCGATGTCGCCGCCGTCGATCGGCGGTGGCGGGGGCGGCGTGCTCGCCCGGGGTTCGTCCGCGGGCTCCGGTTCCCCGGCGCCGGTCACGACGACCCGGACGTCCCGCCCGTCAAGGCGGACGTCCACGACCTGCCCCGGCAGGGCGGCGGTCACCTCGGCGGCGAGATCGGCCAGCGCGCTCATCAGCGTCAGCCGGACGGACGGTTCGAGTGCCGAGGACAGCAGTGCGGCCGTGCGCCGGGTCTGCTCGTCCCCGGCGGAGGCCGTGTTCGCGAGGTCCTCGCGAAGGGTGGCGATGTACGGCGTCAGGTCCATGACACCAATATGACGTCATTCGTGATGTCAGTCAAGGAGATGGTGATGTCATGCGGCGTCATCGGTGATGTCGTCGGTGGTGGCGGTTACGCTGCCCGGAGTCGTGGGCGGGGCCGGGAGAAGGAGTGCGGACGTGGCCGAGACCGTGTCACCCAAGGTGCAGCTGATCGCGAAGACGGAGTTCTTCCCGCCGGAGGACGTACCGTGGTCCACCGACGCCGACGGGGGTGAGGCGCTCGCCGAGTTCGCGGGCCGGGCCTGCTACCAGTCCTGGAAGAAGCCGAACCCGAAGACCGCGACCAACGCGGGCTACCTGGAGCACATCATCGACGTCGGGCACCTTTCGGTGCTGGAACACGGTTCGGTGAGCTTCTACATCAGCGGGATCTCGCGCTCGCTCACCCACGAGCTGATCCGCCACCGGCACTTCTCCTACTCGCAGCTCTCGCAGCGCTACGTGCCCGAGCGGGAGGCCGCCGTCGTCGAGCCGGAGGTCATCGCGAACGACCCGGTGCTGCACGAGAAGTTCCTCGCCGCGACCCGGGCGAGCGTGGACGCCTACACCGAGCTGCTGGCCGGGCTGGAGGAGAAGTTCGCCGACGCGCCGAGCGCGACGCTGCGCCGTAAGCAGGCGCGCCAGGCGGCCCGCTCGGTGCTGCCCAACGCCACCGAGACCCGCATCGTGGTGACCGGGAACTACCGCGCCTGGCGGCACTTCGTCGCGATGCGCGCCACCGAGCACGCCGACGTCGAGATCCGCGAGCTGGCCGTGGAATGCCTGCGGCAGCTGCAGAAGGCGGCCGGGAACGTATTCGCCGACTTCACCATCTCCACGCTGCCCGACGGCACCGAGGTCGCGTCGAGCCCGAAGGTCCTGGAGGGCTGATGAAACGACTCGCCATCGACGTGCGGCCCGGCGAGTACGCGGTCGTGCGCCTGCCCGCCGACGCCCCGGTCCCGGCGGCGCTGCTGGACCCGGGGGAGCCGGTACTGGTTTCGGTGACCCGGACGCCGGACGAGCTTTCGGTGATCTGCCCGGCCGGACAGGCACCCGAGGGCGGCACCGTCGAGGACGGCTGGCGGCTGCTGACCGTCCGCGGTCCGCTGGAGTTCACCCTCACCGGCGTCATCGCCGCGCTGGCGAGCGCACTCGCCGCCGCCGGGGTCGCGCTGTTCTCACTGTCCACATTCGACACCGACCACCTCCTGGTGCGGGCCGCCGAGCTCGACCGCGCCGTCACCGCGCTGCGCGAGGCTGGCCACGAGGTCGGCTCCGCCACTTGACCTTCGGCCGCCCGGCAGTTTTGGTGCCGCGCGGACGGGTGCCGTGGCTCGATGACGCCCCCAGAGCGTCACCGAGCCACGGCGTCTTCCCGGCCTACGCGATGCCGGGGACGTCCTCGGCGGACCAGGTCATTCGTTCGAGATAGAGGCCGCGTGTCTTCACGTCGCCATCGGAGGCGCATTCGAGGATGCCGTGGTAGGCGATGTAGTCGCCGTCCGGCAGCACCGTGGCGCCGCCGGGACCGGACAGCAGATCGGCGCTGCCCGGCACACAGCCGTCGCGCAGCCGTTTCCCAGGCCCGTGCGCGGCGGAGACGTCCGAATCCAGCAGCTTGGTGGAGGACTTCTGGTAGCCCGTCGTCAGCTCCGTGCTCATCGCGAATCCCGTGAAATAGGTGGGATTGTTGAACCAGCCGCCCGAGTAGAACAGCACGTAGTGCCCGCCGTGGTGAACCAGCGACGGTGCCTCCAGCTGGCCCTGTTCCGGCAGCTCGAACGGGGTGTCGGCTTCGAGGAGCAATGTCGGTTCGCCGTCGAGGGCCAGACCGGCGGGGCCGTTGTCGGTGAATTTCTGCAGGAAGATCCTGCTCGGCACCTGGGCGGCGGGATCCGCACTGAAAGTCGGTTCGGTCTTGTAGAGAAGATAGCGGGAACCGTCGGTGTCGACGAACACGCTCGGGTCGATTACCCCGCGGTTGTCCGCCGGGCAGATCAGCGGCCGGTCACCTTGCGCGGTGAACGAGAACCCCGGTCCGACGTGGTCGGCCGTCGCCCAGCCGATGCAGTGTTCCCCGGTCCCCGACGACACCGCGGCGTAGAGCATGAGGTAGCCGCCGCCGGGACGTGGGGTGACGTCCGGTGCCCAGAGCACGGGGTCGGCCTGCGTCCAGGGCCCGGCGTCCGGCAGCGCGTCGAGCCGCCTGCCCGTGACGTCGACCTGGAGTTCCCAATCCCCGGTCGCGTCCGGCGTCTTGGACCGGGCCATCGGGACGTGGGAATCCTGGTGGTACTGCGTGGAAAACGCGTAGTAGTGGCCGTCCTCACCCTTGATGATCCCAGGATCGGCGAAGTCCTGGTTCAGTTTCAGCTTCCCGGTGTCCGGCCTGGCCGGTACCGCGGTCGCCACGGTGTGTCCCGCCGCCATCGTCGCACCGGCGACCGACAGCGACACGGCGAGCGCGGACAACATCGTGCGTGTGCGCATTTCTGGGCTCCCCTCGCATGAATGGACGCGGGTGGTTCCCCGTTTCACGGGGACGGGGAACCACCCGCCGACCGGCCCCCGCCGGAACGGGATCAGGCGTGCAGGTCGAACCAGTCGACGACCGTGTTGCCGGGGACGGGCCGGAAGTCGTCGCAGGAGCCGGCAGTCACGTGCCCGGCCTTGTGTGGTTCACCGGGGTTGGGCGACCATGCGTAGTCGGCCCAGCCGCGGTTGGAACAGACCAGGCTCACCTGGTCGATGTAGATGTCGTGCGGACCGTTTTCCCCGAAGCAGTGCTGGCCGTCGTTGTTGTATACAGCGAACGCGCAGTCGTCCTTCGCCACCGAGGTGACCCGGACTCCGCCGGGCGCGGTGCCCGCCGAGGCCGGTGTCGAGGCGGCGAGTGCCATGGTGAGTGTTCCCAGCGCGCCGACCGCTGACGCTTTGACGAATTTCATCGCGATTCCTCCCCTGTGTATAGCTGTGCGCGTGGTGGCCGCCGTCGCCGCGCGTCCCTCCCCGGTCGCCCGGGACGGCCGCCGCGGACCTGTCTACGGCCTCGGGGTTGTTCGGTGTCGGTACACGACCACCGAACAAACGTTTCCGAACAACCAGCGGCCCGCGCCAACCGGATTTCGGGGACTTCCGTCGCTGTGCCAGGTGGCATGTACCTCCCGGCGCGGTCGGTGACTCCTGTTCGGCGCAGTGCGGTGGACGAGGCCAGGCGATCTTCGGCAGCGGGGAGATGAACGCGGTGCCACGACCGGAGCGGGTACTGGAGGAGGGGGACCACCCGGTGGTGCGGTTCGCGGCGGACCTGCGGCGGTTGCGCGAGAAGGCGGGCAACCCGCCCTACCGGTTGCTGGCCACGCGGGCGTTCTACTCGGCGGGCACCCTGTCCGAGGCGGCAGGCGGACGCAAACTGCCAAGCCTGGCGGTGGCGCTCGCCTACGCCGAGGCGTGCGGAGGCGACCGCGCGGAGTGGGAACAGCGCTGGCACGAAGCCGCTTCCGCGTTGGCCGCGCGAGTGCGACCAGAACGGGCCGAGCCGCGAGAAGACGCGAAAACCTGTACGCCCTATGTCGGGCTTGCCGCGTTCCAACCCGAGGACGCCGAACGATTCCATGGCCGCGAGGCGCTGGTCCGTGACCTGGTGGGTGGCGTCGCGAAGCATCGCCTGCTCGTGGTTTCCGGGGCGTCAGGGGCCGGGAAGTCGTCGTTGCTCAGGGCGGGTCTCGTAGCCGGGGCTCGCGCGTCCGGCGAGCCGGTCCTGCTGATGACACCTGGTCGCCATCCCCTCCAGGAATGCGCGATCGCGCTGGCTGTGGCGTCCGGCGAGTCCGCGGTGGCCTTGTGCGCGGAACTACGGGACGACGAAGGCGCCTTGCGACTGCGTGCCCGCCAGCTAGTGGCTGGGCGGGGCGGCGATCTGCTGGTCGTCGTCGACCAGTTCGAAGAGGTCTTCACCCGATGCCAGGATCCCGGCGAGCGCGCGCGGTTCGTCGAAGCGCTGATATCGGCCACCCGGTCCGAGGAGAGCCGGGTTCGTGTAGTGCTGGGCATTCGCATCGATTTCCGTGATCGGTGCTCCACGTATCCCGAACTGGAACGGGCGTGGCGGGACGCGCGGTTGTCCGTCGGGCCCATGACCGCCGACGAGCTTCGCCGCGCGATCACGCGACCCGTTGTCGACGTGGGCTGTCAGGTCGAGAGCGCGCTGCTGGCCGCGCTGGTCGCCGAGCACGCGGGTGGGGCCGGTGCCCTGCCGCTGCTGTCGCATGCGCTGGTCGAGACCTGGCGCCGTCGTCGCGGCAACACCCTGACCCTGGCCGGTTATCAGGCCGCCGGGGGAATCCAGGATGCCCTCGCGCACACCGCCGAAGCCACCTACGAGGCCTTCACCGAACGCCAACAGCGGATAGCGAAGCATCTCTTCCTCCGGCTCACGACGCTCGGCGCCGACACCGAGGACGCCCGGCGAGGCGCCTCCCGTGACGAGATCCCCCGCGACCACCCCGACGTCGACGTCGTGCTCGACACGCTCATCGGGGCCCGGCTGATACAGGTGGACGACGACAGCGTCCAGATGACCCATGACGTACTCATCCGCTGCTGGCCCCGGCTGCGCGGATGGCTGAGCGAGGATCGCGACGGGCTGCGTCTCCACCGCCAGCTGACCGAAGCCGTGGAGGCGTGGGAATTCCTGGACCGCGACCCGAGTGCCCTCTACCACGGCTCGCGGCTGGAGTCGGCGCGGATCTGGGCTGCGGCCCACGACCTGGCGCTCAACGACCGGGAACGGGAATTCCTCGATGCCGGTGCCGCGGCGGAGACGGTGAAACGGAGCGGTGCCGCACGCCGGCGACGCCGGGTTCGCCTGCTCGCGGGCTTGTCGGCCGTCCTGCTGGTGGCCACCGGCGCGGCGGTGGTCCAGATCCTGCGCAGCCCGGCTGCCGAGGAGGGGCCCCAGCCCGTGATGCGCCGTTCGTCCGGGTCGTCGTCCTGCGGAGACCGGGCCGACGCGGTCCTGGTACAGACCGATCGGGGGCGGCACTGCTACCCCGACGGGGGCCGCGCCGAGGTCGATCTGGTCCAGTACGTCTGCGCTGGCACCGTCGCGGCGACCGTCGTCTGGTCGTCCGCGACCACGGAGGAGCGGACGAGCGTCGTGGAACCCGGCACCTGCGCGGGATTCGAAGATGTTCCCGGTGACACCTGGGTGCACCGGATCGAGCGGCACTGACCTGGCCGCCCGCGCTTCGTGGT
This sequence comes from Amycolatopsis samaneae, assembly GCF_039541975.1. Taxonomy (NCBI): domain Bacteria; kingdom Bacillati; phylum Actinomycetota; class Actinomycetes; order Pseudonocardiales; family Pseudonocardiaceae; genus Amycolatopsis; species Amycolatopsis samaneae. The sequence goes on from NZ_BAABHG010000013.1 coordinate 11,419, forward strand.
GGGCGGCGAAACCAGCCTTTCGTAACCCCCGGCCCCTACCTCTGGATGACGCGAGGAACCGTTCTCGCGCCCTGGCTTCGGCGCATGCCGGTCTTGTGCCGGAAGCTTAAGGACATGGTCGTGCGCCGGACGAGGCCGGGTCCGGTGGGCACCGTCACCCTTGCGAGGGAAAGTTTGGCGCGCCTAAACTTTGATTTAGGGCTCCCGACAACCTGACGTGAGGTGACGTATGGCAGTGGCGGAGGCGGATACCGTCCGGCCGAGACTGGGCCGGTTGCGGGCGGGGTCGGCGCTGCTCGGGCCCGCTTTCGTGGCGGCCATCGCCTACGTCGATCCCGGCAACGTCGCGTCCAACATCAGCGCGGGCGCGAAGTTCGGGTACTTGCTCGTATGGGTGATCGTGGCGGCCAACCTGATGGCCGTGCTGGTGCAGTACCTGTCCGCCAAGCTGGGGCTCGTCACCGGCCTGTCCCTGCCGGAGGCACTGCGCGAGCGGCTGCCGAGGTCCGCGCGGCTGGCGTACTGGGCACAGGCCGAGGTGGTCGCGATCGCCACCGACCTGGCCGAGGTCGTCGGCGGCGCCATCGCGCTCAACCTGCTGTTCGACCTGCCGTTGCTGGCGGGCGGTCTCATCACCGGCCTGGTCTCGATGACGCTGCTGCTGGTGCAGGACCGCGGTGGTCAGCGGACGTTCGAGCGGGTCATCACCGGCCTGCTGCTGATCATCGCGATCGGCTTCCTGGCCAGCCTGTTCGTCGAGCCGCCGTCGGCCTCGGGGACGCTCGGCGGTCTCCTTCCGCGTTTCAGCGGCACCGAAAGCGTCCTCATCGCCGCCGCGATGCTCGGCGCGACGGTCATGCCGCACGCGGTCTACCTCCACTCCGGCCTCGCCCGTGACCGGCACGGCAAGGCCGAGGGCGCGCGCAAACGCGGTCTGCTGCGCGCCACCCGCGTCGACGTCGGGCTCGCGATGCTGCTGGCGGGCGCGGTCAACCTCGGGATGCTCCTGCTCGCGGCCACCAATCTCCAGGGCAGGGACGGCGTCGACAGCATCGAGGGCGCGCACCACGCCGTCGCGCAGGCGCTCGGCCCCGGCATCGCGCTGATGATGGCGGTCGGGCTGCTCGCCTCCGGGCTGGCGTCGACGTCGGTGGGCGCCTACGCGGGCGCGATGATCATGCAGGGCCTGCTGCGCAAGCGGATCCCGATCGTGCTGCGCCGCCTGGTCACGCTGATCCCGGCCGTGGTCGTGCTGGCCCTCGGCGCCGACCCGACCGCCGCGCTGGTCGTCTCGCAGGTGGTGCTGTCGTTCGGGATCCCGTTCGCGCTGGTGCCGCTGATCCGGCTGACCGGTGACCGCGCGCTGATGGGCGAGGACGCGAACCACCGGGTCACCACGGTCCTGGGCTGGGTGATCGCGGCGGTGATCATCGTGCTCAACGTCGCGCTGATCTATCTCACCTTCGCCGGCTGACGGGAACCCCCGCACCGGGCAAAGCGGTCCGACTAGCATCTGCGCGACCGTAGAAGGAGTACAGCCCGGTGAGCGAACAACCCACGCGTCCCCACGAGCCCGCCCCGACCGCCCCCGGCGCGAGAGTCGTGGCCGGCCGCTACGTCCTGCTCGCCGAACTCGGCCGCGGCGGTATGGGCGTCGTCTGGCGCGCCCAGGACCAGGTGATCGGACGGCACGTCGCGATCAAGGAACTGCGCCTGCCGGACGCCGAAGGACACGCCGTCTTCTCCGAGCGCGTGCTGCGCGAAGTCCGCGCGGGCGGGCGGCTCAACGACCCGGCCGTGGTCACCGTGTTCGACGTGATCACCGACGGCGGCGTCACCTACATCGTGATGGAACTGGTCGAGGCGCCGACGCTGGCGGACCTGGTGCGCCGGCACGGCCCGCTCCCGGATGCCCGGATCGCCCAGATCGGCGAACGCGTGCTCTCCGCGTTGCAGGCCGCGCACGCCGCCGGGATCGTGCACCGCGACGTCAAACCGGCGAACATCATGGTCGCGCCGGACGGGCGGGTGAAGCTCACCGACTTCGGCATCGCGCACGCGGTGGACGATCCGCGCATCACCACCAGCGGCATGATCGTCGGCTCGCCCGCGTTCATGGCGCCGGAACGCGTCGAAGGCAGGGAAGCGCTCCCGGAGTCCGACCTGTGGTCGCTCGGCGCGACGTTGTTCTTCGCGGTCGAGGGGCTCGTCCCGTTCGAGCGGCCGACCACCGCGGCGACCCTGCACGCGATCATGACCGAGGTGCCCTACCTGACCAGGGGACACGGCCCGCTCGCCGCCGCGATCCACGGTCTGCTGGTGGCCAAGCCGGAGGCGCGGCTCACCGCGGTCCAGGCGCGGCAGCTGTTCGCGACCGCGGCCGCGCAGGGCGGCGCGTACACCCCGCCGCACGGCGGGACCGCGCTGCTGCCGCCCGGCGGGCCGACCAGGGTCGCACCCGGACAGTCCACAACGGACACGAAGCCGGACCGTCGCGCGTGGTGGCTTTCGGCCGCCGCGGTGCTGCTCGTCGCCGGGCTGGTCGGTGGGTTCTTCTTCGGCAGGGCGGTCACCGCGCCCGAGGTCGACAAGGCCATGCAGCCGACCGCGACCTACGGTATCGACGGCATGGTCAAGCAGGCGATCGGCTCGACGTCGCGGGACTGCTACAACGTCACCGTGCAGCCGGGCGCGGTGATCGGCAACGACAACGAGGTGAGCTGCGACCGCAGTCACACCCTGGAGGTCTACGAGCTCGGCGAGGTCATCGAGGTCGGCAGCAACTACACCGACAAGGACGCCGTCGTCGCGCGGTATCCGGGCGCCGACGCGGTCAACCGGGTCGCCGAGGCCCGGTGCGGGCTGGTGTTCAACTCCACTGTGGTCCCCGAGACTCAGCGGAGCGGCCTGACCTACCGCGCGCTCGTGCCCAGCGAGGCGGAGTGGAACCGGGTGCCCGACGAGAACAAGCGGTACTCGCGCGGGTTCTACTGCCTGCTCGCCAGGACCGACGGCGGGCAGATGTCCGCGCAGATCCACACCAAGGTGAAGTAGAAGTTTCGCGGCCGGACCGCCTGGCGCGCAAAATCTTCACTCCTGCCAGGTCGGGCCCGGGTTGGCAGGTCCGAGGGGGTACCGTCATGGTCATGTCCAACCCACCGACCGCAGCGCCCGGACGTCCGTTCGGGCGTGTGCTCACCGCGATGGCCACGCCGTTCGACGCCGACGGGGCGCTGGATCTGAAGCGGGCGCAGGAACTCGCCGAGCACCTCGTGGAGCTGGGCAACGACGGTCTCGTCGTCAACGGCACCACCGGGGAGAGCCCCACCACCACGGACCAGGAGAAGGCCGACCTGATCCGCGCCGTGGTCGAGGCCGTCGGCGACCGCGCGACGGTGGTCGCGGGCGCGGGCACGAACAACACCGCGCACAGTGTCGAGCAGGCGCGCGCGGCGGAAAAGGCGGGCGCGCACGGGCTGCTCGTCGTCACCCCCTACTACTCGCGGCCGAGCCAGGCCGGGCTCTACGCGCACTTCACCACGGTGGCCGACACCACCGAGCTGCCGGTGCTGCTCTACGACATCCCGCCGCGCTCGATCGTGCCGATCGAGGTCGACACGTTGCAGCGGCTCGCGGAGCACCCGCGGATCGTCGCGGTGAAGGACGCCAAGGGCGACCTGATCGCGGGCAGCGAGGTCATCGCGAACACCCACCTCGCCTACTACTCCGGGGACGACGGCCTGAACCTGCCGTGGATCTCGGTCGGCGGGGTCGGCGTGGTCAGCGTGATCGGGCACGTCGTCGCGGGCCGGATCCGCGCGATGATCGACGCCTACGAGAACGGCGACACCTCCACCGCGCGCACCAACCACCGCGGCATGCTGCCGGTGCTGCGGGCGATGTCGCGCGTCGGTGGCGTCATGTTCGTCAAGGCCGCGCTGCGCCTGCGCGGGTTCGACATCGGCGACCCCCGGCTGCCGGTCGTGCCCGTGTCCGAGGAGCAGAGCGGCCTCATCGCCGCCGATCTCGCCCAGGCGGGCGTGCCGCTGGGTGAGGGCACCGCCCAGGACTGGCATGGTGCACAGGTGGCACACACGGACTCGCGGGCCGCCTACACGGCGCCCACTTCACACACCAGCGTTGGGACCATGCCTCGGTGACTTCTCTTTCGACCGGCCCCGGCCCGACCACCGCCCCGCCCGCTCTCCCCGAAGGCGCCCTGCGCGTGGTCGCGCTGGGCGGGATCGGCGAGGTCGGCCGCAACATGACCGTGTTCGAGTACGGCGGGCGGCTGCTCATCGTCGACTGCGGGGTGCTCTTCCCCGAGGACGACCAGCCCGGCGTCGACCTCATCCTGCCCGACTTCCGGGCGATCGAGGACCGGCTCGACGACATCGACGGCCTGGTGCTCACGCACGGGCACGAGGACCACATCGGCGCGGTGCCGTTCCTGCTGCGGCTGCGGCCCGATCTGCCGATCTACGGCTCGAAGTTCACCAACGCGCTGCTCGCGGCCAAGGCCAAGGAGCACCGTCAGCGGCCGAACCTGATCCAGGTCCGCGAGGGCGAGCGGCGCGACGTCGGCGTCTTCAACCTGGAGTTCTTCGCGGTCAACCACTCCATCCCGGACGCGCTCGCGGTCGCCATCCGCACCCCGGCCGGGGTGGTGCTGCACACCGGGGACATCAAGCTGGACCAGCTCCCGCTGGACGGACGGCTGACCGACCTGGCCGGGTTCTCCCGGCTCGGCGACGAGGGCGTCGACCTGTTCTGCGTCGACTCCACCAACGCCGAGGTGCCCGGGTTCGTCACGCCCGAGCGGGACATCGGCCCGGTGATCGACGACGTCATCCGGCGGGCCCGGCAACGGGTGATCGTGGCCTGCTTCGCCAGTCACGTGCACCGTGTGCAGCAGGTGATCGAGGTCGCGCAGCGGCACGGCCGCAAGATCGCCTTCGTCGGCCGGTCGATGGTCCGCAACATGGGGATCGCGGCCGAGCTCGGCCTGCTCGACGTGCCCGAGGGCCTGCTCGTCGATCTCGACCAGGCCAGCACCCTGCCGGAGAGCAAGGTGCTGTTCGTGTCGACCGGTTCGCAGGGCGAGCCGCTCTCGGCGCTGTCGCGGATGGCTCGCGGCGAGCACCGCCAGATCTCGATCCGCGCCGGGGACACCGTCGTGCTTGCGAGCTCGATGATCCCGGGCAACGAGACCGCCGTCTTCGGTGTCGTCAACGGCCTGACTCGGCTCGGCGCGAACGTGGTGCACCAGGGCAACGCGAAGGTGCACGTCTCGGGGCACGCGTCGGCGGGAGAGTTGCTGTACCTCTACAACGCGGTGCGCCCGAGCAACGTGATGCCGGTGCACGGCGAGTGGAAACACCTGCGCGCCAACGGGGAACTGGCCGTGCGCACCGGTGTGGCGCCCGACAACGTCGTCATCGCCGAGGACGGTGTGGTCGTCGACCTGGTGGACGGCAAGGCGTCGCGCACCGGCCGTGTCGAGGTCGGGCACGTCTACGTTGACGGCCTTTCCGTCGGTGACGTCGGCGAGTCGACGCTTTCGGACCGGCTCGTGCTCGGCGAGGGCGGCTTCATCGCGATCACCGTCGCGGTGGACTCCAGCACCGGGCGGGCGATGAGCAGCCCGAAGGTGTCCGGACGCGGATTCTCCGACGACCCCAAGGCACTCGACGCGGTGGTCCCGCTGGTGGAGATGGAGCTGGCCCGCACCGAGGCCGAGGGGATCACCGACACGCACCGGATCGCGCAGGCGGTGCGCCGGGTCGTCGGCCGCTGGGTGGCCGACACCTACCGGCGCCGCCCGATGATCGTGCCGACGGTCATCCCGGTCTGAACCCACCCGAACTGTCCTCTGTGGACTCTGGTGCCGTGAAGGCCTCCTTCACAGCGTTCAACGCTGTGAAGGAGGCCTTCACGGCTTTTCGGCACGCGTGGTTCAGCGCCGGGCGGTGGCCGCGGACAGGGCCAGCGCCACGGTGATCAGCTGGCGGGCGAGTGCGCGCCGGGCTCGGCGCTGTTCGGCTCGGCTCGGTCGGTTCACGGTGTACCCCCCTTGGTGTGTGGTCCCATCGTGCGCGAACCCGGCAGGCGGCACATCCCACCGGGGTGCGGTCCGTCTCCCACCCGGGTATGAACCGGCCCCTAGGGGCCGGTGTCCCGGGTCGGCCGATCGGTGGAGTCGATCCGCCGTCCGGCCGGGCCGCCCGATCCGCCGCCGAACCCGTGAGCCGGTCGGTACCCGGCCGGTCGTGCTCCTGTGACGCTGAGGAGGTCGAGGCGTTCGGGAAGGGGAGTGCGATGAGTCCATCGGAAGGTGCCGGGGTGACCCGCCGGGGACTGCTGGCCGGTGCGGGTGCGGTCGTGGCGGGGGCCGTGGGGACCGGGATGACGGGTGTGGCGGGGACGGCCGTCGCGACGCCGGAGCCCGCGGGGTTCGGGCCGGTGACGATCCGGCCCGGCGACTCCCGGTACGAGAACCTGTTGCGGGGCAACAACTTCCGGTTCGTCGGACGGCCGGACGAGATCCGCGTGGCCGGCTCCACGGCGCAGGTGGTGCGCGCGGTGTCGGACGCGGTGCGGTCGGGCAGGCGGGTCGCGGTGCGCAGCGGCGGGCACTGCTTCGAGAACTTCACCGCCGACCCGGCGGTGCGGATGCTGGTCGATCTCTCCCCGATGGACGCGGTCGAATACGACGCGAGCCGTCGCGCGTTCGCGGTTCAGCCGGGTGCCACGCTCGGGCACGTGTACCGCAGGCTGGGGACGGGCTGGGGCGTGACGATCCCGGCGGGCGGCTGCCCGGAGGTCGGCGCGGGCGGGCACTTCGCCGGGGGCGGGTACGGCCCGCTGTCCCGCCGGTACGGCGCGGTGGTGGATCACCTGTACGCCGTGGAGGTGGTGGTGGCCGACCGGGACGGTGGCGCACGGGCGGTGGTGGCCACCCGCGAGCCGGACGATCCGAACCGCGACCTGTGGTGGGCGCACACCGGCGGTGGCGGCGGGAACTTCGGCGTGGTCACCCGGTACTGGCTGCGCTCGCCGGAGGCCACCGGCACCGAGCCGTCCCGGCTGCTGCCGCCCGCGCCGCGGCAGATGCTGGAGTGCGTCGTGGTCTGGGCGTGGGACGACCGCATGACCGAACGGGCGCTGAGCACGCTGGCCCGCAACTTCGGCGTCTGGCACGAGCGCCACAGCGCGCCCGGCTCCCCTGGCACCGGGCTGTACGCGATCCTCGGGCTGGCCCACCGCAGCGCCGGGAGCGTCCAGCTGATCGTGCAGGCCGACGGGGGCCTGCCGGGGGTGGACGACCTGGTGACCGAGCTGGTGTCCGCGGTGCAGGCGGGCACCGGCCTCACCCCGGTCCTGAACGAGCGGCGGAGGTTGCCGTGGCTGCACGCGACGACCTGGCCGGGGCTCGGACAGCCGGGGGACGTGTTCACCCGCCGGTACAAGCTCAAGGCCGGGTACCTGCGCCGGTCGTTCACCGACGCCCAGCTCGCCACGATCCACCGGCACCTGACGAACGACACCGGCGGCGCGCACGGCGGCGTCCAGCTCATCGGCTACGGCGGCCGGGCCGGTGCGGTGCCGCCGGGCGCCACCGCGATCGCCCAGCGCGATGTCGTCATGAAGGCGGTCTACCACGCGCTCTGGACCGACGAGGGCGAGGACGCGGGCAATCTGACCTGGATCCGCGAGTTCTACGGCGACGTGTACTCCGGCACCGGCGGGGCCCCGGTGCCCGGCGAGGTCAGCGACGGGTCCTACATCAACTACCCGGACGCCGATCTGGCCGATCCGGCGTGGAACACCTCCGGGGTGCCGTGGCACACGCTCTACTACAAGGACAACTACCCGCGCCTGCAACGGGTCAAGGCCCGCTGGGACGCCGGCAACGTCTTCCGGCACGCGCTGGCGGTCGAACCGCCGGCCTGAGCGGTCAGCCGTCCGCTGCGGTACGAGCGGTGCGGCGGCGCTGGAGGAAGTAGATGCCGAGGATCACCGCGAGGCTGATCAGGCTCAGGTACAGCTGCGCGCGGGCGTCGGCGTCGACGAACAGCATCGACGCGACGACCGCGAGCGTGCCGGCGAGGGTGAGCCAGCTGAGCCACGGGTAGCCCCACATCCGGAGCTTGAGTTTCTCGGGCGCTTCGGCTTCGAGCCGTCGTCGCATCCGCAGCTGGGAACCGGCGATGATGGCGTAGACGAACATCGCCACCGCGCCCGCCGAGTTGATGATGAAGTAGAAGATCTTGTCGGGGGAGACGTAGTTCATCGCCACCGCGACGTAACCGACCACAGTGGACACCAGGATGGCTTTCCACGGCACACCACGGGAGTTCGTGTCCGCGATCCAGCGCGGCGCCCAGCCGTGGCGGCGCAGCGCGAACAGCATCCGGGACGCGGTGTAGAGCCCGGAGTTGAGCACGGACAGCGCGGCGGTGAGCACCACGACGCTCACGATCGTTTCCGCGGCGGGGATCCCGAAGCGGCCGAACGCGGCGGCGAACGGGCTGGTGTCGCTCGGGATGTCCCGCCACGGCGTGATCATCACCAGCAGCGCGACCGAACCGACGAAGAAGATGATGACCCGCCAGACGATCGTCGAGGTCGCCCTGCGGACCGCGGTGGCGGGTTCGCTGGACTCGGCCGCCGCGATGGTGACGATCTCGGTGCCGAAGTAGGAGAAGATCACGATCACGACGCCGTGCAGCACGGCGAACCAGCCGTTGGCGACGAATCCGTCGCGGGCGAGGTTGCCGACCGAGAACGTCGCGTGCGGCCAGAGGCCGAGGACGAACAGCGCGCCGATCACCAGGAACACCACGATCGTCGCGATCTTGATGGAAGCCAGCCAGAACTCGGTCTCGCCGAACGAGCGCGCCGAGGCCAGGTTCGTGGCGGTGAGCAGCAGCATGAGCACGAGCGAGAAGACCCACTGCGGGACCGAGGGCACCCAGCTCGCGAGGATCTTCGCCCCGGCGACGGCCTCGAAGGCGACCACGCCGACCCAGAAGTACCAGTACAGCCAGCCGATGGTGAATCCCGCCCAGCCGCCGAGCGACTCACGGGCGTACTCCATGAACGAGCCCAGTGCCGGCGCCGCCGTCGCCATTTCGCCGAGCATGCGCATCACGAGCACGACGATCAGGCCGCCGAACGCGTAGGACAGCACGGCGGCCGGGCCGACCGTGTGGATCACCGCGCCGCTGCCGATGAACAGGCTGGCCCCGATGATCCCGCCGAGCGCGATCATCCGGACGTGCCGTTGCCGCAGGCTCGGTCGTAGTCCCTCGGCGTCGGTCGTGCTGCCGGCCACGGTGCCACCTCCCAGAACTCTCCCAGGAAGCGGGATTGTCGCACCGCGCGCGGACTCGGCCAAGGATTTGCGCACGCCCGGCGGATTTGCGACCCGACTCCCGGCCGGGGTCAGAGCGGGGCGGGGGTGAGGGTGCGGGAGTTGAGCTGGACGACGAGCGCGCCGACGAGCAGCACGGCTGCGCCCAGCGCCTGCGTCCAGGACAGCGTCTCGCCGAGCAGCGCCCACGCGAGCGCCGTGGTGAACACCGGCTCCGCCAGGCCGAGGACGCTCGCGACCGAGGCGGGCAGGTGTCGCAGGGCGGAAATCCCCGCCAGGTAGGCGAAGACCGTCGAGATCAGCACGAGCGCGAGCAGCAACGACCACACCGGCGGACGCCACGGGCCGAACGGCACCTCTGCCGCCATGAGCGGCCACGGCAGCGTCCACGGCGGGGCGACCACCGACACCGCGACCGCGCCGATCACCATGCCCCAGGTGGTCAGCCCGACCGGGTCCTGTTCGGCCACCGCGCGTTCGCCGAGCAGGAAGTAGCTGGCCGAGCAGATCGCGGCGCCGACCCCGGCGAGCAGGCCGATCCCGTCCAGCCGCAGGCCCTGCCACACCTGCGCGACCAGCGCCAGGCCCAGCGTCGCGAGCGCGATCCCGCCCCACAACGCCCGCGGCAGCCGGACCTTGCGGACGCAGCGCACCCACAGGGCGATCAGCACCGGCGAGATGAACTCCATCAGGATCGCGATACCGACCGGGAGCCGTCCCGCGGAGACGAAGTACATCAGCTGCACCCCGGCGACGCCGAGGAGGCCGTAGGCGCCGAGCACCGGCCAGTCCTGGCGGCGCACCTTGAGCCGTTTCGGCTGGACGAGCGCGGTGCCCACGAGGAGCACCAGCCCGGCGAAGCCGATGCGCGCGGCGGCGACCTGCTCGGGGGACATCCCGGCGAGCATGGCCGACTTGCCCAGCGCGCCCGACGTCCCGAACAGCAGCGCGGCGGTCAGCACCAGCGCGGTTCCCCGGCCGCGGTGGGTGACCCGGGGCGGGGTGAGGACGGGGAGTTCGGTGGTCACACCGCGAGGCTAAACGGACCGATCAACTCATTTTCGCGTCGCGGGCCGGAGTTTCCCGGCGACCGTGGCGAGGCGGTGGCCCTGGAGCCGGAGGGCGCCGAGGGCGAGGTCGTCGGGCTCGGCGGACTTCCGGGAGACGAACGAGCCGCCGTAGGGGTTGCCGGTCTCGTGCAGGTGCGGGTCGGTGTAGCCGAGGGGCAGCACGATCGCGCCCCAGTGGTAGAAGACGTTGTTGATGGCCAGCACGGTCGATTCGAGACCACCGTGCGCGGTGGACGCGGTGGTGAACGACGTCGCGACCTTGTCGGCGAGCTTTCCCCGCGCCCACAGGCCACCCGTGCTGTCCAAATAGGACTTCAGCTGCGCGGCGGGCCCGCCGAACCGGGTCGGGCTGCCCACCGCGAGGCCGTCCGCCCACTCCAGGTCGTCCAGGGTGGCCGACTCGTGGTGCGGGCCGGAGTCGACCCACGCCTGCCAGCGGGGATTGCGCGCGACGGCGTCGGCGGGCACCGTCTCGGGCACGGTCCGCAGCCGGACCTCGGCACCGGTTTCGGCCGCGCCGCCGGCCAGCGCGGTGGCCAGCTTCGCGGTGTTGCCGGTGGCGCTGTAGTAGACGACGAGAATGCGTGTGCTCACAGTCCGCGACTCTAAGCGCATCGCGGGCACCGTCTCATGATCCGGACCCCGGCCGCCACGGGCTGCGGGTGTCGGTGGGGCGCGTCGGGTCGTGGAAGCGCGGCACGTCCGGTTCGTCGCAGCGCAGCGGGACGAGCCCGGCGGTGATGGCCCGCATGATCTCGGCGTGCGCCCGCACCCCGGCACCCGGCCGTTCCGGTTCGACGCCGGACAGGTCCACCGGCGCGCCGAAGTGGACGCGGAACCGGGGGCGCCGCAGCGGCGCGGACAGGCCCGAACGCGCCAGCGGCACCAGGTCGGCCGGGCCGTTGACGGTCTCGGTGCCCCAGTAGACGGCCTCGTGCGCGCCCCACTGGCTGATCGGGATCACCGGGACGCCGGCGGCGAGCGCCAGCCGCGCCGCGCCGGTCTTGCCGCGTTCCGGCCACAGCCCGGGGTCGTGGCTGATCCGGCCCTCGGGGTAGACCACGAGCGGCTCGCGCGTGGTCTTCAGCGCCTCGACGGCTTCGGCGAACTGCTCGACCGCGGTCGCGGCGTGCTTCCGGTCGACCCGCAGGTGCCCGCTGACGCGCAGCGCCGGCCCGATCACCGGCGCGTCCAGGATGCCGCCTGCCAGCATGAACCGCGGGTTGATGCCGATCCGCTTGCAGGCGGCCATCAGCACGAACGCGTCGAACACCCCGATGTGGTTGGCGGCCATCAGCAGCGGCCGGTGCCGCAGGTGGGCCGGGACGCTGCCGGACACCGTCAGCCGCCCGACCAGGTTGACCAGCCCGCGGTCGACGTTGAGCATCGTCCGCCAGATCGCGGGGGCACGGCGGGGCGATTCGTCGTCCTGGCGCAGGGTGAACATGCCGAGAGCATTTCATGACCCGGGTTTCACCCGAACGGCCGCTCATGTCCGAGGTCACGGTGAAATGTTTCCGCTGAGCCGCGAGTGGCACGTGGGGCGAACGGTGCTCGCCGGTTACCGTAGAGGGCATGGCTAGCGGGTCGGCGACGAGAAAGCGGAGCACGGGAAGCGGCGGCAAGGGACCGGCGCGGAAGCCACGTACCCCGGCGAAGCCGCGTTCGTCTGGTTCATCCGGTTCGCGCGGTTCGTCGGCGCGCAAGACGCCGTCCCGCCGGACCCCGGCGCGCAAACCCGCCCCGCGCCGATCCTCCGGCTCGTTCGCCCGCGGTGTCCGCGGCGGCTGGAACCTGCTGGCCAAGGGCCTGGGCACGGTGGCGAGGACGGTCGGCCGGACCCGGGAGCTGGAGCCGGAACACCGCCGGGACGGGCTCGCGCTGGGGCTCATCGCCGTCGCGCTGATCGCCGCGGTCGGCGTCTGGTGGCGCGCGGCGGGACCGATCGGCGAGGGCGTCGAGTTCGGCGCCCGCGCGATCCTCGGCGCGGGCGCGGTGACACTGCCGCTCGCGCTGATCGTGATCGCGATCGCGCTCATGCGCTCCGAACCCCGGCCCGAGACCCGGCCGCGTATGGTCATCGGCACCCTGCTGGTCATCCTGGCCGTGCTGGGGATGCTGCACATCTTCACCGGGCTGCCGCAGACGAACGACGGGCGGATGTACGCCGGCGGCGTCATCGGCGTGTTCTCCGGCGGGCTGCTCACGAAGGGTGTCACGACCTGGGTCGCGGTGCCGCTGCTGATCCTGGTGCTGGTGTTCGGGATCCTCGTGTTCACCGGCACGCCGGTCCGGGAGATCCCGCACCGGCTGCGCACCTGGGGCATGGACGAGGAGGAACTCGCCGACGCCGAGGCCGAGCGGCAGGCGATCGCGGCCGAACGCGACGCGGTCACCGAGGCGGATCCGAAGGCGGTGCGCCTGCGCAAGCCGTCGCGGCGCCGTCAGTCCAGCGGTTCGGAGGGGGAGCAGCTCGACCTCGAGGCCGCGCTGGCGGAGCCGCCGACGCCGTTGCGCCCGCCCAAGCCCGCGAAACCCGTCGCGGCCGAGATCCCGGAAAAGAAGCCGAAGAAGGCGGCCGAGCCGCCGCTGGCCGTCACCCGGACCGTCGAGGGCGACTACGAGCTCCCGCCGCCGGACCTGCTGCAGCTCGGCGACGCGCCGAAGTCCCGCAGCAAGGCCAACGACGCGATGATCGAGGCCATCACCGGGGTGCTGGAGCAGTTCAACGTGGACGCCCAGGTCACCGGCTTCACGCGCGGTCCGACGGTGACGCGCTACGAGGTCGAGCTCGGCCCCGGCGTGAAGGTCGAGAAGATCACCGCGCTGACCAAGAACATCGCCTACGCCGTCGCGACCGACAACGTGCGGCTGCTCGCGCCGATCCCCGGCAAGTCCGCGGTCGGTATCGAGGTGCCCAACTCCGACCGCGAGATGGTGCGGCTCGGCGACGTGCTGCGCGCGCCGGGGACGGTCAAGGACAACCACCCGATGGTGATCGGGCTGGGCAAGGACATCGAGGGACACTTCGTCACCGCGAACCTGACGAAGATGCCGCACCTGCTGGTGGCGGGGTCGACCGGTTCCGGTAAGTCGAGCTTCGTCAACTCGATGCTGGTGTCGCTGCTCGCGCGGGCGACGCCGGAGGAGTGCCGGATGATCCTGATCGACCCGAAGATGGTCGAGCTGACGCCGTACGAGGGCATCCCGCACCTGATCACGCCCATCATCACCCAGCCGAAGAAGGCCGCCGCCGCGCTGGCCTGGCTGGTCGAGGAGATGGAGCAGCGGTACCAGGACATGCAGGCCAACCGGGTCCGGCACATCGACGACTTCAACAAGAAGGTGAAGTCGGGGGAGATCACCGCGCCGCCCGGCAGTGAGCGCGAGTACCGGCCCTACCCGTACATCATGGCGATCGTCGACGAGCTCGCCGACCTGATGATGACCGCGCCGCGTGACGTCGAGGACGCGATCGTCCGGATCACCCAGAAGGCCCGTGCCGCCGGGATCCACCTGGTGCTCGCGACCCAGCGGCCCTCGGTCGACGTCGTGACCGGCCTGATCAAGACCAACGTGCCCTCGCGGCTGGCGTTCGCGACCTCGTCGCTGACCGACTCGCGGGTCATCCTGGACCAGCCCGGCGCCGAGAAGCTCATCGGCATGGGCGACGCGCTGTACCTGCCGATGGGCGCGGGCAAGCCGGTCCGGATCCAGGGCGCGTTCGTCGGCGACGACGAGATCTCGGCGGTCGTCAACTTCGCGAAGGAGCAGGCGCAGCCGGACTACAACGACGGCGTCACCTCGGCGAAGGCGGGCGAGAAGAAGGAGATCGACCCGGACATCGGCGACGACCTCGACGTCCTGCTGCAGGCCGCGGAGCTGATCGTGACCTCGCAGTTCGGGTCGACGTCGATGCTGCAGCGGAAGCTGCGGGTCGGGTTCGCGAAGGCCGGGCGGCTGATGGACCTGCTGGAAAGCCGTGGCGTGGTCGGCCCATCCGAGGGCTCGAAGGCCCGTGACGTGTTGATCAAGCCGGAGGAGCTGGAGTCCGTGCTGTTCATGATCCGCGGCGGCGACGCACCGCCCGCGGACGACGAGGGGTAGCCTGTCCGCCGCCTGGCGTATGCTTGGGGCGGTTTCGTGCGGGTTTTCTGCGCGGAACGCCGGGTAGCTCGTCAGGGAGGTGTCCAGGATGCTCCGAAGCTTTCGTCTGGGGAACCATCGCTCGTTCTTCGATGAGCAGGAGCTGCTGCTCATGCCCGCGGCGCCGGGCGACGAGCGTCCGGTGGTCCCGGTGACGGCGATCTACGGCGCGAACGCCTCGGGAAAGTCGAACCTGCTCGACGGGCTGTCGTTCATGCGGCAAGCGGTGGAGTCGTCGTTCGCCCGATGGGACGCCGAGGGCGGGATACCCCGCAAGCCGTTCCGCCTGCGGGGTGCCGACGGGCGGCTGGCCTCCGTGTTCGTGGTCGAGCTGGTTATCGACGGGGTGAACCACACCTATGGGTTCACGCTGGACAATGACGTGGTTCGCGAGGAATGGCTGTACTCGTACCCGGAAAAACGTCGGCGGATCCTTTTCGAGCGGGATGGCGATGCGATCAAGTTCGGCAGTACTGTCGACGAGTCGAAGGCCAAGCGGGACGCACTGCGGGAACTGAGCCGTCCCAACGCGTTGTTCCTGAGTGTCGCCGCGCAGGCGCGGGTCGAGGCCTTGCTGCCGGTGTACCACTGGTTTGTACACCGCCTCCTCTTTCGAAGTGGTGGTGACCACGGGCCGCGTTCGGCGGTGCCGACGGTTGTCGAGATGCTCGCGACTGGTGACGAGCGCATTTGGCGGCGCCTCGTTTCCTTTCTTTCCGCTGCTGATGTGGGTATTTCTGATCTGGTGCTCGAAGTGGTGGAAGACTCGGCCGAGGGCGGTCGCGATTATGACATCGAGGGGTTTACCTCGTTCGAAGCCAAGCTGCTGAAGTTGATCACTGAAGCGGGAGGGCGAACGCGGTTGAAGCTGAAGCTGGCACATCACGGGGCCGAGGAACTGTTCGACCTGGCCGACGAGTCCGCGGGTACTCGCTCGTGGATCGACCTGCTTCCCAGCGTGCTCCAGGCTCTGGATTCCGGTGGTGTGCTGGTCGTCGACGAGATCGACGCAAGTCTTCATCCGATGCTCACCGCGCGGCTCGTCGCGCTCTTCCAAGAGGAGGAAACGAACTCTCGCGGTGCCCAGTTGGTCTTCACCACGCACGACACGAGCTTGCTGGGGACGATGGTGGGTGAGCACGTGCTGGAACGGGAGCAGATCTGGTTCGTGGAGAAGGGTGCTGAAGGGGTCACCAAGCTCTACCCGCTCTCTGATTTCAAACCGCGCAAGGAGCACAATACGGAGCGTCGTTATCTTGCTGGAAGTTATGGCGCGGTTCCGGTGTTGACTTCGACCGCTTTCGCTGACGCTGTTCTGGGCAGATGACTCGTCGGGAAAACAGATCGCGGCGGAGAACTCCGGTGCGGCCGTCGCGTTCTTCATTTCTTGTGGTCTGCGGGGCGAAAGCTACCGAACCGGCGTACTTCGACGGGCTCAAGGAAGCATATCGCAATGCGGCGATCACGGTGAGCATCAAGAAGAAGGCGGCCGCTCCCGAAGCTGTGGTCAAGCACGCGGTGGCGATGCGTGATCGTGGTGTATATGACGAGGTCTGGTGTGTTGTCGACGTCGACGAGTTCGATCTGGAGAAAACCGCGACACTCGCCCGGCGATCGCGCATCAACCTGGCGATCTCGAACCCCTGCTTCGAGTACTGGCTGCTGCTGCATTTCCAGGACTGTTCGGCGCCGCTGACCTGCTACTCCGAGGTCAAGAAGCGCCTGGGCAAGCATGTGCCCGGTTACGACAAGACAGCCCTGCGGTTCGCGGACTACGCCGACGGCGTGGCGGACGCCGTCGAACGCGGCAGGTCGTGTGGAGCCGTGCACGGCGAGGAACACCGCCACAACCCGTCGAGCGGCGTCTGGGCGCTGGTGGAGAAGATTCGGTGAACCCGTGCAACCCGCGGCCGCGTCCGTTCCGTCGTAGGGGCGTGGATGGGAAGCAGCTGGTCATCGGAATCGTCGTGCTCGCCGGGGTCGCGCTTGGGGCGGGCAGTTCGCTCGCGGCGGGGCAGTACCCGCGGCCGGTCCAGCCGGTCGCCCAGCCGGGACCCGCGGCGCCGGGAACGAGCGCGCCCTCGGTCCTCGACGTCGGCTACGACCGGGAGTTCACACTCCGGGACGGGCAGGCGGCGGCGCTGGACTCGAAGGACTTCCTCGTGCGCTTCACCGGTCTGGTCGGCGATTCGCGTTGCCGTCCGGGGATGCAGTGCTTCTGGGCGGGTGAGGCGATCGTCGCGGTCAGCCTCGCCGAGCCGGGCCGGGGCGAGCGCACCACGGCCGAGTTGCACTCCGGCCAGGGCGGGTCGAATCGCGCCGAGTTCGCGGCAAGCCGGGTCGAGCTGGTCGCGGTGAACCAGGCCGGGAACGAGATCACTCTACGGATCGCGCGAGCCTAATCGCGCAGCCGCTGCCGGAGGAGCGCGACCGCCCGGCCGAAGAACGGATGGTCCGCCGGGCGGGTGAGGAAGTCCGCGAGGGCGAACAGGTCCAGTGCGCGGCCGAGTTCGGGCCAGTCGTCCGGAAGTTCCCCGCCCGCTTCGGCGAAGCCGCGGGTGAACCCGTTCCGGAAGGCCGGTGGGTGATCTTCGGGGAAGCGCAGCATGTTCCCGACGTCGAACAGCGGAGAACCCGCGAACGCGAACTCCCAGTCCAGGACCGCGCTGACCACCCAGCCGTCACCGTCGCGGGCGACCAGCAGGTTCTTGGGGTTGAAGTCCGAGTGCACCAGCGCGCGTGAGCCGCGCACGGTCTCCACCAGGGGGACACGGTGTTCGGCGTGGCGGAGCAGGGCGTCCCGCTCGGCACGGCCGAGTTCGCGGTTCGCGTCCACGGCGCGCAGGCAGCGTTCGACGAAGGCGGGCAGGTCCGCGGTGGGTTCGGTGCCGTCGGGCACGAGATCCGCCCCGGTGAAGAAGCCCGGCCGCGGGAAGACCACGGTGCCGATCGCGGCGAGCACCGCGCCGACGGCCCGGCCGAGGCACTCGGCGTCGGCGGTGGGGAGCGCCTCGGACAGCAGGACGCCGGAGACGAACCGGGACAGCAGGACCGGTTGTCCCGCCTCGGTTCCGTCCGGATCGACGGCAACCACCTCGGGGACCGGGGCGATCCCGGCCAGCCGGGTGGCGAGCGCCGCTTCGATCCCACAGGTGTCGCGCTGCGCGACACGGCGCAGGACGTATTGTCCGCCGTCGTCGGTGACGAGGTGGACGTTGTGGTTACGGAACCCGCCGCGCAGCGTCCGTGTCCGCGCGACGCGGCGGCCGGGCAGCACCGTGCCGATCCAGGCGGCGACGGCGTCGTCCAGGGCGCTGGGCATCGGTCAGCCGCCGAGCGGACGGCCCCAGCCGTCGAGGTAGGCGACCTCGTCCAGCGGGATCCGCCGCGCGGGCGCGAAGTCCGGCACCGTCGTGTAGGCCACCGGCAACAGGCCGACCTGGGTGTAGCCCTCGGGCACACCGAGGATTCCGGCCGCCTCTGCCTCGTGCCGGAGGTGGTAGGTGGTCAGCGTCGAGCCGAGCCCCCGCGAGCGCAGCGCGAGCTGGAAGTTCCACACCGCGGGGAAGATTCCGCCGTAGAACGCCGAATCCAGCGCGTTTTCGCCGTGTGGGCGGCCCTGCAGACAGGGGATCACGTAGACCGGCACGCGGTCGATGACGTCGAGCAGATGCCTTCCCGAGGCGATCGCCCTGGCCACCGGGAGCTGGTTCACCGCGTCGCCCGCGGCCTGGATCACCGACTCCAGGTACGCGGTGCCGACGCGGCGGAACAGCGTGGCGAGACGGTCCTTGACGCCCTGGTCGCGGACGACCAGCCAGCGCCACGCCTGCGCGTTGCCCGGCGTCGGCGCCTGCAGCGCCAGGCGCAGGCAGTCGCGGAGCACCTCGGGCTCGACCGGGCGGTCGAGGTCGAGTTTCCGGCGTACCGAGCGGGTGGTGCTCAGCAGGTGATCGGTGACCGCGGTGTCCATCCGTCCTCCCGGCGTGCCGTGACCGTCCACAACTGACACTAGCGCGGTCCGATCAGGACGCCAGTTCCAGCAGCATCCGGCTGTTGCCCAGGGTGTTCGGCTTGACGTAGGGCAGGTCGAGGAACTCCGCGACACCCGGGTCGAGCGACCGCCGCATCTCGTCGTAGACCTCCTGAGTCACCGGCGCGCCGTCGATCTCGACGAACCCGTGCCCGGCGAAGAAATGGGTCTCGAAGGTCAGCACGAACAGCCGTTTCAGTCCCAGTTCCCGCGCCTCCCGGACGAGCCGGTCGACCAGCGCGTGGCCGATCCCGCGCCCGCGCGCCGCCTTGTCGACCGCGACGGTGCGCAGTTCGGCGATGTCCTCCCACAGCACGTGCAGCGCCGCGCAGCCCAGCACCTCGTCCCCCGCGTCGACGACCCAGAACTCCTGGATCGCTTCGTACAGCGTGACCAGGTCCTTTTCCAGCAGCACGCGACCGGCGTCGGAGTCGACGAGCGTCTTGATCTTGCGGACGTCGGCGATGCGGGCGCGGCGGATGGTCAGGTCGCCGGACGGGTCGGGGAGCACGGCTCGACCGTATCCGGCTGCCGGGCGCTGTGCTGCGGTGGGTTCCGTGTGTTCCCCGGTGCCCCGTATGCTGCCTCCGGCGCGGAGTGATCAGCCGCGCACGCTGGGGAAACGGACAAAAAGGGGGAGTTTTGACGCGCGCCGGGTGGGACCCGTTCCAGGCCGCGGAGGGGCAGGCATCGGCCGGAAGGACGACGATGCTGGCCGCGCCGGACGGGGTTTCGTGGCTGCTCGTCCCAGGGCGGCCGTGGCAGTGGAGTGTCCGTGGCGGTCCCTGGCAGTTCGGGCAGCCACCCGCCGATCCGGGTTACCGGGGCGCCACCCGGCTGGTGCCTCCGCCGGGGCAGGCCCCGCCGCCCCCGCGCCCGCCCGGCTACGGCCCGCCGTCCGGCCAGAATCCCGTCCCACCACCGGTTCCGCCGGCCGGACAGGTGCCCGGCCCACCGCAGGGACCGCCACCGTTCCCGCCGCAGCCGGCTCCGCCGCCGGGGCCCACGGGCGCGCCCCCGCCGCGCGTCGCGCAGCCGGGGCAGACCCCGCCGCCCGCACGCCCACCGGTCGTGGTGGAGACGCTGCGGGGCGGCACCCGGTTCGTGTCCGGGCCGGAGTCGGCGCTCGCCTTCATCGACCGGTCGGTCCGCATCATCAGCTGGGCGGACCAGACCCGGCACGCGGGCGAGTCGAACCCCGCGGACCCGCCGCCGCCCGAACCGGAGCGGCCGCAGGGCGGCAGTCAGCACGATCTGCTCGGCAACATGGCCGCGCACAGCCGGTCCGTGACGCTCGACCTGCTCGCGGCGGGGAACCGGTTCCGGCGGTCGAGTCAGGAGCGGAAGCAGAACGAGGACTACAAGCGCGCCTATGCGCAGTGGGAGCGCGACTACCAGGCGTGGGAGAGGCGGCAGCGCGAGGCCGAGCTGCGCACCGCCGGGCAGGAACAGCCGAACCCGCTGATCCTGTTCGTCGGCAAGCCGCACACCGGGCAGCGGCGGCTGTTCCGCGCCGTTTCCGAGGCGCTCTACGCCGCGGACGTCGGTGTCCTGGCACCCACGAACCTCAGCGGTCCCGAACTGCTCGCCGGCCGGGACGAGCCCGCGGCCGACGTCGAGCTGCGGCGTGCCATCGAGAACCTGGACGGCGACGAACCGCCGTCGATACTGGTGGAGGAGGCGGACGCGCTGTTCACCGGCTCGCCCGCCGGGGTCCTGCGCTATCTCGGCGCGCTGGCGCACGACCAGAGCAGCTGCCGGGTGGTCGCCCTCGCCGGGACCGAGTCCCTGCTGACGTTGCTCAGGACCGAAGCGCCCGAGCTGATGCCGAGGCTGCTCGTCTATCCGATGCCGGACCTGTCCCAGCCCGCGGCGATCTCCGCGCTGCTCGACATCTTCGCCGCGGACCGGGCCATCGTCATGGCGCCCCCGGTGCGGGACCGGCTCGCCGGGCTCGCGCAGGACGGCCGCACGACCGAGAACGCGCGCGACGTCGAAGCACTGCTCTCCGCGGCGAGCCAGTACGCCATCGGCCGGGGCGCCACGCCGGGCGGGCCCGTGCACATCGAACCGGCCGACGTCGAGCAGCTCGCGCAGTCGGTGCGGGCCAAGGGCGGCAAGACGATCGAGGAGCTGCTGGCCGAGCTGGACGGGATGATCGGGCTCGCCTCGGTGAAGCAGCGGGTCCGCTCGCTGATCGACGAGATGGCGGTCGACACGCGACGCCGCGAGGCGGGACTGCGGGTGGCCACGCGCAGCCGTCACCTGCTCTTCACCGGCAACCCGGGCACCGCGAAGACGACGGTGGCGCGGCTCGTCGGCCAGATCTACCAGGCGCTCGGCGTACTGGCGAAGGGACACGTCGTCGAGGTGGCCCGCACCGACCTGGTCGGCGAGTATCTCGGCCAGACCGCGGTCAAGACCCGCGCGGTGTGCGAGCGGGCGATGGGCGGCGTGCTGTTCCTGGACGAGGCGTACAACCTCGTCAGCGACAAGTACGACGAATTCGGCCTCGAAGCGGTCACCGAACTGCTGCTCCAGATGGAGAACAACCGCGACGGCTTCGTCGTGTTCGCGGCCGGTTATCCGAAGGAAATGGACACGTTCCTGGAGAGCAACCCCGGTCTGCGGTCGCGGTTCGCGGGGCGGGTGGAGTTCCCGGACTATTCGAACGAGGAACTTGCCGGCATCTTCCGGGTAGTGGCCGAGAGCCAGGGCTACCGGCTGGCCGAGGACGCGGTGGCGGCGCTGCCGGAGGCCGTCCGGACCATCCCGCGCGGCCGGGGATTCGCCAACGGCCGCTCGGCGCGTGGCCTGCTGGAGGCGGCGATCGCGAAGCAGTCCTCACGACTGGCCGCTTCGCCGGGCGCGGACGCGGCCGAGCTGGAGACACTGGTCGCGGCCGACCTGCCGGGAGCGGGCGAAGCCGGTGTCGGGATGACCGACGGCGCCGGCCCGCGGCGGAGCCTGGAAGAGATGCTGGCCGAGCTGGACGGCATGATCGGGCTCGCCTCGGTGAAGCGGCGGGTCCGGTCGATGGTCGACGAGATGGCGATCGACAAGCGGCGCCGCGAGGCCGGGATGCGGGTCGCGGCGCGTACCCGGCACCTGGTGTTCACCGGGAACCCGGGTACCGCGAAGACGACGGTGGCGCGGATGATCGGGCAGATCTACCGCGAGCTGGGAGTCCTGTCCTCGGGACACCTGGTCGAGGTGACCAGCCCGGACCTGATCGGGCAGTACGTCGGGGACACCGCGCCGAAGACGCGTGAAGTGTGCGAGCGCGCGGCGGGCGGGGTGTTGTTCATCGACGAGGCCTACAACCTCGCGGGCGCGAAGGGCTCGAACTCCGATTTCGGTGCGGAGGCCGTCGCGGAACTGCTGGTGCAGATGGAGAACAACCGCGAAGATCTGGTGGTCATCGCCGCGGGGTATCCGCAGGAGATGGACTCCTTCCTGGAGACCAACCCCGGTCTGCGGTCCCGGTTCGCGAACCGGGTGGAGTTCCCGGATTACTCGAACGAGGAACTCGAGGCCATTTTCCGTGTCATGGCGGAGAAACAGGGTTACCGCCTCGGCGAGGACCTGACGGCCGCGCTGCCGGAGGCGGTGCGGCGGATCCCGCGTGGCCGGGGTTTCGCGAACGGCCGGTCCGCGCGGGGCCTGCTGGAGGCCGCGGTCGCCCAGCAGTCGGGCCGCCTGGTGGGACAGCCGGACGCCGAGCTGGACGTGCTGGTGGCGGCGGATCTGCCTGCTTCCGGGGAGTCCGGGGTGGGGATGGCGGACGACGGTGGCCCCCGGCGGAGCCTGGAAGACCTACTGTCCGAATTGGACGGCATGATCGGGTTGGCGCCGGTGAAGCAGCGGGTGCGATCGCTGGTCGACGAGATGGCGGTGGACAAACGTCGTCGCGAGGCGGGTTTGCCGGTGTCGGCGCGCAGCCGCCACTTGGTGTTCACCGGGAATCCGGGTACGGCCAAGACCACCGTGGCGCGGTTGATCGGGCAGATCTACCGGGAGCTAGGGGTGCTGCCCTCGGGTCATCTGGTCGAGGTGACGAGTCCGGATCTGCTGGGCCAGCCGTATCAGGACGCCGCGCAGACGACGCGTGAGGTGTGTGAGCGCGCGGTGGGCGGGGTCTTGTTCGTCGATGAGGCCTACAATCTCACCGAGAAGGCCAAGGGTGACGATGTCGTCGCGGAACTGTTGGTGCAGATGGAAAACCACCGGGACGACCTGGTGGTGATCACCGCGGGGTACCCGAAGGAGATGGACGGCTTCCTGGAGACGAACCCCGGTCTGCGGTCGCGGTTCGCCGGACGCGTGGAGTTCCCGGATTACTCCAACGAGGAACTCGAAGGCATTTTCCGCGTCATGGCGGCGAAACAGAAGTACCGGCTCGCCGAGGACATGACGGCCGCGCTGCCGGAGGCGGTGCGGCGGATCCCGCGTGGCCGCGGTTTCGCGAACGGCCGGTCCGCGCGCGTGCTACTGGAGGCGGTGATCTCCCGGCAGTCGGGCCGGGTCGCCGTGCGGGCGGACGCGGAACTGGATCTGCTGGTCGCCGCAGACCTGCCCGCCTCCGGCGAGTCCGGGGTGGGGATGGCCGACGACGGTGGTCCGCGGCGGAGCCTGGAGGAGCTACTGTCCGAATTGGACGGCATGATCGGGCTGGCGCCGGTGAAGCAACGCGTCCGGTCACTGGTCGACGAGATGGCGATCGACAAACGTCGTCGCGAGGCGGGTTTGCCGGTTTCCGCGCGGAGCCGTCACCTGGTGTTCACGGGGAATCCGGGCACGGCGAAGACGACGGTGGCGCGGCTGATCGGGCAGATCTACCGGGAACTCGGCGTGCTGCCGTCCGGCCAGCTCGTCGAGGTGACCAGCCCGGACCTGATCGGACGATACGTCGGGGAGACCGCGCCGAAGACGCGTGAGGTGTGTGAGCGCGCGGTGGGCGGGGTGTTGTTCATCGACGAGGCGTACAACCTCGCGGGTGCCAAGGGGGACAATGTCGACTACGGCGGGGAAGCCGTCGCGGAGCTGCTGGTGCAGATGGAGAACCACCGCGACGATCTGGTGGTGATCACCGCCGGGTACCCGAAGGAGATGGACTCCTTCATGGAGACCAACCCGGGCCTGCGGTCGCGGTTCGCGGGCAAGGTGGAGTTCCCGGACTTCTCCAACGACGAGCTGGCCGACATCTTCCGGTTGATGGCCACGAAGCAGAAGTACCGGCTGTCCGACGACATGACGGCCGCGCTGCCGGAGGCGATCCGCCGTATCCCCCGGGGCCGGGGGTTCGCGAACGGCCGCTCGGCGCGTGTCCTGCTGGAGGCCGTGATCGCGCGCCAGTCGAGCCGGCTCACCAGCGCCGACGGCGCCGAGCTGGATCTGCTGGTCGCTGCCGACCTGCCCGCCTCCGGTGAGTCCGGGGTCGGGATGGCGGACGACGGTGGTCCCCGGCGGGGCCTGGACGAGCTGCTGTCCGAATTGGACGGCATGATCGGGCTGGCGCCGGTGAAGCAGCGAGTGCGGTCGATGGTGGACGAGATGGCGGTGGACAAACGTCGCCGCGACGCCGGGATGGCCGTCACGACCCGGACCCGGCATCTGGTGTTCACGGGGAATCCGGGCACGGCGAAGACGACGGTGGCGCGGTTGATCGGCCAGATCTACCGGGAACTCGGGGTGCTGCCGTCCGGTCAGCTCGTCGAGGTGACCAGCTCCGATCTGTCGGGCCGGTATGTGAACGAGGCCGCCGAGAAGACCAGGGAAGCGTGCGAGCGCGCGGTCGGCGGGGTGCTGTTCATCGACGAGGCCTACCAGCTCCGCGACGCCGAGTCCGTCGCGGAACTGTTGGTGCAGATGGAAAACCATCGGGACGACCTGGTGGTGATCGCCGCGGGATACCCGAAGGAGATGGACGACTTCCTGGAGACGAACCCCGGCCTGCGGTCGCGGTTCGCCGGACGCGTGGAGTTCCCGGATTACTCGAACGAGGAACTCGCGGGCATCTTCGGTGCCATGGCGGCGAAGCAGGGCTACCGGCTCGCGGACGACCTGGCCGCGGCGCTGCCCGAAGCCGTCCGGCGCATTCCGAGGGGGAAGGGGTTCGCCAACGGCCGGTCCGCGCGTGGGCTGCTGGAGACCACCATTGCCCGGCAGTCGGGCCGCCTGTCCGGCGCCGAGGGCGCGGAACTGGATCTCCTCGTCGCCGCGGACCTGCCCGCCGCCGGCGAGGCCGGGGTCGCGGTCACCGACGACGCCGGGCCCCGGCGCGGCCTCAAGGATCTGATGGCCGAGCTCGACGGCATGATCGGCCTCGACGGCGTCAAGCAGCGGGTGCGTTCGCTGGTCGCCGAGACCCGGCTGGACGCGCGGCGCCGCGGCGCCGGGCTCCCGGTGGCGCCGCGCAGCAGGCACCTGGTGTTCACCGGCAACCCGGGCACCGCCAAGACGACCGTGGCCCGGCTGATGGGGCAGATCTACCGCGAGCTGGGCGCGCTGCCCTCCGGGCACCTGGTCGAGGTCGCGCGCCCCGATCTGGTCGGCGAGTTCATCGGGCAGACCGCGCCAAGGACCCGCGAGGTGTGCGAACGCGCGGTCGGGGGGCTGCTGTTCATCGACGAGGCCTACAACCTCGTGCAGGACTACGCCACCGACTTCGGCAAGGAGGCCGTCGCGGAGCTGCTGGTCCAGATGGAAAACCATCGCGACGACCTGATCGTGATCGCGGCGGGCTACCCGGCCGACATGGACCGCTTCCTCGACAGCAACGCCGGGCTGCGCTCGCGCTTCGGCGGCACGGTCGAGTTCCCCGACTACACCGACGAGGAGCTCGCGGGGATCTTCACCGCGATGGCGGCCAAGCAGGGCTACCGGCTCGCGCCCGACCTCGCCGCGGCGTTGCCGGGGGTGATGGCCGGGATCGACCGGGGCGCCGGGTTCGCCAATGGACGGTCCGCGCGCGGGCTGCTCGAACAGGCGATCAGCGCGCAGGCGATGCGGCTCGCCGGGCCGGAGGTGGACCTGGAACAGCTGGCCGACGACGAGCTGACCCTGCTGACGATGGGCGATCTACCGCGCCAGCTACCCTGAACGTCGTGCCTTCTCCCACCACAGAGCCCGACAGCGGCCGACGCGTCTCCTTGCTGACCCTGGGCTGCGCCCGTAACGAGGTCGACTCCGAGGAGCTCGCCGGCCGCCTCGCCGCGGGGGGCTGGGAGCTGACCGCGGATCCCGAGGACTCCGACGTCGTGGTGGTCAACACCTGCGGCTTCGTCGAATCGGCCAAAAAGGACTCGGTCGACACCCTGCTCGCCGCGTCCGACACCGGCAAGAAGGTCGTGGCGGTCGGCTGCATGGCCGAGCGCTACGGCCACGAACTCGCCGAGAGCCTGCCCGAGGCGGACGCGGTCCTCGGCTTCGACCACTACGCCGACCTGTCCGAGCGGCTCGGCGACGTCGTGGCGGGCCGCTCGATCGCCGCGCACACGCCCTCGGACCGCCGCAAGCTGCTGCCGATCAGCCCGGTGCACCGGCCCGCCGCGGCCGAGACGGTCGAGGTGCCGGGCCACGCCCAGCACGGCTGGGGCCCGCGCGTGCTGCGCACCCGGCTGGACGACGCGCCGGTGGCCGCGCTGAAGATCGCGTCCGGCTGCGACCGGCGCTGCTCGTTCTGCGCGATCCCGTCCTTCCGCGGCTCGTTCGTGTCCCGGCAGCCCGACGAGATCGTCGCCGAAGCGATGTGGCTGGCCGAGCAGGGCGTCAAGGAGCTCTTCCTGGTCAGCGAGAACTCGACCTCCTACGGCAAGGACTTCGGCCGCGACGGCGCCAGCGCGCTGGAGCGGCTGCTGCCGCGCCTGGCCGGGATCGAGGGCATCGACCGCGTCCGCGTCTCCTACCTCCAGCCCGCCGAGACCCGGCCGCAGCTGGTCAAGGCCATCGCCACCACACCGGGCGTCGCGGACTACTTCGACCTGTCCTTCCAGCACTCCAGCGAGCGGGTGCTGCGCCGGATGCGCCGCTTCGGCTCCACCGACTCCTTCCTCGCGCTCACCGAGCAGATCCGGGAGTACGCCCCGGCCGCGGGCATCCGCACCAACGTCATCGTCGGGTTCCCCGGCGAGACCGAGGAGGACCTCGCCGAGCTGGAGCGCTTCCTCACCGGCGCCCGGCTCGACGCGGTCGGTGTCTTCGGCTACTCCGACGAGGACGGCACCGAGGCCGAGACGTTCGACGGCAAGCTCGACCCGGCCGTGGTCGCCGAGCGGGTCGCGCGGATCTCCGCGCTGGTCGAGGAGCTCACCTCGCAGCGGGCCGAGGACCGGATCGGCGACCTCGTCGAGGTGCTCGTCGAGCAGGTCGGCGAGGACGGCGACGACCCGATCGGCCGCGCCGCGCACCAGGCGCCCGAGGTCGACGGCGAATGCGTCGTGCTGGACGCGCCCGAGTCACTCGCGGCCGGTGACCTGATCCGCTGCGAGGTCGTCGACTCCGCGGGCGTCGACCTCATCGTCCGGCCGGTACCGGACGCCGACCGGTGAGTGCCCTGCCGAGCGACGCGGGCGAGGGCAGTGCGCCGCACGGCCACGGCCAGGACGCGCACGCCCCGGCCCACGTCCCGGAGCCGACCCCGGTCCCGACGCTCAACATCGCGAACCTGCTGACGCTGTCGCGGCTGGTGCTCGTGCCGCTGTTCGTCGTCGCGCTGTTCCTCGGCGACGGCACCGACACGTTCTGGCGGGGGCTCGCGACCGGGTTGTTCGTCGTCGCCTCGGCCACCGACCAGGTGGACGGCTGGGTCGCCCGCCGCTACGGGCTGATCACCGACTTCGGCAAGATCGCCGACCCGATCGCGGACAAGGCGCTGATCGGCGCCGCGCTGATCGGGCTGAGCCTGCTGGGCGAGCTGTCCTGGTGGGTGACGATCGTGATCGCGGTCCGCGAGATCGGCGTGACCCTGCTGCGCTTCTGGGTGATCCGGCACGGCGTCATCCCGGCCAGCCGGGGCGGCAAGGCGAAGACGATCGCGCAGATCGCCGCGATCGTCGCCTACCTCCTGCCGCTGTCCCCGGGCGCCGCGCCGGTGCGCTGGGTGCTGATGGGGCTCGCGGTGGCGCTGACCGTGGTGACCGGGCTGGACTACCTCGT
The DNA here is from genome assembly GCF_039541975.1 of Amycolatopsis samaneae. Taxonomy (NCBI): domain Bacteria; kingdom Bacillati; phylum Actinomycetota; class Actinomycetes; order Pseudonocardiales; family Pseudonocardiaceae; genus Amycolatopsis; species Amycolatopsis samaneae. Next base: position 39,200 of record NZ_BAABHG010000013.1, read on the forward strand.
CCGCGCGGTCCGGCTGCGGGCCGCGGGACGCCGGGCTACCGGGGCCTGAACCGGTGGAGGCCGTGGAACTCGTGACGTCGCTCATCGAACGCGGTGAGACGATCGCCACAGCGGAGTCCCTCACCGCCGGCCTGGTCTGCGCGACGCTCACCGGCGTGCCCGGGGCGAGCGCGGTGGTCCGCGGCGGGCTGATCGTGTACGCCACCGAGCTCAAGGCCGAGCTGGCCGGGGTCGACCGGGCACTGCTCGCCGAGCACGGCGCCGTCCACCCGGAGGTCGCCGCCCAGCTGGCCGACGGCGCCCGCGCACGCTGCGGCGCGAGCTGGGGACTCGGGCTCACCGGCGTCGCCGGTCCGGCCGCGCAGGACGGTGTCGCGCCGGGCACGGTGTACGTCGGGCTCGCCGGGCGGGGAACACGGACTGTGCGTACCCTCGCCCTCGACGGCGGCCGCGAGCGGATCCGGGCCGAAGCGGTGCGTGCGGCGTTCGCGCTGCTCGGGGAACATCTGCGCTGACTCGCGCGTTCGCCCTTGGCGTACGCACACCTCAACTCCTGCGCTCGGGGCGCCGCTCTGGGTAACGTAGGGGGTACCAGTTCGGAAGGGAGGCGCGTGATGACCGTGCTGTTGCGCGAGGCGATCGGTGATCGGCTCCGTCATGCCCGCACCAACCAGCGTCGTACGCTGCGCGACATCTCCCGCGCCGCCAAGGTCAGCCTCGGATACCTCTCCGAGGTGGAGCGCGGGCAGAAGGAGGCCTCCAGCGAGCTGCTGGCGTCCATCTGCGAGGCGTTGGACCTTCCGCTCGGTGAGCTGCTCTACAACGTCGCGGCCGACGTGTCGGCTCTCGACACGGTCGAGGTCGCGCAGGTCGACGAGCGCGCCGAGGGCGCGCCGAGGGAGACCGTGCCGGAACGCGGTGCCGCCGCCGAGGCGTCGGTGGCCGGTGGTTTCGAGGGCGGCAGGCTGATGTCGGAGCTGATCGGCAACGATCTGGCCGACCTGCAGATGTCGCCGCCCCAGCGGATGAGCCCGACACTGCGCACGACGATCGGCGCGCCGAAGCTCGCGTCGATCATCGCCGCATAAGACTCGCGAGTGGGCGAGGTGTGTTCGCGGAAAGCGCGAACACACCTCGCTCGTCGTGTTTTCTGGGGGTGCAACCCCCAGGCCCCGCCCGGGGGCACGCCCCCGGACCCCCACCGTGGTTGCGCTGGCATGTCCCGAACGTGGCGTTCGGGACGATCAACGTCCCCAACGTGTCGTTCGCGACATCCCCGCCGGAAATGCCGGGACAGCCTTGCTGACCTCACGTAACGCACTGGGGGCGTGTCGCTGCGCAGTGTTCCGAGGTACCGGCTCGGCGGGGCCGGTGACCACGCAGAGTCAGGGAAAGCCCTGATTTACGACGGGTCGCCTGGAACGCCGGGGGATGACCTGACACGATGGAACCCAACACCGGGGCCGGGACGTTGCATGAGCAGGGGAGTGACGCCCCACCGACCGGTACTCAAGCCAGTGGGACGCAAGAAGGCAGGCGGAGGAGATGGCCAACCCGTTCGTGAAGTTCTGGAAGTACATGATGGCGGCGTTCTCGTCGAAGATCGACGAGCACGCCGACCCGAAGGTACAGATCCAGCAGGCCATCGAGGAGGCTCAGCGTAACCACCAGGCGCTGACCCAGCAGGCCGCTTCCGTGATCGGCAACCAGCGGCAGCTGGAGATGAAGCTCAACCGGCAACTCGGTGACGTCGAGAAGCTGCAGTCCTCGACGCGCCAGGCGCTGGTGCTCGCCGACGAGGCCCGCGCGAAGGGCGACGAGCAGAAGGCGGTCGAGTTCGAGAACGCCGCCGAGAGCTTCGCAGCCCAGCTGGTCACCGCCGAGCAGAGCATCGAGGATCTGAAGACGCTGCACGACCAGTCGCTGCAGGCCGCCGCGCAGGCCAAGCAGGCCGTCGAGCGCAACGCCACCATGCTGCAGCAGAAGCTGGCCGAGCGCACCAAGCTGCTCTCGCAGCTGGAGCAGGCCAAGATGCAGGAGCAGGTCTCCGCCTCGCTGAACCAGATGAGCGAGCTCGCCGCGCCGGGCAACACGCCGTCGCTGGAAGAGGTCCGCGACAAGATCGAGAAGCGCTACTCCACGGCGCTGGGCTCGGCCGAGCTCGCGCAGAACTCGGTGCAGGGCCGCATGATGGAGGTCCAGGCCTCGACGACGCAGCTGGCGGGACACTCGCGGCTCGAGCAGATCCGCGCCTCGATGCGCGGCGACTCGGTGGCCCAGGTGACCGACGGCAAGGCCGCCGCGGCGCCGCAGTCCTCCGGCGGCAGCTCGGCGGACATCCAGCGGGAGATCCAGGCGCGCGTGCAGGCCGAGCAGGGCAAGAACCCGGCCTGAGCCGCCGGGCAGACCATCACAGGGGGCTGGGCATGGGCGAGGACCGCAGACGACGTGACTGGCGCGGGGACTACAACGACCTCAGCGCCAAGCTCGAGAAGCACATCGAGCGGTTGCCCGACTACGCCCAGCGTGCCCAGGAAAAGCTGCATCGGTACTTCCCGCCGGGTGAGCAGCCCGGCGGGAAGTCCGCGCAGCGGCCCGCGATGCCGCCGCGCCCGCCGATGCCGCAGCGTCCCGCCATGCCGCCGGTACAGCGGCTCACCGGCATGTCGCTGTCCTCGATGGCCGACCAGGTTCCGATCATGGCCGACGCCAAGGCCAGGTGGGATCGCTGGAACCAGCCCGCGGCCAAGCTGGAGCGCCGCAAACGCCGCACCTCGCGCGCGATGACGTTGTGGATCCTGCTGACCATCCTGTGCGGCATCTACATGGTCGCGGCCGGTACCGGAGTGTTCAACGTCAGCGGGGCCGCGCAGATCCCCCAGGCCGTCACGGCGCTCGCCGGGATGGTCGTGTTCGGCACCCTCGGTGTCCGGTCGGGGCTGCGGCTGCGCACCCTCAAACGTGTCGAACTCCCGCAGGCCCCCGCCGGACCGCCGCCGCTCCCGCCCGCGGGCTCGATGGCGCGGGAGCCGATGGAGCGGCTGGCCGAGAGCGAGGCGTCGCTGGCCGAACTGCTGCGCCAGCTGTCGCTGCCGAGCGCGCACGGCGTCTCCGCCGTGCCGGAGATCTCGGTCGCCGACGCGCGCAACACCGCCGACGAGGCGGCCAAGGCACTGCGCGGGCTCGCCGCGCGGGTCCAGGCGCTCGAACGGGGCCGCGACGCCGCCCCGGCACGGGAGAAGTCCGCGCTGGAAGCCGCCGTGCGGAAGATGCGGGAACAGCTCGACGACGGTCTGGACGGCTACGGCGCGCTGCTGGCCGCCGCGGGCCGCGCCGTCGCCGCGAGCGGCGACGGCGGGATCGGCGCCTCGAAGGACGCGCTCACCGACGCCACCGATCGGCTCGCCGGTCTCGCGCTCGCGCTGCGTGAGCTTTCCTGAGCGTTTTCCGCTCCCCGGAACGGGTCGCGTTGCACAGCGGCGTCACCGCCTGTTCACCGCGCGGTACCGCAACACTCGCGTAATCAGAATCGTCTGGCTACGGAAACGCATGGTGCGTAGCGTTTCGCGTATGCATGGACTGGTGGCACCTGAACGGAAGTGCGCGATGCACTAGAGGTTCGCCGGCGCCGACCGTACACAGTGGACGCTTTCTCGATCACGCCGAGGAAAGGACGCCCCGTGAACACGATTCCGCCGGATCCCGAGCCCATCCCGTCCCCACCGCCCAGCGCGCACCAGCGAGTCCTGGCGGCGTTCGAGTGCCTCGCCGAACTGGACCGCCCCGAACTCTGGACCACGCTCCGCGCCCAGGAAGACGTCCTCGTCGACGCGAAGGCCGTCGACGAACGTGTCCGGGCGGGCGACGAGCTTCCCCTGGCGGGCTCGCTCCTCGCGGTGAAGGACGTCGTCGACGTCGCGGGCCTGCCCACCGCGTCGGCCCGTTCGTCCACTTCGTCCGTCCCCGACGTGAGCGCCACCGCGGTCGCGCGGCTCACCGCCGCCGGCGCGGTCGTGCTCGGCAAGACCAGCCCGGGGCAGCTCGCGCTCGACCCGCTCGATGTCGCCGGTGGGGTGGCGGCGGCCGTCTCGCTCGGGATCGTCGACCTTTCCCTGGGCACGGATCTCACCGGTCCCGGCCGGGTCCCCGCCGCGCTGAACGGCGTCGCCGGGGTCCGGCCGACGCCCGGCCTGGTGCCGGTGACCGGTGTTCTCGGCGGGGAGTGTCAGGGCGTGGTGGTCTTCGCCCGCAGGCTCGTCGAGGCGCAGCGCGCGGCCGGGCTCATGACCGGTCCGGACGGTCTCGATCCGGATTGCCGGAACTGGCCCGCCGACGTCCGGTTCGGCGTGGGGGAGCATCCGCGGGTCGCGATGCCGGACGATGGCTGGCTCCGGTCGCTGACCGCTTCCGCGCGGCGCGCCCTCGGCACCGCGGCCGCCGCCCTGCGCTCGTCCGGCGCGGTGGTCGAAAGCAACCTCGAAGCCATGGGGGAGAACGAGGAGCGCCGGATACCCGAGGGCTGCGACGCGCTTCTGCTCCCCACCGCGCCCGTGCGTTCCCGCTTCGCCGCGGTCCGGGTGCCGTCGCGGCCCGGCGAACAGGGCCCCTCTGGCGTCACCGTGGTGACCAGGGCCTTCGACGACCAGATCGGGCTGGACCTCGCGGCGGTCCTCACCGGGGAACCGCCGTCGTTCTGCTCCGCGCCCGGCGCGGATCTGGTGGTGTTCGGTGCCCACCTGCGCGGGCAGCCGCTCAACGCGCGCCTCACCGCGCTGGGCGCGCGTTTCGTGCGTCCGGTGCGGACGGCCGAGCGGTACCGGATGGTGCTGCTGCCGGTCGAACCACCGCAGCCGGGCGTACTGTCCACAGGGGACACCGGGCTGGACGGCGAGCTCTGGCGGCTTTCCCCGGGCGCGCTGGGCCGCTTCGCCGCCGAACTGCCCGGGCCGTTCGTGCTCGGCCGGATCGACCTGGAGGACGGCTTCCGCCCGACGGCCGTGCTGTGCGAGGACGCGGCGGCGAAGGACGCCGAAGATCTCGGCCGGTACGAGTCGTGGCGGGGCTACCTGCGGTTCGTCAGTACCGCCGGCCCGCGAGACCCCGGGTGACGCGCCGCACCAGCCCGGGGCCGTGCAGGGCGAACCCGGTGTAGAGCTGGACGAGGCTCGCGCCCGCGTCGAGCATCCGCGCGGCGTCGTCGGCGCCGAGGATCCCGCCGACGCCGATGATCGGCAGCCCGCCACCGGTTTCCTCGTGCACGAAGCGGACGACCTCGCGCGCGCGGGCGGTCAGCGGGCTACCCGACAGCCCGCCCGTCTCGGCGGCGAGATGGGCTTCGCCCGCCGCGATGCCGTCCCGGCCGAGCGTGGTGTTGGTGGCGATGAGGCCCGCGACGCCGTGGTCGAGGCAGACGCCGAGGAGTTCGGCCAGTGCCTCGTCGGTCAGGTCCGGCGCGACCTTGACCAGCAGCGGGGTCGGCGCCCGCCCGGCCTCCTCGGCGAGCGCGCCCGAGGTGAGCCGCAGTTCGGCGAGCAGCTCCGCGAGCGCGGCGCGGTCCTGCAGCGCGCGCAGGCCGGGCGTGTTGGGGGAGCTGACGTTGATCGCGAAGTAGTCCGCGTACGGGTGCAGCGTGCGCAGCGAGAAGCGGTAGTCCTCGACGGCCTCGTCGAGCGGGGTCACCTTCGACTTGCCGATGCTGATCCCCAGCGGGACACCGGGTTTGCCGTCCGCGGCGAGCCGGGTGGCCAGCGCCCGCGCGCCCGCGTTGTTGAAGCCCATCCGGTTGATCACCGCGTCGGTCGCCGGGAGGCTGAACAGCCGCGGCCGGGGGTTACCCGGCTGCGCGTGCCGGGTGACCGTGCCGACCTCGACGAACCCGAACCCCAGCGCGGGCCACGCGGCCAGTGCGTGCCCGTTCTTGTCCATCCCGGCGGCGAGGCCGACCCGGTTGGGGAAACGCAGGCCGAGCACCGAGACCGGGTCGTCGGTGCGGTAGACCTTTTCGATCGCCCGCAACGCGGGGGAGACACGGCTCAGCCGGGCGAGCGCGGCGACCGTGCGCTCGTGCACCAGCTCGGGGTCGTGGTAGGCCATGCGATACAGCGCCGGACGGACGATCTTCTCGAAGAGCACGGCGTCCATGCTGCCTCATCGCCGCCGCGCCGCCCGGCGCAGGTGGTGCCCGGCGTGAACCAGCCCTCAGCGGCTGGCCTTCCACTCCTCTTCGAGCATCGCGTAGACGAGTTCGTCGGTCCACACGCCCTTGACCATCTCGTTCTCCCGGAGGTGCGCCTCCTTGCGCATGCCCAGCCGTTCCATCAGCGAGGCCGACGCGGTGTTACGGCCGTCACAGCGGCCGATGATCCGGTGCAGGCCGAGATCCTCGAACCCGAGCCGCAGCAGTTCGGTGGCCGCCTCGGCGGCCAGCCCCTTGCCGTGGTGGTCGGGGTGGAAGACGAAGCCGATCTCGCCCTGCCGGTGCTCGGCGGACAGGTACTCCAGGTTGAGGTCGCCGATGAGCTGCCCGGTGGACGCGAGTTCGACCGCGACGGCGAGGAGTTGCCCTTCGGCGGACAGGGTCGAGCTGTGCACCCGCTTGGCCAGCGCGGCGGCCGATTCGGCACGGCTGCGCGGACCCCAGTAGAGATAGCGGGCGACGTCGGATCGGGACTGGAAACTGTTCAGGGCGTCGAGGTCGTCGGGCCGGAACGGGCGCAGCAGCAGACGGTCCGTGGTGATCGGATAGTCGGGCCTGAGCATGCCGTTCAGGCTAGTCATGAGACGTCCGTTCGGGGGAACATCGCAACCCCTTCTTCGCCCAAGGCCGAAATCCGATCGGCGGGCGGTCGTCCCGACCGGATGGACGGCCGCCGGATCAGTAAATGGGTAACCCCCGGCGATCCTCCCGAACGCCGTCAAACGTTCGGGCCCGAGCCGGACTGGTGCTCGGGTACGCCGGGGGCCCGGTGACTGCCTGGTATTCGCGATGGTCACGAGTCCCGTGACCGATAGCAGGCAGCACACGAAGCAGGCGATGAGCCGAAGGTGGCTCGCGTTGTATCGCTGCTCAAGGTCCTATCGTGTGCCATCCGCTAGCGGACAGCCACCTCACGAGTCCTGTGGGAATACAACTTAGGACCACCTCCTTTCTCGTGTACCGCCACGCTATGCGAAGTCCTCGGGTCCCGGCAACGTGATTTCGTTGATCTCCTTCAGGAGCGCGGTTTTCCGTGCCGGCGCGAGGAAGGACACCTCGACCGCGCTCCGGGCGAGCCGGGCGATTTCGGGCGCGCTCAGCCCCAGCGTTCCGGCCACCGCGAGGTATTCGCCGTTCAGGGTGGCGCCGAACATCGGTGGGTCGTCGGTGTTGAGCGTGACGAGGACGCCGTGGTCGAGCAGGCGGCGAACGGGGTGGGCCTCGATCGAGCGGACCTGCCCGGTGCGGACGTTCGAGGTCGGGCACACCTCGAGGGGAATCCGGTGCGCCGCAAGGTATTCCAGCAGCGCCGGATCACCGGCGGCGCTGGTCCCGTGGCCGATCCGCTCGGCGCCGAGGTCGTGGATCGCCGACCAGATCGTCGCGGGCCCGGTGGTCTCCCCGGCGTGCGGGACGCTGCGCAGCCCGGCCTCCCGCGCCGCGGTGAAGAACGGCTCGAACTGTGCCCGCCCCACCCCGATCTCGGGTCCGCCGAGCCCGAAGGACACCAGTCCTTCGGGCCGTTCGCGCAACGCGAACGTCAATGTCTCCCGTCCGGCCTTGACACCCTTCTCGCCGGGGATATCGAAGCACCAGGCCAGTTCGACGCCGTGGTCCGCCGCCGCGGCGGCGCGGCCGGACTCCAGCCCGGCGAGCAGGTCGTCGGCGGACATCCCGTCGAGGAGGTGGTTGTAGGGCGTCACGGTGACCTCGGCGTAGCGCGCGTTCTGCGCCGCGAGATCGGCGGCCAGCCCGGTGACCAGTGTGTGGATGTCGTGGCGGTCGCGCACCAGCGAGGTGACCGCCAGGTACACCTTCAGGAAGTGCGCGAAGTCGCGGAAGGTGAAGAACGCGGCCAGTTCGTCCGCGTCGGCCGGGACGCCCGCGGCGGGCCGCCGCCGGGCCAGTTCGAGCACGGTCGGCAGGCTCGCCGAGCCGACCAGGTGGACGTGGAGTTCGGCCTTGGGCAGGGCGTGCACGTACGCGCGCAGCGCCCGCCCGGTCAGGATTTCGGGCATGACAAAGCTCCCTGGGAATGGAGTGAGGTGACGTGTGGGGGAAGGGGCGATGGTCAGGGAGCGAGGTCGCCGCGTTCGGTGTCGGCCCCGTAGAGCGGGAGCTTGAACGTCGTCACACCGCGGATACTACCGGCTCGGGGCGGGGCCTGGCTGGCATTTCGGGCAGTACCAGGTGGGCCTGCGGTACACGTCCTCGCCCTGCTGGGCCACCAGGACCCGGCCGCCGCAGCGGAAACAGCCCTGGCGGGTCCGTTCGTAGACCCAGTTCCGGCGGCCGCGCGCCAGCTCGCCGGTGGTGCTCTGCTCGTGCCGCCAGGCGTTGGCCAGCAACAGCTTTCGCGCCAGTGCGACGGCCTTCGCGGTGTCCACTTCGGACACCGGGGTCCACGGGGAGACCTTGAGCAGGAAGCAGATCTCGACCTTGTACAAATTGCCGACGCCCGCCATGACGCGCTGATCGAGCAACGCGAGCCCGAGTTCCCTCCCCGGTTCGGCGGCGAGCGCCGCCGCCGCGCGCCGCGCGTGCTCGTCTGTCCACTGTGGATCGAGCAGGTCCGGCCCGAGGTGGGCCACCAGGGAGCGCTCCTCGGCGGTGGGCACGAGTTCGAGGTCGTGCACGCGGAACCCGATCGCCTGCACGTCCCGCGACGCGAGGACGACCCGCGCGTCGTGACCGGGACGGCGCCACCGCGCCCCGGCGGGGTAGATGTCCCACGCGCCGTCCATCCGGAGGTGGCTGTGCAGCGTCAGGTCACCGGAGAACCGGGTGAACAGGTGCTTCCCGACCGTCCCGGTGCCGAGCACGTCCCGGCCCGCGAGGTCCACAGTGGCCAGTGCGGGATGGCGGAACTCCCCGCGCACCAACGTCTTCCCGGCGAGCGCCTTGTCGAGCCGCTTCCCGGCGAGGAAGACGGTGTCACCCTCGGGCACGGCTCACCCCGCGTTGCCGGTGACTTCCGCCGCTTCGCCGGCGCCGGTCTCCTCGACGTCGTCCTCGCCCTTGACGCGGTGGCGGCCCGCCCGGCTCGACCGCAGGATCTTCGCCAGGACCATGTTGAAGGTCAGCGCGATCTCCTGCGCGCCGGGGGAGTGCCATTCGTGGATCGGGCTGCACGCGCCCTGCGCCTGCTGCACGGCGAGCCGGTCGGTGATCGCGGTCGGCATCACCAGCGGGCCGAAGTTCTCCCGCAGCTCGGCGATCCGGAACTGGTGCTCGTAGGAGCGGACCCGCAGCCGGTTGACCAGGACGCCGATCGGGCGCAGGTCGGGGTTGTTCTCCTTGCGGATCCGCTCGATCGCCTCGAGCGCGCGCTGGGCGCCGGCGACGGCGTACATGGTCGGCTCGGTGACGATCAGCGCGCTGTCCGCGGCGACCAGCGCGGACTTGGTGAGCCTGCCCAGCGACGGCGGGCAGTCGATGATCGCCAGGTCGTACGGCGTCTCCCGGATCGGCGCGCGGTGCAGTTCGTCCAGTGCGCGGGAGAGGTTTTCCAGCCTGCGGTTGTCGGCGTCGGGCTCGTTGAGCTGCTCCAGCTCCTCGGCGCCGACGAGGACGTCGACCTCGTCGCTCCAGACGCTCGGCGCGATGGCGCGTTCGAGCACCGCGCGCTGCGGGGTCTCGAGGACGTCGGCCAGTGTGGCGTCGGTGTACGGCGGGTCGAGCGAGGTGGTGGCGTTGCCCTGCGGGTCGAGGTCCGCGACGAGGGTCCGTGTTCCCCTACGCAGCGCAGCGGAAGCTATACCGAGAGCGACCGTCGTTTTGCCGACGCCTCCCTTGAGGCTGAGAACGGCGACCGTGTGCACCCGACACAGCCTACGGGCTCTCGGGGGATGCTTTGCCCAGCAAGGTGTCGAACGCCGCAGCGAGGTCGCGCGCGCCCGCGGTGCGCAGCCGGTGGAGCGGGGCGCAGGCACCCTGGGCCTGCGCGACGGCGGCGCGGTCGGGGAGTACCGGGTCGAGCACGAGACCGTCGAACGTCTCGCGCAGCTCGTTCACCCGGAAGGTGTGCTCGACCGACCGCGGTTTCACCCGGTTCACGACCACCCCGAGCGTCCGCAGGCCCGGATTGTGCCGGTCGCGCTCGGCGTCGACGGCCTCGGCAGCGCGCTGCACACCGGACACCGCGAACAGCGACGGCTCCGTGACCAGCAGCGCGGCGTCGGCCGCGACCAGCGCCGAGCGGGTCAGCCTGCCCAGCGAGGGCGGGCAGTCCAGCAGCGTGAGCGCGTAGGGATCGGGCAGCTCGCCGAGCGCGGTGGCGAGCCTGCCGAGGCGTCGCGAGCCGGGCTCGGGATCGTTGAAGGACTCGGCCTGTTCGGAGCCGACCAGCACGTCCACCCCCGCGCCCCAGGCGCTGCGGGCGATCGCCGAGGTCACCACCTGGCGGCGTGGCGACGCGAGGACGTCGGCCAGCGTGGTCTTGGCCGGGCCGGGGTCGAGCGCGGCGGTGGCGTTGCACTGCGGGTCGAGGTCGGCGACCAGGGTGCCGACGCCCCGCTTCAGCGCGGCGGAGGCGAGGCCGAGCACGACGGTCGTCTTGCCGACGCCGCCCTTGAGGCTGAGTACCGCGATGGTGGGCACGCGGGTGAGCCTAACGGCGGGACGCGGTGCAGGCGCGGGCACGCGCGGGGCGGGCACTACGCTGTGCGGCTATGAAGACCGACACCGTGGCCGCCCGAGGTTCGGGGGTGGTTCGCCGGGTGCTCGAGGCGGAGCTGAAGGCCGCCCGCGCGCGGGGCGTGGAGCAGCCGAGCGTCGTCGACGTCGGCGGTGGCAGCGGCGGCTGGGCCGTCCCGTTCGCCTCGGCGGGGTGCCTGGTCACCGTGGTCGAGCCGAACCCGAACGCGCTGGCGACGCTGCGGCTGCGCGCCGAGGAAGAAGGCGTCTCGCACCGCATCACGGTGATCGCGGACGACTCGGACGCCCTCGGCGCGCACGTGGCCGCCGGATCGGCGGACCTGGTGCTGGCCCACGGCCTGCTCGAAGTCGTCGACGACCCCGCCGCGGTGCTCACCGCGCTGGCCACCGCCGCCGCGCCGGGCGGGGCGGTGTCCGTCCTGGTCGCCAACCGGCACGCCGCGGTGCTGCACCGCGCGCTGGCCGGCCGGGTCGCCGAGGCGCGGGCACTGCTGGAGAGCGCCGACGGTGTCGTGCCGGACGACCGGGACACCGTGCTGCGGCGGTTCGACAGCGAGGGCCTGCGGGCACAGCTCGTCGCCGCCGGTCTCGAGGTGACCCTGCTGCGCGGCGACCGGATCGTCGCCGACGTCGTGCCGGGCGAGGTCCGCGAGGAGGACCTGGCCGAGTTCGAGGAGGCCGCGTCCGCGCTGCCCGCCTTCCGCGACGTCGCGGGCCGCCTCCACGCGCTGGCCCGCCACCCGTAACTCCCCGGCTTCCCGTCGCTCCGCGGCCGGGGCTTCCCTCCCGGACGAGCGCCCCAATGTGGCGTTCGGTGCGTCCAGCGCACCCAATGCCACATTGGGGCGCGGCGGAAGCCCGACCACCGGAATTGTCGGGGGTGGCGGGTAGCGTCCCCGGCGATGGGACGAAACACCGAACTGCCTGGGGGAATGGCCCGCTTCCGGGTCGCCGAAGGGGCCGCGGAGCCGCCGGACGACACCGGCTGCGGCATCCTGCACGTCGACATGGACGCGTTCTACGTGTCGGTGGAGCTGCGGACGCGGCCGGAGCTGGTGGACAGGCCCGTGGTGGTGTCCGGGAACGGCCCGCGGGCGGTGGTGTCCGCCGCGAACTACCCGGCGCGCACGTTCGGGGTGCGCTCCGCGATGCCGTTCGCGGTGGCGAAGCGGCTGTGCCCGCAACTGGTGTGCATCCCGCCCACCTTCGGGCTGTACGGCGAGGTTTCCCGTGGCGTGATGGGGATCTTCCGCGAACTGACCCCGCTCGTGGAGCCGCTGAGCCTCGACGAGGCGTTCCTGGACGTCAGCGGCGCGCTCCGCAGGCTCGGCGCCACCCCGGCCGCGCTCGGGGCCCTGATCCGCGCGCGGGTGGCGGCCGAGCACGGCATCACGTGCTCGGTGGGCGTGGCCAGGGTCAAGTTCGTCGCCAAGCTCGCCTCCGGGATGGCGAAGCCCGACGGGATGGTCGTCGTCCCGGCCGCGGAGACCCTCGGTTTCCTGCACCAGCTGCCGGTTTCCGCGCTGTGGGGCGTCGGCAAGCGCACCGAGGAGAACCTGCTCCAGCTGGGGCTGACCACGATCGCCGACGTCGCGGCGGCGCCACTGCCCCGGCTGCGGCGGGCGCTCGGCACCGCCGTCGGCGAGCACCTGTACGCGCTGGCCAACGGGCACGACGACCGTGCCGTGGTCCCGGACTCGGCCGAGAAGTCGATCGGCGCCGAGCACACCTTCGACGTCGACCGGCACGACCGCGCGGAGCTGGCCCTGCGGCTGCTCCGGCTCGCCGAGCGGGTCGGCGCGACACTGCGCGAGCGCGGGCTGCGCGGGCGTACCGTGTCGATCAAGGTCCGCTTCGCCGACTTCCGCACCATCACCCGTGCCCGCACCCTGCTCACCCCGACCGACGTGGCCCGCGAGATCCACCGCATCGCGGTCGAGCTGCTCACCGAGCACGCCCCGTCCGGCGCGGTCCGGCTGATCGGGGTCCGGGTCGAAGGGCTCGACACCGGCGAGTCGGGCGAGCAGCTGGTGTTCGACTCACCGGAGCCCCGCTGGCGGGACGCGGAGGTCGCGGCCGACGTGGCGCGGTCCCGGTTCGGGGCCGCCGCGGTGCGTCCGGCGTCACTGCTGACGCCGGGTGAGGAGTGAGTTCCATCGCCGTGACCCTGTGTCAACCCACGTCGATCCGGAATTCGCCCGATTCGATCGCGACAGGATGCGAGATCGGGTAGTCGGCAGCGCGCGGGACTCGTATCCTGGACAGTGCCACCCCACCTGGGGTTGGCTGTTGGGTCCAGGACGTTGCGCGGCCCGGCGCCCGCGACAGCTGTGCCGGAGGAGGAAAGATGCCACTCTCCGAGCATGAGCAGCGGCTGCTCGATCAGATCGAGCGCGAGCTCTATGCCGAGGACCCCAAGTTCGCATCCACGGTGCGTGGCACCCGGTTGCGACGCCCCGCGCGCCGACGGCGCATCCAGGGGATCGCCCTGTTCGTGGTGGGCGTGGCACTGCTGGTGCTCGGCGTGGTGGTGCCGCTGTTCCGGGTGGCCGACATCCCGCTGATCAGCGTGCTCGGGTTCCTCGTGATGTTCTTCGGGGTCGTGATGGCGGTGACGTCGATCCGGCAGGGAGCCGAGAGCGACGGCCCACCGGCCGGGCCGGGTGAGCGGGGCCGTGGCAAGCAGGCCAGCCGCCGAGGCTCGTTCACCCAGCGCATGGAGGAACGCTTCCGCCAGCGCTTCGAAGAGCAGTAGTTTTCGGGCGCTTCCGCGAAGACGCCGCCAGGGCTGTCGCCTTGGCGGCGTCTTCGCGTGCCCGGACCGGTGTGCGGTACCTGCCTGCGTGGCTCGCGCACGCGGCGCCCGCTCGCACCGATACCCCCGGCCCGGTGGGGTAGCCCGGCCGGGGGTATCGGGATCGTGCTCAGTTCTTCCGGTTGACCAGGGACCGCGGGAAGAGCTTGCCGCGCCACGACATCGGCGCGTTCCGGCGCAGGCTGTGCCGTACGTTCTCGAACGCCCGGCCCAGCTCCGGGTCGACGTCCTCCTGCCCGCTGTACCACGAACGCTCCACCGCGCCGATCACCGTCCGCAGGCCTTCCCGGCCCTCCGCGTCGAGGCGGTGCTTCTGCGCCAGCTTCTGCCCGGCCACCCGCACCGTGTCGCTGGCCGGGATCGGCAGCCCCCGGTCCGAGCACTCGGCCATCAGCTCCTGCCACGCCGCGTCGGCGGAACCGGGGCGATGGCTCGCGATCACGCTCAACCGCCGTCGCCGCCGGAAGTCCCGCGCCGCCGCGGGGCCGCCGACCGCGAGCAGCAGCACCAGCGCGAGCAGGCCCAGCCACCAGGAAACCCAGGCCGCGAGGAACGCGATCCCGATCGTCCACAGCCCGGCCACCGCCAGCGGCACCCAGGTCAGGGCCACCACGGCGCGTTCCTCGCCCGCCTCCCGCGCCGATGGCCGGACCGCGAGTGCCACGGCCTGCCCGCCACGCGACGGTTCGAGACCCTGCCCGGCTTCGCCGCCCGGCGTGCTCTGCGTGGGGGACGACACCGGACCGCCGCCCCAGCGCTGTCTCAGGAACCGCCTGCCGAGCACCAGCGCCGCGATGGCGATCAGGGCACCGAGCCCGCCGAACACCGCGGCGAGGATGCCCTCCCAGTCGGTTTCCGGCTCCTTCGGCGCGTCGATCGGCGCCGCGGCCTGGTCCTTGGCCGGGTCGCGAGGGGTGCCGGTGGCCGGCGCGTTCGACGCCGGCGCGCTCGGCGCCACCTGGGTGTCGCTGGTCTTGCCGCCGCTCGGCCCGTTCTGCTGCAGGTACGGCGGGATGACCCCGCGCCCGTCCGCGAGCGGGGTAGGGTCGAAGCTGACCCAGCCCCGGTCGCCGAAGTACACCTCGACCCAGGCGTGCGCGTCCTGCGAGCTGATCGACTGGTAGTCGCCCTTGCGGGTACCGGGGGTGAACCCGATCGCGACCCGCGCCGGCAGCCCCGCCACCCGCGCCATCACGGCCATCGCCGAGGCGAACTGCTCGCAGAAACCCCGCTTGCCGTTGAGGATGAAGTCGGCGAGCGCGTCCGCGTCGGTCGCGTCCGCGGTCTTCGTGTCGTAGACGAAACCGTTCTGCGCGGTGAAGAACTGCCACAGCGCCGTCGCCTTTTCGAAGTTCGAGGACTTGCCCGCGGTGAGCTGCTCGGTCTTCGCCCGCACGCGCGGGTCCACCCGGTCGATCTGGGTGTAGTAGGGCGGCAGATCGGCGGGGTTCACCTCGACGGCCCGCAGCTCCTCCTTGGACGGCTGCTTGAGCGACGCGGTTTCGGTGTAGGCGGGCGCGCTTTCCTTCCTGGTGGTGAACACCGCGCCGGAGACGCGGTCGTAGAGCCAGTTGTCGGCGACGCCGCGCAGCTCCCGCGGCGCGCCGTAGATCGGCAGCCAGTTGTCGACCCAGCCGGTCGGCTCGATCTGGATCTGCCGGTTGGGGCCGGAGCCGTCGTCGCCGGGAGCCGTGGGCAGGGTCTTGTTCGCCTGCACGCCCTGCTGGGCCTGGCCCCCGTTGCGCAGTCCCCAGCCCTTGTTGGGGGTGAACGTGTCGAGGGTGAACGCGCGCAGCAGCTGCCGGTCCGTGGTGAGCCCGCGCACCTTGAACAGCTCGGTGTTCTCGCCCTGGTCCAGCAGCCCCCGCAGCTCGGTGAAGGGATCGACGCCGAACCCGCCGCCGCGGCCGGGACCCCGGCCGTTCGCACCGTCCCCGCCGAAGGGGATCTTGCCGACGGTGCCCACCCAGGTCACCGTCCCGCCGAGCAGGCCGAGCACGATCGCGGCGCTGACGACGGCGACCGGGACCGGCAGCACGCCCGCGGATCCGCCCGCGCCAGGGGCCTCCCGGGTGCGCCAGCGGCGGTGCCGGTGGTTCCCGTCGACCGCGAGCAGCGCGGCGAACGACGCCGCGCCGAGCACGAAGGTCCACCACGGCAGCATGTCCTCGGCCAGCGCGGCGGGCACCGCGTACACGCACAGCAGCACCAGCCCGGTGGCCGCCGGTGCCGCCGCGGCCACGGCGAGGGTGTCGACGAGCACCGCGACGAGGCCGATCGCGATGGTCACCAGGCACAGGATCGGCGGGGTCCCGTCCACCGGTGCCAGCCCGACGCGGATCTGGTCCGCCGACGCCGCGAGCGTCTGGCTCAGCTCGTCGAGCGCCCGGGCCCCGGGAATGATCTTGAGGAAGCCGTGGGTGGTGAACGAGCCGGTGATCAGGAACAGCAGGACGAGCAGCTGGCTGAGCCCGACCACGATCGTCGGTGCCCGCAGGGTGCGCAGCGCGAGGCCGGTGCCCGCGATCAGCACGACCGCGACGAGCAGATAGCCGAACCACGCCCAGCCCGCCACGACGCTGGTCAGCGACGTGGCCGCGGACAACGTCGCGATCCCGGCCGCGACCGGCGCGACGACACTGCCCGCCCAGGCGGACATCCGGGCCGGGCCGGGCGGCGGCGCGGTGGGACGCCGGCGCGGCGGCGCGGTGGCGGTCACCGCTGGCCCCCGATCAGCGCGCCGCGGCCCACACCCGCGCGGCACAGTTCGCTCCACACCTGCGGCATCGGCGAGGCGGGCCCGGCGACGACGACGCCCCAGCCGGCACCGCGCAACAGCTCGGCGGCGTCCTCGGTGGCGGCCGAGCGCCGCTCCGACCCGTTGACCCCGGCCGACCAGCCCGGCGTGTCCAGCAGTACGGCGAGGCTGCGGATGCCGCGCGGGCGGAAGCGGGCGAGCTCGTGCACCGACTCCGCGCTCACCGTGCCCAGCACCGCGACGAGTTCCTGACCCTCGGCCGGGTCGTGGCCGAGGGTGATGTCGCGCTGGTGCGCGGGCTGCAGCGCCGCCAGCGCGTCCAGCACGACGTGGTCGTAGTGGTCGCCGCCCTCGCCGGGCGTGTCGGCGAGGGTGACGCCGTGCTCGCTCACCAGCCGGACGTGGTGCCCGGAGCGGCGCAGGTGCAACGCGATCGACGCGGCGAACGACACCGCCCACTCCAGGCTCGCCGCCGGGCCGGCACCGTGGTGCGCGGCCGCCCGGTGATCGAGCAGCACGGTCGTGCCGCCCCGCCACGGCCGCTCCTCGACCCGCACCATGATCTCGTCCCGGCGCGCGGTGGACCGCCAGTGCACCTTGCGCAGGTCGTCGCCCACCCGGTACTGGCGCACGATGACGTCCGGCTCGCCCTGCCCGGCGTGCAGCCGGATGGTGCCGTCGTCCCCGGCCCCGACGCCCGCGCCGCTGGGCAGTCCCCACAGCGGGAACACCTGGGGCACGACCACCAGCCGGGAGTGCGCGATCAGCTCGCGTTCGAACTCGCACAGCCCGAACGGGTCGGTGATCGTCGCGCGCAGCGGCCCGACCTGCTGGATGCCGCGCAGCACAGGCTGCAGCGGGTACCGCAGCGCGACGCGGCGGTCGTGCGGCAGCCGCTCGACGACGAACCGCGGCCGCGCGCCCAGCGCGTACGGGACGCCGTCCTCGAGCAGCACCTCGCCCGCCGGGAGCCTGCCGTTGCGCCACAGTTCCAGCTGGACCTCGCCGGTCGAGCCGACCGACACCCGCTGCGGGTGCAGCGACCGGGTGGCGCCGATCCGCAGCCGCGAGGCGGAGATGAAGACGGTGACCAGCACCGGGAGCGCGACCACGAACACCGCCACCCGCAACAGGTCCCGTTCGTTGAGCACGAACGAGCAGGCCGCCGCGGCGAGGCCAGCGGCGAGGAGACAGCGGCCGCGGGTGGTCAGGCCGGACAGGGCACGCAGCATGCGGTTCTCTTCTACTAGAGAGTCTGTTGAAAGTGGCTTTCGTAGCGGTGCGGGTAGCGGAACCTCAGACGCCCTCTCACTCCGGGATCGCCTCCTCGTGAATGCCGATTCACCACGTCGCCGCTGTCCTCGCGAGAGGACGTCTGAGAACCCGCGGCGGTGCGAGCTGCTGGCCCACCGCAAGCGGCTTCGCCGCTCATGAACAGAACCCAGCGCCTGGTTTCGTGGCTCAGTGGTGGTTCTGCCCCTGCGGCACCGGGACCCGGTGCAGCACCGCGCGGACGACGTCGGTCGCCGAGCGCCGGGCCGCGTGCGCCTCGGTGGTCAGTACGAGCCGGTGGGCGAGCACCGGCACGGCGACCGCGTGCAGGTCGTCGGGGACGACGTACTCGCGGCCGGACAGCGCCGCCTGCGCGCGTGCCGAGCGCACCAGTTGAAGCGTGGCGCGGGGGGAGGCGCCGAGCCGGATCTCCGGCACCTGCCGGGTCGCCGCCGCGATGTCCACCGCGTATCGCCGGACCTCGGGTGCCATGTGCACGTTCCGCACGGTCTGGATGAGCCGGTGCACGGTCTCGCCGTCGGACACCGGCCGCAGCTCGGCGAGGGGATCGTGCCCGGCGTGCTCGTCGACCATGGCCAGCTCGGCCTGCTGGTCGGGGTAGCCGATGGACACCCGCGCGGTGAACCGGTCCCGCTGGGCCTCGGGCAGCGCGTAGGTGCCTTCCATCTCGATCGGGTTCTGGGTGGCGATCACCATGAACGGCTCGTCCAGCTCGTAGGTGCTGGTGTCGACGGTGACCTGGTGCTCTTCCATGCACTCCAGCAACGCGGACTGCGTCTTCGGCGAGGCGCGGTTGATCTCGTCGCCCACCACGATGTTCGCGAACACCGGGCCGGGGCGGAACTCGAACTCGCCGGTCTGCCGGTTGTAGATGGACACGCCGGTGACGTCGCTGGGCAGCAGGTCCGGGGTGAACTGGATCCGGCTCACCGTGCAGTCGATCGACCGGGCGAGCGCCTTCGCCAGCGAGGTCTTCCCGACGCCGGGCACGTCCTCCACCAGGAGGTGCCCCTCGGCGAGGAGCGTGACGAGGGCGACGCGGATGACGTCGGGTTTGCCGACGAGGACCCGCTCGACGTTCGCGGCGATCCGCCGCGCCGTCTCGTGCAGTTCGTCAAGCGAGGCGTGCCCTGGCCGGCCGTTCCGGCTGTCGTCGGCGCTGGCCTCCGCGGGGTGGGCCGCCGGGCCCGTCCGCCCCGCCGCCTGCTCGCCCTGCTGCTCCGCGGGCGTCGCAGACTGGATTCTCGACGTCACTCGACCTCCTGGTGCCGCATGGCTGTGCTTGTTTTCCCGCCGGGGTTCACCGGCCCCCTCGCCGTTCGCTCGTGCGCACGGCGAGCAGCATTCCATTCAGTGTGTCAAACTCGGGCGAACTCGGGGTGAGAACCCCAGGAAGCCTGGTTGGTGACGCTGTGCAGGCAAGGAACTTACTCCGTTCGAGGGATGGTTCACCCGATTCTGGGTGCTCCCGCTGACCTGCTGTTTTGTCGTATGCTCCGATTCGAGGTCGCGCGACTACGGAGAGGCGTTACCGCACATGAGCGAGCTGGGGACCAAGCCACCGTTCGACGTCCGTGGTTTCGCGGTCGCCCCGGAGCTGGCGAACGACGCCTACGCGAAGATCAGCGCGTTGCAGGACGTGGTCGGCGAGATGGTGCGCGAGGCGAAGGTGCTCGGCCGCACGATCCCCCTCGGCGGCGGGTACGCCACCGAGGTCGGCCGGTTCATGGCCGAGTACGGCATCGGCGGCAAGGGCTCGGCCGTGCAGTCGCTGACCGCGTTCGGCAAGGAACTCGAGAACCTCAAGAACCGGATGGCCGAGGCGCTCGGGCGCTACCAGCGTCAGGACGAGGCCGCGGCCGACGGCGTGGACTGCGTCGGTGGCTGAGCCGGTGAAGAGGTACTCCCGCCCGGCGCTGCTCGCCGCCCTCGGTCTCGCGCTCGTGGCGTGCGGCCACGCCCAGGGGCAGCCCGGCGACGCCGCGCGCGTGCCGGGAACGTCCGCCACGCCACCACCTGCCACCTCGGCCGCGCCCTCCGGACCGCCATCGCTGGCCGATCTCGACCCGTGCGCGCTGCTGTCGCCCGCCGACCGGTCGACGGCGGGGGTGACCGTGGTCGGGAAGCCGAAGACGATCGGCGCGGCGAAGGCGTGCGACTGGACGGTGCCCGCCACCTTCGGGGTCACCGTGACGGTGGACCCGAAGAACGGCGTCGCCGACCTCGAGGTCGCGCGCGCGACCGGGACGAAGACCGTGGTCGGCTCGCACCAGGCGCTGCGGGTGGCCGACCGGAAGGCGGGCGACGGCACCTGCGCGGTGCTGCTCGGGATCGGCGCCGGCGGCAGCGTCCAGATCGACGTCGCCAACACCACCTTCTCGGACACCGCGCAGGCCTGCCGCCGGGCGGACACGGTGGCCGGGCTCGTCGAGCCGAAACTGCCCTGAGTCAGCGGAAAAGGAAGGTGTGCCCCGTGCCCGGAACGGAACAGGCGGCCGCGCAGGTCCCGGCCCCGTCGGCCCGGTACGAGTCCTACAGTCACGAGGCGCTCGCCGCCGAGGTGACCAGGGACAACGATCCGGTGGCCGCCGGACAGGTCGGCGCGCGGTGGCAGGAGCTGGCCCGCCGGTTCGCCGATTCCACCGCGGAACTGGACGCGCTCGTCGGCACCACGCACGAGAAGTGGCGGGGCCAGGCCGGGGACGCGGTGCGCGAGGTGCTGGGGACGGCGACGCGCTGGCTCACCGAGCAGGCCACCGTCTCCACCGCGCTCGGCGAGTCGGTGGCAGGGCAGGCCGACGTCGCCGCGCGGGCCAGGGCCGAGATGCCGCCGCCGGTCGGGTTCGACCCCGCCGCGATGATCCGCGAGGCCGCCGCGAGTGGGAACCTCGCGCAGCTGGCCGGGCTGTCGGGCGCGATGGCGGCGCAGCGCGCCCGCGCGGAGGCCGCGCGGCAGAAGGCCGTCGACGTCATGAACGCGCGTGACGTCGCGCTGCACGGGCTCGTCCCCCGGCAGGGTTTCGCGGCGCCGCCCTCGCTGGGGAACCCGGCGAAGGGCCCGGCTTGATCCGGGTCTCGGCGTCCGCGTTCGACATCCTCTGGACCGACCTCGGCTTCGCGCGGCCGCCGGACCCGTTGTCCGTGCGCAGCGTCGGCGGCACCGAAGAGGAACGCGCGCGGGTCCGCGCCGAGGTGTACCGGAACCTCGGCGACCGCGGTCTGCGCGACGGCGGCCGCCTCGACCCCGCGCTGGAGGACCGGCTCGGCCTGCTGGCCGGGGGAGAGGTCTACCTCGCCTGCGAGGCGCTCGCGGACATGACCGCCGAGACGCCGTTCCGCGCGGTGTCCGCCGTGCGGGGTGAGGAGGGGGTGCTGGCGACCCAGCCGGAGCAGACCATCGCGCTGTCCGGGATCGGCGCGGCCGAATGGTGTTCGGCGATCGTCGACATCCTGCCGGAACTGACCGCGGGGCCCGGCTACGGCGTCACCTTGCCCGCGTCGAGCCTCGGCGGGGCCGGGGACCCGGTGTACGGGGAACGGGGCGCGCGGTCGGCCGCGTCGGCGGCGCAGCTGCGCGAGGTGCTCGCGATCCAGGCGCGTCCGGTGTACGGCGCCGGGCAGTTCAGCGTGTCCGTGCGGGATCGGGACGGCCGGGTCCGGCGCGCGGGCGGGCTCACCTGGTTCGACACCGACGTCGGCGCCTACTGCGCGGCGACCTCTTCGGGGCGGGGTGGCCAGGAGTGGGTCACGGTGTCCCCTGTGGACAGTCAGCGCCTCGTCGACCGGATCGGCGGGCTGCTGAGCGTCGACGCGTAGCCACACCTTTCTCTCCGGCACCGCACCATTCCCTCCGGCGGTCTCGCATCGCCCGGATGCGCCCCAATGTGGCGTTCGGCGCGTCCAACGCACCGAACGCCACATTGGGGCGTTCGGGCGCCGCTCCCCACCGGACCCCACCGCCGTCCCCACCGCGCGCCACCCGCGTCCCCACCGCGCCCCACCGGGGCGCCCCACTGCTCCCCACGGAGCATCCGCCTGGTCTTTTCGCGGCCGTTATCCGGACGCCCGAGGCCCCGTTCCGGTTCCGTGTGACCCCGGTGCGGGGGATCTTGGCCACGGTCCCCCACGTCACCCCCCACTCGACCCCACCCTGCTGACCAGCACAAACGTCTGACACGACGGAGTGGTGACGCCGCCGGTCGCGTTGACTGTGGTGAAAAGTGGGGTACGGTGGTGCGCAGTGGGGCGGAAGGGAGCCCCGTAGCCGATTTCGATGGTTCGCCATCGGCTTCGGTAGGGAGGTGGAGGCCGGTGTTCCTCGGCACCCACACCCCGAAGCTGGACGACAAGGGGCGGCTCACGCTGCCCGCGAAGTTCCGCGACGCGCTCGCCGGTGGGCTGATGGTCACCAAGGGGCAGGACCACTGCCTCTTCGTCTTCCCCCGCGCGGAGTTCGAGCAGATGGCACGCAAGGTCGCCGAAGCCCCGTTCACCAACGAGGCGGTCCGGGCCTACCAGCGCTATCTCTTCGCCGGGACGGACGAACAACGCCCGGACGGGCAGGGGCGCATCGCCATCGCGTCCGAGCTCCGCCGCTACGCGGGGCTCAACAAGGAGTGCGTGGTGATCGGCGCGATCACCAGGTTGGAGATCTGGGACGCCCAGGCGTGGCAGGGCTACCTGGACGAACACGAAGACAGCTACGCGAAGGCTCGAGAGGAAGTGTTGCCGGGCGTCTTTTAGGCGCGTGGCCGCGCAGGGAGCACCCCAGTCGTCGGGGGACGGGGGTTCTCCGGCGGTCGCCACCGAAAAGCGTCCGCGTGGATGCCGTGAGGCCTCTGTCCGCTCAACAGCCCTGGTGCACCTTCCCCGGCACCAGGTCCGAAGCGGGCGGACAGGGACCTGACGGCATCCGCCGTATTACCCGGGTTGCACGGCAGGCGAAAGGGGGAAGGTCATGACAGCCGCACACGAGCACGTACCGGTGCTGCTCGACCGGATCCTCGAGCTGTTCGCGCCCGCTCTCGCCGATCGCGACGCGGTACTGGTCGACGCGACCGTCGGCCTCGGCGGCCACTCCGACGCCCTGTTGACGGCTTTTCCCCGCGTGCGCCTGGTGGCGCTGGACCGGGACCCCGCCGCGCTGGAGCGTTCCGGGGAGCGGCTGGCCCGGCACGGGGACCGGGTCGAGCTGGTCCACACCGTCTACGACGGACTGCCCGGCGCGCTCGCCGGGCTCGGACTGTCCCGTGTGGACGGCATCCTGTTCGACCTCGGTGTCTCCTCGATGCAGCTGGACCGCGCCGAGCGCGGGTTCGCCTACGCCCGCGACGCGCCGCTGGACATGCGGATGGACCCGACCACCGGCTTCACCGCCGCGGACGTGCTCAACACCTACGCGCCCGGCGAGCTGGTGCGCATCCTGCGCGACTACGGCGAGGAACGGTTCGCCCAGCGGATCGTCAGGGCCGTGGTGGCCGAACGCGAAAAGGAGCCGTTCACGCGCAGCGCGCGGCTGGTCGAGCTGCTCTACGACGCCGTGCCCGCGGCGAGCAGGCGCACCGGCGGGCACCCCGCGAAGCGGACCTTCCAGGCACTGCGGATCGAGGTCAACGGCGAGCTGGAGGTGCTGCGGCGGGCGATGCCCTCGGCGTTGTCCGCGCTCGCCATGGGCGGCCGGATCGTCGTGGAGTCGTATCAGTCCCTTGAGGACAGACTGGTCAAGCAGGCGCTCGCGGAACTGGCGAAATCCCGTACGCCGGAAGGACTTCCGGTCGAACTGCCCGGGCACGGCCCGGAGCTGAAGCTACTGACGAGAGGGGCCGAGAAGGCCTCGGACACGGAGATCGAGCAGAACCCGCGGGCCGCTTCGGTGCGGTTGCGGGCCGCCGAACGGATCGGAGAGGCAGCGCGACGATGACCGCTCCCACGAAGTCCCGCGGCCGCCGCACGCAGGCGACGCGCCAGCGTGCCACCAGCCGGAGCACGGCCGAGCAGGAACCCGGGACCACCACGGCGCAGCCGGACGCCGCGCCCCGGCGCGCTTCGCGGGGCCGCACCACCGCGGCCGAGCGCGCCTACGCGCGCCGCGCGCAGCGTGCCGATCTGCTGTCCCAGCGCGCGCCCCGGCCGGAACCGCGGCCCGAGGCCAAGAAGGCCCAGCCGCGCAAGTTCAAGCTGAGCTGGCCGAAGTCGCGTGCGTCGTTCGTGCTCGCGATGATGGGCCTGCTCGCCATCGGCGTGGCGACCACGCTCTGGCTGACCACGCAGGCGATCGCCGACTCCTACCGCCTGGAGCAGCTGCGCACCACCAACGCGAGCCTGGCCGAGACCAAGGCGAAGCTGGAGCGCGAGGTCGCCAAGGCCTCTTCGCCCGCCTCGCTGGCCCCGGCGGCGCAGCAGGGCGGACTGGTCTCCAGTGACGACCCGGCCCGCATCATCGTCGGGCCCGACGGCAAGACCACCCTTTCGGGCGAGCCGAAGAAGGCCAAGGAGGTGGCGCCGCCCGCGCCGCCCGCCGCCGCGTCCGAGCACCGCGTCCCGGCCCCGTCCGGCGAGCGCACCGAGGGCGACGTCACCGCGCCGCCCGCGGGGCAGGAGGGACACTGATGGCGGCCGGGCCGGGCCAGGCACGCGCCCGCGCCGCGGGCAGTGCCCGGCGGACCTACGCCGCGGGGACCCGGCGGGCGGTGGCCAAGCGGGGCAACGGCGGCCAGCGCGGCCGGTTCTCCGCGGTGCGGATCATCCTGGTCGCGGTCATGATCGCCGCGGGCGCGAAGCTCGTGCAGGTGCAGTGGTTCGAGGCGGGCACGCTCTCGGCCGCCGCCGAGCGGCAGCGCACGCTGTCCATCGACATCCCGGCGCAGCGCGGGTCCATTGTGGACCGCAACGGCGCGAAGCTCGCGTTCAGCGTGGAGACCCGGACCCTGTCGGTGAACCTCAAGGCGCTGCACAAGAGCATGGACGAGTTCGCCGCGAAGAACCCGGGCACCGCACGCACCTTCGACGCGGAGACCGCCGAGGCGGCGAAGTACATCGCGGCGAAGCTGCCGGGCGTGATCAGCGAGCAGCAGCTGCTGGCGTTGTTCCACAAGCCCGACGCGTTCACCTATCTCGTCAAGGACATCGAGCCGTCGGTGGCCGCGGACATCGTCAAGAAGTACGCGTGGATCGGGGTGGAGAAGCGCGCCAAGCGCGAGTACCCGGGTGACACGCTGGCCTCGAACGTGGTCGGGCTCGCCAACTGGCGCATGGAAGACCCGGACGTGTCCAAGCACAACATCCACGGTGTCTTCGGGCTGGAGTCCTCGCGTGACGACGACCTCGCCGGTACCCCGGGGCGCCGGATGGTGAACACCAAGAACGGCACCGACAACGTCGTCATCCCCGGTACCGAGCGCGACGTCCGCGCCGCCATCCCGGGGTCGGACCTGGAACTGACCCTCGACTCCGACGTCCAGTACGAGCTGCAGCGGCAGCTGGCCGACTACGTCGCGAAGTCGCGCGCCAAGGGCGGCCAGGCCGTGGTCATGGACGCGAAGACCGGCGAGGTGTACGGCCTGGCCGACGCGAAGACGTTCAACCCCAACGACCCGGCGACGCTGCAGGACGAGGACAACCTCAACGACCGGCCGGTGACCACGCCGTTCGAACCCGGTTCGGTGAACAAGATCGTCACCGCGACCGCGGCGATCGACCAGGGCGTGGCCACGCCGGAGTCCACCCTGGCCGTCCCAGGCAGCATCAAGGTCGCCGACCGCGTCGTCCGGGACGCGTGGGGGCACGGTACGCAGACGTTCACCACCACCGGTGTCTTCGCGAAGTCGTCCAACGTCGGGACGCTGCTGCTGGCGCAGAAGGTCGGCGAGGACCACTTCGTCGACACGCTGAAGAAGTTCGGCCTCGGCCAGAAGACCGGGATCGGCCTGCCCGGCGAGAGCGGCGGGGTCGTGCCGCCGCGCAGCCAGTGGTACGCCTCGACCTTCGGGAACCTGCCGATCGGGCAGGGCCTGTCGATGACCATCCTGCAGATGACCGGCATGTACCAGGCGATCGCCAACGACGGCCTGCGTGTCGAACCGCGCATCGTGAAGGCGAAGGTCAGTCCGGACGGGACGGTGGTACCGGAAGCGGCGCCGAAGACCACCCAGGTGGTCAGCCCGCAGACCGCGAAAACGGTGCGCGACATGATGCGCGCGGTCGTGCAGAAGGGCAAGGGGCAGGACAGCGGGACGGCGCCCAGCGCGGGCCTGGAGGGCTACCAGGTCTCCGGCAAGACCGGCACCGGCCAGCAGATCGACCCGAAGACGAACGCGTACAGCGACACGCTGAGCAACATCACCTTCGCCGGGATCCTGCCCGCCGATCACCCGCGGTTCGTGGTGGGGATCCGGCTCGACGCGCCGGACACCACGCTGCCCGCGGGCAACTCGGCCGGGCCGTTGTTCCACACGATCGCGTCCTACCTGAGCCAGCGGTACCAGATCCCGGTCTCCGACGGCCCCGCCCCGGTCGTCCCGCTCGTCCTGCCCTGAGACCCCACGCGGCGAAGTGCCGTCAAGGCCACCTTACGAGCGTCAGACGCTCGTAAGGTGGCCTTGACGGTGTGTGGGCATCCCCGGTGTGGGCGGGAATTCGCACAGGAAAGCAACCTTTTCGCGGCTCGTGCGCGCGCGGGGCGGAAAACGTTCCGCACCGGCGTGATCAATAACCGCGGGTGTCCACATGAATCGGTACCCGAACTGGGAATCCTTTGCGGGGCAACGCTTTGCGGGCGAGCCTCATAGCATGCCCGAGCCGGGGCGCGGGAAATGGCGTACCGCCTGAACGAACCGGAGCGGCACACCAGTAGCCTTCCTGCCGTGTCGGTGTCCTCGTCCAGTTCTCACAGTGCCTCCCCAGGGGCCGCGGCGCCTTTGCCCGCCAGTCCGGTCAAGGCGGTCGCCGCGCCCCCACGGCCCGCGCGGATCGAGCCGGTCCCGCTGGCCACGTTGCTCGCCCGCGCGGACGCGCGGCTGATCGCCGGTGGTCCCGAAGCGGCCGAGCTGACCGTCACCGGGACCACCCTGCGCGCCCAGCACGTGCTGCCCGGTGACCTGTTCGCCGCGCTGCCCGGCGCCCGCGCCCACGGCGCGGACTTCAGCGACCAGGCGGTCGCCGCCGGCGCCGCCGCGGTCCTCACCGACGAGGCGGGCGCCGAGCGGCCCGTCCTGCGCGACGCCGGTGTGCCGGTGCTGGTGCACCCCGACCCGAGGGCGGTGCTCGGCGCGATCGCCGCGTGGATCTACGGCGAGCCGTCGCTGGGGCTGTCGGTCCTCGGCGTCACCGGGACCTCCGGCAAGACGACGACGTCGTACCTGGTCGACGCGGGCCTCAAGGCCGCGGGGATCACCACCGGGCTGATCGGTACCGTGGAGACCCGGATCGCGGGGGAGCGGCTGGCCAGCGGTTTCACCACCCCGGAGGCCCCGGACCTGCAGGCGCTGCTCGCGGTGATGCTCGAAAGCGGCGTCACGCACGTGCCGATGGAGGTCTCCAGCCACGCGCTCGCGCTGGGCCGGGTCAACGGCACCCGGTTCGCGGTCGGCGCGTTCACCAACCTCTCCCAGGACCACCTGGACTTCCACCGCGACATGGAGGAGTACTTCGCCGCCAAGTCGCTGCTGTTCGACGGGCGCTCGACCACCGAGGTCGTCGTCGTGGACAGCGCGTGGGGCCAGGCGCTGCTGACGCCGCAGACGGTGACGGTGTCCACCGAACCGGGCACGGAGGCCGCCTGGCGGGCCACCGACCTGGCGGCCACCTCGGCCGGGGAGCAGTCGTTCACCCTGCACGGTCCCGGCGGTCTGACCGCGCGGGCGCGAATACCCCTGCCGGGCGAGTTCAACGTCGCCAACGCCGTGCTCGCCGCCGCGATACTGGCCAACGCCGGTGTCGGGCTCGACGACATCGTGGCGGGGCTCGCCGCGGTGGAGGTGCCGGGCCGGATGGAGCGGGTCTACCTCGGCCAGCCGTTCACCGCGGTCGTCGACTACGCGCACAAGCCCGCCGCGGTCTCCCAGGGGCTCGACGCGCTGCGGGCGCGGACCGAGGGCCGGATCATCACGGTGCTCGGCTGCGGCGGCGACCGGGACACCGGCAAGCGCCCGCTGATGGGCGAGGCGGCGGCCCGCCGCAGTGACGTGCTCATCGTGACCGACGACAACCCGCGTTCGGAGGATCCGGCCGCGATCCGCGCCGCGATGCTCGCGGGCGCCCGCGGCGTCGGTCCCGCGCAGGGCGGTGAGGTGCTGGAGATCGGCGACCGCCGGGAGGCCATCACCGAGGCCGTCGCGCTCGCCCGGCCCGGCGACATCGTGTTCGTCGCGGGCAAGGGCCACGAAACCGGCCAGGAGGCCAAGGGGGTCGTCCATCCGTTCTCCGACCGCGACGAGCTCGAAGCGGCCATCAGAAAACAACTCGAGGTGACTTCGTGATCGTGCTCAGTCTCGCCGAGATCGCCGCCGTCGTCGGCGGCAGGCTGCACCGGGCCGAGGGCAGTGCCACGGTGACCGGCAGCGTCGAATTCGACACCCGTGAGCTCGGGGCGGGCGGGTTGTACGTGGCACTGCCCGGCGCCCGCGTCGACGGGCACGACCTCGCCGCCGCGGCCGTCGAGGCGGGCGCCGTGGCCGTGCTGGCCGCCCGCGAGGTGGACGCGCCGGCGATCGTCGTCCCGCCACTGGCCGAGGGCCACGCCTACGAGCGCGCCTTCGTACTGGCCAGCGACACCGACGGCTCGGGCGCCGCCGTGCTCGTCGCGCTGGCCAAGCTCGCCCGGCACGTCGTCGAGCGGCTCGCCGCGGACGGTCTGACCGTCGTCGGGGTCACCGGCTCCTCGGGCAAGACCTCGACCAAGGACCTCATCGCGCAGCTGCTCGAACCGCTCGGGCCCACGGTCGCGCCGCCCGGTTCGTTCAACAACGAGCTGGGCCACCCGTGGACGGCGCTGCGGGCGGACGCCGCGACCCGGTACCTGGTGCTGGAGATGTCCGCGCGCGGGATCGGCCACATCGCCTCGGCGGCCACGGTCACCCCGCCGAAGATCGGCGTCGTGCTCAACGTCGGCAGCGCGCACGCCAGCGAGTTCGGCTCGCGGGAGGTCACCGCGAAGGCCAAGGGCGAGCTGGTCGAGGCGCTGCCCGCGGACGGGGCCGCGATCCTGAACTTCGACGATCCGCTGGTCGCGGCCATGGCGGACCGCACGAAGGCCAGGGTCGTCGGGGTCGGCGAGAGCCCGAACGCCCGGGTGCGCGCGGTGGACGTGACGCTGGACGAGCAGGCACGGGCGTCGTTCCGGCTGGTCACCCCCGACGGCGAGGCCGAGGTCCGGCTCCCGCTGTTCGGCGAGCACCACGTGGGCAACGCGCTCGCCGCGGCGGCCGTGGCGCTGGAGCTGGGCACGTCCGTGGCGGACGTCGCCGCGCGGCTGTCGGCGGTCCAGCGACGCTCGGACCGCCGGATGGAGGTCTCCACCCGTGCGGACGGCGTGGTCGTGCTCAACGACTCGTACAACGCGAATCCCGAGTCCGTCCGCGCCGGGCTCAAGACACTGGCCTCGATGGGACGGGACCGCCGGACCTGGGCCGTGCTCGGCGAGATGGCCGAGCTCGGCGACGAGAGCGTCCGCGCGCACGACGAGATCGGCAGGCTCGCGGTCCGGCTCAACATCTCCCGGCTGATCGTCATCGGGGAGCGCGCCGCGGCGATGCACCACGGCGCGCAGCACGAGGGGTCCTGGGGCGAGGAGTCGGTGCTGGTACCCGATGTCGAGGCCGCCACGGCGTTGCTGCATGATCAGCTCCGCGCCGGCGACCTCGTGCTCGTGAAGGCCTCCAAGTCCGCCGCTCTGTGGCGGGTCGCCGACGCTGTCCTCGCCGAAGCTCCGCTTGCCGGAGGACAACAAGCCCCTGCCCAAGAACGCTCGAACGGTGGTGACGCGTGATCAGCATTCTGATCGCGGCCGCGGCGGGTCTGCTGGTCTCCATCCTCCTCACGCCCTACCTCATCCGGGTCTTTTCCCGGCAGGGGTTCGGGCAGGAGATCCGGGAGGAGGGCCCGCAGGGACACAAGTCCAAGCGCGGTACCCCGACGATGGGTGGCGTCGCGATCATCATCGCGATGGTCGTCGGCTACTTCGTCGCGCATCTGATCAGCTGGATGCTCAGCTCGAAGGGCGCGATGCCCTCGGCGTCCGGGCTGCTGGTGCTGCTGCTTGCGGTGGGACTCGGCGTGGTCGGGTTCCTCGACGACTTCATCAAGATCCGCAAGCAGCGCAACCTCGGCCTGAACAAGACCGCGAAGCTGGTCGGCCAGCTCGTGGTGACCGTGGTGTTCGCTGTGCTGTCGCTGCAGTTCGCCGACGCGCGGGGGCTGACCCCGGCGTCGCAGAACCTGTCCTACGTCCGTGACCTCGCGCTGATCACGTTCCCGTCGGTCATCTTCGTGATCTTCTGCTACATCGTGATCTCGGGCTGGTCGAACGCGGTCAACTTCACCGACGGCCTCGACGGTCTCGCCGGTGGCGCCGCCGCCATGGTGCTCGCGACCTACGTGGTGATCTCGTTCTGGCAGGAGCGCCTGTCCTGCGCCAACTTCCCGCCGCAGGCCTCCTGCTACGACGTCCGCGACCCGCTGGATCTCGCCGTGGTCGCCGCCGCGGCCACCGGCGCGTGCGTCGGCTTCCTCTGGTGGAACGCGGCCCCGGCGAAGATCTTCATGGGTGACACGGGCTCGCTGGCGCTGGGCGGCCTGGTCGCCGGGCTGTCCATGACGACCCGCACCGAGCTGCTCGCCATCGTCATCGGCGGGCTGTTCATGGTCGAGATGATCTCGGTGGTCGCGCAGATCGCGGTCTTCCGCACGACGCGGCGAAGGCTGTTCCGGATGGCGCCGTTCCATCACCACTTCGAACTCGCCGGCTGGGCCGAAACCACGGTGATCATCCGGTTCTGGCTGCTCTCGGCGATCTGCTGCATGTTCGGCCTCGGCCTGTTCTACAGCGAGCAGCTGGGCTTCGGGAGCTGAGCGGAATGATTGACCTCGCGGGTCGCCACGTGCTGGTCGCCGGGGCCGGGGTCACCGGGAAGTCGGTGGTCCCGGTGCTGCGGGAGCTGGGCGCGCGGGTCACCGTCACGGACGGGAACGCCGAGCGGCTGGCCGAGCTCGACGGTCTCGGCGCCGAGCTGGTGCCGGGGCTGGCCGAGCCGCCCGCGGGCACCGATCTCGTCGTGACCAGTCCCGGCTGGCGCCCGGCGTCCCCGCTGCTGGCCGCCGCGGCCGCGGCGGGCGTCGAGGTGATCGGCGACGTCGAGCTGGCCTGGCGGGTGGGGCGGCTGCGCGAGCGGCCGCCGGTGTGGCTGGTGGTGACCGGCACCAACGGCAAGACGACCACCGTCGGGATGCTGGAGTCGATCCTGCGTGCCGCCGGGCTCGACGCGGTGGCCTGCGGGAACGTCGGCTACGCGGTGCTCGACGCGGTCCGGGCCGGGCACGAGGTGCTGGCCGTCGAGCTGTCCAGCTTCCAGCTGCACTGGTCTTCGACGCTCGCGCCCGCCGCGTCGGTGGTGCTGAACCTCGCCGAGGACCACATCGACTGGCACGGCTCGATGGCGGAGTACGCCGCTGCCAAGGGCCGCGCGCACCACCGGTCCGCGGTCGTGGTGCACAACGCCGACGACGCGTGGTCGGCCGCCATCGCCGGAGAACACGCCCCGGCGGAGGCACGCCGCGTCGGTTTCCAGCTCGACGTCCCCCGCGCGGGGGAACTCGGCGTCGTCGAGGAGTTGCTGGTGGATCGGGCGTTCGTGGCCGATCCGGCGAGCAGTGCCGAGGAGTTGGCGACGCTGGCCGACGTCCGCCCGTCCGGACCGCACAACGTCGCCAACGCGCTCGCGGCCGCCGCGCTGGCCCGCGCGTACGGCGTCGACGCCGGGGCGATCGCCAAGGGCCTGCGGGACTACCAGCCCGCGCCGCACCGCGCGGCCGAGGTCGCCGAGGTCGGCGGTGTCCGGTACGTCAACGACTCCAAGGCCACCAACCCGCACGCCGCGGCGGGCTCGCTGCGCGCGCACCCCAGCGTCGTCTGGATCGCCGGAGGCCTGCTCAAGGGCGCCTCGGTCGACGAACTCGTGTCCTCGGTCGCCGGCAGGCTACGTGGAGTGGTGCTCCTCGGGGCCGATTCGCCGGTGATCGCGGCCGCTCTTGCGCGACACGCGCCGGATGTCCCGGTGAACAGCCTCGTCCCGGGTGACGATGAGCCCATGACTACGGCGGTGAGTGCGGCCAGCGCCATGGCGCGCCCTGGCGATGTCGTGCTGCTCGCTCCCGCCGCCGCCTCGCTGGACATGTTCCGCAACTACGGCGAGCGCGGCGACGCGTTCGCCGCCGCGGTCCGTGTCCTGCGTGACGGTGCGGGGGAGTCGTCCCATGGCGGTGGTTGACACCGGGCGACGCGCCGGATCCGACGGCCCGGCCAAGGGCCGCGCGAAGGCCAAGCCCGCGAGAGCCCCGCGCCGCGAGCGCGGGACCGCGGCGTTCAACTCCGCGCTGACGGCCTGGCTTTCGCGCCCGCTGGCCTCGTTCCACCTGGTGCTCGCGCTGACCGGGCTGCTGGTCGTGATCGGGATCGTGATGGTCCTGTCGGCGTCCTCGGTGGCCTCCTACGACCCGAAGACCGGCAGCGGGGTGTACTCGCTGTTCGTCAAGCACCTGATCTTTGTCGCGATCGGCTCGACGGTGTTCTGGATCGGCCTGCGGATCAGGCTGGAGCGCGTCCGCAGGCTGTCGGCCACCGCGGTGGTGCTCTGCCTCGGCATGCTCGTGCTCGTGCTGGTGCCCGGTATCGGCGCCGAGGTCAACGGGTCGAGCGGCTGGTTCCAGATCGGCGGGTTCTCCTTCCAGCCGGTCGAGGTCGCCAAGGTCGCGCTGGCCTTCTGGGGCGCGCACATCCTGGTGATCAAGTACAACGTGCTGCACCAGTGGCGCCATCTGCTCGTCCCGGTCGTGCCGATCGCGCTGCTGATGTTCGCGCTGGTGATGCTGCAGCCCGACCTCGGCGGCACGGTGACGCTGGCGGTCGTGCTGCTGTCGCTGCTGTGGTTCGCGGGCGCGCCGAAGCGGCTCGTCGGAGTCATCCTCGCGGGCGGCCTCGCCGGGGTGCTGGTGCTGGCGATCATCGCGCCCTACCGGCTGGCGCGGGTGATGTCGTTCCTCTCGCCCAACGCGGACACCAGCGGCGAGGGGTTCCAGGCGAACCAGGCCAAGCTCGCGCTCGCCGACGGCGGCCTGTTCGGCAAGGGACTCGGCCAGGGCGCGTCCAACTGGGGTTACCTGCCGGAAGTGCAGAACGACTTCATCTTCGCCCTGATCGGGGAGGAGCTGGGCTTCGTCGGCTGCGCGGTGGTGCTGGCGCTGTTCGCCGGGATCGCCGTGGTCGGCCTGCGCATCGCCACCCGCAACATCGACCCGTGGATCCGGATCGTCGCCGGCACGCTGACGGTGTCCATCGTCGCGCAGGCGGGGATCAACATCGGCTACGTGGTCGGCCTCCTGCCGGTCACCGGGGTCACCTTGCCGCTGATCTCCTACGGCGGCACGTCACTGGTGATCACCATGCTCATGATGGGCGTGCTCGCGAACGCCGCCCGGCACGAACCCGAGGCGGTGGCCGCGCTGCGGTCACAGGGCCCGGGTAAGTTCGGACGCCTGTTGCGGCTGCCCGCACCCGATCCGTACCGCCCGCCGGCCGCCCGCAAGGCGGGTGCGGCGCGCGGGGGGACGAAGGCCGCCAGGCCCGCGCCCCGCACGGCTCGTCCGGCGCCGGCGCAGGAACGGCGCCGCGCCTCGGTCCGGGATCCGGCCAGGCGGGCAGTGGCACGGAAAACGGCTCGGACAACAGCGAACCGCGGCACCCGGGGTGCCGTGAACCGGAGAGGTCATAGGTGAGTAAGCCCGTCAAGGGAACCGAGCGTTCCGCCGCAGGCAAGGCGCCGACGGTCGTGGTCGCCGGCGGCGGCACCGCAGGACACATCGAACCCGCGCTCGCGCTCGCCGACGCGGTCCGGCGGCTGCGCCCGGACGCGAAGGTCGTCGCGCTGGGCACCGAGCGCGGGCTGGAGAACACGCTCGTACCCGCGCGCGGGTACGAGCTCGAACTGATCCCGCCGGTCCCGATGCCGCGCAAGCCGACCCCGGAGCTGCTGCGGCTGCCGCTGAAGGTGCGGGACGCGGTCAAGCGGACCCGCGCGGTGCTGGAGCGGGTCGGCGCGGACGTGGTGGTCGGGTTCGGCGGGTACGTCGCGCTCCCGGCGTACCTGGCCGCCCGCGGCCGGACCCCGATCGTGGTGCACGAGGCCAACAAGTCGGCGGGCCTGGCGAACCGGGTCGGCGCGCGGTTCGCGGCCAGGGTCGCGGTCGCCGTGCCCGGCACCCCGCTACCGAAGGCCGAGGTCGTCGGCATCCCGCTGCGGCGGTCGATCACCTCGCTGGACCGGGCGGCGCTGCGGGCCGAGGCCCGCGCGCACTTCGGGCTGGACCCCGACGTCCCGACGCTGCTGGTGTTCGGCGGTTCGCAGGGCGCGCGGTCGATCAACGCGGCGGTGTCCGGCGCGGCGAAGGAACTCGCCGACGCGGGTGTCGGCGTGCTGCACGCGCACGGCCCGAAGAACACGCTGGTGGTCCAGGAGTTCCCCGGCAAACCGTTCTACGTTCCGGTGCCGTACCTGGAGCGGATGGACCTCGCCTACGCCGCGGCCGACGCGGTCGTCTGCCGGTCCGGCGCGATGACCGTGGCCGAGGTGTCCGCCGTCGGGCTGCCCGCGGTGTTCGTGCCGCTGCCCTACGGCAACGGCGAGCAGGCCGGCAACGCCCAGCCCGCGGTCGACGCGGGCGCGGCGCTGATGGTGGTGGATGCCGAGTTGTCCCCGGCGAAGGTCGCCGACCTGGTGATCCCGCTGGTCACCGACGCCGACCGGATCGCGAAGATGAGCGCGTCCGCGGTCGGCATGGGCCACCGCGAGGCCGACGAGACCCTCGCCAAGATCGTTCTGGAGGCCGCCGGTGCCTGACGAGTCGTTGCCGGAAGAACTGCGCCGGGCGCACCTGATCGGGATCGGCGGGGCCGGGATGTCCGGGATCGCGCGGATCCTGCTCGCCCGCGGCGCGCGGGTGTCCGGGTCGGACGCCAAGGAGTCGCGCGCGCTGCTTTCGCTGCGTACGCAGGGCGCCGAGTTGTTCGTCGGCCAGCGTGCCGAGAACCTCGACGCCTTTCCCGAGGGGCCGTCCGCGGTCGTCGTCTCGACGGCGATCAGGGAGGACAACCCGGAACTCGCCGCCGCGCGGGAACGCGGGATCCCCGTGCTGCACCGCGCGCAGGCGCTGGCCGGGCTGATGACCGGGCACCGGGTCGCCTGCATCGCGGGGACGCACGGGAAGACCTCGACGACGTCGATGCTGACCGTGGCGCTGCAGAACTGCCGTCTCGACCCGTCCTTCGCGATCGGCGGTGACCTCAACGAGTCCGGGGCGAACGCGCACCACGGCTCCGGGGGCGTCTTCGTCGCGGAGGCCGACGAGAGTGACGGCTCGTTCCTGACCTACACCCCGTCGGTCGCGGTGGTGACCAACGTCGAGCCGGACCACCTGGACCACCACGGCACCGCCGAGGCGTACGTGGCGGTGTTCGCCGAGTTCGTGCGGCGGATCGAGCCCGGCGGCGTGCTCATCGTGTGCGCGGACGATCCCGGCGCGGCGGCGCTCGGCGACGACGCGGAGGCCGCCGGCGTCCGGGTGCTGCGTTACGGGCACTCGGTGACCGGGGACGACGACGCCAAGGTGCTGTCCCACACCCCGGCCGCCGACGGCGGCGTGGTGCGGATTTCCCTGCGGGGCGAGGAGATCGACGTCCGGGTCGCGGTGCCCGGCGAGCACATGGCGCTCAACACGATCGCCGCGCTGCTGGCCGGGATCGAGCTGGGCGCCCCGGTCGACGGGCTGCTCGCGGGCCTCGCGGTGTTCGGTGGCGTGCGCCGCCGGTTCGAGTTCAAGGGCCGCTCCGGCGACGTCCGGGTCTACGACGACTACGCCCATCACCCCACCGAGGTCGACGCCCAGCTGCGCGCCGTGCGGCACGCCGCGGGCGCGGGGCGGGTCGTCGTGGTGTTCCAGCCGCACCTGTACTCGCGGACGAAGACGTTCGCGAAGGAGTTCGCCGCGGCGCTGTCGCTGGCCGACGAGGTCGTCGTGCTGGACGTCTACGGTGCCCGCGAGGAACCGGAGCCCGGGGTCACCGGCGCGCTGATCGCCGACCGGGTGAGCGTGCCGGTGCACTACCAGCCCGCCTTCGACGTCGCGGCGAAGCTCGTCGCCGATCTGGTGCGTCCGGCCGACCTGGTGGTCACCATGGGCGCCGGGGACGTCACGCAGCTCGGCCCGGAGATCCTGGCCGAGCTGGATCGGCGGGGCGGGCAGGGGTGAGTCCGACGCGGGAGCGGCGCCGCCCGGTCGGAGAGGCCGGGCGCGCGAGCGCGCCGCCGGACCGCAGCAGGCGCGGGCGGCGCACGGAGGCCGAGCGCCGCCGTACCCGGCCCCGGCCCAACCGGCGCAAGGAGATCCGGCGCCGGTGGGTCGCGCTGCTGACGGTGCTCGCCATCGTCGGCGGGGTGTACCTGCTGTTCTTCAGCTCGCTGCTCGGTGTCAGCACCGTCGACGTGGTGGGCGCCAAGACGGTCTCGGCCGACCAGATCCGCGCGGCCGCCGCCGTTCCCGACGGGAAGCCGATGCTGCGGGTCGACACCGACGCGATCCGGGACAGCGTCGCCGAACTGTCCGGCATCGCGACCGTCGAGGTCTCCCGGTCGTGGCCGGGCACCGTCGAGATCGCGGTCACCGAACGGACCGCGATCGCCTACTTCGACAGCGGTCCCGGCGGGGACGGGTTCCACCTCGTCGACGGCGGCGGCGTCGTGTTCAAGACGGTGAAGGTCCGTCCGGCCGGGATACCGCAGCTGAAGCTGCCGAAGGTGTCCGTCGACGATCCGGTGACCCGCGCGGTGACCGCGGTGCTCGGGAAGATCCCGCAGCCGCTGCAGAAACAGGTCACCAGCGCGTCGGCGAAGACGCCGGGCAGTGTTGAGTTCGCGCTGGCCGACGGGAAGACCGTGCGCTGGGGCAACGCCGAGCAGTCCGATCGCAAGGCGAAGGTGCTCGCGGCGCTGCTGACCCAGCCGGGCAAGGTCTACGACGTCTCCGCGCCGGAACTGCCCACCATCTCCTAGTGGGCGAGTGCTGAAGGACGCCTTCGGTGCGCTCAGTGCACTGAAGGCGTCCTTCAGCGCGGCCAACGCACTGAAAGCGTCCTTCAGCACTCCACGCGCCCCGGGGGAAGCCCCCAGCATCGCTCACCGTCCCCTACGCCCCGTCCGGGGCACGGACTTCGGCTGGGGCGATGCCACGAATGCGACATTCGCGACGTTGAACGTCTCAAAAGCCACATTCGGGACACCGAGTCTCCTGCGGCTGTGCCCGACCGTGCCGAGGGACGCCTTCGGTGCATCCAGCGCAGCGAGGGACGCCCTTGGTGCATCCAACGGACCCAAGGCGTCCCTCGGGCATCGCGCTCGACGCCGCCACATCGGAACGGCTTTGGCACGGATTTCACTGGCGAGGCGGTTTCCGTATGGCGTACCATCGACTCCGATTTCGTACGGCATACGACAAGGGGGAACTCACGTGACGATCCTGGTGACGGGCGCGACCGGAAACGTGGGCAGGCTGGTGGTCGACGAGCTGCTGGCGGCCGGTGCGCGGGTCCGGGCGCTCACCGTGGATCCGGTGCGGGCGGCGCTGCCGCCCGAGGCCGAGGTGGTGGTGGGCTCGCTGGCGAAGCCCTCGACGTTGCCCGTGGCGCTGAAGGGGGTGGACGCGGTCTATCTCGCGCCGATGGCGCGCACCGTGTCGGCCTTCACCCGGCTGGTGCGCGAAGAAGGCGTCCGCCGGGTGGTGGCGCTGTCGGGGAGCAGTGTGGGGGACACGCACGAGATGTCGAGCGGCCACGAGTTCGAGGCCGTCGAGAAGGCGGTGCGGGCGGCGGAGCTGGACTGGACCTTCCTGCGGCCCGGCGCGTTCATGATGAACACGCTGGGCTGGGCCGGAATGGTGCGCGAGAGCGAGGTCCGGACGAGCCACGGCGACGCGAGGATCACGCCGATCGACCTCGGGGACATCGCCGCGGTGGCCGCGCGGACGCTGGTGTCCGACGGGCACGTCGGCCGGACCTACGAGCTGAGCGGCCCGGCGGCGGTCAGCCAGCGCGAGCAGGTCGCGGCGATCGGGGCCGCCCTGGGCAGGGAGATCGCGTTCGTGGAACTGACCCCGGACGAGCACCGGCGGGAGTGGGCCGCGCAGGGCATGCCCGCGGGGATCGCCGACTGGCTGGTGGAGGGTTTCGGCCGGGTCGCGGCGGCCCCGCAGGTTCCGACCGGCGAGGTCGAGCGGATCACCGGCAGGCCAGGGATGACCTACGCGGAATGGGCGGTCGAGAACGCCGACGCGTTCCGGTAACCCGCGCATGTCCGTGGGGGCCTCCTTGAGGGACCTGGGCTCCCTCAAGGAGGCCCCCACGGACCTCTCAGCCCGAGACGTCGGCGTAGGTGGTTCCGATCTTGAGCCCGCCGACGTAGTTCTCGACCGTGGTGTCCTTCGCGCCGTAGACGCCCCACTTCGGATCGTTGACGCTGTCGAAAGTGCGGCAGGCCCACCGTTTCCCGCCGCCGGTGAAGGTCTGCTGCGCGCCGTCGACGTAGAGTTCGACCCAGCCGCCGGTGGTCTGGTCCGACAGGTGCAGGCCGAGGACGATTTTGTGCCACTCGTTCGCGGCGATCGGCTTGTCCCAGATGACCCTGGTGACGTCGGGCTGGCGTTGCAGCAGCGAGAGTTTGCCGTCGATCATCTTGAGTACCACGGGGTAGTTCTGGATGTGGTGGCCGTAGGACTTCCACTGGAAGACCGCGTTGTTGTTCACGGTGTCGGAGAGCTTGAAGGACCATCCGAGGTAAAAGGTCTGATCATTGCGGAAGGTGTACTTGCTTCCGTCGACCTTGATCCCCCGGCTCTCGCACCGGTTGCTCCCGCTGGGTTTCGCGTAGCGGAACACCGTCCCCTTCGCCGGGTCCTTGACCGTCGACACGCTGCCGGGCTTGGCGCATTCGCCGTTGATGTTGCCGAACACCCCGGTCCCCTTCGCGGCGTCGCCGTCCCAGAGCACCGAGGCACTGGCCGGGACCGCGGACAGCACGAGAAATCCTGACGTCAGCAGAGCTACTACGGAACGTTTCATACATCCGAGGTATAGCCCCGTTCCGTGGCCGCGGTACCGACGATCGGGCGCACGCGCCTAATGCCGGTGGCGATCGGGGAAACTGTCCCGGTGACCGAAGACGGACGGCCGGAACCGCCGCTGCTGGGCGACGAGCGCGCGCAGCTCACCGGGTTCCTCGACCACCTGCGCGCCACCGTGGTGCTGAAGGCGTCCGGGCTGAGCGAAGAGCAGGCCCGGCGCTCGCTGGTGCCCAGCGAGCTGACCACGGTCGCCGGGCTCGTCCGGCACCTGGCCTACGTCGAGCAGTACTGGTTCCGCGTCGTGCTCGGCGGCGAGCCCGACACCTGGGCGGCGATCCTCGCCGAGGACCGCGACGCCGACTTCCGGCTCGACCCGGACGTCCCGCTCGCCGCGCTCGTCACGGCCTACGAGGCGGAATGCCGCAACAGCCGCGAAGTCGCCGCCGGGCTGGGATTCTCCGACGAGTTCCCGTTCCGCGGCGGACGGCTCACCGTCCGCTGGGTGATCACGCACCTGATCGAGGAGACCGCCCGGCACGCCGGTCACCTCGATCTGCTGCGGGAACTGCTCGACGGCAGCACCGGCGAGTAGCCGCCGGGCGGGGGTGTGCCCTTGCGCCGGGGAACGCGTTGTGGGAAAACACCTTTGCTCCGCTCGGCGTGGCTACTGGATTCCGGCCCGCGTGGTGCCTACCGTCCTGCTCAACGTCGGCAGTTGACATAACTCTCATTCTTGAGTTGAGGTTGAGGGTTCGGTCGGGCCGGCGGGCAGCACGGGCACAACGATCAGGAAGGCGGACCCGATGACGCCCCCGCACAACTACCTTGCGGTGATCAAGGTCGTCGGTATCGGCGGCGGCGGAGTGAACGCCGTGAACCGCATGATCGAGGTCGGCCTCAAGGGTGTCGAGTTCATCGCGGTGAACACCGACGCGCAGGCTCTGCTCATGTCCGACGCCGACGTCAAGCTGGACATCGGCCGCGAACTCACCCGTGGCCTCGGCGCGGGCGCCGCCCCCGAGGTCGGCCAGAAGGCCGCCGAGGACCACCGCGAAGAGATCGAAGAGGTCATCAAGGGCGCCGACATGGTGTTCGTGACCGCGGGCGAGGGCGGTGGCACCGGTACCGGTGGCGCGCCCGTGGTGGCCCAGATCGCGCGCAAGCTCGGCGCGCTGACCATCGGCGTGGTGACCCGGCCGTTCACCTTCGAGGGCAAGCGCCGCGGCAAGCAGGCCGAGGAGGGCATCCAGGCGCTGCGCAACGAGTGCGACACGCTGATCGTCATCCCGAACGACCGGCTGCTGCAGCTCGGCGACATCGGCGTGTCCCTGATGGACGCGTTCCGCTCGGCCGACGAGGTGCTGCTGTCCGGTGTCCAGGGCATCACCGACCTCATCACCACGCCCGGTCTGATCAACCTGGACTTCGCCGACGTCAAGAGCGTCATGTCCGGCGCGGGCTCCGCGCTCATGGGCATCGGCTCCGCGCGCGGTGAGGGCCGGGCGATCCAGGCCGCGGAGAAGGCGATCAACTCGCCGCTGCTGGAGGCGTCGATGGACGGCGCCCACGGTGCGCTGCTGTCCATCGCGGGCGGCTCGGACCTGGGGCTGTTCGAGATCAACGAGGCCGCGTCGCTGGTGCAGGAGTCCGCGCACCCCGACGCGAACATCATCTTCGGGACGATCATCGACGACTCGCTCGGCGACGAGGTCCGGGTCACCGTGATCGCCGCCGGCTTCGACGCGGGCGCGCCGACCCACAAGAAGCTCGACCCGTCGACGTTCGGCTCGGCGCGGCAGGGCGGGGCCACGGCCTCGGCCTCGGCGGGCCAGGTCGGTGGCGGAGCCGCCCCGGCCACCGGCGCCACGCCGCCCTCGGGGGCGACCCCGGTCCCGTCGTCCACCGGCGCGGGCGGCTACCCGGTGCCCCCGACCCGTACGCACACGCCGATCCCGCCCGCGGGCAACGGATCCTCGCCGCACGGCGGCACCCCGGGCGGCCTCCCGCAGCCGGGCGGCGGCTCGCGCGGCTATTCGCCGCTGGGGTCGGGCTCGGGGCAGGGCAGCCTGCCGCCCCGCGCCGCCCCGGTGCACGACGACCCGTCCGACGACGAGGTCGACGTGCCGCCGTTCATGCGGCGCTGATTTCCGGCTCTTCCCGAAGGACGCCTTCGGTGCGCTCAGCGCACTGAAGGCGTCCTTCACTGCGTTGGACGCACTGAAGGCGTCCTTCGGCACCCGGCCGGTCGCCGACGGGCACCGCGCGGACGGCACTAGGCTTGGCGACAGGACAGTTCCGGGTGAGAAAGAGGAGCGGACTTGCGGATCCGGCGGGTGGTCACGACCAGGGCGGGCGGCGCTTCGGCACCGCCCTACGACAGCTTCAACCTCGGTGACCACGTCGGCGACGAGAGCGGGAACGTCTTCGCCAACCGCAAGCGCCTCGCCGCCGAACTCGGGCTCACCGAGGATCGCCTGGCCTGGATGGAACAGGTGCACGGCCGCACGGCGACGATCGTCGACGGCTCCGAGACGAAGGCGGCCGAAGCCACCGACGCGCTCGTGACCGCCGAGGCGGGGCTGGCGCTCATCGTGCTCGTCGCGGACTGCGTTCCCGTGCTGCTCGCCGACGCCGAAGCCGGTGTCGTGGCCGCGGTGCACGCCGGACGGGTGGGTACACGGGTCGGGGTCGTGCCCGCCGCGCTGGAGAAGATGCGGGAGCTCGGTGCCGAGGCACACCGCGTCGAGGCACTGCTCGGTCCCGCGATCTGCGGCGACTGCTACGAGGTCCCCGCCGACATGGCCGCCGACGTCGACAAGCACGTACCGGGCAGCGCCTGCAGGACCCGCAAGGGCACCCCGGGGCTCGACCTGCGGGCGGGGCTGTGGCGCCAGCTCGCCGACCACGGCGTCGGCCGGATCGGTGTCGACCCGCGCTGCACCGCCGAGGACAAGACGTTGTTCAGCTTCCGCCGCGACGGCACCACCGGCCGGATCGCCGGGATCACCTGGGTCGATCCGTCGTGACCACCGCCGACGTACTTTTTCCCGCGGAGGCGGCATGAATACTGTCGAGCCGAGAAGGGCCGAGCTCGCGAACTCCTTGGCGGAGCTGGAAAAGCGGATCGCCGCGGCCTGCGCCGCCGCCGGGCGCGCACGGGACGAGGTCCGCCTGATCGCCGTCACGAAGACCTTTCCGGCGCTGGACGCCGCGGTGCTGGCCGACCTCGGCGTCACCGACGTGGGCGAGAACCGCGACCAGGACGCGGGGCCGAAACGCGCCGAGGTCGCCGAACTGCGCCCGGAGGCGGCGCTGCGCTGGCACATGGTCGGC
Organism: Amycolatopsis samaneae; assembly: GCF_039541975.1. Classification (NCBI taxonomy): domain Bacteria; kingdom Bacillati; phylum Actinomycetota; class Actinomycetes; order Pseudonocardiales; family Pseudonocardiaceae; genus Amycolatopsis; species Amycolatopsis samaneae. The sequence goes on from NZ_BAABHG010000013.1 coordinate 81,626, forward strand.
CGGTTGCAGCGCAACAAGGCCCGCTCGGTCGTGCGGTGGGCCGACGAGGTCCAGTCTGTCGACTCGGATCGGCTCGCGGACGCGCTCGCCAAGGCGGTCCACGTGGCGAGGGACACCGGTGTCCGGGAACACCCGCTCGACGTGCTGATCCAGGTGAGCCTCGACGACGATCCCGCGCGTGGCGGCTGCCCGCTGGACGAGCTCGGCCGGCTGGCGGATCACCTCGCGCGGGCCGACGACCTGCGGTTACGCGGCCTGATGGCGGTGGCGCCGCTCGCCGCCGACCCGGCGGAGGCCTTCGCGCGGCTCGCCCGCGCGGGGGAGCGACTGCGGGAAGATCACCCGAATGCCACCGTGCTGTCCGCCGGAATGAGCCATGATCTCGAGCAGGCGATCGCGCACGGCTCGACCTGTGTGCGTGTCGGAACCGCGTTGCTCGGTGGGCGCGGTTTAGCCTCGCCGTAGGGAATCCGCCCGATGGTCACGGTGAGTGTCCGCCGGGCGGGGTCGCACGGTGCGGGAGCGGCTAAGGCTAGGGAGAGGCATGAGCGCGCTGCAGAAGCTGAAGGCCTACTTCGGGATGGTGCCCGCAGAAGAGGACCAGTACTACGAAGAGGACTACCGGCGCGACGATCGGGCCGCGGAGTACGACTCGTACGAACAGCCCCGGTCCCGGGGCCGGTACCGAGACGAAGCGGACGCCTACGAGGAGCCGGTCGCCCCCAGTCGGTCACGTTCCGTGATGGCTTCGGAGCCCCAGGTTCACGGGGCGCTGGCCGTCGATCGGGAGCCGGAACCGGTGGCCCGGCTGCGTCCGGTGCAGGAGGCGCGCAGCGCCTACCGGGACGCCCTCAGCCGCATCATCACCGTGCACCCGTCGAGCTACACCGAAGCGCGCACGATCGGCGAGCACTTCCGTGAGGGCAACCCGGTCATCATCAATCTCACCGAGCTGGAGAACTCGGACGCGAAGCGGATCGTCGACTTCGCGGCGGGGCTCGCGTTCGCGGTGCGCGGTTCGATGGACAAGGTGACCAACAAGGTGTTCCTTCTCTCACCGCCGGACATCGACGTGACCGCGGAGGACCGTCGGCGGATTGCCGAGGGCGGATTGTTCCTGCGCGGCTGAAGTCGGGTGAACCGCTGGGCGCAAGCAGACGTGATTTTGTCGACTCATCTCCGCGTCGGCGCCGGTAACGGCCGGTTCGGTCGGCCCTCCCGGCTACAGTGGTGAACGTGGAAGCTGTGTGGCTGGTCCTCTGGTACGTGCTGTTCGCGTTTTGGTTGTTGCTGACGGCGCGTATCGTGATCGAGCTCGTGCGCACCTTTGCGCGCGAGTGGCGCCCCGCCGGCGGGGTTGCGGTCACGCTCGAGACCATCTACACAGTGACGGACCCGCCGGTTCGCCTGTTCCGCCGCATCATCCCGATGGTGCGGATCGGCGGCGTCGGGCTGGACTTATCGATTATGGTGCTGCTGTTGGTTGTGTTCTTCGCGATGCAACTGGCGAATCCCAGGTAGTCGGGGAGACTTGGGTGACCCTGCAGGCCATGGAGTGCGTGAGGTGATCTGATGTCGTTGACCCCCGCTGACGTGCATAACGTCGCGTTCAGCAAGCCGCCCATCGGCAAGAGGGGCTACAACGAGGACGAGGTGGACGCGTTCCTCGACCTGGTGGAAACCGAGCTTGCCCGGTTGATCGAGGACAACAACGAGCTGCGGCAGCAGGTGGAGCAGCTCGACAACGAGCTCGAATCCACGCGCGGTGAGCTCGAGAACGCGAAGGTGAACGCGGTCAGCGGACCGCCGCCGGTGCGGGACGAGCCGTCGCGGCGGCTGGCCCCGGTGCCGCCGCCGACCTCGCCGATGGAGCAGACCCAGGCACACCCGATGGTGGGCGACAACGGCGAGCCCAACGTGCAGGCCGCCAAGGTCCTCGGGCTGGCCCAGGAAATGGCCGACCGGCTCACCGCCGAGGCCAAGACCGAGTCGGACGGGATGCTGGCCGAGGCCAGGACGAAGTCCGAGCAGCTGCTTTCGGACGCCAGGGCGAAGTCGGACTCGATGGTGAACGAGGCACGCACGCGTGCCGAGACGATGCTGAACGACGCGCGCACGCGCGCCGAGACGCTGGAACGCCAGGCGCGCGACAAGGCGACCACGATGGAACGCGAGTCGCAGCGCAAGTACACCGAGGTGATGAACAACCTCAACGCCGAAAAGGGCGCGCTGGGCAAGAAGATCGAGGAGCTCCGCACGATCGAGCGGGAGTACCGCACGCGACTGCGCGGATTCCTGGAGTCCCAGCTGCGGGAGCTCGACGACCGCGGTTCGGCCGCGCCGGCGTCGGCGTCCTCGAACTCGTCCCAGGGGGCGGGAGCTTCCGGCGGCGGCCAGGGCTACTCGTTCGGGCCGCGGGCCGAGGCGGGTTAACCGAGAGGGTTGGGTGGGGTGTGTTCGCGGAATGCGCTCACCCCGGCCCTCGGCTCGGTGTCTTTGGGGGTCGAACCCCCAAACCCCCGCCAGGGGGCGAGCCCCCTGGACCCCCAGCTGTGGTCACCTCTGAGGGGCAGCCTCTGACCCCGGTGGTGGTCGTTGGTGGGGACTGGCTTGACTGGTTGTGTTGCGCGGCCCGTGGGTATCGGGATTGTCCGGTGCCTGCGGGTCGTTGCGGCGTAATGGGTTTGTGGCATCGATTACGTGTTGTGGGCGGGTCGTGACCGGACCGGCCACCGGTTCGTGCTGTAATTCAGCGTGCTTTACATCGTCCTGGTTCTCGTCCTGGCCGCACTGGGCCTGCTCGTCGCGGCACTCATCACCGCCACCTCGCTCTGGGCCTGGATTTCCATCGGGCTTTCGGTACTCGCCGGGCTGCTGCTCGTCCTGGACTGGCTGCGCAGGCGCCGCCGGGCCAAGGCCGCCGAAGCGGAAACCGCAGAGCCCGCCGGGAAAAACGCCGAAGAGGACGAAGCCGCGGACGACTCCGCCGACGACGCGGCGGAGAACAAGGACGGCGAGCAGACCGCTCTGCTCCCCAAGACCGGCGAACTCGACGAGAAGAGTGACACCGCCGAGCCGGATGTCCCCGGCGACGATTCCTCCGCCACCGAAACCACGAAGATCACCGCCGCTCCCGCGGCCCGTGACGGTGACCCGGTGGAGGAACAGACCTTGCCCGAGGACCTCGCCGTCGTGTCGGAACTCGAGGACGAGGTCGTGGTCGTCGACGAGTACCCGCGGTACCACCTGACCGACTGCGGCTGGCTCGACGGACGCGACACCATCCCGATCGCGGTCGGCGAGGCACGTCAGCTCGGTTTCACGCCGTGCGGGCGCTGCAAGCCCGACGCGTCACTGGCGGCCGCACACCGCTGAGCCGTCAGGAAAGCCGGACGCCCAGTAAATCGGACAACCCCGCCGGTTCCCCCGTCGAGGTTGGTTCCCCGCTCGCCGAACACCTGCTCGGCGTGGGAGCCCGGCGCGTACGGATGTTTGCGCCGGGCTCCGCGCGCAGCAGCGGGCCGTCGATGGGTATTCCGTTGTCGTGACGGCGTTCCTGCTCACCGGAGACGCAGGGCGACGCCTTCGGTCACCGCCGGATCGTCCACATCGGACTGACGGTGTTCGGGACCGTGTTGACTGTGGTGACCAGTCCGTGTTCGGTCAGTGCGTCGGCGATGGGCTGGTAGGGAGCAGGTACACAGGACGAACGCGGCAACCCACGGCGGTGTACGAAGGTCAGCCGATGGTTGGGCAGCGCGGCGTTGATGCCATAGGAGCAGCACAGATCCACGACCGTCACCGGCCCGGCCGCGCTCGTGCCGCGACCAGCCGGTGGACGAAGAGGACGCGCCGCCGCGTTTTCCGCGCGTCGCCGCTATCGTCGGGTGTATGACGGCCCAGGAACTGGTCGACCGGTTCGGCCGGTCGAACGCGGACGAGCGCTTCCAGACGTTGCGGCTGCTGGTTCCCGGCGAGGCCGATTCTCCGGTGCTCGGCCCCTTCCTGCTCGCGACCGCCCAGGACGTCGCCGAGGACGATTTGGTGCGGGTCGAGGCGATCCGGGCGATTCCGCTGCTCGACTTCGCCGATCCGGACCTTGTCGTAACGTGCCGGGAGGCGCTGTTCCGGCTCGCCGGCGAGGACGAGGACTGGGATGTCCGCAACGCCGCGGGTTGTGCGGTGTTCGACCTGCCCGGCGCCGAAGTCAGCATCGAGCCGATGCGTGCCCTGCTGGCCGCCGAACCGGAGGAGTTCGTGCGGGAGAACGTGTCCGGTGCGCTCAGGCTGTTCCTGCGTCGTCGCTGACCGTCGGGTGTCGGCACTCCAGCTTGGCGGCTTCAGTCCGTCAGCGCGTTGTGCAGGGCTTCGAGGCCCTCGCGGTAGATCCCCGTGAACAGGGAGACCGCCTCGCTTTCGCTGACACCGTCGGGGGTGAAGCTACCGGACCATTGCACCTCGGCCGCGTTCTCCTGGCCGGGGACGGTGTGGACGCGCAGCGTGGAAAGGTAGCCGGTGACAGGGAAGGGCGCTTCGAGGATGGCGTAGGTGTAGTGGCGTTCGGTCTCACTGAAGCCTACGAGGCGTTCGACGATGGTCTCGCCGTCGGGGTTGGTGAGCCGGCGGACACGGCCGCCGTCGAGCGCGGTGCTGTCGGGAATATAGGGAAGCCAGTCGGGCAGGGAATGGAATCCGCCGATGCGGTCCCAGACTTGCTGGGGCGAGGCGGGCACGGTACGGCTGACCGAGGTGGATGCCATGGTGGTGCTCCTGTTCGTGAAATGGGTCAGGCGTTGTGGGGGAGCGGCGCGGCAGAGTGGACGAGGCCGGCGGCACGCAGGTCGTGCCAGAACTCGGCCGGAACGGTCTCGACGAGGGCGGCGGTGTCCTCGGCGATCCGGCTGGGCCGGGTGGCGCCGGGGATGACGGCGGCTGCCACGGGGTGAGCGAGGGAGAACTGCAGCGCGGCGGCCTTGATACTGATGCCGTGGCGTGCGGCGAGCGTCTTGAGCCGGTCGACGCGCTCGACGATCCGCGGCGGCGCCTGCTGGTACTCGAAGTGGGTACCGCCGGCCAGGACACCGGAACTGTACGGCCCGCCGACGACCATGCCGACGTTCTGTTCCTGCGCCATCGGCAGCAGTCGTTGCAGGGCGTGCTCGTGGTCGAGGAGCGTGTAGCGGCCGGCCAGCAGGAACCCGTCCGGCCGCGGCTCGTCCAGGGCGAGGGTCAGTTCGATCGGCTCGGTCTTGTTGACGCCGAGGCCCCAGGCCTTGATGACGCCTTCGTCGCGCAGCCGCGACAGCACCCGGAAGGCGCCGGTGCGGGCCTCCTCGAACTTCCCCAGCCACAGGTCGCCGTGGAAGTCCTGAGCGATGTCGTGCACCCAGACGACGTCAAGACGGTCGGTGCCGAGCCGCTTCAGACTGTCCTCAATGGAACGTTCGGTCGCGTCGGCGGTCCACTCGTGGAGTATCTTGTTCGGGTTGCCGTGCTCGAACAGGCCGCCCTTCTCGCCGAGGTCGCGTGCGGCTTCCTCGTGCTCGTCGAGGATGACGCGGCCGACTTTGGTCGAGAGGACGTAGGAGTCGCGGGGTTTGGCCGACAGCACCTGGCCGAGCCGCGATTCGGCCAGCCCGGCCCCGTAGAACGGCGCGGTGTCGTAGTAACGGATGCCCCGCTCCCAGGCGGCCTCGACGGTGGCAAAGGCCTCGTCCTCGGGAATGGCACGGAACATGTTTCCGAGCGGAGCGGTTCCGAAGCCGAGCCGCCCGGAAAGGATTTCGTTGAGCGTCATGACTTTCTTCTCTCTGTGGTGCCGGCGCGACGCGTCACGCGGTGCGTGCGGCAAGGGTGGGACGGACGGCCTGAGCGCGGATCTGGCCGCCCACAACCTCCCGGAACCTTGCGCTAGCTGATTACAAGCGTTGACAATAATTGCGCACGCGCGCTAATGCAATGAGACGCTCGCCATGCCCGGTCACGGCCTCCGCCGGGCTCGCGTGGTGGCCGACATCCCCCGCGCCGGAGCGGTTCTTCGAGTTGCCATCCGCCCAGCAGGTCGGCAGCACCGTCGCGCCTCCGCCCCTCTTGCGGCAGGTGCGTGTGCCCGGTGGGGGTGTCGAGCAGGGCGTGGAGGCGTTCGGTGATCGTGGGGTGGGGGCTGTAGGCGGTAAGAGTGGCGTCGAAGTGACCGGCGGCGTGGCGGAGGTTGTGGCGCTGGAAGTTGCGGAAGGTGGCGCCGGGATCGGCCGCGGCCCGAAGACCCCCGAACGCCTATCCTTCCCGCGATTCCTGTGCAGTCGCACGGCGATCCAACACCGCACACCCAAGCCAGACCTGACACCGATCCCCAGAAGCACCCGATAATCGGCATTTCCGGACGGCCTGGTAGTCGTCACGCGGAGCGTGCCCGCGTCGGGCATCGGGTGCGGTCGGTTGTCACGGAGAAACGCGGTCGTATCCGGGCGCCAGAACCACGGCAGCATTCTCGTGGTGACGCTCATGCTCGCCGGACTGGCCCAGCGGAATCAGCGCGCACCGCCGGTCTCGCCGCCGCGGTGCTGTGGGTGGCCGCCCTCGGGGTCACTCTGGTGACGGTTCCCGCCCGGTGAGCTCGGCGAGCAGTGCTTCGAGGTCCTCCCGCTGACGCTCCGCCTCCGGTGGGAGACCCGCGAGCGCGGTTTCCACCGCCTCCCGCGCTTCCGCCGTCCGGCCGAGCTCGCCGAGCAGACGCCCGCGAAGGGCGTCGGCGAAGGCGGCTTCGGTGACCGCGCCGATGCCGCGCAACAGCCCGGCGGCGGTGGCCGCCCGCTCCAGCGCGTCCTCCGGTCGGCCGCGGTTCGCCAGCAGGCGGGCGCCGTGGTAGCCGACCATCGCCCGCTCCCACCGGACGTGCGGTTCGTCGCCTTCGAGCGCGGCCGCGGCCCGTTCGGCGTCCGCGAGCACCGCGACCGCCCGGTCCGTTTCCCCTGCCCACAACCACGACAGGGCCGCGCAGCGGAGGGCGCGCACGGTGTCGAGGGGGAGGTCTCCCGCGCGGAAGTGGTCCGCGGCGCGGGCGTAGTGCTCGGCGGCCTCGGCGTCGTGGTCGAGTTCGTCGAGGACGTCCGCGGCGGTTTCGGTGGCCTGCCCGGCCGCGGGCGGGTTCCCGGTGGCCACGAAGTGCGCGATCACCGGTTCCAGCAGCACGCGGGCCTGCTCCCGCTGCCCGAGCGCGCGGTGGGCCCCGGCCAGCAGGTACCGCGCCCTGGCCAGTTCGTCCTCGTCGCCGACGCGTTCCAGGACGTCGATCGCGTCCTCGGCCGCGTCCGCGACCTCCTCCGGACGGCCGAGCCGGTCGCACGCGGCCGCCAGTTCCAGCCGGGCGTAGGCGGCGCCGGTCGGGTTCTCCGCGGTGGTCAGGTCGGCGATCGTGGCGCGGTAGTGCTCCACCGCGTCGGCGGTCCGGTCGAGGTCGGCGGCGAGCCTGCCGCGCGTGAACCGCGCCTGGGCACGCAGTTCCGGGCCGGTGGCGGCTTCGGCCTCCGCCGCGAGGGTGTAGGCGTCCTCCAGGTCGCCGAGCGCGGCGCTCATCCGCGCCGCGGCGAGCGCCGCCCGCGCGGCGTGGTCGGGTGAGCGGGCCTCGGTGAACCGCGCCGCCCCGCGCTTCGCGAGTTCTCTTGCCGCACCGAGGTTTTCGGGGTCGATCCGGGCGAGGAGATCGGCCCGCTGCACCAGGATCCGCGCGGTCAGCTCGGCGGAGCCCACCGCGGCAACGGCGTCCTCTGCCCGGTCGAGGGCGCCGAGCGCGGCCTCGGTGTCGCCGGAGCCGAGGAGGCCCAGCGACAACCGCAGCAGCGATCGGGCGTACTGGTCCTGGTCACCGAGCGCGGCGAGCGCGTCCACCGCGGCACTGAGCGCGGCCAGGCCCGCGTCGTTGTCCCCGGCCCGGCAGCGGGCGATCCCGGCCCTGCTCGAAGCGGCGTGCCGGGCGACTTCGTCACCCGCGTCCGCGAACAGGTCGGCCGCGCGCAGCAGGGCGCGTTCGGCGGCTTCGGCGTCCTCGTCCACGATCATGGCCGCCGCCCCGGACAGCCGCCGTGCCAGCAGGACGCCGTCCGGTTCCGGGCACACCGCGTCGAATTCGGCCCATACGGCCGGGGCGACGCCGTCGTCGAGCAGGTAGTGCTCTTCGGCGAGTTCGGCCAGCTCCGCCGGAGTGTCCGGAAAGGACGGTCCGGCGGGCAGCGGCTCCGGGGTCGCGGCGGGGGTCGGCACCGGCCCGGACAGCGGGAGGTGCTCGACGAGCGGTTCGGCGGCCAGTACCGAACGGATCCGGTCGCCCTGCTCGCGCGTCCCGTTGCGGGCGTCGAAGCGGGCCACGATGTCCAGCGCGCGTTCGGAAAGCTCTTCGTGCAGCGCCTTGACGGAGATCTCGCCGCCGGCCCGGCGCACCGGCGCGTCGCCGTGCCCGGAGTCGGCGACCAGCCGCAGGTTCAGCGCCGCGGTGGCGCAGAACTCCATCTCGGTGTGCGGGCTGGACACCTCGGCGAGCCAGCCGAGGTGCCGTTCGACCAGTTCCAGCCCGCGGACGTGGTTTCCGGTGAGCGCGCAGAACTCGAGGTGGTCGCTGACGTCGCCCAGCTGTGTCGGATCGTGCCGGATCGCGCGGTAGGCCGCCCGGTGCGCCCGCGCCGCCTCCGCCGTCCGTCCGGTGTGGACATACGGGAGCAGCAGCGAGGTCAGGATGGTGTGCGGCTGCTCGACACAGGTGAAGACACCGTCCAGCACTGGTTCGGCGATCGCGATGGCCTCCTCGAACCGGCCGTAGCGGCTCAGGTGCCAGACCTTGCCGCTCGGTTCGCAGCCGACGCAGTCCGACATCTCGCCCCGGGGCGCGGCACACCAGAGCCGGTACTGCTCGGCGGCCTTCTCGTGCTCGCCGACGTGCCGGGCGACGAGTTCCCGGTGCTGGTGCACCGGGTTCATCGTGTGCCCGGCGACGCGGTAGCGGCGCTCCATGTCGTCGAGCACCGCGTACGTGCGCTCCAGCGGCATCTCCGGGAACCGGGTCATGGAACTGACCAGGAACTTGAAGGCCCAGTAGAGATGGTCGTCCCAGCGCGGATCGGCTTCGCCGCGGTCGTACACCTGGAGGCACCAGGAAAACGGCACGAACGCCTTGGCGGGCTCACCGCCCTGCTGGTAGGCGCTGATGAGGAAGATCCGCGTGGCGTAACGCAGTTCCAGCGAGCCCTCGCCCTCGGCGGTCCGGAGCACACCCTCCAGCGCGGTGATCTGGCCCTTGCCCCTGGGCAGCCGCTGCGCGGACCACAGCTGGTCCCACAGGGCTTCGTCGGTGGTGGTCATCGTTGCTCCGAAGCGGGGAGGGCGTGGTCGAGCAGGCCGAGGAACGAGCGGTTCAGCAGGGCGGAGTCCGCGGGCCGGATCGGGTGGTGGCCCAGCAGCAGCGCCTGGCCGTAGAGCGATTCGACGGCGAGCGCGGTCAGATCCGCGTCCCGGAGCCGGGAAACCCGCTGTACCAAGGGATTCCGGTAGTTGAGCACGAGCTGCGGGCGATCCTGCTCCGGTTTTTCGAAGGCCGACAACACCCCGGCCCACAGATCGTCCACTTTGTCCTTGGTCGCGCGCAGCTCGCCGGCGAACGCGGCGGCGCGGTCGACGAGGTAGAGCACCGGCAGGGACGCGGGCTCGAACTCGCGCAGCACGACCTCGCAGCCGAGCCGGTCGACACAACGCTGTGCCGCCGCGACGAACGGCCGGGTGGCCAGCGCGGTCGCGGAGTCGAGCTCGGCGAAGACGGTGGCGATGTCGCTCGGGTCGAGCCGTTCGACGAGCAGGTCCGGTTCGAGCGCGCGCACGCGCTCGACGAGTTCGCTGTCGTAGGTGTACCCGCCGTTGATCACCGGCACGTCCTGCGCGGCCGCGACACCGGCCAGCTGGCCGAACTCCTCGGCGGTCGCGCAGTAGCGCAGCACGCCGTACCGCGCGCGGAACTCGGCGAGCGTCATGCGGCCGACGTTCGTCTCCAGTGGCCACCACTCGTCGACCAGCCGCAGCATCTCGTCGTCGTGCAGCGCGAGTGCCTTGACCCCGAGGTGGTGGACGGCGAGGAAGCGGTTCAGCCGCTCGGGGCTGGTGCCGGCGAGCCCGACGAGCCAGCCGCGCAGCCGGTCGCCGAGCGCTTCGCGGGTGACCGCGAGCTGTTCGTCGTCGTAGAGCGCTTCCCGGCTCGCGGTGGGCCGCAGCTCGCCGGTGTCCACGACGCAGCGGGCGAAGAAGGCCCAGTCCGGCAGCAGGCCCGGCGCGTTCTCCGCGAGCAGCATCCGCTTGAGGTACACGCGGTGCCCGGCGTGTTCGGCGGGGTTCGCCGGGAACGGCAGCACGTAGGCGACACCGGTGAGCCCGGCTTCGGGGACATCGAGCTCGACGACGTCGAACGGGGTGAAGCCGAGGACTTCCTGCGCGTAGCCGACGAGGTCCGCGGCGCGGTGCCCGGCGGAGCGGTCGTCGGCCCGCCACGGGGTGCCGGTGCCGCTGATCGCCTTGCCGTTCACGGTGATCTCGAACGGCAGCATCGAGCCGTACAGCGCCGCGAGGTCGGTGACGGTCTCCGGGACGAACCACTGTTCCGCGCCGGGCCGCGCGGTGAGGGTGACGGTGGTGCCCGCCGCGTCCCGTTCGCCGGGGCCGATGGCGTAGGTGCCGTCGGCGCGGCCGGTCCAGGTGACCGCGGGACCGCCGCCGGCGGAGCGGGTGACGACACGGGCCTCGTCGGCGACCAGGAAGGTGGACAGCAGCCCGATCCCGAACTGGCCGAGGAACTCGTGCCGTCCGTATCCGAGTTCGTCCCGTTTGGAACTGCGGCCGATGGTCGCGAGCAGCTCGTGCACCTGTGCCTCGGACAGGCCGATCCCGGTGTCGGTGATCCGCAGTGTCCCGCCATCGGCACTGTGGACGTCGATCGCGATGCCGGCGGGCGCCGACGGGTCCGCCGCGCGCCGCGCCGTCACGGCGTCGACGGCGTTCTGGAGCAGCTCCCGCACATAGACGCGCGGACTGGAATAGAGGTGCTGGCTCAGCAGGTCGACGACCCCGCGAAGGTCTACCTGAAAACTACGGCTCACCGTGAATGTTCCCCCAAGGTGTGGTGTGACGTCGGCTCGGCGTGGCCTCGGCACGCCGGAGACGGAGCACATCGGCGTCATCGTATCGAGAACGGGCCGTTCCTCGTCACCGAGTTTCGCGGTTTCGGGCGCCGATGTGCGCGCCACGCGTCCCGGTGGACCGTCCACAACGGACCTCGGCGCGGGAACCGGCGTCCGGGCGGCGTGCTCAGCCGCAGGGGGACAGCGGGGAGATCTGCGGGAGGTGCTGCTGCCACTGCTCCGGGGTCAGCACGCCGTGGGTGGCACCGCAGACGCGTGCGGCGGCGTGGTCGGCGTTCAGGTCCCAGCTCCGGGTCGTCCCGTCGGCCTGGCCGGTGAGCAGTGTCCGGCTCGCCGGGCCGAACCGGACGGCGTAGCCGACGTCGGCGTCGGTGTCCAGCGTGCCGAGTGACCGGGGCCGGGCCGGGTCGGTGACGTCCCACAGCCGCACGGCGCTGGTGCCGCTGCTGGTGGCCAGCGTCCGGCCGTCGGCGCTGAACACCGCGGAGAACACGGCCTTGGAGTAGCCGGTCAGCGGTGTGCCGAGCGGCCGGGGCCGGGCCGGATCGGCCACGTCCCACAGTGCCACGGTGTGATCGTCGCTGCCCGAGGCGAGCACCTTGCCGTCGGGGCTGAAGGCGATCGACCGGATCGGCGCGCTGTGCCGGGTGAACGGCTCGCCGAGCGGCTTCGCCCGCGCGGGGTCGGTGACGTCCCAGAGCTGGACGGCGCTGGTGCCGCTGCTCGTGGCGAGCAGCCCGCCGTCGGGACGGAACACCGTGGAGTTGACGTAGGACGGATGCGCCGTCAGCCGCGGCCCCGCCGGCTCGGGCCGGGCGGGGTCGGCGGTGTTCCACAGCCGGACGGACTCGTCGTCGTCGCCCGCGGCCAGCGTCCGGCCGTCCGGGGCGAACACCGCCACGCTGCCGTACCGCGCGGCCGTCTCCCTCGGCGGCCCGAGCGGCCGGGGCCGGGCCGGGTCGGTGACGTTCCAGAACCGGAGGGTGTTGTCGTCGCTCGCGGTGGCCAGTGTCCCGCCGTCGGGGCTGAACGTGGTCGAGATGACCGGCGCGGTGTGGCCGGTCAGCGGTGGCCCGGTGGCCACCGGGCGCTTCGGGTCGGCGAGGTCCCACAGCCGGACGGTGCGGTCGGTGGACCCGGTCGCCAGCAGCCGCCCGTCCGGGCGCGTGGCGACGGTGGTCACCGGCCCGGCGTGCCCGTCCAGCGCGGTCTCCGGGAGCGACCACAGCTGGGTCACCCCGTTCTCGTTGCCGGTCGAGAGGGACCGGCCGTCGGGCGAGAACGCGACGGTGAAGGTGTTGCCGTTGTTGCCGTTGAGCGGTTTCCCGACGGCGACGGGCTTGGCGGGGTCGGCCAGGTTCCAGAGCCGGACCGTGCTGTCGCCCGCCGAGGCGAGCACGCGGCCGTCCGGGCTGAACTCCGCCTGCCAGATCCCGCCGGTGTGCCCGGTGATCGGCTGGCCGATCGGGGCGGGGCGGGCCGGGTCGGCGACGTTCCACAGCCGCAGCGTCCGGTCGTCGCTGGCGGTGGCGAGGGTGCGCCCGTCCGGGGCGAACACGACCCAGTGGACGGTGTCGGTGTGTCCGGTGAGGGGTTCGCCGAGCGGGGTGGGCTTGGCGGGGTCGGTGACGTTCCAGAGCCGGACGGTGTGGTCGTTGCCCGCCGACGCGAGGGTCCGGCCGTCCGGGCCGAACGCCACCGTGCGGACCCGCTCGGTGTGTCCGGTGAGGGGTTCGCCGAGCGGGGTGGGCTTGGCGGGGTCGGCGATGTTCCAGAGCCGGACGGTGTGGTCGTCGTCGGCGGTCGCGAGGGTCCGGCCGTCCGGGGCGATCGCGACGCAGTAGATCGTGCCGCCGGTCGAGGTCGCGCGGCCGAGCGGGGTGGGCTTGGCGGGGTCGGCGATGTTCCAGAGCCGGAGGGTGTGGTCGTCGCCCGCGGTCACCAGCGTCCGGCCGTCGGGGGTGAACACCGCCGAGGTGACCCAGCTGGTGTGGTCGGTGATCGGGGCGCCGAGGGGTTTCGGGGCGCCGCGGTCGCGCAGGTCCCACAGCCGGACCTCGCCGTCGTAGCCCGCGGTGGCGAGCACGGTGCCGTCCGGGCTGAAGGAGGTCTCGTACACCGAGCCGCGGTGGCCCGGCAACGGCGTCGCGAGCGGGATCTGCTGGGTGGACAGCAGTTTCGCGGTGACGGACTGGTCCTCGGGACGCAGCCGGTGGGCCACCAGTGTCAGCCGCGCGGACAGCGAAGGGTCGGTGTCGGCCAGGCGGTCCGCCTCCGCGACGACCTGGCGGAACTCCGCGTCGTCCCGCTGGCGCAGCGCCACGATCGCGGTCGAGGCCGCGATGAGCGCGAACACCGCCACCAGCGCGACGCCGGCCCGGCGGCCCCAGCTGCTGCGCCTGCGGTGCCGTTCCGAGGTCGCCAGGAACTCCCGCGCCGCGCCGGTCAGATGGGCGGGGCGGGCGGCGGCCGCGTGCCGCGCGGTCTCCAGGCGCGCGCCGCGGTAGAGCGCGGAGGCGTCGCGGCCCTGGTCCTGCCAGGCGGCCGCGTCCTCGTCGAGCCGCTGCCGGACGAGGTTGCCCGCCCGGTCCTGATCGATCCAGTCGCGGAGCCGGGGCCACGCCTGCAGCAGCGCCTCGTGGGTGATCTCGGCCGACTCGGCGTCCAGGGTCACCAGCCGCTCCGCGGCCAGTACCTCCAGCGCCTCCTCGGCCGTCGCGGCGTCGTCGGTGAACTCGACCAGTTCCTCTTTGGTGGAGCGGCGGCGGGTGTCGCGCATGTCGTCGCCGATCCGCACCAGCCGGAGCAGCATCGCGTGGGCGACCGACTGGCCGGTGCCGTCGAGCTGGGCCCAGGCGCGTTCGGCGGTGGCCGCCACCGCGCCCTGGATCCCGCCCGCGGCGCGGTATCCCGCGATCGTCAGCTTCCCGGCCTGACGGCGTTGCCAGGTCGCCAGCAGCGCGTGCGACAGCAGGGGCAGGGCGCCCGCGTCGTAGGCGGCGCGGCCGGTGTCGGACGCGCCGCGGGCGCCGGTCGTGGCCAGATCACGCAGTACCAGGTCCACCAGACCGGCTTCGAGCTGCAGCCCGACCGCCTTCGCCGGCCCGGTCACCGCCTCCCGGACTTCGCCTGCCGTCATCGCGCCGAGCGTGGCCTGGCGCTCCTGTAGCGCCTCGGCGAGTTCGGGGAAGTCGAGGCACGGGCCGTAGAAGTCGGCGCGCAGCCCGCAGATCGCCACCGCCGGGGCGGTGCCGCCGGGGTGCGGGGGAGTACAGGCCGCGTGGACGGTGCGGATGAACGCCGAGCGCTGCGTCTCGTTCGCGCACAGGGTGAAGGTCTCCTCGAACTGGTCCACCACCAGGACCAGCCGGGCGTCCCGGCCCGCCTCGCGTTCCGCGCACGCGGCGAACGCCGCGCGGACCCGGTCGTCGAACCCGTCGTCCGCCGGCCCGCCGGGGACGTTCCCGTCCTCGCCGTCGTGGGACGCCGCGCCCACCTCCTCCGCGAGGTCGGCGAGTTCCGGGACGCGGGCCACCAGCTCCTTCATCGGGTTGTCCCGCGGGGTCAGCACCACCGAGGGCCAGCGGGCCGAGCCGTCCGCCTGGAGCGTCCCCCTGGCCAGCGCCGGGATCAGTCCCGCGCGCAGCAGCGAGGACTTCCCGGCGCCGGACGCGCCGACCAGCATGACGACGCCACCGGTCTCGGCGGCCGATTCCAGCCGTTTGACCAGCGCGGCCGTGCTGCGGGTCCGGCCGAAGAACCAGCCCGCGTCCGCCTGGGTGAACGCCGCGAGGCCCTGGTAGGGACACACCCCGTCGCCGACGGGCGGCGCGTCGTCGGCGGGGTGCTCGTCGGAGGTCCCGGAGGGGGCGGCGAGAGCGCTTTCCCACAGGGTCTGCCAGGCGGCCAGGTCGTAGAGGCTCTCCAGCGGCGGGTACGGCCGCGCCTTGCGCGCCTGGCCGATGAGCACCTCCAGCACCGCGGCGAGCGCGGCGAACCGGGCCGGGACGTTGCGGCCCCGCCGCCAGTCACTGACCCGCTGCGGGGTGACCCGGAGCGGCCTGCCCCGCTTGTCGGCCAGGTTCTTCCGGTTGACCGACTCCGCCACCCGCTTCAGCGGCGGGTCGCCGGCTTCGGCGTAGAGCAGTGCGAAGCGTTCCGCGAAGACTCCTCGCGGGCCCAGGACCGGGCCGGTCGTGCGCATACACCGGTACCTTCCTCCCCCAGGTACCACCCGGCGCGCGTTCGCGCCGGAACCTCGTCCCGCGGCCCCGGCGTCGCCTCCGGCGTGGACAAGGATGCCGAGGCTATCAGCGCGGGGCGCGCGGTGTCCGGCGGTTCACGGTGCCGCCGGGACGGGCTCCTCCGGCGCGCGGCGCTCCGGCAGGTGGGCCAGTACGAGGCCCACCGCGGCGATGACGGTGTTCTGGAAGGCGGGCTGGAGGCCGTTCCACTTGCCCGACTGCCACATCTGGAACCATTCGCCGCCGATCACCAGGAACCCGCAGGCGAACAGCAGGACCTGCATGAGCCAGCCGATCCTGGCCAGCCGCAGCGCGGTGCCGGTGGTCCGTTTCCGCAGCCAGGCGACGAATCCGGCGGCGAGGACCAGCGCGGTCAGCGTTTCCCAGGCGATGATCGCGACGTAGGCGGTGGTGACCGCGCCGGGGCTGGTGACCGCGCGCCACATCGTGTGCGGCGACCGGAATGTGGTGTCCATCGCGAGCACGTGTTCCACGAATTCCTTGTTCGTGCCGAAGTCGGTGATGTTCCCGAAAGCCACCAGGCCGATGTACAGAGCGGTTATTCCGGTGAGTGCGGTGAGGACCGCGCGCAGGCTGGAGAGTCCACGGAGCAGAGGCATGGACGGACCATACTGGAATTCACCCGATCCGGGGAAGCGGTGTCGCGCCCGCTTTCAATCGGGTGAACGAATTGGGGGCGGCGCGGCGCGGGCCGGGTCTCCGGCGGGCGTCCGGAGGGGCGCGAAATCCGGACCGGAAAATTCTGATCTCGCCGCTGACCAGCGGTGACGTGCTGAGCGCTGTGACGACGTCACGGAGTGTGCCGCAGTCGGTGCCAGGGTTGTCCCGGGTGGGGACGACGGTGTCGTGGACGAAGGTTGACGTGGTGCGGCCGCCGGTCGAAACTGGAAACACCAGGACCGCCGGTGCGATCGGATTCCCTCGTTCGGTTGGTTCCGGTGAAAGGGAAGCATCGGGTGACCACCTTTCTCGCGGAAATGTGGGAAATGGGCTTTCCCGGTGCTGCCGCGGTGGTGGGCACGAAATGTCGAGGGGGCATTTCGTGCCCCTTCTCGTGCCCGTCGCGGCCGCCGCGCCGCCGGGGTCCGCGCAAAGGCGGTTGCGCCCCCGGGCTAACCTGGACTCAGCAGGGTGTCGATCCGGCCATCACCGGGGAGCCTCCGGAAGAACGGGGCGCCGAGCGCGCTCCCAGTAGAACCGGACGGGTGCGGCCCGTCACAGCCGTGTAACGAGTGGCCCGGGAGCGGTGTGCCGGGCAAGCGGGGTGGTACCGCGGAACGCGCCGGGAACGGCGGCGTCTCGTCCCCGTGTGGACGATCGGTCCGTGCCGGTCGTCCGTACGCGAGCGACGACCCGAGGAGCACCCGATGTACCCCCAGGCCCAGCTGGACGGCGAGCGCGGCGTCCCGTCCCAGCCGTCCTTCCCGGCGCTGGAGAAGCAGGTCCTCGCCTACTGGGAGACCGACCGGACGTTCCAGGCCACGATCGACGCCCGTGAAGCCGGGGAACACGGCGAGAACGAGTACGTCTTCTACGACGGCCCGCCCTTCGCCAATGGCCTGCCGCACTACGGCCACCTGCTCACCGGGTACGTCAAGGACCTCGTCCCGCGCTACCAGACGATGAAGGGCCGCCGGGTCGAGCGGCGGTTCGGCTGGGACACCCACGGCCTGCCCGCGGAGCTCGAGGCGATGCGCCAGCTCGGCATCACCGAGACCACCCAGATCGAGGAGATGGGGATCGCGCGGTTCAACGAGGCTTCGCGCGCCTCGGTGCTGCGCTACACCGCCGAGTGGCGCGACTACGTCACCCGGCAGGCGCGCTGGGTGGACTTCGACAACGACTACAAGACGCTCGACGTCACCTACATGGAGTCGGTGCTCTGGGCGTTCAAGCGGTTGTGGGACAAGGGTCTCGTCTACGAGGGCTACCGGGTCCTGCCCTACTGCTGGCGGGACGCGACGCCGCTGTCCAACCACGAGCTGGGCATGGACGCCGACGTCTACCGCAACCGCCAGGACCCGGCCGTCACGGTCGGGTTCCGCGTCGAGGGCAACGACAACGAGCTCGACGGCACCTACCTGCTGATCTGGACCACCACGCCGTGGACGCTGCCGGCCAACCTGGCCACCGCGGTGCACCCGGACGTGGAGTACGTCGTGGTGGAGAGCGAGGGCAAGCGGTTTCTGCTCGCCGAGGCGCGCGTGGCCGCGTACGCCCGCGAACTCGGCGAGGAACCGGCTGTCGTCGCGCACTACACCGGCGCGGAACTGCTCGGAACCCGTTACGCACCACCGTTCCCGTACTTCGTCGGCACGGAGAACGCGCACCGGGTGCTGTCCGCCGACTACGTCACCACCGAGGACGGCACCGGTGTCGTGCACATCGCGCCGGCTTACGGCGCCGAGGACAAGGTGGTCACCGACGCGGCCGAGATCACCCCGGTGACGCCGGTCGACGCGCACGGCAGGTTCGACGCCACCGTGCCGGACTACGAAGGCCAGCAGGTGTTCGACGCGAACCCGAACATCGTGCGGGACCTCAAGAACGGCACCGGCGGCGCGGAGCGCCAGGGCGCGGTACTGCTGCGGCACGAGACCTACGACCACTCCTACCCGCACTGCTGGCGCTGCCGGAACCCGCTGATCTACCGCGCGGTGTCGTCGTGGTTCGTCGCGGTGACGCAGTTCAAGGACCGGATGGTCGAGCTGAACCAGCAGATCACCTGGTACCCGGAGAACGTCAAGGACGGCCAGTTCGGGAAGTGGCTGGAGAACGCCATCGACTGGTCGATCTCCCGCAACCGGTACTGGGGCACGCCGATCCCGGTGTGGCGCTCGGACGACCCGGCCTACCCCCGGATCGACGTCTACGGTTCGCTCGACGAGCTGGAGGCCGACTTCGGGGTGCGGCTGGACAACCTGCACCGGCCCCACATCGACGAGCTGACCCGGCCGAACCCGGACGACCCGACCGGCCGCTCGACCATGCGCCGGGTGCCGGACGTACTCGACGTGTGGTTCGACTCGGGTTCGATGCCCTACGCGCAGGTGCATTACCCGTTCGAGAACGCCGAGTGGTTCGAGCACCACTACCCGAGCGACTTCATCGTCGAGTACATCGGTCAGACCCGCGGCTGGTTCTACCTGCTGCACGTGCTGGCCACCGCGCTGTTCGACCGGCCGGCGTTCCGGACGTGTGTCTCGCACGGCATCGTGCTCGGCTCGGACGGGCAGAAGATGTCGAAGTCGCTGCGGAACTACCCGGACGTCAACGAGGTCTTCGAGCGGGACGGCTCGGACGCCATGCGCTGGTACCTGATGGCGAGCCCGATCCTGCGCGGCGGCAACCTGGTCGTCACCGACAAGGGCATCCGCGACGCGGTGCGCCAGGCGGTGCTGCCGCTGTGGAACTCGTACTACTTCCTCGCGCTCTACGCGAACGCCGAGGGCGTGGACGGGCGGTGGCGCACGGATTCGCCGCACGTGCTCGACCGGTACGTCCTGGCGAAGACGCACGAACTGGTCACCGACGTCGAGTACGCGATGGACCACTACGACGTCGCGGGCGCCTGTTCGACCGTGCGTGAGTTCCTCGAAGTGCTCACCAACTGGTACGTGCGGCGCTCGCGCGACCGGTTCTGGGCGGGGGAGCGCGACGCGATCGACACCCTGCACACCGTGCTGGAGGTGACCTCGCGGGTGGTGGCGCCGCTGCTGCCGCTGACCGCGGAGGTGGTGTGGCGCGGGCTGACCGGCGGCCGTTCGGTGCACCTGACCGACTGGCCGAACGCGCTCGACCTGCCTGCCGACGCGGCGCTGGTGACGGCGATGGACCGGGTCCGGCAGGTCGCGTCCTCGGCGCTGTCGCTGCGCAAGGCGAACAAGCTGCGCGTGCGGCTGCCGCTGGCGAAACTGACGGTGGCGCTGGGCGAGGACGCCGGGGTCGAGGCGCTCCGCCCGTTCACCGACATCCTGCGGGACGAGGTGAACGTCAAGGGGGTCGAGCTGACCACCGACGTCGCCGCGCACGGCGCGTTCGAGGTCGCGGTCAACGCGCGGGCCGCCGGTCCGCGGCTGGGCAAGGACGTCCAGAAGGTGATCAAGGCCGTCAAGGCCGGCGACTGGAGCACGACGCCGGAGGGTGCCGTGGTGGCCGCCGGGATCGAGCTCGTCGAGGGTGAGTACGACCGGCGGCTGGTGGCCAGGGGCGGCGGCGCGGCGGCGGAGCTGCCCGGCGGGTCCGGGCTGGTGCTGCTCGACACCGAGGTCACCCCGGCGCTGGCCGCCGAGGGCGTGGCGCGCGACCTCGTCCGCGTCGTCCAGCAGGCCCGCCGCGACGCGGGTCTCGACGTGGCCGACCGGATCGCGCTGGTCGTGGACGCGCCGGACGAGGTCACCGCGGCGGCCCGCGAGCACGAGGAGTTCCTCGCCGCGGAGACCCTCGCGGTGAAGGTGTCCTACGGCGCGGTGAGCGAGGGGTCCACCGGCGCGGTGGGCGACGGGGTGAAGGTGACCGTCGCGGTCGCGAAGGCCTGACCTCCCGGCGAGGGCCGGATGATGAAGATGTCCTCATCTTCGTCTCATCCGGCCTTCGCCGAGGCCCGCGAGAGTCGGGGCATGCGTCGGATTTCTCGTATCGCGGTGTTCGTGGGGATCATCCGCGGGCACCTGGAGGTGATGGGCGACGATCCGGCCGAGCGCGCCGAGGTCGTCCGGTTGTGTACCGACGAACTCGACCGGATGGCGAGGATCGTCGACGACCTGCTGCTGCTCGCGAAGGCCGAACAACCGGATTTCCTGCGCCCGGAACGGGTTTCGGTGCCGGAGCTGACCAGCGACGTCGACGCCAAGGCCCGTGCGATCGCCGATCGGCGGTGGACACTGGAATCGGTCGGGGAGGGCGACGCGGTGCTCGACCCGCAACGGGCGACCCAGGCGGTACTGCAACTGGCGCAGAACGCGGTGCAGCAGACGGGGGCGGGCGCGCTCATCCGCGTCGGCTCCTCGGTGGCGGGCGATACGGTGTCGTTCTGGGTCGCCGACACCGGCCCTGGCGTGCCGGCCGGGCACGCCGAGCGGATCTTCGAACGGTTCGTCCGCGGCGAGGCGGGCGAGCGGAGCGGGGCCGGTCTCGGCCTGGCCATCGGGAAGGCGATCGCCGAGGCGCACCACGGCCGTGCCTGGTTCCGCTCGGCGCCGGGCGTGGGCGCGACCTTCGGTGTCGCGCTGCCGGTGGGAGCCGTCGAGGACCAGTCGGAGGTGACGTGATGGGGCGGATCCTGATCGCGGAGGATGAGCAGCGGATAGCCTCGTTCGTCGAAAAGGGGTTACGTGCCAACGGTTTCGCCACCACCGTCGTGGGGGACGGGGACGCCGCGCTCGCCACCGCGATCGTCGGCGGGTTCGATCTGGTGATCCTCGATCTGGGACTGCCGCTGCGGGACGGGTTCGCGGTGTTGCACTCGATGCGCGCGGCGAAGATCGAGACGCCGGTGATCATCCTGACCGCGCGGGACTCGGTGCGGGACACCGTCGCCGGGCTGGAGGGCGGCGCCGACGACTACATGACCAAGCCGTTCCGGTTCGAGGAACTGCTGGCCAGGGTCCGGCTGCGGTTGCGGACCGGGGAGGCCAGGCCCGAGGCCGGGGTGCTGCGGCACGGGTCGCTGTCGCTGGACCTGCGGACCCGCCGCGCCTCGCTCCCGGAGTCCACTGTGGACCTGACGGCGCGCGAGTTCGCGCTGCTGGAGCTGTTCCTGCGGCATCCGGGCCAGGTGCTGGCGCGGGAGCAGATCCTCGCGCACGTGTGGGGGTACGACTTCGACCCGGGATCCAATGTGGTCGACGTGTACGTCCGTACCCTGCGCCGCAAGCTCGGCCAGTCGCGGATCGAGACGGTGCGGGGCATGGGCTACCGCCTGAGCTGACCCCGTCCGCCGATCCGGGCTGTCGCCGAGCCGCCGTGCACGCGATCATCGAGGGATGACCGACGATTCCGCGCAGCCCCGGTCCGTACCCGGCGGCACGGCACGGCCGCCGTTGCCGCGGTGGACGGTGCCGGTGGCCGCGGTGGTGGTGCTGCTGACCACCATCGTGGTGCTCGTCCTGCTGTGGCGGTGGGTCGACGGCCTGGCACTGGCCGACGCGGAGAAGAAGGCGACCGCGCACCTGGACGCGGTGAAGATCGCGGCGTCGATCGCGGTGGGCGGCGGCGGGGTGTTCGCGCTGTACCTGGCGGCGCGGCGGCAGCGGACCCAGGAGTTCGAGTTGGCGGCCCGGTACGCCGAACTCGCCCAGCGCGACCGGGTCCAGGCCCACACCGAGCGGGTGGCGGAGACCAACCGGCTGCACGCCGAACGGGTCGCCGTCGACGCCCGGTTCGACGCCGAAGCCCGTCGGATCACCGAGCTGTACATCAAGGCCAGTGAACAACTCGGATCGGACAAGGCGCCGGTGCGGCTGGCCGGGCTCTACGCGCTGGAACGCCTCGCACAGGACAACGAGGGGCAACGGCCGACCGTCGTCAACGTCCTGTGCGCCTACCTGCGGATGCCGTATCCCCAGCCCGGCGACCCACCCGCCGACGACGCCGGCGAGACGGCCCTGGCCCGCTACGGCGACCGTGTGCAGGAACGCGAGGTCCGGCTCACCGCGCTGGGCATTCTCGAAAGCCACCTCCGTCCCGGCACCGATCCGGACCGGCCGGTCGGCACCTTCTGGCCCGACACCGATCTCGACCTCACCGGTGCCGTGCTCGTCGACCTCAACCTGAGCCACTGCCGGGTCCGGACCGTCCGGTTCGGCGGGGCGACGCTGACCGGGGAGACGTGGTGCGTCCAGGCGGCGTTCACCGGGGCCGCCTGGTTCGACGGGACGACGTTCGCCGGGAAGGCCCGGTTCGACGGGGCGAGGTTCACCGGGCGCGTCTGGTTCGAAGGGGCGGCGTTCGCCGGGGAAACCTCGTTCGACGGCGCGACGTTCACGACGGAGCCCAGGTTCACGGGCGCGGTGGCCGCCCATCCGGCGCCGGAAGGCACGGCCTGGCCGTCGGGGTGGCGTCCCGCCGCCGGATACGCGGCCGTCGAGGGAAGGGAAGGCACCTGGCACCGCGTCCTCCGGACGGAGCCCGAGCCCAGTGGCCCTTCCGTGTGACGATCCGATGTGTACCGAAGCGTTCGCCCGGTGAGATGAACACCCTGGTCCTGATCGGCACGGCGGTCGCGGTCCCGGCCACGTCCGTACGCGCCGCGCTCGCGTTGCCGGTGTTCGTGGCGCTGGCGAAAACCCTTGCCGGGCACCGGACACTCGTCCGCGCGCCGGCCCTGCCGTTCCCGGCGGTGACCGGTGCGGGCGCGCATGTGCTCACGAGCCGGGCGCCGACGGCGGCCACACCGGCCTGGACTCCGCGCTCGCGGGGACGATCGGCCGGGGGCGCGGGACATCTACGGCACGGGGGATCGAGGCGTTCGCGGGTCCTGCGGCTCGTGCTGGTCGGCGCCGCGCTGTCGGTTGATCACGAAAAGGATTCGGGTAGGTCGCTTTCCCACCGGGAACCGTGACCGGGTGGTCGACCATGGGCAGGCTTGGCGATCGTGCGCGGGGGTCGCGCCGACGGGGGGAGGGGGAGAAGTGGGTCCTGCCGGGAGACGGAATGTGCTGATCGGTGGCGCGGTCGGGGTGGTCGCGATCGTCACCGCCGCGGTGGTGGTCCTGACCAGTGGGGGCACGCCGCCCGTCGGGGAGGCGGCGGCGCCGCGGGGGCCGGTGGATCCCGCGGCGGTGGTGACGGAGTACCTGCGGGATCTCGCCGAGACGAACACCGACGCCGCGGGCGGGCTGACCGACGATCCGGCGGCGGCCGCGGTGGCGCTGCGGGACGCGCGCAACGCGCTGCTGCCGGTCAAGGTCACGGGGACGTTGAGCAGGGTCGACCCGGTGCCCGCGAGCGCGGCGCGGGCCGGTGGCGGCTTCGCGGTGTCCTGGACGTTGCGGCCGGGCAAGGTCTGGACCTACGACGTCCCGTTCGAGCTGGTGAAGACGGCGGCGGGCTGGCGGGTGCACTGGACGCCCACGCTGCTGCACCCGAAGCTCGAACCGGGTGAGCGGCTCGTCGTCGGCACCGACGGCGGGGACCGGCCCGCGGTGGTCGACCGGGACGGCAAGTCGCTGGTGCTGGCGGGACCGGCGGGGGCCAGGCCGGCCGGGGACGGCTCGGCTCCGTTGCTGCAGAACGCGTTCGCCTCGCAGGCCACGACGGCGAAGTCGGATGGGTTCGCGGTGCGGCGGGTCGACGCGTCGGGGAAGAATCTCGAGACGTTGTACGGCCAGGACGAGGGCAAGGACGGCAAACCGCTCACCGCGTCGCTGAGCCTCGCGATGCAGGGCGCCGCACAGTCCGCTGTGGACGGTTACCGGGGCAAGGCGGTCATGGTCGTGCTCCAGCCCTCCAGCGGTGATCTGCTCGCGGTGGCGCAGAACGCGGCGGCGGGTACCGAGCCCAAGGCGTTCAGCGGGCTGTACGCGCCGGGCTCGACGTTCAAGATCGCGACGGCCACCGCGGCGCTCGAACAGGGGCTCGCGACCGCCGACACGGCGGTGCCGTGCCCGGGCAGCGACCAGATCGGCACCCGGACGATCCCCAACGAGAACCATTTCGACAAGGGCACGATCACGCTGCGCCAGGCGTTCGCGTTCTCGTGCAACACGACGTTCGGGCGGCTGGCTTCGCGGCTGCCCGCGGACGGTCTCGTCAAGGCCGCCGACCAGTACGGGCTCAACGCCGACTTCGACATCCCCGGCCTGCCGACCGAAGCGGGGAAGGTGGAGCCGGCGAGCGGCAACGACCGGCTGGTCGAGGACGGCATCGGCCAGGGTGATGTGCAGGTCAGCCCGTTCGGCGCGGCGCTTATGGCCGCGACGGTGGCCTCGGGCAAGGCCGTGACACCGCGGCTGTGGCACGGGCTGGACACCACGGTCGCCAAGCCGTACTCGCCGCCGCCCGCCGCGGTGCTGGGCGCGGTGCGGTCGATGATGCGGGAGGTGGTCACCACGGGCACCGGGAAGGCCGCCGCCGGGGCCGGGCCGGTGTACGGCAAGTCCGGCACCGCGGAGTTCGGTGCCGACGGCCAGGCCAACGGCTGGTTCGTCGGCTATCGGGGCGACGTCGCGTTCGCGGTGCTGCTGGAGGGCGCCAACGACTCGGACCCGGCGGTCTCCCTCGCCGCGAAGTTCCTCACCGCCATCCACTGACCGGCCCACGGCCGGCAGGGCAGGCGTCAGGGGGCGGGCTCGCGGAGCTGGGACAAGGTGTGCTCGACGTTGCGGCGGGTCGCCTGCGCGGCGGCGCCCGCATCGCCGGCTTCGATCGCCGCGACGAGGTCGTGGTGGGCCTGGTGGATCTCGTCCGCGCGTTCCCGGGGGGTGTCCAGGGTGACGACGTTGGCGGCCACCGCGCGGATGGCGTCCAGGAAGGAGTCGAACACATCGGTCAGCACCGGGTTGTGCGACGCCGCCACGACCGCTCGATGCAGCGCGATGTCGGCGTCGACCAGCGCGGACGGGGAACCGGCCCGATCGCGGGCGGCCAGCGCCGCCCGCAGCGCACTGACGTCGTCGGCGGTGCGGCGGGTCGCGGCGAGCCTGCCGGCCTCGACCTCCAGCGCCACGCGGACCTCGTACACGTCGATCACCGCGGCCCTGCGCAGCTTACGGTCCAAATCGGACAGTGGGGTCGTGGAGGCCACGTAGGTGCCCGAGCCCTGATGGGAGTGCAGTTGCCCGGCGGAGATCAGGGCGCGGACGGCCTCCCTCGCGGTGGACCGTCCGACCCCCAGCATCCTGCTCAGCTCGATCTCGTTGGGCAGCTTGCTGCCGACCGGCCATTCGCCCTCGCCGATCAGCCGGCGCAGTTCCGCTGTCGCCGCGTCGACCAGTGAGGTTCGGCGAACCGCCCGGACCGTCATTTCGTGTTCCTCTCCTCACCGGGCGCGCGGTCGATCGCGCGAGGGCCGCCCGGGCAAACTATCAGGTCACCAGCTCCTCAGATGGCTTCTCCGGCGCCGGGACGCGGTCGCGCAGCCGCACGCCGAACACCACGGCGACGGCGAACACCGCGAGCACGACCCCGAGCGTGAACCGCAGGCCCTGGTCGTCGGCCAGCCAGCCGAACAACGGCGAGCTCAGCCCGCCGACCGACATCGCGAGGCCGAGTGTCAGCCCGCTGGCGGTACCGGGACGGCTGGGCAGGTAGTCCTGGGCGAGCGTCACCTGGTTGGCGAACGGCAGGAACATGGCCAGCCCGAACAGCACCGCGCTCAGCTCGAGCGCGGGGTAGCTGGGCGCGAACACGATCCCCGCCAGTGCCGGAACGCCCAGCAGATAGCCGGTCCGGATCGGCACCATGCGGCCGTGCCGGTCACCCAGCCAGCCACCCAGCACGGTGCCTGCGGCGCCGGCGAGCGTGAACGAGGTCAGCGTGACCGCCGCGGACGCGGTGGAGGCGTGCAGTTCGCCGACCACGTACAACGACAGCAGCGAACTGACTGTCACATAAGGGATCGACCAGCCGACGGTGGCGGCCACCAGCCTGCCGAAGGCCCGCCAGTCGTCCTGGACGTCCACAGTGGACTCGGTGGCCGTGTTCCCGTCGCGGACCAGCGCGCGGGCGTTGCGGTGATTGAGCAGCCACAGCACCGCCATCACCACCGCGGGGACGGCCAGCAGGTAACTTCCCGACAGGCCGAGCGATCCGACGACCGCGGTGACCAGTGCGGGGGCGAGCGAGCTGCCCAGTGTGCCGCCCACCGAGAACAGGCTCATCGCCTTCTGGGACCTGCCGCCCGCCGCGCGAGCCTGGTTCGTGGCGGGCGGGTGGTAGGCGGCCACCCCGATTCCCGCCACGGCGACGCAGATCCAGGTGAGCAGGTAGCCGTCCGCGAAACCGGCGCCGGCGATCCCGGCGGCGGCCACGAGAAAGCCCACGGGCGCCAGCCAGCCGCGGTGGGCCCGGTCCACGATCATGCCGAACACCGGCTGCACCACACTGGACAAACCCGTCGCGGCCAGTGCGATCCCGGACACGGCCGCGTAACTGTAGTGTCGTTCGCTCATCATGAACGGCAGCAACGCCGGCACCGAACCCTGGTACAGGTCGTTGACGACATGGGTACCGGTCAGGAAACCCAGTTGGACCTTTCTCATGACTGGGCCCGCTCCAGCTGTGCCGCGACGGAAACGAGGGTCGTCTCGGCGCCGTGGCGCCCGGTGAGCTGCACACCGGTCGGCAGGCCGCCGGGAGTCCGCCGCGCGGGAACCGACATCGACGGCTGGCCGGTGATGTTCGCCAGCGGTGTGAGCGGGTGGAACTCCAGCATGTTCTCGAAGGTCCGCGAGGGATCGACGTCGGCGAGGGCGCCCACCAGCGGCGGGAGCTTGGCCAGGGTGGAGCTGACGACCACGTCGAACCGGTCGTAGCGGCCGGCGATCCGGCGCGCGGTGGCCTGCATCGACATCAGCGTGGACAGGAAGGTCACCGCGTCGTAGCCACGGGCCTTCTCGCGCAGCCACCGGGTCAGCGGGAGCAGTTCCCGCTCCCGCTCGGCGGGGACCGGCGCCGCCCCGGCGAGCAGCGACCACACGATCGTGAACTCCGCGCGGTAGTCGTCGGGGCCTGCCGAGGGGGCGTCCTCGACGTGATGGCCCAGTTCGGCGAGCAGTTCGGCGGTGTCGTCACAGGCCTGACGGCACCACGGGTCGTCGGTCGCCGGGCCCCGGATCACGCCGATCCGCAGCGGGTCCGGCGTGCTCATGGCGCTGTTCAGGAAGTGCCCCGCCGGAGCCGGTGGCAACCGGTGGGCGTCGCCGGGCCGTCCGGTGCTCATGACGTCCAGCAGCAGCGCGGCGTCCGCGACGGTGCGCGCGAGCGGTCCGGCGGTCACCAGGCCCGCCGGGTCCGCCCCGGGGGTCGGGCTCACCCGTCCCCTGCTCGGCTTGATCCCCACCAGTCCGCAACACGCGGCCGGGATGCGGATCGAACCGCCACCGTCGCTGCCCTGCGCCGCCGGGGCCAGCCCGGCCGCCACCGAGGCGGCGGCCCCGCCGCTGGACCCACCGGCGGTGCGGGTGAGGTCGTGCGGATTGCGGGCCGGGCCGAACACCGTCTCGGTGTAGGAGGAGAGCCCGAACTCGGGCGCGTTGGTCTTGCCCAGCACCACCATGCCCGCCCGCCGCAGCTGTTCCACGACCGCCGCGTCCACCTCGGCGACCCGGTCGGCGAAGACCTGCGAGCCCGAGGTGTACCGCAGGCCCGCGACCGGCCAGGTGTCCTTCACCGAGATCGGCACGCCGCACAGCACCGGCGGTTCTCCCGTACCGGACCGCACCAGCGCTTCCGCCTCGCGGGCAGCGGCCAGCGCGCCCTCGTGGTCCACGGTGAGGTAGGCGCCCACCTTGTCGTTGTCGCGGTCGATCCGGCGCAGGTACTCCTCGGTCAGCTCCACCGGGGACACCTCGCGTGCCCGCACCGCCGCGGCCTGCTCCACGAGTGTCAGGTCTGTCATGTCAACTCCTCATGTCATCTGAGGACTTGAACGGTAACGAGCCGCCCGGAGTTAGGCAACCCTTATTCGCTGGCGTGTGACGTGGACGTCCCTCGGTGGCGGCGCACGTTTCGGCGGCGGCCGAACGATCCGCCTTCTACGGTGAGGGGCATGGAGACCATCGCGCTGGCCGAGGTGGCCGCGGTGCTCGCCGACCCGAGCCGGGCGGCGATGTGCCTGGCGTTGCTCGACGGCCGGGCGTGGACCATCGGCGAGCTGGCCGCGACCGCGCGGATCGCGGTGTCGACGGCGAGCGAGCACGTCACCCGGCTGGTGGACGCCGGGTTCGTGGAGCGGCTGAAACAGGGGCGGCACGCCTACGTCCGGATCGCCGACCCCCGGGTGGCGGAGCTGATCGAGCACCTCGCGCAGCACGCCGACCGCCGCGCGCCCACCGGGCTGCGTTCCTCGGTGCGCGTCCGCAAGCTGGAGTTCGCCCGCACCTGTTACGACCATCTGGCCGGGCGCCTCGGTGTCGCGCTGCGTACGGGGATGGTCGCGCGCGGACTGGTCGACACCGGGGCCGGGCTCACCCTCACCGGCCGCGGTCGCGAGGTGCTGACCGGGCTCGGCGTCGAGCTCGGTGTCCGGGAGCGGCGGCCGCTGCTGCGCGACTGTCTGGATTGGACGGAGCGGCGCGAGCACCTCGGCGGCGGGGCACCCGCGGCGCTGCTGGCGCGGGCGCTGGCCGCGGGCTGGGTCGAGCGGGGTCACCAGCCGCGCGCGATCCGGGTGCTGCCCGCCGCGGCCGAACCGTTCGGCGCGCTCGGTGTCGACCTCGACACGCTGGAAGAACCGGCATTTTGATATTTCTTTAACACACCCGGTGGGCGTCGCTCGGCATCGGTACACGATCGGGTAACCACCCCGCCTCTTTATCCTGAGAGCCCACGGCGGCCGGGAAGGGAGGCGACATGGATCAGCTTCCCGTGCTGCTCGGCGTCGGCGGGATCGTGCTGCTCGCCTCGGTGGTGGCGGTGCGCGTGTCGGTCCGGCTCGGGCTGCCCTCGTTGCTGCTGTACCTGGGAATCGGTGTCCTGCTGGGCGAAGCCGGCTTCGGCATCCGCTTCGAGAACCCCGAGCTGACGCAGTCGCTCGGCATCGCCGCGCTGGTCCTGATCCTCACCGAGGGCGGGCTCACCACGCGGTGGCAGGCGGTGAAACCCGCGCTGGGGCCCGGACTCGCACTGTCCACTGTGGCCGTGGTGGTGAGCGTGGCGGTCACCGGTTCGGCGCTGCACTGGCTGCTCGGCCTCGACTGGCAGCTCGCGCTGCTGTGGGGCGCGGTGCTCGCCTCGACCGACGCGGCCGCGGTGTTTTCCGTGCTGCGCACGGCCGGGGTCGGCAAACGGCTGGTCGGCATGCTGGAGCTGGAGTCCGGCCTCAACGACGCGCCCGCCTACATCGCCGTCGTCGTGCTCGCCGCCGGGTCCACAGTGGACTGGACGCTGCCGCTGCTGGTGGTCTACGAACTGGCCGCCGGGCTGGTGATCGGCCTGCTGCTCGGCTGGCTCGGGGCGCTCGCGCTGCGAAGAGCCGCGCTGCCCGCCACCGGTCTGTATCCGCTCGCCACGGTGTCGGTGTGTGTCCTGGCCTTCTCCAGCGGTCAGCTCGCGCACGCCTCCGGCCTGCTCGCGACCTACGTCGCCGGGCTGGTGCTGGGCAATTCCCGGCTGCCGCACCGTTCCGACACGCTCTCGTTCGCCGAAGGACTCGGCTGGCTCGCCCAGATCGGGCTGTTCGTGCTGCTCGGCCTGTTCGCCTCGCCGAGCAGGCTGCTGGAGACGCTGGTGCCGGGCCTGGTCGCGGGCGCGGTCGTCCTGCTGCTCGCGCGTCCCCTCTCGGTGCTGCTTTCGATGCTCCCGTTCCGCGTGCCCTGGCGGGAACAGGTGTTCCTGTCCTGGGCAGGACTGCGCGGCGCGGTACCGATCGTGCTCGCGATGATCCCGCTGTCCCAGGGCGTGCCGGGCGCGCAACGGCTGGTGGACGCGGTGTTCGTGCTGGTCATCGTGCTGACCCTGTTACAGGGCGCGACGTTGAGCCCGCTCGCTCGGGTGCTGGGGCTGACCAGGGGCACCGAACCGAAGGAGATCGAGGTCGACTCCGCGCCGCTCGACGAGCTGGGTGCCGAGCTGTTGCAGGTCCGCATCCAGGCCGGATCACGGCTGCACGGCGTGTACCTGTCGGAGCTGCGGCTGCCGGTCGACGCGACGGTGAGCCTCGTGGTGCGCGACGGCGCCGGGTTCACCCCGCAGAAGACCAGCCGGCTCCAGGAACACGACCAGTTGCTGGTGGTCACCACCGAGCGGGCCCGCGCCGCCACCGAACGCCGGTTGCGCGCGGTCGACCGCGCCGGGCGGCTCGCCCGCTGGAAGGGCGAGTCCGGGCACTAGCGCAGCGGCGCGAGCGCGGCGGGTGGCACGGCCCCGGCGCCTGCCGAGCCGCGCAGGAGCTCGGCCAGGTCGTGGGGCCGCGCGCGTTCCCCGGTCGGCGCCGCCGCCACGATCCGGTCCAGCCGGAAACCCCGGCCCGCGCGGCGTTCGCGGCACCAGGCGACGAGGTACCACTGCCCGCGGGCGGTGAGGAGCCCGGCCGGTTCCACGACGCGGACGCTCTCGCGCCCGGACGCGTCCGTGTAGGACAGCCGGAGCACGCCGTGCCCGGTGACGGCCCGTTCCACCGCGTCGCGGACCGCCCGGTCGCCGGGCGCGGGCAGGGCGAGGACGCGGGCGGCGAGGTCGCGGGCCGCGGCCGAGGCGGGGCCGGTCATCGCGGCGGCGATCTTCTGCGCCGCCGTCCGGGCCGCGCCGGCGTACGGGGTGGTGGCGCCCGCCGCGGCGAGCACCGCGGTCAGCGCCGAGGCCTCGCCCGCGGTGAGGTGGATCGGGGGCAGCGTCGTCTCCGGGTCGATCGCCCAGCCACCCCCGCGCCCGGGGACCGCGCGCACCGGGACGTCGGCCGCCATCAGGGTCTGGAGATCGCGTTGCACCGTGCGGGCGCTGACCTCGAACCGCGTGGCGAGCGCCGCGACCGTCAGTGGCCGCGGCGCCGCCGCGCGCAACTCCTCCACCAGCGCGTACAGCCGGGCGGTCCGGTTCATGGCGCCGACGCTACCGGCCCGCGGTGGCCAGGAAGTCCTGTGCCCGCTTCAGTTCCCGCTCGGTGACGGTCAGCGGGAACAGCGTGAAGCCGTGCATCGCGCCCGCGACGACGTCGAGCCGAACGGGCGCGCCCGCGGCCTGCCAGCGCGCGGCCAGGAACAGCGAGTCGTCCAGCAGCGGATCCTCGGTACCGACGGCGATCCGGGCGGGCGGCAGCCCGGTCAGGTCCGCGAACAGCGGAGAGATCTCCGGGTCGCGGCGCTGTTCTTCGGTCAGCCCCGGCGTGCACAGCTCGTAGCCGCCGCGAAGGGAGTCGGTGTTGCTCAGCAGCGGCCGCGAGCCGAACCTCCGCTGGCTCGGCGTCATCGACAGGTCGTACGCGCCGAAAAGCAGGTGAGCCGACCGGAACGCGCCGGTGACGCCGTGCCGGTCCCGCAGCCGCAGCAGCGTCAGGACACTGAGATGCGCCCCGGCCGACTCGCCGCCGATCAGCAGTCGTTCGGTCCCGAACTCCGCGGCGGCGTGCCGCACCAGCCAGCGGGCGGCCGCTTCGCAGTCGTCCGGTCCGGCGGGGAACGGGTGTTCCGGGGCGAGGCGGTAGTCCACGCTCACCACGGCCAGCCGCGCCCGCACGGCGAGCCCCCAGAGCCGTTCGTCCTGCCCGTCCGCGGAGCCGAACGCCCAGCCGCCGCCGTGGAGGTGCAGGTAGACGCCGTCGGCGTGATCCGGCACGAAGACCCGCACCCGCACGCCGTCGACGACACGGTCTTCTCCCTGTGGCAGCCGGACCGGCGGCGTGTCACCGCCGAGCCGGTTGCGGCGCAGGCGCGCCAGCTTGGCCGCGTCCGGCGTCCGCCCGCGTGCCGGGCGGCTCGCGGCGGTGGCGGCGAATTTCTCGTTGAACGCCAAGGTTTCGGCGAGGCAGTCCTGATCGATGATCGTCATGTCGCCGACTTTCGCAGCCGTTCGCGACAACCTCCTGTCACCCTTTCCGTGTGAAGCACGTCACGGCGACCTGCGAGAGTGACGGCTGTCTCAGTCACCCGGACGGGGCTGGCTCGGCGCCCGGGATGTCGGCTATCTTCGTCGTCAGGTCATGAGTGCCAGCGCTAAGCCCCGGCTTGCTGGCCGGCAACCCTCCAACCGCGGTGGGGTGCCCCGGGTGAGGACCGGGCCTGTCGCGAGGTGCGGCGGGCAAGCGCGGGCCCCTCGCCGGGGGTCCCCCGGACCGCCGAGGAGGCACCCGATGACACTCGCCGTCAATCACCAGAACACCACCGAAACCCCGGTTACCGTTGCGCCGCAAGGAATTCCGGCGGTCGCCGGTGCCGGGCTGAGCGTTCCGCTCGTCACCGGTGGCGAGATCGGCTACGCGAACCTCGACCACGCCGCGAGCGCGCCCTGTCTGGACGCCGTGCGCCGCGCGGTGGACGAGTTCCTGCCCTGGTACGCGAGCGTGCACCGCGGCGCCGGATTCGCTTCGCAGGTCTCGACGCGGCTTTACGAGCGCACGCGCGACATCCTGCGCCGGTTCGTCGACGCGCGCGCCACCGACACCGTGGTGTTCACCCGCAACACCACCGATTCCTTCAACCTGCTCGCCCGCAGCCTGCCCCGGCACACCTCGGTGGTCGTGTTCGACACCGAGCACCACGCCGCGCTACTGCCGTGGCGTGGCCCGAACGTCCGGCGGATCCCCGCCCCGCGTACCCGGCTCGCCGCGGTGTCCGCTGTGGACGAAGCGCTCGCGGAGTGCCCGCAGGGACCGCGTCTGGTGGTCGTCACCGGAGCGTCCAATGTGACCGGTGAGCTGTTGCCGGTGGCGGAGATCGCCGCGGTGGCCCGCCGGCACGGCGCCCGGATCGCGCTCGACGCCGCGCAACTCGCCCCGCACCGCCGGATTTCCCTGCGGGAGCTGGACGTCGACTACGTCGCGCTGTCCGGCCACAAGCTGTACGCCCCGTTCGGCGCCGGCGCGCTGATCGGCCGCGCGGACTGGCTGCGCGCCGCGCAGCCGTACCTCGCCGGCGGGGGCGCGACCAAGCTCGTCACGGGCGAGGCCGACGAACTCGCCGTCGTCTGGAACGACGGGCCGGAACGGCACGAGGCCGGTTCGCCCAACACCGTCGGCGTGTACGCGCTGGGCGTGGCGTGCGAGCAGCTCGCCGCCCACTGGGACGCGGTCGGCGCGCACGAGGAGATCCTGCTTTCCCGGCTGCGCAAGGGTCTCGCCGCGATTCCGGGCTGCGCCGAGCTGCGGCTGTTCGACGCGCCGGTGGACCGCGTCGGCACGGTCAGCTTCGTGGTCGACGGGTTCGAACCCGGCTGGCTGGCGGCGGTGCTGTCGGCCGAGTACGGCATCGGCGTGCGCGACGGCGCCTTCTGCGCGCACGTGGCGACGAAGCGGCTCATCGGCGTCGCCGGGGGAGCGGGCCGGCAGGCGGTGCGGGTCAGCCTCGGGCTCGGCAGCACCACCGAACACGTCGACCGGCTCGTGCTCGCGCTGCGGCAGATCGTCGCCCGTGGCGCCCGGTGGGAGTACACGAAGCAGGACGGCCGCTGGGCCCCGGTCGGCGATCCGCGCGCACTGCCCCCGTTCTGCGCCTGATTTCCCTGCCTGATTTCGCTATCGTGGCGCGGTGGGCGGAACACGGCGACGATACTGGTTTCCCTTGGCGCTGCTGGGTTTCGCGCAGCTGGTCCTCGTCGCGGTCGAGCTGCTCTGGCCGTCCCGCGTGTCTTCAAGCGCTGTCAGCGGGTTCACGAACCTGCAGGGCGTCCAGATGTCCAGGGAGCTCGTGACCGCGCTGGAGGTCTCGCCGCACGTCACGTCGAGTGTCGGCTACGGCTGGCTGTGGGTGCTGGCCGTGGCCGTGCTCGGCGTCGCGGCCTGGTACTTCGTCCTGGCGCGGCGGGCGGGCACCCCGCCGCGCACCGGCCGGTTCGTGCTCCTCGTACTGGGCGCGCTCGTGGCCGTGCCGCTGCTCGATCTCCTCGGGTTCCTGCAGTTCCGGCTGGACGCCGACGTGCGGGGCCCGATGATCACCACGCTCGCTCTCGTCCTGCTCGCCTGGTTCGAGCGCAGCGCGCTCGTGCTGGTGGTGACGGCGGTGTTCGTGCTGGTCGCGGTGGTGTTCCTGCCGGGTTTGCCCGGGGTCCTGGTCTCGGCCGTGGCGTTGCTGGCCGGGGCGTTCGCGGCGCTCGTCGCACCGGCCGGGCCGGACCCGGGGACCGCCGCTGACACGGCCTGAACGCGTGACGTGGACAATGGACCGGTGAGCACCGAGCCCTCCCCGCCCGAGCAAGGCACCACCCCGGCCGCCGACGACACGCCGGACCCGGCCGCGACCAGCGAGTCCGCGGCTCCCGAGCCGTCGAAGGCGCTGCCGAGGCGCACCGTCGGCATCGTGTTCGCCGTCGCGGTGGTGATCTGGGCGGTCGACCTGATTACCAAGAACCTCGCCGCGGCGAACCTGGAGGGCAAGGAGCCGGTCCGGATCCTCGGCGGGCTCGTCTACCTGCAGCTGGTGCGCAACCCCGGCGCGGCGTTCTCCATGGCCACCGGCATGACCTGGGTGCTCGCGCTGGTCGCGGCCGCGGTCGTCGTCGCGATCGTGTGGCTTTCCCGGCGGCTGCGCTCGGTGGGCTGGGCGATCGGGCTCGGCCTGGTGCTCTCCGGGGCGCTGGGCAACCTGACCGACCGGATCTTCCGCGCGCCCGGCCCGCTGCAGGGCCACGTCGTCGACTTCATCTCCGCCTTCGCCCCGAACGGACAGGGCTGGGCGATCTTCAACATCGCCGACTCCGCGATCTGCGTCGGCGGGGTGCTGATCGTGCTGCTGTCGCTGCTCGGCAAGGACTACGACGGGACCTCGACGCGCGGTAAGAAGGACGAAAAGGCCGAGACGGTCGGGACGTCCGAGGCAGCCGGGACCTCCGAGGACAAGGCGTGAGCGCGCGGATGCTGCCCGTTCCGGACGGGCTCGACGGCATGCGGGTCGACGCCGGGCTGGCGAAGCTGCTCGGACTGTCCCGCACGGTCATCGCGGAGCTGGCCGAGTCGGGGGACGTCCTGCTCGACGGGCGCCCCGCGGGCAAGTCGGACCGCCTCGCGGCCGGGGGCCTGCTGGAGGTGACGCTGCCCGAACCGGACCGGCCGGTCGAGGTCGTCGCCGAACCCGTCGAGGGCATGCGCATCCTGCACGACGACGAGGACATCGTCGTCATCGCGAAACCGGTCGGCGTCGCCGTGCACCCCAGCCCGGGCTGGACCGGCCCGACCGTGGTCGGCGGACTGGCCGCCGCCGGGCTGCGGATCTCGACGTCGGGGGCCGCCGAACGCCAGGGCGTCGTGCACCGCCTCGACGCGGGCACCAGCGGCGTGATGGTGGTGGCCAAGAGCGAGCACGCCTACACCGTGCTGAAGCGCGCGTTCAAGGAACGGACCGTCGACAAGGGTTATCACGCGGTCGTGCAGGGCCACCCGGATCCCACCCGTGGCACCATCGACGCCCCGATCGACCGGCATCCCCGGCACGACTACAAGTTCGCCGTCGTCGCGGGCGGTCGTCCCAGTGTCACGCACTACGAGGTCACCGAGGCTTTCCGGGCGGCGTCGTTCGCCCAGATCAAGCTGGAGACCGGGCGGACGCACCAGATCCGCGTGCACTTCTCCGCGCTGCGGCACCCGTGTGCCGGCGACCTGACCTATGGTGCGGACCCGGTGCTGGCGCGGAAGCTGGGACTCTCGCGGCAGTGGCTGCACGCCAGGACACTCGCCTTCGCACACCCTTCGGACGGCCGCTGGGTCGAGTTCGAGGCCGAGTACCCGGACGACCTCGCGAGCGCGCTGAAGATTCTCCGCGACGAGAACTGACTTCTGTCTTCTGTCTTCTGTCGCACTGACCGAAGTCCGTGTGGTCCGGCTCGGCGTTCGCCGCGGAGCGCGTGAGGTGCGGACGGCCGCCGCGTACAAGGTCCGTGAATGCCACATTGAGGGACTCTGAGTCCCTCAATGTGGCATTCACGGACCGCCGAAGGAATGAACGGAAGATTCAGGACACCCCAAGGCCCCCTTGCCGAACACAGTACGAGCGGGGCCCGACAGAACACCGCCACACGACGCCAAGACGCTCTCCCCGGCCCGGTCCCAGGGGCGAGACGCTGTGAAGGACTCCTTGCCAGCACTCAGCGCCGGTAAGGAGTCCTTCACGGCACGGATGGGCCGACCTCAGTCGTCGATGGACCAGGTGAGGCTGCGTTCGTCCGGCTCCGGCCGGGGGCTCCACCGCACCGACACCACTCGCGTCGCGTCCGGCAGCACGTAGACCGTGTGCCCGCCCAGGGTCTCGCCGGGGCGCACGCCGATCTTGTGCGGCGGCCGCGAGGTCAGCGACACCGGCGCCTTGCCGATCGCGGTGCCGTCCGCGGCGAGCAGTTCGAGGTAGTTGTCCGGCAGCGAGACGAACGGGATGTTCCCGCGGTTGGTGATCTCGGTGTGCACGACGACCGAGCGTTCCCCCTCTTCGAGCCGGTAACCCGCGGCGCCGAAGAGATAGTCCGCCGGATCCTGAACCTCCAGCAGCTGCACCGCGAGCTGCTCGCCCTCCAGCCCCTGGGTCTCCAGCACGTCCCCGGTCCTGCCCTGCTTCCCGGCCGCCTGCCGCGCGGCGGGGGCGGGTTCGTCACCCCGTGCCCACGACGAGGTCTGCGGCAGGCCCCAGGTACTGAACGCCGGGTCGACCGCGGCGGGTGGGGGGCCGGGCGCGAACTGCTGCTGCGGCGGCATGGGCGGACGAGGCGGGGCCGCGGGCGGCGGTCCGGGGTAGCGGCCCGAGGGCGTCCCCTGCACCGCGTACGCGCCCGACGGCGTGCCCTGGACCGCGTACGGACCGGACGGCGCGCCCTGCACGGTGTAGGCGCCCGACGGAACCCCTTGGACGGTGTAGGCGCCCGAGGGTACGCCCTGTACCGGATGCGGCGGGCCCTGCGGGGGCGGACCTTGCGGCGGTGGGCCCTGCGGCGGCCGAGGCGGCACGGGCGGCTGCGCGGCCGGCGGCTGGGCGGACGGTGGCTGCGCGGGCAGGGGCTGGCCGGACGGGGGCTGCCCCTGCCGGTTCGCCCACGACGGCGGGGCGCCCGCGATGGCGGCGCGCAGCCCCTGCGGGTCACTCTCCACCCCCACCAGCAGGGGCAGTCCGCTGCCGGACAACGCGACCAGCCGATAGGCGACCTCGCGCGGATCCATGCCGACCTTCGCCGCGAGCTCGTGCACGGCCGCCTTGCCCAGGTCGGCCAGTGCGGCGAGCAAGCGGGTATCGACGGGATCTGTCACGGCCACTCCCGGAACGCTACCGCCTCGCCCCGGCGGACGCGCCCAAGGCCGCCCGCTCCCGGCGGGTCCGGCACGAACGGCCCGTTCGTGCCGGACAGCGGCGGTGGTGCCGGGGTTGCGGTTAGGGTCGGAGACACATCGTCCACACACCCCTGGGGGTCCCCGTATGACCGCAGTCGCCGACCTCGCCGACGAGTTCGTCGAGGAACTGTTCACCGTCGATCCGCTGACGCCCGCCCTGCTGGGCCTGCGGTCGGACGCGGCGGGCCTCGGTGATCTCGGCGAGGCGGCCGAGCAGGCCCACCGGGCGAAGCTCGCCGAGTTCGTCGAGCGGGCGCAGGCACTCGAAGACGCGGAACTGAGCGCCACCGACCGGGTCACCCGGGACGTGCTGATCAGCTCCGCGCGGGGCCGGATCGACCTGATCGACAGCCACACCGCCGAGTTCACCGTGAGCGACCTGTTCATCGCCCCGGCGTCGGGCCTGCTCACCGCGCTGCCGATGGTGTCGGTCACCGCGGGCGCCGCGGCCGAGGCACACCTGGGCAGGCTCGCCGCCGTCCCGGAGTACCTCCGGCAGGCGGCACAACGCCACCGTGACGGCATCGCCGCCGGGCGGGTCCCGGTGGCGCGGCTGGTGGAGGCCGCCGTCGCGCACCTGGACCGCTATCTCGCCGATCCCCAGGCGGATCCGCTGCTGCGCCAGCCCGCCCCCGACGAGTTCTTCGCGGCCCGCCGCGAAGAACTGCTGCGTACGGTCGTGCGGCCCGCGTTCGCCGAGTACCGCGAGGTGCTCGCCACCGAGATCGCCCCGCACGGCAGGCCCGACGACAAGCCCGGCGTGTGCTGGCTGCCCGACGGCGAGCAGATCTACGCCCGCGTCGCGCGCAAGCACACCACCACCGACCGCGGCCCGCGCGAGCTGCACGAGACGGGCCTGGCGCTGATCGCCGCGCAGGCCGAGGAGTACCGGACGCTGGGGGAGCGGGTCTTCGGCACCCGCGAGCTGCCGGAGATCTTCGCCAAGCTGCGCACCGACCCGTCGCTGCGCTGGTCGAGCGCGGAGGAACTGCTGCAGAGCGCCCGTGACGCCATCTCCCGCGCCGAGGCGGAGGCGCCGAAGTGGTTCGGCACGATCCCCGAGCAGCCGTGGGTCGTCGAGCCGATCCCGGAGGAGGTGGCGCCCGGGGCACCGCCCGCGTACTACATGCAGCCCGCCGCCGACGGCTCACGGCCGGGCACGTACTTCGCCAACACGCAC
This sequence comes from Amycolatopsis samaneae, assembly GCF_039541975.1. Taxonomy (NCBI): domain Bacteria; kingdom Bacillati; phylum Actinomycetota; class Actinomycetes; order Pseudonocardiales; family Pseudonocardiaceae; genus Amycolatopsis; species Amycolatopsis samaneae. Next base: position 120,356 of record NZ_BAABHG010000013.1, read on the forward strand.
AAGGCGACCGACCGGTTCCGCCAGGCGTCCGAGGCGACCGCGTTCCACGAGGCCATCCCCGGTCACCACTTCCAGCTGAGCCTCGCGCAGAACCTCACCGACCTGCCGCTGCTGCGCCGCATCGGCGACTTCAACGCCTACATCGAGGGCTGGGGCCTCTACACCGAGCGGCTCGCCGAGGAGATGGGGCTCTACTCCGACGACGTCGCGCTGCTCGGCCTGCTGACCGTGGAGTCGATGCGCGCCGGGCGGCTGGTGGTCGACACCGGGCTGCACGCGCTCGGCTGGAGCAGGCAGCAGGCGGTGGACTACCTCGTCGAGCACACGCCGATGGCACAGGTCGAGATCGAGTCGGAGATCGACCGGTACATCGCCTACCCGGGCCAGGCGCTGTCGTACATGGTGGGGCGGCTGGAGATCCAGCGGATCCGCGCCGAGGCGGAGCGCCGGCTCGGGTCGCGGTTCGACGTCCGCGCCTTCCACGACGTCGTGCTCTCCGGTGGCGCGCTGCCGCTGTCGGTGCTGGACGGTGTGGTGGCCGAGTGGGTCGCCGGGCACGGCGACACCGCCAACGGGCTCGCCGAGGAACTCACCGCCGAGCTGTTCCGGCACGAGCCGCTGTGGCCGTCGGTGCTCGGGCTGCCGGGCGAGCACGACCGGCTCGCCGACCCGGGCGCGGAGGCCGCGGCGCGGCACCGCGCGGCCTGTCTCGGCATCGCGGTCCGGGCCGAGGCACTCGACCGCGGCTCGCTCACCGAAGAAGAGGCGATCACGCGCGACGTCGTGATCTCCCGGGCACGCAATGTCGTGGATTCCCACGATTCCCGGCTGTTCGAGTTCTCCGTCAGCGACGGGCTCAGCGCACCCGCGCTCTCGGTACTGCTCCAGCTGCCCAACACCGTGCTGGACGACGAGGCGAAGGCCCGTGGCTACCTCGCGCGGCTCGGCGCGTTCGGCACCTATCTCGACGCGCTGATCGTGCGGCAGCGCGCCGCGCTGGAAGAGGGGTTCGCCCCGGCGGACTTCCTGGTGCGGATCGGCGTCGGCTACGTCGACCGCTATCTCGGCGCCCCGGAGAACGACCCGCTGCGCGTCACGCCGGGCGTCACCGTCGAAGGCTTCGAGGCCGAGCGGGACCGGCTGCTCGCCGAGGTCGTCCGGCCGGCCTACGAGCGGTACCGCGCCTTCCTCGTGGACGAGGTCACCCCGCGCGCCAGGCCCGAAAGCGAGCCGGGCCTCGGGCACCTGCCCGGCGGGCAGGAGAAGTACGCGGGCATGATCCGGGCGGAGACCACCACCTCGCGGACGGCCCGGGAACTGCACGACACCGGCCTGGAGGTGATCGCGAAGCTCGCCGACGAGTACCGCGAGGTGGGCTCGCGCGTGTTCGGCACCAACGATCTCGCGGAGATCTTCGAGCGGCTGCGCACCGATCCCCAGCTGCGCTGGCGGGACGGCGAGGAGCTGCTCGACGCCGCCCGTGCGGCCATCACCCGCGCGGAAGCCGTTGCGCCGCAATGGTTCTCCACGGTCCCGTCGAACCGGTGCGCGGTGGCGGCGGTGCCCGAGGCGGAGGCGACGAGCGGGACCATCGCGTACTACCTCGAGGCCTCTTTGGACGGTTCCCGGCCGGGCACCTACTACGCCAACATCCACGAGGCGAGCAGCAGGCCCCGGTGCACGAGCGAGGCGATCGCCTTCCACGAGGCCGTTCCCGGTCACCACTTCCAGCTGAGCTTCGCGCAGGGCCTCACCGATTTGCCGCTGCTGCGCCGCGTCTGCGACTTCAACGCCTACGCCGAGGGCTGGGGTCTCTACGCCGAACGGCTGGCCGACGAAATGGGGCTGTACTCCGACGACCTGGCCCGGTTCGGGATGCTCATCCAGGACTCCCTGCGGGCCGCGCGGCTGGTGGTCGACACCGGACTGCACGCGCTCGGCTGGAGCAGGCAGCGGGCGGTGGACTACCTGCGGGAGAACACGCCGATGGCATCGCTGGAGATCGAGTCCGAGATCGACCGGTACGCCTCGATCCCGGGGCAGGCGCTGGGCTACATGGTGGGGCGCCTGGAAATCCAGCGTCTCCGCGCCGAAGCCGAACGGGCGCTCGGGGAGCGGTTCGACATCCGCGAGTTCCACGAGGTCGTGCTGAGCCACGGTTCGGTGCCGCTCACCGTGCTGGACACGATCGTCACCGACTGGATCTCCGCTCGCGCGTCCTGACCACAGCCAGCACCGCATGGGGTCCGGGACACACGCTGGGGCGAGGATGTGTCGAGCGTCGTCGAGGACGCTCAACGCTTGACCGAAGGAGTACCGCGTGACCTGGCTCGACCTGGCCGAGCACACCGCGTTCGGCCTGGACAACCTGCCCTACGGCGTGTTCTCCCGGCCCGGCGACACCCGTCGCCGGGCCGGGGTCGCGGTCGGCGACCAGGTACTGGACCTTTCGGCAGCGACGGAGGACACCGCGCTCGCGCCGTTGTTCGGCGCGGGCGTGCTCAACCCGTTCCTGGCCGCCGGACGGCCGGTCTGGCGGGAGGTGCGGGCACGAGTGCGGGAGTGGCTCACCGGGAAGCAGCACGCGGACCGGATCGCCCCGCATCTGGTGGCACGGGACGAGGTCACCACGCACCTGCCGATCGAGGTGGCGGACTACGTCGACTTCTATTCGAGCGAGCAGCACGCGCTCAACGCCGGGCGGATCCTGCTGGGCGCCGAGGGCGAGCTGGCACCGAACTGGAAGCGGCTCCCGGTCGGCTACCACGGCCGGGCGGGCACCGTGGTGGTGTCCGGGACGCCGGTGACCCGGCCCAGCGGGCAGCGCAAACCGCGCGGCGCGGCCGAACCGAGCTTCGGCCCGTCACGACTGCTCGACATCGAGGCCGAGGTCGGATTCGTCGTCGGCACACCGTCCACTGTGGGCACTCCGGTGCCGGTCGACGACTTCGCCGAGCACGTGTTCGGGATGTGCCTGGTCAACGACTGGTCGGCGCGGGACATCCAGGGCTGGGAGTCGCAGCCGCTGGGGCCGTTCCTCGGCAAGTCCTTCGCGACGTCGATGTCCGCGTGGATCGTGCCACTCGAAGCGCTGGAGCACGCGAGGGTCGCCCCGCCGGTCCAGGACCCGGAACCGTTCGACTACCTGCGCGGCCGCGAGCCGTGGGGGATCGACCTCGCGCTGGAGATCCGGCTTAACGGGCACCTGGTCTCCAGCCCGCCGTTCGCGACGCAGTACTGGACCGGCGCCCAGCAGCTCGCGCACCTGACGGTCAACGGCGCGAGCCTGCGCACCGGTGACCTCTACGCCTCGGGCACGGTCACCGGGCCCGAGCGGGAGCAGCGTGGATCGCTGCTGGAGCTGAGCTGGGGCGGCCGCGAGCCGTTCGACCTGCCCGGCGGCGAGACCCGGAAGTTCCTGCTCGACGGGGACGAGGTCGTGATCAGCGGGACCGCGCCCGGTCCGGATGGGACGCGCGTCGGCTTCGGGGACGTGCGCGGGCGGGTGCTCCCCGCGATCTGACACCTGCCGGTATCCGGTGGGGCGATGCCGCACGCCTGCTGCTGACTGTCGTCTGTATGCGGTATACAATCGTCAGGAGTGGTCAGGCGTCACCGGGCAAGCCAGCGGAGGTCCGCGCATGTACTCAGTCACCAACCCGGCCACCGGGGAACTGGTCGAGGAGATCCCGAACGCCACCGACGAACAGGTCGAGGCGGCCGTCGGGCGGGTGCACCGGGGGTACGGGTCCTGGCGGCGCCGCCCGGTGGCCGAACGCGCGGCCGTCGTGCTGCGTGCCGCCGAACTGTTCGCCGAACGCGCCGACGAACTGGCCGCGATCATGACGCTGGAGATGGGCAAGCGGATCAACGAGGGCCGCGGCGAGGTCGGCGTCGTCGTCGACATCTTCACCTACTACGGCGAGCGCGGGCCCGCCCTGCTTGCCGACGAGCCACTGGCGATCAAGGGCGGGGAAGCGGTCCTCACCAGGGAACCGCTCGGCGCGCTGCTCGGCGTCATGCCGTGGAACTTCCCCTGCTACCAGGTGGCCCGCTTCGTCGCGCCGAATCTCGTGCTGGGCAACACGATCCTGCTCAAGCACGCCTCGATCTGCCCGCGGTCGGCGAAGGCGATCGAGGAGATCCTGCACGAGGCGGGCGTGCCCGAGGACGTGTACGTCAACACCTACGCGTCCAGCAGGCAGGTCCCCGGTATCCTCGCCGATCCGCGCGTGCAGGGCGTTTCCCTGACCGGGAGCGAACAAGCGGGTGTCGCGGTGGCCGCCGACGCGGGCCGGAACCTCAAGCGGTGCGTGCTGGAACTGGGCGGCTCCGATCCGCTGATCGTGCTGGACACCGCGGACATGGACGAAACCGTGAAGGCCACCGCGACCGCGCGGATGCGCAACTGCGGCCAGTCCTGCAACGCCCCGAAGCGGATCATCGTGCTGGACGAGATCTACGACGAGTTCGTCAGCGGCTTCACCAAGCGGGTCGCCGAGTACTACGTGGCGGGCGACCCCGCCGACCCGGCGACCACCCTCCCGCCGCTGGCGTCGATCGCCGCGGCCGAGGAGGTGGCCGCCCAGGTCCGGACCGCGGTCGGCCAGGGCGCGACGCTGCGCACCGGCGGAAAGCGTCTCGGCCCCGGCGCCTATCTCGAAGCCACCGTGCTGACGGACGTCACCCCCGGCATGGACGCTTACCGGGAGGAGATCTTCGGCCCGGTCGCGCTGATCTTCCGCGCGGGCTCCGAGGACGAGGCCGTCGCGATCGCCAACGACTCGCCGTTCGGGCTCGGCGCCAGCGTGTTCGGCACCGAAGCCGCCCGCCTGCGGCGGGTCGCCGGGCGGATCGAGTCGGGCATGGTCTACCTGAACCGGGCGGGTGGCTCCCAGGCCGACCTGCCCTTCGGCGGGATCAAACGCTCGGGCATGGGCCGCGAACTCGGCACGCTCGGCATCGAGGAATTCATGAACAGGAAGTCCATCCGCCTGTGACCGGGCCCGGCCCCCGGTCCACCCGGTGGCGCGGGCCCGGCCCTGCCGGCGGCCGGCGGGGAAGCGGTCACGTCCCCAGCAGCACGGTGACTCCGAGCCCGACCAGGACCACGCCGAGGACCGAATCCAGTGACCGCCTGACTCGCGGCCGGTTCAGTACCGGGTGCAGGCTCCCGGCCGCGAACGCGAACCCCAGCAGCCAGAGGGCGCTCACCGTCACGTAGATGGCGTAGAGCACCATCTCGTCACCGATGGCCGGCGTCGACGGGTGGGGGAGGAACTCCGGCAGGATCGACAGGTAGAACAGGCCGATCTTCGGGTTCAGCAGATTGGTGAGCAACCCCCGCCCGAAGAAGGCTCTGTTCCGGTGAACGTCGTGCTGCTCGGAAATGACGACCGCGGCCGACCTCGCGGAACGCAAGGCCTGAACCCCGAGCCAGATCAGATAGGCCGCCCCCGCCACGGAAATGACGCGAAAGGCGACGCCGCCGCCGGCCATCGCCGCCGAGAGGCCCAGCACCGAGGCGAGGCCCCAGAGCACGATGCCGAGCAGGATCCCGCCGGCGGTGCGCATCGCCGCGGGACGCCCGGCGGCGGCACTGATCTGGAGCAGCAGCGCCTGATCCGGCCCCGGGACGATCACGATGAGGACGGCCGCGGAGGTGAACGTGAGTACGGTGGCTGTCGTCAATCGACTTGCTACCGGCTGGTGTGGGCGCCGCCGTTGACGTTGATCGCCTGCCCGGTGAGGTGCCGTGCGCCGGGAGAGGCCAGGAAGAACACGGTCTCCGCGATGTCGGCGGGTGTCCCGGCGCGGCCGGTGAGCGTCGCGTCGACGAGCCGGCCGACGCGGTCGCCGGTGAGCCGGTCGCGGAAGAACTCCGTTTCCTCGACATAGCCCGGCGAGACCACGTTGGACGTGATCCCGCGCGCGCCGAGCTGCTTGGCCAGGTCCACGTTCCACGCGGCGAGGGCGGCCTTGGCGGCACCGTAGGAACCGGCGCCCTGATCGGCCGCGATCGAACCGATGTGGACCACCGCGCCGCCGGTGGCCAGCCGGTCGCCGACCGCGTGCGTGGTCAGCACGGCGCTGATCAGGTTCGCGTTCACGTTGGCCTGCCACCGCCGGGCGAGCGCGGCCAGTCCGTCGGGCTCCGGCAGGTCGAAGTCGGTGTTGCCGCCGGCGTTGTTCACCAGCACGTCGATCGTGTCCGGCAGCTCGGCCACGGCGGCGGCCAACCGGTCCGGGTCCGTGTTGTCGCACGGCAGGGCGTGCGCCAGCTCCCCGAGCGCGGTTGTGGCTTCCCGCAAGGGTTTCTCGCGGCGGCCGGTGAGATAGACCCGGTCGCCGGCGGCGGTGAAGCGGGCGGCCACCGCGCGGCCGATCCCGGTGCCGCCGCCGGTGACGAGAGCCGTTCGAGTCATCTGGATTCCCTTCGAGTATCGTTTAGACCTAAATCTTAGGATGATCAGAGCGCTCGTGACAACCGACGGCGGGAGTGTGGAGATGACGGATCCCGATCGCGCGAACGATCCGGACGCCGCGGACGAGATCGCGGCGGCCTGGCAGCGGGAGCGGCCGGGCACGCCGACCGAGTCGATCGGCATCGTCACCAGGACGTGGCGGCTGGCCAAGCTGTTCGGGGAGGACCGCAGGCGGGTGCTCGCCGAGTCCGGAGTCGACTCGGCGACCCTTGACCTGCTCAGCACGCTCCGCCGCGGCTCCGATCCCTACGCGCTGACCACCCGCGAACTGGCCCGGCTCACCCTGGTCACCGCGGGAGCGATTTCCCAGCGGGTGGCCAGGGCCGAACGCGACGGGCTGGTGCGGCGCTGGTCCGACCCCGGCGATCGCAGCGTGTGGGTCCAGCTGACCCCGGCCGGGCACGCCCTGGTCGAGAGCACCGTCACCCGGGTGCTGGAGCGGGAACTCGAACTGCTCGCCGGTCTGGACGCCGGACAGCGCCGGCAGCTCGCCGAGCTGTTGCGCCTGTTGCTGCGCGATGTGCAGGACCGCCTCGGCGATCACGGCGTCTCGCACGTCGGCGACACCGGCGACGCCGGCGCGGCACTGTGAGCGAGCGGTATGTCCGCCGTACCGCCGATCCCGCCGTCGCGAAAATGACAATCTCGACAACGCGGGAATAGGCGCGACTCGTATCGTGGTGACAAAATCATGACCACATTCGAGCGCGGGGGAAATCCGGGCAGGTTATGCCTTGTCTGCCGGTTCGTTGGTTAGTAACGTACCTGCCGGATGAGGGAAACCGGCCGGGAACGGCCACCGCCGATGCCTGGTAAGCGCACGGTTTCGCCACATTCGCCGAGATTCGGTGCCGCCGGGTGACCCTCGGAATTGTGCGGCGCCGGCATTTCCGGATTCGGCGAGTGAAGAGTCGCGAACTCCGCATTCCGTGTCACGAGGAATAGTTCGGGGGAGCCGTGCTCGAGGAAAGGCCGGCCCATGACTCCGCCCGCCGGGTCATCGAGGCACGATGCCTGGCGATCGGCCTCGGTGCCTGCGCCGGGCTGTTCGTCGTCAGCTATTTCGGTCTCGTGGTCACCCCGGCGGGGCAGCGGTGGGACCACGCGGTCTTCCTGCGGCTGACCACCCAGGCCCCGGGGACGGTCCAGGACGGCTCGTGGTGGCTGCTGGAGGCGATCGGGCACGTCCCGGTGCTGTTCGGCGCCGTCCTCGTGGTGGTGCTGGTCGGTGCCGTGCGGCGCAGGCCGGGGGTGGGGCTCGCCGCCGCGGCGGTGATCCCCTGCTCGATCGGCGCCTCCCGGGCACTCAAGCTGGTCGTGCTGGAGCGTCCGGAACGGGGCATGGACGTGGTGTGGCTGGCACACAACAGTTTTCCCAGCGGGCACGCCACCGCCGCCATCTCGATCGGGCTCGCCCTGCTGCTGGTGGCGCCGCGGAGTGCCCGCCGAGGGCTGGCGGTGGCCGAGGCCGTCTGGACACTGGTGGCCGGGCTCGCCGCGGTGATCGCGGGCTGGCACCGCCCCAGCGACGCGATCGGCTCCGCCGCGCTGGCCGGTGCGGCGTACTGCGCGGCCGCGCTGGCGTGCCGGTGGACGCGAGGGCCGGCGTGGTACGGGCGGGCACCGAAACACCGGCCGGCCGCCCGGCGCCGGTCGTGGCGGCGTGGCCCGGGTGCCGTGGACGACGCCGGACGGGACGGGACCGGCACGGTGCCGGTCCGGCCCGGTCAGTACCGGCGTGGACGTGTTTCGCGCCCTCGTCGCTGTCGTACGACGTCAAGGTCCGTGCCCGGCCGAAGAGCCGGCGACCGCGCGTACCCCGGCGACCGGACGCGCCGAGCCTCAGGGTTTGCGGGCGACCCCGGCGAGCATCGCGGCCTCGCTGGGGTCCGCGAAGTCGATGACGGGTGTGTCGGGCCCGCTTTCCTCGGGGCGCCAGGCCGCCGTCCAGGTGACACCCGGTTCCAGCAGCGCGAAGTCACCGAACAGGGCGGTGATCTCCGCGTTCGACCGCAGCACGTGCTTGCTGACGTCCGAGTCGTACATCCGGATGACCGCGTGCAGCTGCCCGGCGATGTCCTCGGGCAGTCCCTCGTGGGTGAGCTGGGACAGGGCCAGGTAGGAACCCGGGGGGAGCATCCCGCGATACCGCGCGATGGCCTCCGGCCCCAGGTCCCGGCCGTCCGGGCCGAGCTGCTGGATGTGCATCACGGCGGTGACCAGCAGGGCCAGCGGTGCGTCGAGGTCGACCACGCCGGTGTCCGCGATGGCGTGCCAGAGCCGGTCGGGCTCGCGGAGATCGCCGTGGATCACCGCGTGGCGGCCGGGATCGCCGTGGCGCTCCAGCAGGATCCGGGAGTGCGCGACCGCCACGGGTTCGTGGTCGATGTAGACCACGCGGGAGTCCGGCGCCACCTCGTCGGCGACCTGGTGCACGTTGCCCATCGTGGGGACACCGGAGCCGATGTCGACGAACTGACGCACACCCAGCCGCACCAGGTGCCGCACCGCGCGGTGCAGGAAGGCCCGGTTGGCTTTGGCGCACTGCGCCCCGGCCGGAAACGTCGACAAAACCTTCTTGCCGAACTCACGATCGACGGCCCAGTTGGCCGTACCGCCGAGGTACCAGTCGTAGATCCGCGCCACGCTGGGGCGCTCCAGGTCCACTCCCGGTATGGGCCGCTCAGATCCCTGTGTCACGTCTTCTCCCCACCGTCCTGGGTGAATCGTAGCCAAGCCGGGCGATCTCCCCTGAGCTGCCGACCTAAGCGGGCGCTCAGTAGACTGGGGCCAGCCGAGCAGAAGGAGTAACGGATGCGGATCGGGACCCAGATCAGCTACGCGGGCGGTTTCGCCGAGAGCGTCGCGGACATCGTCGAGCTGGAGAAGGTCGGGCTCGACATCGTCTTCGTGCCGGAGGCCTACTCGTTCGACGCCGTCAGCCAGCTCGGCTACGTCGCCGCGAAGACCGAACGGGTGGAGATCGCCTCGGGCATCTTCCAGATCTACACCCGCACGCCGACGCTGACCGCGATGACCGCGGCCGGGCTCGACTTCGTCTCCGACGGCCGGTTCACCCTGGGGCTGGGCGCGTCCGGGCCACAGGTGATCGAGGGTTTCCACGGCGTGAAGTACGACGCGCCGCTCGGCCGGACCCGCGAGATCATCGACATCTGCCGCCAGGTGTGGCGCCGCGAGCGCGTCGTGCACGACGGGAAGCACTACACGATCCCGTTGCCGCCGGAGCGGGGCACCGGGCTCGGCAAGCCGCTCAAGCTGATCAACCACCCGGTCCGCGAGCGCATCCCGATCCTGCTCGCCTCGATCGGCCCGAAGAACGTCGCGCTCACCGCGGAGCTCGCCGAGGGCTGGGAGCCGATCTTTTTCCACCCCGAGAAGGCCGCCGACGTCTGGGGCGCGTCGCTCGCGGAGGGCAAGGCCAGGCGTGACCCGTCGCTGCCGGAGCTGGACACCTTCGTCGGCGCCGCGCTCGCGATCGGGGACGACGTCGATCACCTGCTGGATCACCTGCGGGGCATGCTGGCCCTCTACATCGGCGGGATGGGCGCGCGGGGCAAGAACTTCTACAACGACCTCGCCTGCCGCTACGGCTACGAGGCCGAGGCGAAGCAGATCCAGGACCTCTACCTGGACGGCAAGAAGGAGGAGGCCGCGGCCGCCGTGCCCGCCGAGCTGCTCCGCGCGATTTCGCTGGTGGGCCCCGCGGGCTACGTCAAGGAGCGGCTCGCCGCGTTCGAGGAGGCCGGGGCGACCACGCTGGTCGTCAATCCGTTGCTGCCCGGCCGTGAGGCGCGGGTCGAGGCCGTGGCCAAGTTGCGGGAACTCCTCGGCTGAGGCGGGGTGTCAGGGCGCCGGGGCGGCGAACACCGCCGTCCGGTGGCCCACGCCCGCGGTGGCGTCGTAGGTCCCGTGGCAGGTGATCAGCCGCAGCTCCGGCCCGCCCGCGTCCGGCGCGACGAGGGCGTTGTCCGGGGTGTCCGGCGGGAAGACGGCCACCCGGCGGACGACGAACCGCCCGGCCAGCCCGGCGGCGTCACGCACCGTGATCTGGTCGCCCGGCCGCAACCCGGCGAGCCTGCCGAAAGCGCCGTGCGCGTATCCGAAGCCCGCGTTCCCGGCCACGACGGCGACCCCGCTCTCGCCGGGCGCGGGGCCGTCGGCGAACCAGCCGACGCTCGTAGCGGTGCCGGGCAGCTCCCGGCGGCCCTCCGGGGTGTGCCCGAGTTCGACGAGCTTTCCGCTGGTCAGCCCGAGCGTCGGGATTTCGAGCACCGCCGGTTTCGGGGTGGTGTGCCCGCTCGCGGGCGAGCCGCGGCCCGCGGGCACGGGGGCGGCCCCGGCCGTGGCCGGGGTGACCGCGGCGGGCGCGAGCGCGAACGAGACACCCAGCAGTACCCCGCCCAGGCCGAGGACGACCGCGGTCGCCGCGGCGAGCAGCGGGACGAGCTCGCCGCGCCGCTCGGGTCGTCGGATCACGTTCACCTGCCGCTCCACCCCGGTCTGATGCCCAGACATCGTCCCGGGCCCCCGTCGTCGTTACCGAATTGAGTCTTAACTCGCCCTGAATCACTCAGTCGGGTTACCTTCGGTAATCTGTGGTGATATCACGGCGTGAGCGAAGCGCCAGGAAGTTGTCAAAACCACGTGACTTACGGGGGAGTTCGGCCAAGATCAGGTGAACAGGGGGTTGAATCCCGGACACGGTAAGACCCCGGAGGATCATCCGCAGCGGAAGTGAGGTGTGCCCGGCTGTGCCGAAGATCGCGTCGACCACGGAGAAGCCCGCGGTGGGCGTGCTGGACGTCGGATCGTTCAGCGCGCGCCTGGTGGTGCTGGAGCCCGGCGGGACACCGCTCGACCCGGCCCTGTCCCACCAGACCCGGCTCCGGCTCGACCGCGAACTCGACCCGGCGGGACGCCTGACCGAACGCGGGATCGCGGCGGTGACCGCCGCGGTGTCGGCCGGGATGACCATGGCCGCCAAGCACGGGGTCACCGACGTGTACCCGCTCGCGACCTCGTCGATCCGGGACGCGCGCAACGCGCGGGAGGTGGTCCACCGGATCGCCGCCGAAACCGGCGTCGAGCTGCGGTTCCTCTCCGGGCGCCGGGAGGCCGAGCTGGCCTACCTCGGTGCCCGTCGCTGGTACGGCGCCGGGGCGGGGCCGCTGCTGGTGCTCGACATCGGCGGCGGCACCGTCGAACTGGCCGCCGGCCGGGGCGAGCGGGCCGCGTTCGCGCGGTCGCTGCGGCTGGGCGCGCGGTCGATGACCCGGGACTGGCTGCCCGTCGAACCCGTGTCGGGCGAGCGGGCCGCCGCGCTGCGCGAACACGCGCTCGAAGAGGTCACCGAGGCGCTCGGCGACGTGCTGCCCGAGATCGCCGACCACCGGGTGGTCGGCTGCTCGAAGGTGCTGCGCCAGCTCGCCCGGCTCGCGGGTGACCGGCCGGGCAAGGCACGCGAGCTGCGGCTGGAGGACCTGCGCGCGTGGATCCCCCGGCTGGCCGCGCTCCCGTCCGCCCGCCGGGCCGAGCTGCCCGGCATCTCGCGGGTCCGCGCCCGGCAGGCGCTGGCCGGCGCGATCGTCGCGGAGGCGCTGCTCACCGTGTCCGGCGGCCGGGTGGCGATCTGCCCGTGGTCGACCAGGGACGGCCTGCTGCTCACCCTGCTCGACCGGCTCGGCGGATCGCCCGCGCGCGGCGGGCGCCGCGTCGCGTAGCCCCGCCCCTGGTGCGGGGACGGAAAACCGGGTACCCAGAAAGGATGAACGAGCCTTTCGGGGAAGAGGACGAGCAGCAGCCGAAGCTGCCCGATCCCCAGCTGCCCGGTGACGTCCCCACCGCGCCGGGCCCGGACCTGACTCCGGGCCGGACCCGTGACGTCGATCCGCCGCCCGGCACCGAGGATCAGCCCGGCGAGCCGCCGGACTGAGGCCTCAGCCGCCGGGGCCGCGGACGCGTCGCACGGGTTCCCGGCCCAGTGGCTGCACGGGCGCCTCGCCGGGATCGATCGGCGGGATCGGCAGCCGCACCGGTTCGGCGGTCACGGTGATCGCCTCGCCGTGGTGGCGCAGCGCGAGCGGCTCGCCCATCAGCACGTGGTAGGTGGCCTCGTCGCGGTCGATCTCGACCTGGAACCGCGTGCCGCGGAAGCACAACCGGAAGGTGAGCCGGTTCAGCGCGGGCGGCAGCCGGGGCGCGAACGTCAGCTCGCCGCCGTGATCGCGCAGCCCGCCGAACCCGGCGACCGCGCCCTGCCACGCCCCGGCCAGCGACGCCATGTGAATGCCGTTGCGGACGTTGTTGTGCACGTCGTTCAGGTCGGTGAGCGCCGCCTCGGCGAGGTAGTCGTAGGCGAGCGCCAGGTGCCCGACCTCGGCCGCGACGACGGCCTGCGTCCCCGCCGAGAGCGAGGAGTCCCGCACGGTCCGCGCCTCGTAGTAGGCGAAGTCGCGGGCCTTTTCCGCGAGGCTGAACGAATCCCCGCACAGGTGCAGTGCCAGCACGAGGTCGGCCTGCTTGACGACCTGTTTGCGGTAGAGGTCGAAGTACGGGTAATGCAGCAGCAGCGGGTAGTGCTCGGCGGCGGTGCCCGCGTAGTCCCATTCGTCGTGGTCGAGGAAACCCTCGGACTGCGGGTGCACGCCGAGTTCGGCGTCGTAGGGCAGGTACATCGCCGCGGCCGCCGCGCGCCAGGAGTCGAGTTCTGGGGCGTCCACGCCGAACCGCTCGGCGAGGTCGGGATGCCGTTCACACGTCGAGACCGCGCCGAGCAGGTTCCGCCGGGCCATGAGGTTCGTGTAGACGTTGTTGTCCGCCACCGCGGAGTACTCGTCCGGCCCGGTCACCCCGTCGATGCGGAACGCGCCACGCCGGTCGTGGTGGCCGAGCGAGGCCCACAGCCGCGCGGTCTCCACGAGCAGTTCGGCGCCGCACTCGCGCTCGAACTCCTCGTCGCCGGTGGCGCCGAGGTAGCGCAGCACCGCGTCCGCGATGTCCGCGCTGACATGGAACGCGGCGGTGCCCGCCGGCCAGTACGCCGAGCACTCCGCGCCGGTGATGGACCGCCACGGGAACGCCGCGCCGCGCAGCCCGAGCTGACCGGCGCGGTCCTTCGCTTTGTCCATTGTGGAGTGTCGCCAGCGGAGCGCGTCGCGGGCGGCGTCCGGCATCGTGTAGGTCAGCACCGGCAGCACGAACGATTCGGTGTCCCAGAACGCGTGCCCGTCATACCCCGGCCCGGTCAGGCCCTTGCCCGCGATCGCCCTGCTCTCCCCGCGGGCCCCGGCCTGCAACAGGTGGAACAGCGCGAACCGGACCGCCTGCTGGAGCTCGGGATCGCCGTCGAGCTCGATGTCCGAGGTGGCCCAGAAGTCGTCGAGGAACGCCCGCTGCTCGGCGAGCAGCCCCGCCCAGCCGGTCTGCCGAGCCCCGGCGAGCGCGGCGTCGACCTGCGCGCGCAGCGCGGGCACCGACCGCTGCGCCGACCAGCCGTAGGCGAGGTACTTCGTGATCCGCAGCCGCCCGCCCTTCGGGACGTCGACGGCCACGGTGAGCCGCGCGAGATCGTCCTCGGCGTGGATCCGGGTGCGGACGCCGTCGTCGACCTCGATCTCGTGGTCCATCGCCGCGGCCATCCGCAGCCCGGACACCCGGGTCCGGTGCACCAGCACGGCGTTGTACTGCTCGGCGTGGCTGAACAGCGAGACCAGCGGGGACTCCAGCGCCGCGGCGACACGCGGGTCACGGGTGTCGGACTCGATCGGCTCGTTGGCCAGCAGATCCGACTGCGCCACCAGCTGGAGGTCGTCGTCGAGCGGCTCGACCTCGTAGCGGATCGCCGCCACCGCGCGCTGGGTGAACGACACCAGCCGTTCGGTGCGCACGCGGACCCGGCGCCCGGTCGGCGAGGACCATTCGGTGGCGCGGGTCAGCGTGCCCGCGCGGAAGTCGAGCACCCGGTCGTGCGCGGTCGCGGTGCCGTACCGCATGTCGAGCGGTTCGTCCTCGACGAGCAGCCGGATGATCTTGCCGTCGGTCACGTTGACGACGGTCTGGCCCTCCTCGGGGTAGCCGTACCCGCCCTCGGCGTAGGGCAGCTCGTGCTGCTCGTAGAACCCGTTGAGGTAGGTGCCCGGCAACCCGCGCGGCTCCGCCTCCTCCAGCGTGCCGCGCAGCCCGATGTGCCCGTTGGACAACGCGAACGCGGATTCGGTGCGCTGCAGGGCCCCGATGTCCATCCCACGCCAGCGCAGCTCCCACGGCGCGCATTCGTACCCGTGCCCCGGCATCGTGCCCTGGCCAGGAAAGCTCACGGTGCCTCCAGCAGTTCGGCGAGATCGTCCACCACCACGTCGGCGCCGTGCGCGCGCAGCTCACCGGCCTGGTGCGCGCGGTTGACGCCGACGACGAACCCGAAGCCCCCGGCCCGGCCGGCCTGGACCCCGGACTGCGCGTCCTCGAACACCGCCGCGTGCGCGGGTTCGACGTCCAGCGCCCGGGCACCGGCGAGGAACGAGTCCGGCGCGGGCTTGCCCTTCAGGTGGTCCCGCCCGATCACCAGCCCGTCGATCCTGGCCTCCACGAACCGCGTCAGGTCCGCGGCGTCGAGCACCTTGGCGCCGTTGGCCGAGGAGGTCACGACCGCGATCCGCAGCCCGGCGTCCCGCGCGGCCTCGAGGTACCGCACCGAACCGGGATAGGGGTTCACCCCGCGTTCCTCGATGATCTTCAGGACCAGTTCGTTCTTGCGGTTGCCCACGCCGTTGACCGTCGCCGCGTCGACCGGATCGTCCGGTTCCCCTTCGGGGAGCGTGATCCCGCGCGAGCGCAGGAACTCGCGGACGCCGTCGGCGCGTGGCCTGCCGTCCACGTAGGCGGCGTAGTCGTGGTCGGTGAACGGAGTGAAATCCGCGCCGTCGCGTGCGAGGAGGAACTCGTCGAAGGTCCGTTTCCACGCCTCGCGGTGGAGCACGGCCGTCCCGGTCAGGACGCCGTCGAGGTCGAACAGACAGGCGGTGATGGTCTCCGGCAGTCCGAGCATGCCTGCGACGGTACCGGGACTCAGCCCGCCTCGCCGGTGCGCGCCGGATGCGGGCGGACGCGGTGGATCAGTTCGTGCACGTCCTCGTCGGCGAGGCGGTAGCGCACCACCCGCCCGGCACGCCTGGCCGCGACGAGCCCGTGCGCGCGCAGCAGCCGCAGCGCCTGGGACACGGCGGTGTCGGTCATCCCGGTCACCGCCGCGAGGTCGGTGACGCTGATTTCGCGGGCGTAGTGGATGGACACCAGCAGCGCGAGCCGGGACGGGTCGGCGACGGCGGAGAACCGCCGTGCCCACTCGTCGATCACCGCGCGGTCGCCCAGCCCGGCGCTGGCCGCGGCGGCGCGGTCGGGGTCGATGAGGCGGGGTTCCGGCTCGGTGCTCACGCGCCGATGATGGCACCCCGGCCGCGGCCGGACCAGCTCAGCTTTCCTCCCGTGCCAGCCGGGCGAAGTGCGTGGCGGCGCGGTCGAGCGGGGCGGTGGACCGGCGGACGCGGCAGAGCAGCAGCGCGCCCTCCAGGAGTTCCACCGCGGCGAAGGCGAGGTCCTCCGCGCGCTCGGCGTCGTACCCGCGCCCGGCGATCAGCCCGGCCAGCAGCCGGTGCCAGGTGGCGAACGCCGTGCGGCACGCCTCGGTCAGCGTGGGGGAGACGTTGGCCATCTCCAGCGAAACCGTGGCGAGCGGGCAGCCGCCGCGGTACCCGTCGGCGGCGAGCGCCTGGCCCGCCTTGCGGTACCACCAGCGCACGGCGTCCTCGACGGTCTCGGTGCGCTCGAAGGCACGCCGCACCGTCTTGGCGACGAGTTCGGTGCCCAGCTCGATCGCGGCGACCCCGAGCTGCTCCTTGCCGCCGGGAAAATGGTGGTAGGCCGAGCCCCATGGCGTGCCGGCCTCCTCGACCAGCCGCCGCCAGGACGTCGCCGGGTAGCCCTCGCGGCGGAACAGGGTCATCGCCGTGGAGATCATCCGCTCCCGGGTGGTGGTGTCGGGCACGTTCCCAGTCTAGTCCTTGACTAGGACGATCGTCCTGTGCCTATCCTGATCACTAGGACGACCGTCCTGGTATCTCGGCGAGCGGAGGCGGCATGACCGTCGGAGACGTGCACGTGGGACAGCTGCGTGAGAAGACCATTTCGTGGCGGGATCCGTTGCCCACGGCGGAACTCGGCGCGAAACTGTCCGGTGTGGACTATCTGCGCGGGATCGCCGACGGGAGCGTCCCGCCGCCGCCGATCTCCGCCCACTTCGGGCTGCGCTGGGTCAGCGTCACTGAGGGGGACGTCGTGCTGGCGGCCGAGCCGGACGAGTCGCTGTACAACCCGATCGGCACGGTGCACGGCGGGGTGGCGGCCACGATGCTGGACTCCGCCGTCGCGTGCGCGGTGCACTCGACGCTGCCCGCCGGGGTCGGGTACACCTCGGTCGAGCTGAAGGTCAGCTTCGTGCGCCCGATCCACGGCGGCATGGGCGAGATCCGCGCGCACGGCTGGGTCGTGAAGGCCGGGTCACGGGTGGCCTTCGCCGAAGGCGACGTGCGGGACGCGGCGGGCCGCGTGCTGGCCACCGCGTCCAGCACCTGCCTGATCATCCCGTCGTGAGGGGATGGCCCGCACCCGGGTGCGGGCCAGGGTGAAGCACGCGGCGCCGAGCAGCGCGAGCAGGGCGACGAGCACGTAGGCGTTCCCGGCGACATACTGCCAGCCGGTCCAGGTGCCGCCGGGGGGCGAAGGCCCGCTGTGGTCCGCCGGCGAAGAGCGCGGCCGATCCCAGTACGCCGAGGCGGTGCGCGAGGTTCGTCGCGTGGCTCGCGAGAATCAGCAGTGCCGGGATGATCCACACCCAGTGCGCCGACCACGACAGCGGGCAGCACAGCAGCGCGGCCACGGCGTTGACGACGAGGGCGAGCGGTGGGGAGGCCCGCCGCGTGACGAGCACCGCGGCCACGAGGACGGCCGCGATCAGGATGATCAGGAGCGCCCAGTGCCAGCCGCCCGGCAGGCCGAGCCGCGTCAGCGCGCCGGTGAGGGACTGGTTGGTTTCGCGGCCGAGGTTGCCGCGGGTGCCGTCGGCGAGCACCCCGCCGAAGAAGAAACGCGCCGATTCCGTCGGGGCCACGAGAAAGCCGAGTCCGGTCGCCAGGGACCCGGCGATCGCGGCGGTGCCCGCCGCCCGGAAATCCTTGCGCAGCAAGAAGAACAGCAGGAACGCCGCCGGGGTCACCTTGATCGCCGCGGCGAGGCCGACCAGCAGCCCGCGCGGCCAGCGGGTGCGCGGGCTCAGGCAGTCCACCGCGACGAGCGCCATGAGCCACACGTTGACCTGGCCGAGCCCGAGGTTCTCGCGCAGGGGATCGAACAGCAGGAACACCGGCGTGGTGAGCGCCGCGATCCCGGCCGCGCCCCGGCGCCCGGCGTCCGGCCACGCCCACCGGGCCACGACGTAGGCGGTGACCGCGAGCGCCGCGACCGTGACCACGACGGTCACGACGATGGCCGACGGCAGCGGGGGCACCGTGAACGGCGTCAGCGCGAACAGCGCGAACGGCGGGTAGAGGAACGGCGGCGTCGCCCCGCCCGGCGTGCCCGGCAGCGGGCCGTAGAGGTCCCCGCCGTGCCACCAGGCCCGGCTGCCCTCGCGGTAGGCCTGCAGGTCGGCGACCCACCCGCCGTAGGAGTGGACCGGGTACGCCGCGACGGCGATCGCGACGAGGCCGCACAACGCCACGAGCGGGCCGAGCCGCGAAAGCGGCAGGCGGCCGAGGGTACTGGCAAGACGGTGCATCGCGCTGCCTCTCAAGTGTTCTACTTAACTAGTACACTGCTTAAGTGTTACACGTGCCGAGGCGGGTTTGTCAGCTATTGTGTTAGTCAAGTGACACAATGGAGGTGTGGCCGTGGAGTTCCGCGTCGACCGCGGCGGCGGGGTGCCCGCCTACGTGCAGCTGGGCAACCAGGTCCGGGAGGCACTGCGCCTGGGCTGGCTGCGACCCGGTGACCGGCTGCCCACCGTGCGGGACGTGGTCTCCTCGAGCGGGGTGAATCCCAACACCGTCCTCAAGGCCTACCGGCAGCTGGAGCTCGAAGGGCTGATCGAGGCGCGGCAGGGGTCCGGGACCTTCGTCAAGCGGTCGCTCGGCTCGGTGGACCCCGAGGCCATGGCGCGGCTGCGGGTGCGGCTCGCGCGCTGGACCGGCGACGCGCGGGAGGCCGGGATGGAGGACGAGGACATCCAGGCGCTGGTCGGCGACGTCCTCGCCGAGTCCACTGTGGACCGTACGAGGTGAGTCCGGACGGCGTCGCGCTCGCGGCGCGGGGCCTCGGCAAGGTCCACCGCGGCCGGTGGGTGCTGCGCGACTGCGCGTTCCTGGTGCCGGCCGGGCGGGTGGCCGCGCTGGTGGGCGGCAACGGCGCGGGCAAGTCCACCCTGCTCGGCGCGCTGGCCGGGGTGCTCGCGCCGGACACCGGGGAGGTGCGGGTCGCGGACGGGGCGCGCGTCGCGTTCGTCGCCCAGGACAAGCCGCTCTACCCGCACTTCAGCGTCCGGGAGATGCTGCGGCTGGGGCGGGCCCTGAACCGGGTGTGGGACCAGGGGCGGGCGGAACGCTGGCTGGAGCGGTTCGGTGTCCCGCTCGGCCGCGCGTGCGGGAAGCTGTCCGGCGGCGAGCGGGCCCAGGTCGCCCTCGCGCTCGCCGCGGGGTCCTGTCCTTCCGTGCTGCTCCTGGACGAACCACTGTCCGAACTGGACCCGCTGGCCCGGCGCGAGGTCACCAGGGAACTGCTCACCGAGGTCGCCGACACGGGCATGACCGTGCTGGTGTCCACCCACGCCGTCGCCGAACTCGACGGGGTCGCCGACTACCTGCTCCTGCTCGAACGCGGCCGGCTGCGCGTCGAGGGCGACATCGACGACCTGCTGGCCGCGCACCTGCGGTACGCCGGTCCCCGGTCGGCCACCGCGCCGGTGCCCGGCGAGGTCGTCGAGGCCCGGCACGCGGGCGGGCGGTCCGAATTCCTGCTCCGGGTCCCGCTGGGCACCGTCGCGCCGGAAACGGAGCCGTGCTGGGCCCCGCGTCCGGTGACACTGGAAGACCTCGTCCTCGCCCATCTCACGAACGCGCGCGGGGGGAACTGAGGCGCCGCCGGGATCCGCGTCCACTTCGGACGGTGAGGGACTAGCGCGGCGGGCGGACACGCCGGTTGCGGACGGCCTCGTCGCCGCCGAAACGGCCGATGATCGCCGTGAGCAGTGCCCGCGCGTCGGCGACGCGAGCCGCCCCGAACTCGTCGATCAGTTCGCGTTCGAGCGACTTCCGCAGTGCGCGGGTCTCCTCGATCGCGTTCCGCGCCTGCTCGGTGAGGTGCAGCAGGCGCGTGCGCGCGTCCCCTGGCGCGGGCTCCCGGCGCAGCAGCCCGCGCCGTTCGAGATCGGCGACGGCCTTCGACGCGGCCTGCTGCGTCACGCCCATCCGTTCGGCGAGGGCGGAGATCGACAGGGGAGCGGCGAGCACGTGCTGGAACACCACGCCGTCGTTGAACCGCGGTTCCCCGAAACCCCGCGCGGCCAGCCGCCGCCCGAGTTCGTCGGTCATCGTCCAGCCGGCGAACAACGCGGCGAGTGACAGGTCGAGCCCGGGTGCCGTATTATCCACAACCATGGTTGTGGATTCTCGCACGGCGCCGGCGGAGCTGCTCGACGAGTTCGTCCGGATCGCGCACCGGATCGTGTGGTGCGCGCTGACCACGGTGGACCGGCGCGGACGTCCCCGGTCGCGGGTCGTGCACCCGATCTGGGAACGGACAGGTGACGGCGTGACCGGCTGGGTCTTCACCCGGCCGACGCCGCTCAAGCTCGCGCACCTGGCGCGGACGCCGTTCGTCTCCTGCACCTACTGGGACCCGGCGCACGAGGTCGCCGTCGCCGAATGCGCCGCGGAACTGCTCGACGACGAGCCCGCCCGCGAGCACGTCTGGGAGCTCTTCGCCACCGCGCCGGAACCGCTCGGCTACGACCCGAAGATCCTCGGCGCGCGGGACCACCGGGACCCGGCGATCCGGGTCCTGCGGCTGACGCCGTGGCGGCTCGCCTGCCCGGGAGGCACCGGCGGCCGGGCCTGGCGGGCGGCGGGCTGAACGCCGCGGCTCAGGCCGCGCCGACGCGCCGTTCGAACACCAGGCCCTCGGCGGCACGGAGACCGACACTGATCGCGCCGGCCAGCACACCGTCCTCGCCGAGCTCACCCTGCACGACCGCCGGGACGAGCGGGGTGAACGCGCGCAGCGCCCGGTCGATCGGTTCGAGCAGCAGGTCCGCCGCCGTGCCCATCCCGCCGCCGAGCACGATCAGCTCGGGGTCGAGCACGGCCGCGACCGACGCCACCGTGTAGGCCAGCCGGTCCGCCTCGGCCTCGACGGCCCGCTGCGCCAGTTCGTCGCCCTCGCGGGCGAGACGGAACACCTCGCGTGCCGATTTCGCCGAGCCGAGGCCGAGTTCCCGCGCCCCCTGGACGACGGACTGGGCCGCGGTGGCCTCCTCCAGGTGCCCGCGCGCCGGTGGCTCGCCCGGTTCGTCGGCCGAGCGGAGCTGTCCGTAGGGCAGGTAGCCGATCTCCCCGGCGGCGCCGGTGGCACCGCGGAAGACACGGCCGTCGACCATCAGGCCCATGCCGACGCCGGTGCCGATCGTGATGCAGCCGAACACGGACGCGCCGCGCGCCGCGCCGCTTTCCCATTCGCCGACGGCGGTGAGGTTCGCGTCGTTCTCCACCATCAGGTCGGGGCCGACCGCGGCCTCCAGGTCGTCGAGCAGCCCGGCGCGTCCCCAGCCGGGCAGGTTCGGCGCGTGCCGGAAGCAGCGCCGCGCCGGATCGGCGACGCCGGGCGAGCCGAGCACGCGCACCACGATGTCCTCCTGGGCGAGGCCCGCGTCGGAGATCGTGGCGGCCGCGATCGTGCCGACCGCCGAGACCAGCGCGTTGCCCGACCGGGCGGTGTTCCGCTCGTCCCGCCGCGCGACCATCGTGCGGCCGAGGTCCGACACGGCCACCCGGAGGTGCTCGCGGCCGATGTCCACGCCCAGCACGTAGCCCGCGGTCGGGTCCGCCTCGTAGAGCACCGCGGACCGGCCGGTGCCGGTGGAGGTGTGCCCGGTCGGGCGCGCCAGCCCCGCGGCCTCGAGCGCGAGCAGCGCCTGGCTCACCGTCGGCTTGGACAGCCCGGTGTCCTTGGCCACCTGGGGCCGGGTCGCCGGACCGCCGCGGCGCAGCAGATCCAGCACCGCCCGCTGGTTGATCTTGCGCATCCCGGCGGGCGTGCCGACCGGCGGAGTGTCTACGCCAACCACCAGAGCCCGCTTCCTGTCGAAGGTATAGGTACTCCCAAGTTATCCGGAGGCGCCGCCTCTTGGGTAAGAAACCTTCCTATCGACCCGCGGCGGGTGAGGGAACAGACACCGCCGGCGGGTCGTTGAAGGCCGTATGAGTACTCCGGGACGCGGCCGGGTCCGCGTGGCACGCGGCGCGAAACGGGTCCGGGCCCGCCTCGGCGGGCAGGTGGTCGCGGACACCGTCCACCCGTTGCTGGTGTGGGAAGTTCCTTACTACCCAACGTATTACTTCCCTCGCGCCGACGTCGTGCCCACCGCGCTCACCCCCACCGGGAACACGGTGCGCTCGCCGAGCCGGGGGGAAGGCGTTCTGTCGACGATAAGGGCCGGTGGTGCCGAAGCGGTGGACGCCGCGCTGGAGTACCCGGAATCCCCGATCCCCGAGCTCCGGGACCACGTCCGGATCGAGTTCGCGGCGATGGACGCGTGGTTCGAGGAGAACGAGGAGATCTTCACCCACCCCCGGGACCCCGGGGTCCGGGTGGACATCCTGCCCAGCTCCCGGCACGTCCGGGTCGAGGTCGGCGGCGTGACCGTCGCGAACAGCGTCCGCCCCTCGCTGCTGTTCGAGACCGGCCTGCCCACCCGGTACTACCTGCCGCGCACCGACGTCCGGCTCGACCTGCTCGAACCGACGGACACGGTCACGCACTGCCCCTACAAGGGCGCGGCGGGGTACTGGTCCGTCCGCGCCGGTGGCGAGCTGCACACCGACCTCGCCTGGAGCTATCCGGACCCGTTGCCGGAGAGTGCCAGGATCGCCGGGCTGATCGCCTTCACCGACGAACGCGTGGACGTCCACGTCGACGGCGTTCTCCAGGAACGGCCTCGGACGAAGTTCGCCTGAGTGCCGCCCCCTGCACCAAGCGGTCCGTGAATGCCACATTGAGGGACTCAGAGTCCCTCAATGTGGCATTCACGGACTTTCGGAGCCCCGGAGCAGCTCGCCTGACGGCGCTCAGGCGGCGTGCCGGCCACTGGCGCGGCGGCGGGACCCGGGCCGGTGCCGGGGACGTGCCACCGGCCCGGCCCCCGCGGTGGAGGCGGTGACCCCGTCCGCGCCGTCCCGCACCACGGTGGGCGAGGGGCTGTGCCGCTCGCGGTGCTGCCGGTGCACGGCGTAGAGCAGGGCCAGACCGAGGACCACCAACGTGTGCGTGAGCACCCGGCCCGCGGTCACCTGCCCGCCGAGCAGGTCACCGGCGGAGACCCCGGACAGCACGAGGACGAAGCCGGTGAGCAGCGGCAGCTGGCCCGACGCCGTCTTCGGCCGGAAGGTCGCCCACAACAGGCCGACACCCACCGCGAGGTTCCACGCGCCGCTTTCGTGCGCGAGGTGCCCGGCCAGCTCGACCGGGTCCAGATGATGCGCGCCGCCGCTGCCGAGCAGCTGAGCGAAGGCCAGCCCCAGTTGGGCGACCGCCACCACGCCCAGCGCGATCCGCACCGGCCAGCCCTCCGCGCTGGGCGCGGGCGCGCGGTCGAGGATCGCCTCGGTGAGGTCCGGGACCGGCGGCGCCGGGCGCAGCAGCAGGCCGCGGTTCAGCCGTTCGGCGGCGGCGAACCACGTCCGGCAGGCCGCGCACCCGGACAGATGACGGTCGAGGGCACCGGGCGCGCCCGGCTCGGTTTCGCCGTCGATCCTCGCCGACAGCCCTTCACGGCATTCTTCGCACCTCACCTCCCAGTAGTCGGACGACGAGGCCGGACGGTTCCCCGCGCTCCCGCTGTACTCCATCCATGCCCCCGCCGCCACCCTCAAACGAGGAGCTGCGCTCCCGCTGTACATTTCTGGGCATGCCCGGTGCGCGCAGCAGCGAAGACGACGAACGGATCACCGCGCTGGCGCTGGCCGCCGGCCGCGGCGACCGGCGCGCGCTGGAGGAGTGGGTGCGGGCCACCCAGGCCGACGTGTGGCGCTTCCTCGCCCACCTCGCCGACGCCGGTGCCGCCGACGACCTCACCCAGGAGACCTACCTGCGGGCCTTCGGCAGCCTGCGCCGGTTCGCCGGCCGCTCGTCCTCACGCACCTGGCTGCTGTCCATCGCCCGCCGCGTCGTCGTCGACCAGCTGCGTTCGGCGGGGGCCCGGCCACGGATCGCCGACACGGACTGGGAAAGCGCCGTCGAACGCCGGGGTACCCGCGCCGCCGCGGCCGGGTTCGAGGACCTGGTCGAACTGCGGATGCTGCTCGACGGCCTCGACCCGGAGCGGCGCGAGGTGCTCGTGCTGACCCAGGTGCTCGGGCTGAGCTACGCCGAGGCCGCCGACGTCTGCGGCTGCCCGGTCGGCACCGTGCGCTCCCGGGTCGCGCGGGCCAGGGACGACCTGCTCGACGCCGCCCGCGAGCGCGGGCACGACGTCGGCTGAGTTCTGTCCTTTTCGGACGGTCAGAGGCAGAATAACAGCGCGTGCGTCCGGTCCTGTTCGGACGGTCAGAGGCGGGCGAGCAGCGCGCGCGTCCGATCCTGTTCGGACGGTTCCCCGAAGGGGATGACCAGCAGCTCGGTGGCACCAGCGCTTTCCAGCTCGCGAACGCGAGCCAGCACGTGCTCCTCGTCGCCGGCCAGCACCGCGTCGGGCACCCCGGCATGGCCGTCACGGTCCAGGATCGCGCGGTAGGCGGGGACCCCGGCCGCGGGGCCGTAGCGGTCCTGGACCCAGTCGCGCCGCGCTCCGGGATCGCTCGTGACGCAGATCAGCTGGGTGGAGATCACCCGCGGTGCCGGGCGTCCGGCCCCGGCCGCCGCCTTCGTGAGCGTCGGCACGACGAACTCCGCCAGCGAACGCGGCCCGGCCCACACGGTGGTCGCGCCGTCCGCGTACGCGCCGCTGACCCGCAGTGACACCGGGCTGACCGCGCCGACGACCACCGACGGCGGCTCGTCGTTCGGGATCCCGACCTCGCCCGCGGCGGTGAGTGTCTCGCCGTGGAAGTCCGCCTTTTCCCCGCGCAGCACCGGATCCAGCGCCTGGAGGTACTCGCGCAGGTGCCGGATCGGCCGGTCGAACGAGTAGCCGAACTCGCCCTCGACGATGGGCCGGTGGCTGACGCCGACGCCGAGGTCGACCGGTGCTCCGGTGGTGGCCTGGAGCGTCCGCGCCTGCGCCGCGAGGGTGAGCGGATGCCGGGAGTAGGTCGGCACCACCGACGTGCCCAGCGTGACGCCGGGGACGCTGGTGCCGATCGCGGCCAGCGCGGTGAGCGCGTCCCAGCTCCCGCGCTGGGCCAGCCAGATCGAGCGGTAGCCGAGTTCGGCGGCGGTGCGTGCCTGCGTCCGCAGGTCCGCGAAGGACACGCCGAGTTCGTCGAGGAGGATTCCGGTGCGCATCGCGTTTCTCCTAGCTGTAGGCACGCCGCAGGTGGGCGCGGTCGAGTTCGGCGGCTTCGGTGAAGATCGCGACGGCGCGGGGCGCGATCGCGCGGACCTTCGCCGCCGGGGGCCTGCCCGGCGGGGTGAAGGCGTGGGCGACGGTGTCGGCCAGCAGCGCGGCGGCCGCGGCGGGGTCCCCGGTCCGCGGGGAGAGCAGGAAACCGTGCATCATCGCGCGGTACGCGACGGCGATCTCCCCGACCGGCCGGTCCGTCCGCAGGAGCCGGTGCCCGGCGAGCAGGCGCAGGTAGTCCTCGAACAGCTCGTCGTGACGCGGGTTCAGATCGCCGTGGAGCTTGGGCAGCAGCTTGCCGAGCAGGTCGGCGTCGGCGGCGTAGCCCGCGTACAGCAGCGGCCGGTTGACGACGTTGGTGAACTGGACCTCGGTCAGCCGCGGCAGCAGCGCCACCTGCGGGTCGGCTTCGAGCGCGTGCACCAGGTCTTCCATCGTCCGCGCCCCCTCGCGGCGCAGCACGGCGAGGAACAGCGCCTCGCGCGTCTTCCAGTGCAGATAGAGCGTGCCCTTGCCGACGTCGGCGTGGTCCGCGACGTCTTCCACGGTGGTACGCCGGTAGCCGACGCGCGTCAGGAGGTCGGCGGCGGCGTCGAGGATGCGTTCGGCACGGTCCGCCCGGGACTCGGCAGGGCTCATGCGAACGAGCATATGACCAAATGCGAAATTTGGTCAAACGTCAGCACGGCGTATTCCAGGGGACGGGATCAGCGCGCGCGGCTACCGTCGGCTCATGTCGTTCACCGGTTTCGACACCTGGCTCGCCGCCCGCGCCGCCGAGGACCTGTTCTCCGGGGTGGTGCTGATCCGCCGTGGTACCGAGACGGTGTTCTCGGGTTCCTACGGGTGGGCGAGCCGTCGCTGGCGCGTGCCGAACACGCTTGCCACGCGCTTCGACACCGCGTCCGTCACGAAGCTGTTCACCGCCGTGGCGGCGTTCCGGCTGGCCGACGAGGGACGGCTGGAACTGGACGCGCCGATCGCCGGGCTCGTCGATCTGCGTGGCACCACGATCTCGCCGGAGGTGACGGTGCGGCACCTGCTCACGCACACCTCGGGCATCGCCGACGACGCGGACGAGGAGGCCGGGGAGAGCTACGAAGCCCTGTGGGAAGCCAAACCGGTGTACTCGGTCACGCGCACGCGTGATCACCTGCCGAATTTCGCCTACAAGAAGCCGATGTTCGCGCCCGGCACGGGCTGCCGGTACTGCAACGCCGGCTATCTGCTCGTGGGCATGGCGATCGAGGAGGTCACCGGTACCGGGTACCGGGACCACGTCCGCGAGGCCGTGTTCGCCCGCGCGGGCATGGCGGACTCGGACTTCTTCGACCGGCGCGACCCAGCCCCCGACGTCGCCGAGGGCTGGGACCCGGTTGTCGGTACCGAAGGCCGGATCACCGGCTGGCAGCAGAACATCTTCAGCTATCCGCCCATCGGCTCACCCGACGGCGGTGCACACTCCACTGTGGACGATCTGGTGCGGTTCCTGCGCGCGGTACGCGGCGGTGAGCTGCTGTCCGCCGAAAGCACCTCGCGGTTCCTCACTCCGCAGGTGCCGCACCACGAAAGCGCCGACGGCGACGTCTGGTACGGCTTCGGCCTGGAGTTCACCCTCGGCGCGGACGGCGAGGTGCGGAACCACTACAAGGACGGGGGCAACACCGGGGCCTGTGCGCTCGCGCGGCACTACCCGGCGGCGGGCCTCGACGTCGCGATGCTGTCGAACCTCACCACCGGCGGGCTGGCCGTGATCCGTGAGATCGACCGCCGGATCACGCGAGATCTCCACCTGATCACATGAGGTCTCCACCTGAACACGTGAGATCGCGCGACCTATCCCGGTGACCTCGTGTGCGCGCACGGAGATCCCGCGTGATTGTGGGGAGATCTCGCGTGATTGCGTGGAGACCTCGTGTGACGGGACGGAGAACCCGGGTCAGGGCCTGCGGGCTTCGAGCAGGAAGCGGTGGTGGTTCATGGACCAGCCGCCGTCGGCGAGGATCAGCTCGTGCATCGCGGCGAGCCGTTCGCGATACCGCTCGACGTCGAAGTCCGGCACCATCCAGATCACCTTGCGCAGGTAGTGGACCACCGCGGCGACGTCGAAGAACTCCACGCGGCAGACCGCGGTCCGCAGTTCGGTCACGGTCAGCCCCGCGGCCTCGGCGGCGGCACGGGCGCCCTCGGCGCCGAAGGTCGGGTCGGCGGGGTCCGCGGGCGGGCAGGAACCCATCATGAACGCCGTCAGCTCGGCGGCGGAGGGCCCGCCGACGTGCTGGGCGAGGTAGGTCCCGCCGGGGGCGAGCGCCCTGGCCACCTCGGGCCACGGGACGTACGTCGGATGGCGCGCCGTGACGAGGTCGAAGGTGGCGTCGGGGAACGGCAGCGGCGCGTCGGCGGGGAGTTCGTGCACCTCGGCGCCGAGCGGGGCCAGCGTCTCCCTGGCCGTCGCGATGTTCGGCGCCCAGCCCTCGGTGGCCGCCAGTACCGGCGGTGGCGCCGGGATCCCGGCGAGCACCTCGCCGCCGCCGGTCTGCAGGTCGAGCCCCGCCGAGGCGCGGGCCATCCGTTCGCCGAGCAGCCGGGAGTATCCCCACGGCGGCCGTTCCTCGGTGGCCCGGCCGGCGAACCAGGAGAAGTCCCAGCCCTCGGTCGGCTGCGCGGCTCCCTCGGCGAGGAGTTCGTCGAACGTCGTACCCATACCGGACATCGTCGGTGCCCCGGCGATCACTCGCAAACGGTTTCTCAGGCGTCGCTGGAGCGCTTCCACAGGTTGATGCCGCTTTCGGTGGCGTAGCGGTCGATCTCGGCCAGCTCCGCCTCGGTGAACTCCGGGTTCGCGAGCGCCCCGACGTTGTCCTCCAGCTGCTTGACGCTGCTCGCGCCGATCAGCACCGACGTCAGCCGCGGGTCCCGCAGCGCCCAGGCCAGCGCGAGCTGGGCGAGCGTCTGTCCACGTTGGACGGCGATCTCGTGCAGCGCCCGCACCTTGGCCAGCGACTCGTCGGTCAGCGTGTCCGGCCTGAGGGATTTGCCTTGCGCGGCACGGGAATCCGCCGGGACGCCGTCGAGGTAGCGGCTGGTGAGCACGCCCTGGGCGAGCGGCGAGAACGCGATGCACCCGGCGCCCGCGGTCTCCAGCGTGTCGAGCAGCTTGTCCCGTTCGATCCAGCGGTTGAGCATCGAGTACGAGGGCTGGTGGATGAGCAGCGGCGTGCCCAGCTCGCGCAGCAGCCGCGCGGCCTCGGCGGTCCGCTCGGAGTTGTAGGAGGAGATGCCGACGTAGAGCGCCTTGCCCGAGCGGACGGCGTGGTCCAGCGCGCCGACGGTCTCCTCCAGCGGCGTTTCCGGGTCGAAGCGGTGCGAGTAGAAGATGTCGACGTAGTCCAGCCCCAGCCTGCCCAGCGACTGGTCGAGCGAGGCAAGGAGGTACTTGCGCGAACCCCATTCGCCGTACGGGCCGGGCCACATGTCGTACCCGGCCTTGGTGGAGATCACCAGCTCGTCGCGGTACGGCTTGAAGTCACTCGCCAGCAGCCGCCCGAAGTTCTCCTCCGCCGAGCCGTAGGGCGGGCCGTAGTTGTTCGCCAGGTCGAAGTGCGTGATGCCGAGGTCGAACGCGCGCCGGGTGATGTCGCGCTGGACCCGGAGCGGCCGGTCGTGGCCGAAGTTGTGCCACAGGCCGAGCGAGATCGCGGGCAGCTTCAGCCCGGAGCGTCCGCACCGTCGGTAGGGGATGGTCTCGTATCGGCTGGCCGCCGCAACGTAGGTCACGCGGCCGATGCTAACTCGCGGGCGCCTGCCCGGCGGTCCGGTACAGTCCGGGGTGAGCAAGCGCTTAGGGAGGTCGCGTGGGCACCGGATTCTTCTCCTCCGTCGACGACGTGTCGGCGAAGCTCGCCGAGGTGGGCTACCTGGCCTCGCCCGCCGTGGCGACCACGGTGTTCCTCGCCGACCGGCTCGGCAAGCCGTTGCTGGTCGAGGGCCCGGCCGGGGTGGGCAAGACGGAGCTGGCCAAGGCCGTCGCGCGGGTCAGCGGCTCGCGGCTGGTGCGGCTGCAGTGCTACGAGGGCATCGACGAGGCCCGCGCGCTCTACGAGTGGAACCACGCCAAGCAGCTGCTGCGGATCACCGCGGGCCGGGACGAGACCTGGGAGCAGGCCCGCACGGACATCTTCGGCGAGGAGTTCCTGCTCCGCCGCCCGCTGCTGACCGCGATCTCCTCCGACGAGCCGACGGTGCTGCTCATCGACGAGACCGACAAGGCCGACATGGAGGTCGAGGGCCTGCTGCTGGAGGTGCTGGGCGACTTCCAGGTCACCGTCCCCGAACTGGGCACGATCACCGCGGCCCGGCACCCGTTCGCCGTGCTGACCTCCAACGCCACCCGCGAGCTGTCCGAGGCGCTGCGGCGGCGGTGCCTGTTCCTGCACATCGACTTCCCGGACGAGGATCTGGAGCGCGAGATCGTCCGGCGCAAGGTGCCGGGGATCGACGCGGTCCTCGCGGACTCGGTGGTCCGCGTCGTCGCCGCGCTGCGGGCGATGGACCTGCGCAAACTGCCCTCGGTGGCCGAGACGATCGACTGGGCGCGCACGCTGCTCGCGCTCGGCGCCGACGTGCTGGACGAGCAGGTCGTCCGCGAGAGTCTCGGTGTGGTGCTCAAGCACCAGGACGACATCGCGAAGGCGGGGGTGGGCCTGCGGCTCGACGAGGTACTGGACGCCTCGTGACCTCGGCGGTTCCGGAGCGGCTGACGGCGTTCGTGCGGGCGCTGCGGGTGCAGGGCATCCCGGCGGGGCCCAGCGAGACGGTCGACGCGGCCGCCGCGCTGGAGGTGCTCGGCTTCGCCGACCGCGAGCTGATGCGGGAGGGCCTCGCGGCCGCGCTGGTGCGCCGGGGCGGGCAGCGCTCGGTGTTCGACGCGGCCTTCGACGTCTATTTCCCGGCCGGGGTCGGCGCGCCCGAGCGGGCAAGGGAGGACCGGCCGGAGAACCTCGAACAGCTGCGTGACCAGCTCGCCGCCGCGCTCGCCGAGGACGACCGGCAGGCGCTGGCGCAGCTGGCCGGGGTCGCGGTCGACCTGCTGGGTTCCTACGGCACCGCCTCCGGCCCCGGTGGCGGCTGGTCGGCGCACCAGACGCTGGACCGGCTCCAGCCGCAGACCCTGATCGTGCGGGTGCTCGCCGCGATCCGCGCGGGCACGCCGCCCGGCGACGCGTTCACCGACCGCCTGGAGCGCGACGAGGTCCGGCGGCGGGTCGAGGGGTTCCGCGGGCGGGTCCGCACCGAGGCGCGGCGGCGCGCGGCGGAGGTCCGCGGCGCGGAGCGGGTGGCGAAGCACGCGATCCCGCCCGCCGCCGACCGCGTCGACTTCCTCATCGCGAGCCGGAGCCAGCTCGCCGAGCTGCGCCGCACGATCCAGCCGTTGTCCCGCAAGCTCGCGACCCGGCTCGCCGCGCGGCGGCGCGCGTCCGCCAGGGGCCGGATCGATCTGCGGCGCACGCTGCGCCGTTCGCTCTCGACCGGGGGAGTGCCGGTGCGCCCGGCGTACCGGCACCGGCGCCCGTCGCGGCCGGAAATCGTGCTGCTGTGCGACATCTCCGGGTCGGTCGCCGGGTTCGCGAACTTCACCATGCTGCTCGTGCAGGCGCTGCGTGACCAGTTCGGCAAGGTCCGCGTGTTCGCCTTCGTCAACCAAACCGAGGAGGTCACCGGGCTGGTCGACGGCGGCGACGCCGATCCGGAACGGCTCGGCGCGCGCATCCTCACCGAGGCCGAGGTGTCCCGTTGGGACGGGCACAGTGACTACGGCGACGCGCTGGGACAGTTCGACGAGGACTGGGCCGACGCCGTCGGGCCGCGGACGTCGGTGCTGATCCTCGGTGACGCCCGCACCAACGGCGGTGACCCGAACCTCGACGCGCTCCGCCGGATCCGCGGCCGCGCGCGGCAGGTGTTCTGGCTCAACCCGGAACGGCGGGCGCTGTGGTCCACCGGGGACTCGGCGGCGCTGGAGTACGCGGAGCTGGTGGAAATGCACGAGTGCCGGAACGTGCGGCAACTGTCCACTGTGGTCACCCGGCTGCTGCCGGTCTAGGCGGCGCCCGGTGGAGCTGCGTCAGCTCAGGTACTTCGTCACGGTCGCCGAGGAACTGCACTTCGGCCGGGCCGCGGAACGGTTGCACGTCGTCCAGCCCGCGGTGAGCCAGCAGATCCGGCGGCTGGAACGGGAACTCGGCGCCGAGCTGCTGGACCGCTCGCCGCGGCGCGTGCGGCTCACCGAGGCGGGGCGGGTGTTCCTGCCCGAGGCGCGGGCGGTGCTCGCGGCCGAGGAGCGCGCGAAGGCGGTCGTCGCGGAGTTCACCGGCGGGCGCATCGCGACGATCCGGCTCGGCACGAGCACCGGACTCGGTGATCACCTGGACCGGGTGCTGGACGCGCTCGCCGGGCTGGCGCCGGGCACCGGCGTCGAACTGGTCTCGGCGGCGACGCGGACCCGTCTCGACCGGGTCGCGAACGGGCAGCTCGACGCGGCGCTGGTCCGCGGCGCGTGGGAACACCCCGGGGTGCGGCTGTTCCCGGTGTGGGCGGACCCGCTGGTGGTGGTGATCTCCGCCCGGCATCCCCTCGCCGAGGGGCGGGACATCGCGCTGGCCGACCTCGCCGGGCTGCCGCTGCGGCTGGTGTCGCGGCGGGACAACGCCCCGCTCGTCGACCTCGTCGTTTCCGCCTGCCACGAAGCCGGGTTCACCCCGGCCTTCGACGGGAAGACGGGCAGCCTGCAGGACACCCACGCCGCGATCGGCGCCGGAGAGCCACTGTGGACGGTCAGCTACGCCGCGCACGCGCGGCAGCTGGCCACCGCGCGGGTGGCGTTCCGGCCGGTGCGCGACGCGCGGCTGGTGCTGCCGACGTCGCTGGCGGTGCGGGCGGAGGACCCCACCCCGCACCTGGACGTGCTGCTCGCGGCCTGCGCCGCGCTGGACGATCACGATCACTGATCGCTGCGCGTACGGAACGGATCTTGGTCGCGCGCCGGGTTTCCGGTGGACTGGGGTCAGCCCGGCGGAGACCGGGGAAAC
Organism: Amycolatopsis samaneae; assembly: GCF_039541975.1. Classification (NCBI taxonomy): domain Bacteria; kingdom Bacillati; phylum Actinomycetota; class Actinomycetes; order Pseudonocardiales; family Pseudonocardiaceae; genus Amycolatopsis; species Amycolatopsis samaneae. The sequence goes on from NZ_BAABHG010000013.1 coordinate 152,764, forward strand.
GACCAGGAAGTGACCCGATCATGCCCATCGTGACCGTGCAGCAGGGACCCCGCGACGTCGAACTCAAGCGGGAGCTGGTCCGCCGCGTCACCGACGCGTTCGTCGACGCGCTGAAGGTCCCGGCCGACAGCGTGCAGGTGTGGATCCAGGAGGTGCCTGCCGACAGCTGGGGGATCGGCGGGAAGCTCACCGCGGACAAGTAGCGCCGCCCGCGCCGTCCTGGGGGCGGCGCGGTCCGTGAATGCCACATTCAGGGCCTCACTAGGAGCGGTGTGGTCTCGCGGTGGGGGTGTGCTGAAGGACGCCTTCGGTGCGCTCAGTGCACTGAAGGCGTCCTTCAGCGCGGCCAACGCACTGAAAGCGTCCTTCAGCACCCCCGCCCACCCCGGGAAAGCCACCAGCATCGCTCACCGTCCCCCACACTCCGTTCGGGACGCGGGCTTCGGCTGGGACGGTGTCGCCGATGCGGTGGAGTGGCTATTCGCCGAGCCAGGCGTCGATGTCCGCGTGGACGGCCTTTTTCGTTGCCGCGGGGGCGAACGAGGCGTCGACGCTCGCCCGTGCCAGGTCCGCCAGCGCGACGTCGTCGTAGCCGAACGTGGCGCGGGCACGGGCGTACTCGTCGGTGAGCGTGGTGCCGGTGACCGAGGGGACGTCGGTGTTGAGCGTGACCGCGAGACCGGCGTCGATCAGCCGGGGGAGCGGGTGCTCGGCCAGCGACGGGACGAGCCCGAGCGTCACGTTCGAGGACGGGCACACCTCCAGCGCGATGCCCTCGTCCCGGACACGGGCGACCAGCTCGGGATCCTCGAGGATCCGGATGCCGTGACCGAGCCGTTCGGAGCGGCCGACGTCGAGTGCTTCGCGGATGCTCTCCGGCCCGGCGTCCTCGCCCGCGTGGTGCACCAGGTGCAGCCCGGCGGCGTGGGCGCGTTCACACACCTCGGCGAACGGGGCGAGGGGATGGCGTTCCTCGCCGGCCATGCCGATGCCGAGCACGCCCTCGTCGTGGTGGCGCAGGGCGAGGCCGAGCGTGCGTTCGGCGCGTTCGACCGAGCGGCGACGCGAGTGGTCCAGCAGGACCCGCCACTCCAGGCCGTGCTCGGCGCCGCCCTCGGAGAGTCCTTTGAGGACGGACACGAGCGGCATGTCCGGCTCGCCGAGCCGTTCGGCGTGCGAGGCGGCGGTGAACGTCACCTCGGCGTAGCGGGTGCCCTGAGCGACTTCGTCCGCGCAGAACTCGCGCGCGACGCGCTCGAAGTCCTCCGGGCGGCGCAGGCATTCGCGGAGCAGCGCGTTGTAGTCGGCGAAATCCCGGAAACCGGTGAACTCCGGTGCCCCGGGCGGCACGTCGATCCCGTTGGCCTCGCCGATCTCCCGCAGGGTCTTCTGCCGGATCGTGCTTTCGAGGTGGATGTGCAGATGAGCCTTGGGCAAGGTCGTGAGATCCCGCATGACCGTGATCCTGCCGGACCGGGGTGGCCGGGCGCGCGGAGTTTTCGGGTGCAACCCGGAAGTTGCGCGTCATCGACCTGTGTGCAACCCTGGGGTTGCACATCGACCGGCTACGGAAGGACGACCATGACGAAGGACCGGATCGAGCAGGAGATCGTCATCGACGCGCCCGTGGAGCGGGTGTGGGCGGTGCTGACCGAGCCCGAGCACGTCGGACAGTGGTTCGGCCACGGCGAGCCCCCGCCGATCGACCTGCGCCCCGGCGGCGTCATGCGGCTGGACCACGGCGAGCACGGCGAGTTCCCGACGGTGTTCGTCGAGGTCGAGCCGCCGCGTTACCTGTCCTACCGGTGGGCGAGCGGGTTCCCCGGCGAGGTGGCGACCGAGGCGAACTCGACGCTCGTGGAGTTCACCCTGGTGCCGGAGGCCGGCGGGACCCGGCTGAGCGTGGTGGAAAGCGGGTTCGCCACCCGGCCGCCGGGCTCGTCGCGGGACGACAGCTACGAGAGCCACGAAGACGGCTGGTCGAAGGTCCTCGTCGCGGTGCGGGAGCGATCCGAGAAACTGACGGTATGACGACTGGTCCCGGCCCGGCCGAGGAGGTGCTCGCGGCGCTCGCCGACCCCACCCGGCGGCAGCTGCTCGACCGGCTCGCCGCGCACCCCTCCGCGACGGCGACGCAGCTGGCCGGGGAACTCCCGGTGAGCCGTCAGGCCGTGGTCAAGCACCTGGCGGTGCTCGACCGGGCCGGGCTCGTCAGCGGGTGGCGCGACGGCCGGGAACGTCGGTACCGGGTGCGGCCGGAGGCGCTCGCGGACACCGCCCGCTGGCTCGACCACCTCGCCGCGCGCTGGGCGGGCCGGTTGGCGGCCATCAAGCGGATCGCCGAGTCCGGCTGAGCCGCTGGTGCTGAGGGACGCTTTCAGTGCCCGTCACCCGGTGGGCGGGAACCCCGGGCACCCCGCTTCGCGTTGGAGAGGTGAGACGCGATGCAGGAGGAGACGAGTCCAGTGGGATTTCTGAAGAAGCTGACCGTGGTCGCGGGCGCGGCCACCGCGGCGCGCGCGTACGCGAAGAAGAACCCGGAAAAGGTGAACGAGTTCGTCGGCAAGGCCGCGAGTTTCGTCGACAAGAAGACCAACGGCAAGTACCGCGAGCAGATCGGCGGCGCCGTCCGCAAGGTCGGCGACGTCACCGGCAAACCCCCGCGCGAGGCCTGAGCGCCGTACCCGGAGCGTCGGCTCGCGTACCGGAAGGGTCGGCTCGCGTACCCGGAGGGTCGGACGGCGAGCCGACCGCCGGGGTACGCGAGCCGACCGTCCGGGTCAGTCGGCGAGGGCGTCGAGGACCTGCTGGCCGTATTTGACGAGCTTGTTCTCGCCGACGCCGTTGACGGTGCCGAGCTGGGCGAGGGTGGCCGGGCGGTCGGTGGCGATCTGACGCAGGGTCGCGTCGTGGAACACGACGTAGGCGGGCACACCCTGCTCCTTCGCGGTCGCGGCCCGCCAGGCCCGCAGCCGCTCGAACAGCGGAGCGGCCTCGGCGGGCATCTCGACGGCCGCGGCCGCGCGGCGAGCCGGTTTCGCGGCCTTCGCCGCGCGCTCCGGTTCCCGGCGCAGCATGACCTGGCGCTCGCTGTTCAGCACCGAGGCGCTGTCCTCGGTGAGCACCAGCGAACCGTAGTCGCCCTCGACCGCGAGCATGCCCTGGGCCAGCAGCTGCCGCACGACCGCGCGCCACTCCGGCTCCTTCAGCTCGGTGCCGATCCCGAACACCTTCAGGGTGTTGTGCTGGAACTGCTGGACCTTCGGGGTTTCCTTGCCCAGCAGGATGTCGATGATCTGCCCGGCGCCGAACTTCTGCCGCCGCTCGTTGCGCAGCCGCACCACCGTGGACAGCAGTTTCTGCGCGGGAATCGTGCCGTCCCACTTCTCCGGCGGCGCGAGACAAGTGTCGCAGTTGCCGCACGGCTCGGCCTTTTCCCCGAAATAGCCGAGGATCTGCGTCCGGCGGCATTCCACCGTCTCGCACAGCGCCAGCATCGCGTTGAGGTGGGCGCCGAGCTTGCGCCGATGCGCGTCGTCGCCCTCGGAGGTGTCGATCATCTTGCGCTGCTGGACGACGTCCTGCAGGCCGTAGGCCAGCCACGCGGTGGACGGCTGCCCGTCGCGCCCGGCGCGGCCGGTCTCCTGGTAGTAGCCCTCGACCGACTTCGGCAGGTCGAGGTGCGCGACGAACCGGACGTCCGGTTTGTCGATCCCCATGCCGAACGCGATGGTCGCGACCACGACCAGCCCGTCCTCGCGCAGGAACCGCGACTGGTGCCGCTCGCGGGTGCGCGCGTCCAGCCCGGCGTGGTAGGGGACCGCGGGAATTCCGTTGCCCGACAGGAATTCCGCGGTCTTCTCCACGGAGTTACGGGACAGGCAGTACACGATCCCGGCGTCGCCGGGATGCTCGGTGCGCAGGAATTCGAGCAGCTGCCGCTGGGGCGAGTTCTTCCCGACGATGCGGTACTGGATGTTGGGCCGGTCGAAGCTCGCGACGAAGTGCCGAGCCTCGTCGAGCTTGAGCCGGGTGGAGATCTCCCGGTGCGTGGCCTCGGTCGCGGTGGCGGTCAGCGCGATGCGCGGCACGTCCGGCCAGCGTTCGTGCAGCGCCGAGAGCGACAGGTACTCCGGGCGGAAGTCGTGGCCCCACTGGGACACGCAGTGCGCCTCGTCGATGGCGAACAGCGAGATCTTGCCGCGGTCGAACAGCCGCGCCGTCGACTCCATCGCCAGCCGCTCCGGCGCCAGGTACAGCAGGTCGAGCTCGCCGGTGACGAACGCGTCCTCGACCTGCTGACGCTGGGTGAAGTCCTGGGTGGAGTTGAGGAATCCCGCGCGCACGCCGAGGTTGCGCAGCGCGTCGACCTGGTCCTGCATCAGCGCGATGAGCGGGGAGACCACCACGCCGACCCCGGGACGCACCAGCGCGGGGATCTGGTAGCACAGCGACTTCCCGCCGCCGGTGGGCATCAGGACGAGCGCGTCGCCGCCGGCGACCACGTGCTCGACGATCGCGGACTGGTCGCCGCGGAACGCGTCGTAGCCGAACACCCGGTGCAGGGTGTCCAGCGCTTCACTCGGGGGAGCCGTCTCGGGGAGAGCCACCCGGCAGATTCTAGGCCCGGGGTACGACAGGGCGGCTCGCCCGGGTGCGGTCAGCGCCGGATTTCCCAGTCCAGCACGCCTTTTTCCACTTTCGGCGGGTAACGGCCGAACGCGGGCCGCCCGGTTTCGAGCGCGGTGGCGGTCTGTTCGAGCAGGTCGGTCAGGCCGGTGGGCCAGCGGTCGAAGTTCGCGTCACCCTCGTTGTCGTGTTCGCCGAGCCGTCCGTCGCGCCCCTGCCGCTGGTCGAGGAACAGGTTCTCCCCGCTGCCGTCCACGGCGAAGGGCAGCCATTGGCCGTGCCACCACGAACCGGTACCGGAACCGATGACCGGTTCGCCGAGCACGGTGCAGAGCGATTTCGCCTCGCGGGCGATCCCGTCGATCGAAATGGGCTGATAGAACGGAGGAAAGGTGAAGCCGTTACCGCCGATTTGATCGAAACCGCTGTGCCGGCGCAGTGAAGCGACGAGTTCCGCGGGGAACGGCACCCCGATCTCCCGTTGCGCGGCGGCGACGCGGGCGGGGTCGGCGGGCGGGCCGAGCCGGGATCCGGGAGCGTGCGCGACGAGCCAGCGTTCGATACGCGCCCACGCGGCGTCCACCCGTGCCGACACCGCGGTGGAGACGTCGGGCAGCCGGTCCGGGCCCTGCCCCGGACGGCAGCCGGTGTCCACCGGGGCGCCACTCGGCGGCGCCGGGATCGGCGCCGTCGGCACCCCGCTGGAGGCGTACCGCGAGGGTGGCATCGGCCGCGCGCTCGCGCTCGCGTACGAACCCCCGGGGACCAGCATCGCCCGTGTCATCCCGGACGCGTGCCAGCTCGAATCCCGGCGTAGCACCGCGTACCCGAGCCCGCCCGCGATCACCAGGCTCGCGACGACCACCACGACGGCCCTGCCCTGCCCCCTGCGCATGGGCACCGACTATGCCGCGCGGGCCCACCCCGCACAATGGCCGGGTGGACACCTATCTCCCGGTCCCGGATCTGGCCGCCTACTTCACCGGTACCTGGCGGCTGACGCGGGACATCGTCACCACTGGCGGCGGGGACGCCGGCGCGGTCACCGGCACGGCGACGTTCACCCCGGCCGAAGACGTCCTGGTCTACGTGGAGGAGGGCGAACTGCGGCTCGGTGGCTACGTCGGCCCGATGAGCCGCACGCTGCACTACCGCCTCACCGGGCTGGACCGGGCCGAGGTGCACTTCGACCACGGCGGGTTCTTCCACGACCTCGACCTGGGCGCGGGCCGGTGGTCGACCGACCACCCGTGCCGGGCTGATCGCTACCACGGCGAGTTCCGGGTCCTCGACGACGCGCGCTGGCAGCAGGAGTGGACCGTGACCGGACCGGCGAAGGACCACGTGATCCTCACCCGGTTCGTCCGGTTGTGACGGGTCAGCCGGCCTCGTCGGCCAGCCTGCGCTCGCGTTTGCCCCTGGCCAGTTCGGTCGCCAGCGCGTCGAGCGGGCCGGTCCAGAACCGCCGGTAGCGGTCCAGCCAGCCGTCGATCTCCCGCAGCGGCGCGGGGTCGACCGCGTACAGCCGCCGGGTGCCCTCGGCCCGGACGGTGGTGAAGCCGTTCTCCCGCAGCACGCGCAGGTGCTGCGACACCGCGGGCTGGGAGATCCCGAACTCGGCGCGTACCACCGCGGTGACGTCGCCGGAACTCCGCTCGCCGTCGGCGAGCAGATCGAGGATCCGGCGCCGGACCGGGTCGCCGAGGACGTCGAACGCGTGCACCCGGTAATTCTAAAAGCTCGCGCTTATGTAAGTCAACGACGCGACTCGCGGTCCACTGTGGACTATCGCGGGTAGCCGTCGGTGCGGTGGTCGGGCAGCCGCTGCGGTCCCGGGCCCCGCACGCCGAGTTCGTCGCCGCGGTTGGCGAGGCGGCAGCGGTTCAGCGACATGCAGCCGCAGCCGATGCAGTCGGTCAGCTGGTCGCGCAGCTGCTCCATCGCCCGGATCCGCGCGGTCAGATCCTTCTGCCAGCACCGGGAGATCCGCGCCCAGTCGGCGCGGTTCGGCGTGCGGTCCTCGGGCAGCAGGCCGAGCACCTCCCGGATGGCCGACAGTGGCATGCCCACCCGCTGGGACATCCGGATGAAGGTGACCCGGCGCAGCGTGTCCCGGCGGTAGCGGCGCTGGTTGCCCGCCGTCCGCTTGCTGCGGATGAGCCCTTCGTCCTCGTAGAACCGCAGCGCGGACGCCGGGACGCCGCTGCGCCGGGAGAGCTCGCCGACGCTGAGGTCCGGCAGCTCGGTGGTCGTGGTCGCCATGCGGACAGGATAGCCGGAAACCGGGTCTTGACTTCAAGCGAGCTTGAAGTTCCACGCTGGTACGCAGATCGATTTCCGCACAGATTATGGAGGTTCGTGTGTCCGAGGTTCCCGTCCGGCTCGCCGTCGTCGTCGGCAGTGTCCGGGAAGGACGGTTCGCCCCGGTGGTCGCCGACTGGTTCGCCGGTGAGGCGGCCGCGCACGGCCGGTTCGAGGTCGACGTCGTCGACCTGGCCGAGCCGGAGCTGCCCATGGTGCTGCCCGCGTTCGGCGCCACGCCCGGCCCGGCGGTGCTCGCCGAGGTCGCCAAGGTGACGCCCCGGCTCGCCGGGGCGGACGCGTTCGTGGTCGTCACCCCCGAGTACAACCACAGTTATCCGGCGTCACTGAAGAACGCCATCGACTGGCACAACCCCGAATGGCACGCCAAGCCGGTCGGGTTCGTCTCCTACGGCGGGATGTCCGGCGGGTTGCGCGCGGTCGAGCACCTGCGTGGCGTCTTCGCCGAACTGAACGCGATGACGATCCGCGAAACCGTCAGCTTCCACGGCGCGCACACCCGGTTCGGGCCCGACGGGAAGCCGAAGGACGCCGAGGCGACTTCGGTGGCCGCGAAGGCTCTTCTCGACCAGCTGGAGTGGTGGGCGAGGACGCTGTCGGCGGGCCGTGCCGAACGGGCCTACCCCGCCTGAGGAGTCTCTGAAGGCCACCTTGAGGGCGTTGAGGTCCCTCAAGGTGGCCTTCAGAGACCGTCGGTGCCCGAGTCAGAGGTCGGGCCAGCCGCGCCGCAGGTGCGCGAAGGCGGTGTCCAGCGCCGCGAGCGGATCCGGCTCCCGGCTCGCGAGGTCGGGGATCTCCAGCACGAAGCGGGCCAGTACCCGCAGCGAGAGGTCGTCCTCCGCGCGTCCGGTCTCCTCCGCGAGGGCGTGGGCGAGCGCGGATTCGTTGCTCGCCCACAACGCCCTCGCGTGGGCGCGCAGCGCGGGGGTGGCGAGCACGAGTTCGGTCCGGCGCCGGAACTCCCGCGGGAGATCGGTGGCGAAGGGGCCGCGGGTGGCGAGGAACTCGCGGAGCGCGTCGAGGACCGACGTCCCGTCCGCGCGCTCCCGTACCGCCGCGGTCAGCGCCGCCCCGCGCTCGCCGCCGTCGCCGAGGACGAGGGCTTCCTTGCCGCCGGGGAAGTGCGCGAACAGGGTCGACACCGCCGTGTCCGCGGCTTCGGCGATCTCCGCGACCGTGACCTTGTCGAACCCGCGCGCCAGGAAGAGCTCCAGTGCCGCGTCGGACAGCGCCTTGCGGGTGGCGGCCTTCTTGCGCTCCCTCCGTCCGGTTGTCATGCCGGGGAGTCTACCTGGAGCGGAAATCACTCCGAAATCGGAGTCATTGCGACTTTGTAGTTACTCTGGCAATCTGGGGTCATGACATGGGACGTACATCGGCTGCCCCGCGCCGAGGGGAAGACCATCCTGATCACCGGGGGCAACGCGGGGATCGGGTACTTCGTCGCCGAACAGCTGGCCGGCGCCGGCGCCACCGTGGTGCTCGGCTGCCGGAGCGCGGCGAAGGCGGAGGCCGCGCGGGCGTCCATCCGGCACCGGGTGCCCGGCGCGCGGGTCGGCCACGTCCCGCTGGACCTGGCCGATCTGTCCGCGCTGAAGGCCACCGTGGACGCGCTGGAACAGGCCGCGCTCGACGCCGTGGTGCTCAACGCCGGGGTGCTGCTCGACGAACCGCCGCGCCGGGAAACCGCGGCCGGGCACGAGCTGATGTTCGGCACCAACCACCTCGGCCACTTCGCGCTGACCGGACTGCTGCTGCCGGTGCTGGCGGCCGCGCCGGCCGCCCGGGTCGTCACCACCGGCAGCTTCGCGGCCAAGTCCGAGCACCTGGACCTCGACGACCCGCAGAGCACCCTGGACTACCGGCCGAAACGCGCCTACGCGCGGTCCAAGCTGGCGCAGATGTGTTTCGGCCTCGAACTCGACCGGCGCCTGCGCGCGGCGGGGAGCACGGTTTCGAGCGTGGTGTGCCATCCCGGCGGCGCGCTCGACTCGCTCACCCCGTCCCGCCCGCCGGTCCACACGCGGACGGCGGGGGAGCGGCTGCGCGGCCTGCCGCTGGCCGCGGTGGTGCAGGGCAAGGAATCCGGCGCGTGGCCCGCGGTCAGGGCGGTGCTCGACCCGGCGGTCACCGGCGGGCAGCTGTGGGGCCCCCGGGTGTTCGGGCTGCGCGGCCTGCCGCGGCTCGAACCCGTCTGGGACAACCTCGGTGACCCCGCGGTCGCGGCCCGGCTGTGGGCGGCCAGCGCCGAGCTGACCGGTGCCGAGCCGGTCTGATCTACAGTGGACTGTCCAGTGAGGACGGTGACCGCCTGGCGAACGGCGGGGCGTGTTCCGGCCGCAGCCCGACACCGCCGAGGTAGGCCGCGACCCCGCGCAGGAACGGCATCCGGCGCACCAGGCGCAGCGGCACCGGCAGCCGGTCCGCGTGCAGGGTTCCTTCGAGCGCGGGCTTGATCAGCATCGCGTGCTCGCCGAGCTGGGACCGCTGCACCGCGGCCATCGGCAGCCACCGGCGACGCCGGACGGCGGCGAGTTCGCCGGTGGTGACCCGGCCGCGTCGCAGCGGTTCCGCGAGCAGCGCCGCGGTCGCGACGGCGTCCTGGATCGCGAGGTTGACCCCGACCCCGCCCACCGGTGACATCGGATGCGCCGCGTCGCCGACGCACAGCGCCCCGTCCGCGTGCCAGCGGTCCAGCCGCCCCATGCGCACGTCGAGGAACTTCACGTCCTCCCACGAGGTGATCGCGGCCAGTTGCGCCGTGTCCCAGCCGAACAGGTCGCCGAGCCGGGCCCGGAACTCCGCCAGGCTTTCCTTGCGCAGCACGGCGTCCTGGCCCTTCGGGATCAGGTACGAGGTCTGGTAGTAGTCGTCGCGGTCCATCGTGACGGCGGCCTGCCCGCCGCCGAACCGCCCGAAGACCCCCTTGTCCTGCTTCGGGTCCGCGCCCTTCGGCACCCGGACCTGCCACACGTCCATCGGCACGGCGAACTCGCGCAGCCGCAGGCCCAGCGCCTCGCGCACGGTGGACCACCGGCCGTCGCAGCCGACCGTGAGCGTCGCGCGCAGTTCGTGGATCCCGCTGTGCTGATCGCGGTAGCGCACGCCGGTGACCCGGCCGTGCTCGCGCAGCAGGCCCACCACCGCGCAGCCCATCCGCAGGTCGAACGTGGGCTCGGCGCGCCCGGCGCCGGCGAGCAGCCCGAGCAGGTCCGCCTGCGGGACCATCGCGATGTGCTTGTGACGCCCGGGAATCCGGCGGAAGTCGGCCATCGTGACCTCGGCGATCTCGGTGCCGCCGATCCGCAGGTGCATCTGTTCGAGGACGCCGCGGGGCAGCCGGGCGAACCGCTCGCCGAGGCCCAGCTCGTCGAGCAGCCGCAGGGTGGAGGGATGCACGGTGTCACCGCGGAAGTCGCGCAGGAAGTCCCGGTGCTTCTCCAGCACCACGACGTCGACGCCCGCGCGGGCGAGCAACAGTCCCAGCATCACGCCGGCGGGGCCACCTCCGGCGACACAGCAGCGCACGCGTTCCGTCATGCCGCCGACGCTAGCACAAACTTAGAGTCTCTCTAAGTTTAGAGTGACCGTAGTAACCTGGCGGACATGGCGGGACTGCGTGAAGCGAAGAAGGCACAGACGCGGCGTGCGCTCGTCGGGGCGGCGTTGGAGCTGTTCGGCGAGCACGGCTACGAACGGACCACGGTCGCCGAAATCGCCGAACAGGCGGGGGTTTCGCCCGCGACCTTCTTCAACTACTTCGCCACGAAGGAGGACGTCGTATTCGCCGACCAGCACCTCTACGACGAGATACTGCGCGAGGTCTTCGCGGCCGCGGACGGCACCGAGCCGATCGCCGAGTTCGTACCGCGCACGGTGCGGGCGCTGGCGACGGCCCCGGCGTGGAGCTTCCCGCTCGACGACCCGCTGACCGCCGTCCGCGCCCGGCTCATCGCGTCGGTCCCCGCGCTGCGGGCGGGATTCCTGCTCCGCAACGCCGTCTTCGCCGACAGCTGGGCCCGCGCGCTGTGCGAGACCTACCCCGGTGTGCTCACCGAGGCCACCGCCGCGACGCTGACCGGCGCGGTGATGGGTGCCCTGCAGGGCGGGTTCGGCGCCTATTCCGGCGGGGAACCGCTGGCCGACGTCGTGACCCGCGCGGCGGAGTACGTCGTGGCCGGTTTCCCGCTCAGTTCGTCAGACAGCCCTTCGAGGCGATCGAGCCGTCGGAACCGTTCAGCCGGAAATCGGCCACGTAATAGCTGACCCGGTTGAGCCGGGTCGCCGCGGTCGTGGCGGTACAGGTGAGCTGGTTGACCGCGTTGGCCGACAGCGTCCGCACCGGGAAGGGGACGCTGATCGCCATCCGGCGGGGGTCCTGGTCGTCGCTGCCGATCTGGCCGTTCGCCCAGGGCAGCTCGGTGCCGTACCCGTTGGCACGGGCCTCGAAATCGGGGCCCCGCAACAGGACCGACAACGCCTTGCCGACCGGCACCGGGCCGCTCGCCGGGCGCGTCACCGAGGTCACCCGGCCGTCGAGGACGAAGTACAGGACCAGGGTGTCGGACTCGGTGCCCGTGGCGGGCAGGAACGGTGCGGTCCCCGCCGGTACCGCGCCCTCGGTCGGCTGTACGCCACACGCGCCGACCGACAGCAGGGCGGCGAGCGCGCCCAGTTTCGCCAAGCGCTTCACGGCCGCGCCCCCGCCGCCGGGTACCGGGGGAGCGAGAAGGTGAACCGGGCGCCGTCCGGGGTGTTCGACGCGGTGAGGTCGCCACCGTGCAGCCGGGCGTTCTCGCGGGCGATGGCCAGCCCGAGCCCGCTGCCCTCCGAACGCGCGCGGGAGGTGTCCGCCTTGGTGAACCGGTCGAACACCCGGGGCAGCGTCTCCTCGGGGATGCCAGGGCCGTGGTCCTCGACGGTGAGCACGACGACCTCGCGCCCCGCACCGTCCACTGTGTCCTCCCCGGTGCGCACGCGCACCTCGACCGGCGGCGCCCCGTGCCGCAGCGCGTTGCCCACGAGGTTCGCCACGACGATGTCGAACCGCCGCCGGTCGAAGATCGCCGTACGCCCTTCGGGCAGGTCGACGGCCAGGCCCTCGCCCACCCGCCAGCCGCGCGCGGCCAGGCAGTCGGTGACCGCGGTGGCCAGATCCCACTCCTCCAGCCGCAGTTCCGCGCGGCCCGCGTCGAACCGGGAGATCTCGACCAGGTCCTGCACCAGCCGGGTCAGCCGCTTGGTCTCCGCGGAGACCAGCCGGGCGGCCACCGCGGTGTCGGCGGGCAGCTGACCGGCGTCCTCGTCGAGCACATCGGTCACCGCGTTCATCGCCGCCAGGGGCGTCCGCAGTTCGTGGGAGACGTCCGCGACGAAGCGGCGCGCGTCGGCCTCCATCTCCCGCAGCGTGCCGACCGTGCGCTCCAGTTCCGCCGCGGTGTTGTTGAAGGTGGTGACCAGCTGGGCCAGCTCGTCGGAGCCCTTGGCCTTCAGCCGGACGTCGAGCTGGCCGTGCCCGAGCTGGCTCGCGGCCGTGTTCAGCGCGCGGACCGGCCGGAGCACCTGGCGCGCGGCGAGCAGGGCCAGCGCGATCGCGAACGGCAGGGCCAGCAGGGTGGTCTGCCAGGCCGACTTCGCGAGTTCGTCGATGGCGGCCTGCTGCTGGTACAGCGACACCGTCGCGTAGACCTCGACGCCGCTGTGCGTGGTCCGGCCGTCGGCGGTCCTCGTCAGCAACGGCAGCCCGAACGCGAACCGTGGGATGCCGTCGTCGACGACCCGCTGGAACTGGACGGAGTCCGCGCCGGCGACCGCGGTGCGCAACTCCGGCGGGATCTGGCTCAGGGAGGTGCCGGTCGAGGAGCGCATCTGCCCGTACACCACCACTGCGCCGTCCAGCGCGGACGCGAACGTGTCCAGCGAGGACTGCGTCGGCGGTGTGGCCAGCAGGACCATGTTCGCCTTGACCCGCTCGACCAGGGTGTCCATGGCCGGGTTCTGCACTCCCCCGAGGATCGTGGTGCGGCTCGTGACGTAGGTCGCGCCGGACGCCGCCGCCGCGCCGAGGATGGTCACCAGCGCGAACGCGGCGGCCAGCCGTGGCCGGAGCCCGGCCAGCCAGGTCGGGAGCGGCGGCCGTTTCACGTACGGCCGAACCGGTAGCCGAACCCGCGCACGGTCTGCACGTGATCGGGCCTGGCCGGCACGTCCTCGATCTTGGCGCGCAGCCGTTGCACACACGCGTCGACCAGCCGCGAGTCGCCGAGGTAGTCGTGGTCCCACACCGCGGAGAGGATCTGCTGGCGGCTGTACACCTGGCCGGGGGTGCGGGACAGCTCCAGCAGCAGCTTCAGCTCGGTCGGGGTCAGCGAGACCCGCTCGCCGCGCTTGGTGACCTCCATGGCGGCGCGGTCGATCACCAGGTCACCGTGGCGCTCGGCGGATCCGCCGCCGGTCCGCTCGCCTGCCACGCGGCGCAGCACCGCGCGGATCCGCGCGTCGAGCACCCGCGGTTCGACCGGCTTGGTCACGTAGTCGTCCGCGCCCGCCTCCAGCCCGGCGACGATGTCGATGTCGTCGCTGCGCGCGGTGAGCATGATGATCGGGAGCTCACCCACCGCGCGGATCCGGCGGCAGGTCTCGAAACCGTCCATCCCGGGCAGCATGAGGTCGAGGACCACCAGATCCGGCCGCCACTGCGTGAGCACCTCGAGCCCGCGCTCACCGGACTCGCCGGTGCGCACCTCGTGTCCCTGCCTGCGCAGGGCGAGCTCCAGTCCTTCCCGGACGGACGCGTCGTCCTCGATCACCAACACCTTCGCCACCCCGGCCATTATTCGGAAAACGCGCCGGGTGCGCGACCGCGCGGGATCTTGTAGCGAAACCATGACATCACGCTGACGAAACCACGAAAAGCCGCGCCGAGACTCGGGGACATGGCAGTGACGTTCTTCGAGGCCCTCCCGACCACCCGGCCCGCGGCGGCGCGGCACGCACTGGCGGTGCGTGCCGCGTCACGCACCGCCGTGCTCGTGGCGAACGCGGTCGGGTTCGCCGCCGCCTTCGTGGTGGCGTACCTGCTGTTCGTCCGCACCGACGCCGGGCAACGCGCCGAGAACGGCGTCGTGCACAGCGCGCAGTCCGTCGTCAAGTCCACTGTGGACTGGGCGGCGCCGCTGCGGTCGGCCGACCTCGTCGTGGGGCTGGGGGCCGCCGCCATCGTCCTCGTCGTGGCGGCGCTGGCGCGCGGCCGGTTCACCCTCGGGGTGTCCGCGCTGCTCCTGCTCTCCGCCCCGTTGATGGTGGCCCAGCTGCTCAAGCTGTACGTGCTCGAACGGCCGGAGATCCGCGACGGGTTCGGCGTCGCCGGGCACAACAGCTTCCCGAGCGGGCACGTCAGCGCCGCCATGGCCGTGCTCCTCGCGGTCGCCGTCGTGCTGCCGCGCCGGGCCCGGCTCCCGATGCTGCTGACCGGCGCGCTCGGCGTCGGCTGGGTCGCCGCGGCGACGATCGCGCTGGGCTGGCACCGGCTCAGCGACACGCTCGGTGGCTGCGCGCTCGTCGCCACCGCCTTCTGCGCCGGGGGCGCGCTGATCTCCTCGCGCCGCCCGGACGGCAGCCGGATCCCCGTCGTCCCGGTGGCGCTCGGGCTCGTCACCCCGGTACTGCTGGTGCTCGGCGGCTACGCCGTGCTGAGCAGCGCGACCTCCGAATCCGCCCGGTTCGTGGCCGCGATGGTGCTCGCCGCGGTGTCGGCGGTCGTCGTGGTGGTGCTCGTCGCCCTGCCCCTGCACAAGGTCGGGTTCGACCGCAGGGCGGGCCGCTCGGCACGGGACCGCGCCCTGATCGCCTCCGCCGACCGGCGGTAGCCCCGCGCGACGACCGCCGGTCACCCGGTTCCCCTGGCGGACCCGTCGCCGGAATCCGGGCACCCATTCCCCCTGCCCGCGCAATATGCTGGTGGGAAGGGGGTGGAAGGTGACTGCGCCCAACAGACGGTGGTCGTGGCCCCGGGTGCCGGGGCCACTGAGCGTGCCCTTGGTGCAGGACAGCATGCTCGCCGCGCTGCTGTGCGCGGCGTGGTGGGTCTGGCTGCTGTCCGGCCACGCGGAGAACGACCTGCCCTTGAGGATGGCCGTCGCCGGGGCCTGCACGTTGCCGCTGGCTCTCCGCCGCCGCGCGCCGCTGCTGTCGTGGGCGGTGGTTCTGGTGGCGGCGATGGTCGTGGCCTGGTGGAACGTGTCGAACGCGGTGGGCGACATCCCCACCTTGCTCGCGGTGTACAGCGCGGGTAACCATCTCGCGGGGCGTCCTCAGGCCGCTACCGGGCTGCTCACTTTGGCATGGAGCCAGTCGATCCCGCTCCTGCAGGGGCAGACCGGGACCGCGAGTCCGTTCGTCGGTGGTCTGCTGTTGTTCGGTACCGCCTGGCTGCTCGGCGCGCAGCACCGCCGTACTCGCCAGTTGACCGGCCAATTGCGGCTCGAGCAGGAGATGAACGCACAACGAGCGGTCATCTCCGAGCGCAGCCGCATTGCCAGGGACCTGCACGACGCGGTGGCACATCACATCAGCGCGATCAGTGTGCACGCCTACGCGGCGAGCGAGGCGCTCGACCGTGACTCGGCGGTCGCCAAGGCCAGTCTCGGACATGTCGGCGCCGCGAGCAGGGCCGTGATTTCGGAAGCCAGATGGATAGTCGGGTTGCTCGACAGCGAGGACGACCATCGTGTTCAGCCGTCCCTGCGCGAGGTCGACCGGCTGACCGAGCCGATCCGCGCTATCGGCGGTGAGGTCACGATCACGGTCGCCCCGGCCGCGCTGCGCCTGCCGGAAACGGCGCAGACCGCGGTGTACCGCATCCTGCAGGAGGCGTTGACGAACGTCGTCAAGCACGTCGGCCCGGTGCGGGTGCGCGTCACGGTGGAGCGGTCGGGCGGCGAGTTGCGTGTCGAAGTCGTCAACGCCCGGGGCGCGACCCGGGCGCGCCGGGATGCGAAAGCGGGGCGCGGGCTGGTCGGGATGCGAGAACGCGCGGCGCTCTTCTCCGGCACGCTCGACGCCGGCCCGCTGCCCGACGGCGGGTACCGGGTCAAAGCCGTCCTGGAGGTGGAGGAACCGTGACTGTGCGCGTGATGCTCGTCGATGACCAGGACGTGGTGCGCGCGGGACTGCGCCTGCTGCTGAACGGCAGGGGAGAGTTGGAGGTCGTCGCCGAGGCGACGGACGGCCAGGAGGTGCTCGAGACCGCGATCCGGCACCGGCCGGACGTGATCGTGATGGATGTCCGGATGCCGGCGATCGACGGTGTGGACGCGATCGGCAGACTGCGAACCCGGTGGCCGGGCGATCTCGGGCCGTGTCCCGCCGTCCTCGTGCTCACGGCGTTCGACCTCGATTCCTACGTGTCCGCGGCACTGCGCGCCGGCGCAGACGGGTTTCTCCTGAAGACGAGTACCCCGGACGAGCTCGCGACGGGTATCCGCGTGGTCGCCGCCGGCGAATCCATTCTCACGCCACGCATTACCCGGCGGGTCATCCGGCAGTACGTCGGCGCGGCGCCACCGGTCGCGGGTTCCTACACCGCGGCCGCGGGCGGCGAGAAGCACTCCGACTCGGCCGTCACGGCGGCCCGTGAACGGCTGACCGAACTGACCGAGCGCGAGCTGGCGGTGCTGCACCTGATCGCGCTGGGTCAGTCGAACCAGGAAATCGCGACGCGGCTCGGGCTCAGCGAACCGGCGGTGAAGAGCCGGGTCGCCCGGCTGCTGGGCAAGCTCGGCCTGAACAACCGGGTGCAGGCGGCGATCGTCGCCTACGAGTCGGGGATCGCTACCTTTTCGACGGGATGATGAATCGAAAGTTTCGCGTTTCAGATTCTTTCGGATCGTCTACGGGCATTTAGTTTCTGCATTTCTCTTGAACCGTGATCGGCGGAACGGAGATAGACATCTCGAAAAGATTCTTGCTAATCTGGGCCGGTGCGTAGTTCAGGGGGAAATCCGGCCACGGTCATTTCCGGACAGCGCGGTGGTGGGTCACTGGTCTCACTGATCGGAGTCACTCGGACCTACGGGCGCGGCAACGCCGCGGTTCACGCGTTGGACGGGGTGACCGTGGAGTTCGCGGCGGCGAGTTTCACCGCGCTCATGGGCCCGTCCGGCTCCGGCAAGAGCACCCTGCTGCACTGTGCGGCCGGATTGGACCGGCCGGACAGCGGTACGGTGCGACTCGGCGACGCCGAATTCACCGCGCTCAGCGACCGGGCGCTGCTGGCCGTGCGCCGCGCCAGGACCGCGGTGATCTTCCAGGACTTCAACCTCGTTCCCGCGTTGACCGCGCTGGACAACGTTCTCCTGCCCGGCAGGCTCGCCGGTCGCCGTACGGACGGTGACCGGGCCCGGGAACTGCTCGCCGACGTGGGGCTCGCCGATCGGATCGGCCATCGGCCCGGCGAACTGTCCGGTGGGCAGCAGCAACGGGTCGCCATCGCCAGGGCGCTGATGCACCGGCCGGACGTCCTCTTCGCGGACGAGCCGACCGGCGCCCTCGACACCCGCGGCGGCGGGCAGGTACTCGCGTTGCTCCGCGCGGCCGTCGACTCCCGCAGGCAAACCGTGGTCATGGTCACCCACGACCCGCGTGCCGCCGCGTACGCCGATCGTGTGGTGTTCCTCGCCGACGGCCGGATCGCCGGTGACGAGCGGGCCCCGGACACCGAACGGGTGAGCTCGTGGCTCACCCGTCTGGGCACCTGATGCTGCGGCTGGTGCTGGCCTCGCTGCGGAGCCGCCTCCCGGCGACGGTGGGAGCGTTGTGCACGGCGGTACTGGCGACCGTCCTGGTCGGCGCGTGCGGCATCCTGTTCGAGTCCACGTTTCGGCAGCCGGCGGGGCCTTCCCGCGGTGAGGCGGCGGATCTGGTCGTGCAGGCGAAAAGCGAGTTGAGCCTGCCCGTCCCCGACACGCCGAACGGCGTGGCGACGCTCCCGCTGGCGTCTCCGCCGAGGCTGGGCGCGGACGTCCTGGCCGCCGTGGCCGGGGTTTCCGGGGTGCTGTCGGTGACGGCCGAAACGGGTTTCACCGCGGTGCCGGTGGGAGCGCCGGCCGGGCGGCTACCCGCTGACCTGGGGGGTGTCTGGGCACCGGCGGACTCGGGGCACCTCGTGTCCGGTCGGGCACCAGTGGCTCCCGACGAGCTGGTGGCGGATGTCGGTTCGGCGACCCGGCTCGGTGCCGGGGCGGGCGGCTTCCTGGACGTGGTCGCGGCACGCGACCAGGCGAAGCGGTTCCGGGTGGTCGGGCTGACCTCGGACAAGGGGCCGAAGTTGCTCTTCACCCCGCCTGAGGTCGAACGCCTCCTCGGCCCCCGATGGATCGATCGGCTGGCGGTGCGCGCCGCGGATCCGGGGGTGGCCGAGCGGATCGCCGAACGAGTGCGCGGCGCGCACGCCGAAGTACTCACCGGCCTGGCCAAGGATCGGGTGCTGGCCGGGATGAGCGCGAAGCCGGCCGACGCGGTAGGTGGGTTGGCCAGCAGCCTGGGTGGCTTCGCGCTTGTCGCCGCGGTTTTCGTTGTGAGCGCGATACTCGCGCTGGCGGTGAGCAGGAGACGGCGTGAGTTCGCGCTGTTGCGTGCGATCGGCGCGAGCGCGCGGCAGGTGCGATGGCTGGTCGGTGGGGAGGCGCTGGGTGTCTCCCTGCTCGCACTGGCGATTGGCCTGCCGCTCGCGGTTCCGGCCGCGGACGTGCTCATCGGCTGGGTGACCGGGCTCGGTATCGCGGACGCACACTTCGTCGCCGCGTACACCTTTCTCCCCTTCCTCTGCACAGCGGTACTCGTTGTTTCGGTCGTTCAGCTCGCCGCGTCGTCCTCGGCCAGGTATGCCGCGCGAACGGCACCCACCGAGGCGATGCGGGAAGCCGCCGTGCCCGCGCGTGGGGCGCACTGGCTGCGTGTCACGGCGGGAATCGCCGTGTTCTGCTGCGGTGTGGCGCTTACCCTGCTCGGCGCGTCGCTGGGCGGGGCGGGAGGACTCGCGATCACTTCGACGGTGTCGATCGCGTTCCTCGTCGCCTTCGTCCTGCTGGGCCCGGTGCTCGCCCGCCCCGTGATCGCGATCGCCGGTGGGCTGCTGCGTTCACTGGGGTCCGCCGGGCTGCTCGCCCGCGCGGAGGCGGCGTTCAACCTGCGCCAGTTCGCGACCACGGCGGTGCCGATCGCGCTGGCGGTCGGTGTCGGCTGCAGCCTGCTGTTCAACGGCAGCACCGAGGCGAGCGCGCGAGCGGAGATCCAGGAGCGGACGACGACGGCCGAACTGGTCGTGACCGCCGGCCGTGCGGAAGTCCTGCCCGGTATGACGCCGGCCATCAGCGCGGTGCCGGGAGTCACCGCGACGACCGGAGTCGTTCCCGGCAGTGTGGTCGTCGATCGCCGTGAGTTCGGCGAGACCCGCCCGTTCACGCACCCGGCGATCGCCATGGTCTCCGGCCAACCCGATCCCGCGATGGATCCAGGGGTCGTGGGAGGCAGTCTGAGTGCCATCCGCGGGGACACCGTCGGGGTGAGCGCCGCGCTGGCCGCGAGTGCGGGTTGGAATTTGGGGGACGAGGTACATGCCTGGAACCGTGACGGTACTTCGCGGGTGTTGCGGATCGGTGCCTTGTTCACCCACTCGCTGGGACTCGCCGACTTCATCGTCCCGGTGGAACTCGCGTTCGCGAACAGTGACGAAAGCGCATATCGCGTGTTGTATCTGCGCTCTCCCGATCCGGACGCGACCGCTCGGCGGCTCGAGGAGGGCCCACTGGCCACGCTCGGGTTGAGCGTCCAGTCGCGATCCGCCTACCTGACCGCGGCGAGGTCCGCGATCCGGGAGACGCAGTGGGCGGGCTATCTCGTTGTCGGGATCGTGGGGGTCTACGCCGCAGTCGCCGTGGCGAACGCCCTGGTGACTTCGACGTTGCAGCGACGAGCGGAGTTGTCCAGGCTCCAGTTGCTCGGTGCCCGT
Source organism: Amycolatopsis samaneae (assembly GCF_039541975.1). Classification (NCBI taxonomy): domain Bacteria; kingdom Bacillati; phylum Actinomycetota; class Actinomycetes; order Pseudonocardiales; family Pseudonocardiaceae; genus Amycolatopsis; species Amycolatopsis samaneae. Next base: position 172,724 of record NZ_BAABHG010000013.1, read on the forward strand.
CGGCGGCAGCTGGTCGTCATGGTCGGCGCGCAGGCCTGCCTGATCGCCCTCTTCGGTGTCGTGGCGGGTACTTTCGCGGCTTCGGCCGGGCTCGTGGCGACCGCTCGTAATCTCAGCGGGAGCTGGGTCCCGGTACTGGTTCCCGGCCAGTACCTGGCGATCGTGGGGTGTGCGTTCACGCTGACCGTGATCTCGGCCGTGCTGCCCGCCCTGGTGTGTCTGCGAGAGCGCCCGTCGGACGTGGCGCGCCGGCTGCTTTGACGCTCAGCGCATCGCCGGCCCGGGTTCGCCGTGCGGTACCGAAAGCAGGCCCGCGGCCACCGCCTTGTTCAGGGCATCGATCCGCGACACCGCGCCCAGCTTCGCGTATATGTTGGCCAGGTGCCGTTTCACGGTACCCGGGGAGATGTACAGCAGGCGGGCAATCTCATCGTTCTTCAACGCGCGGAAAACCAGCCTGAGTACCGCGGTTTCACGTTCGGAAAGACGTACCCCGCCCAGTAGGTCCAAGGTGGGAAGGGTGTCTCGTGAAACCGATATGAAAACATCGTTGAAGTCGGCGCTGACTGCTTTTATCGTAGTCACCAGGTGTCCGAAAGGATCGCTTCGGCGGATATAGGCCGAAGCGCCGCGCGTCAGCAGTTCCCGGGCTTGCCCTGTCATTAGCTCGTCGCCGATGAGAACGATGCGCCAGGTGGGTGAACGGCTGATGAGCTGAAAAGTCTCCACTGTGCCGACTGCGCCCACATCCACGAGAACCACAGTGCCCTCGCTCGCGTGTTCCAGCTCTTCTCTGCCGCCCAGCAGGCGAAGCCCGGGTTCTGCGGACAGCAGTGCCTCCATGCCGTCGTGGAACAGATCGTTCCCCCCGAGGAACACCAAGCCTATGGCTCTTTCGGCGGCAGACATGCCGACTCCCCCTCCGTCTCGCCCCGATGACGCGTCAGTATATCCGCCACGCAGGCGCGTGGTCGACAACAACGACTCGCGGTCGCACTTCGTAAGTAGTCGAGTACCCGCCATAATCGGCGAGTAAAAATAATCGAAATGATCGACAGGTGCACACCTTTCGGCGGGATGTGCGTGGCCGAGCTGGATATCTTTGCCGGACGGTTGTTGACAACGCTTCGGTGGCCGTCTTACGTTGGCTTCGGCCGCGAGATGTGATTATTCGGACCGGTCGAATCCTTCGCTGCTTCGCTGTCGGCTCAAAGGGCTTGACATGAACTGCTGATTGTGCTGGGGGAATAGCGTGCCCATACGGGAGATCGACCTTCTTGCCGAATCCGTGCTCGCGGATCCCTACTCGTTTTACTCCACGTTGCGTGAGGAACAACGGCTGTATCGTGACGGACGGACCGGGGCGTGGTTGGTGAGCCGGTACCACGACTGCGTCGAAGTACTGCGCGACACGACGAGGTTCACCTCCGACCCCGCCACGGCGGGTTTCGCCCCAGCGCGTGCGGACTACACCATGCAAACCATGGATCCTCCCGAACAGCTGGCCCTTCGGGAGGTGTTCACCGCCGCTTGCCGTGCCCAGCGCGCCGAGGTGCTCGCCACGGCCGTGCGGAGGTTCGCTTCCGCCATACTGACGAATCTCGCGGCGCGGCCGGTGGCCGATCTGCTGGCCGACTATTTCAAGCCCGTGGCCCTGTACGCGATCTGTGAACTGGTCGGGATTCCCGCGACCCAGCGTGCCGTGGTGGCGGAATCGGCCGAAACGATGGCAGCCAGTATGGACGGTGTCCTCGATCCGGAACGGCGTGCCGCGGCGATCGGCTCACGCACCGCGTTGAGCAGGGTCGTCGACTCGTGTCTTCGCTCTTCGGACGGGTCGGGGGTGCTCGGCCACGTCGCGCGGAACCACCGGCGGCTCGACGTCCCGCGCAGTGTGCTCGTGCACAGCTTCCGCCTCCTGCTTTCGCCCGGTTACATGTCCGTGGCCACCGCCGCGGCCAACGCGTTCGTGGCACTGCGCGCGCACAACTTGCCCCTGACCTGCTTGAGTCGCGACACCGGAGTGGACGAGTTGTTGCGCTACTGCGGGCCCGTTCAGGCACTGGGGCGCTTGTGCCGTTCTGACTTCGACTTCCGCGGCACCCCGGTGCGTAAGGGGGAACTGGTACTCGCTCTGCTGGGCGCGGCGAATCGTGACCCCGAAAGATTTCCCGGAGCGGACGATATCAGGCTGGATCGGCGGCCCAATCCGCATCTCGCGTTCGGCTGGGGGACGCATTCCTGTCTTGGCACTTCCACCGCACGGCTCGTGTTGTCGGCGGCGTTCGGACGCCTGGCGGACCAGTTCCCCGCGGCGGAACTGGTTTCGGAGCCTCGGTACGCCGTGCGGGCGGTCGTCCGCGCACCCGAGGCGCTGCCCGTCCGATTGACGCGGGGGTCGGAGGGAGCGATCCGATGAGCGAACTGGAACGCTACGCGCTGGCCATCACCGCGGACCCCGACTATTACGACGATCCCGCGCGTACCGACGACGAACCGTTCGAGGTGGCCGGGATGAAACTGCCCGCCGGCTGGAGTCGAGGCCGTCACGGCCTGTGGGTGTCCTTCGCACCACCGGGCGAATTGCCCGCGCAGGGATGGAAGATCCACGTCTCCGCGCGATGGCACGAGGCGGAGAAGACCATCCGGGACGTACTGGCCTACTGCGTCGCCCACGCGGTCGCGGTGAAGTTCCTGCGGAGTGAGTTCGCGGTCCGGCTGACGAACGGGAAATACGCTCCTCGATCCTCCAGCGGCAAGGTGCTCACGCTCTACCCGGCGGACGATTCGGCGCTCGAAGAAGTGCTCCGGGACCTCGGAGAACTGCTCGCGGGCCGCGAAGGTCCCTACGTGCTCAGTGATCTCAGGGTGGGAAGTGGTCCGGTGTTCGTCAGGTTCGGCGGTTTCGCGGACAGGACCATGCTGGATCGTGACGGACGCCGGGTGCCGGCGATCGAGGCCCCGGACGGAAGACTGGTACCCGACGTCCGCCAGCCGGTGTTCACACCCCCGAACTGGGCCGCGGTGCCGGCTTTCCTCGAGCCGCTGATCGAACGGTTCGAACGGGACGCCGCCAAGCCGCTTCCTTTCGAGATCACCGGTGTGCTGCACTTTTCCAACGGAGGCGGGGTGTACCGGGGCAAGCTGGTGAAGGGGCCCGAAGTGGTGCTCAAGGAGGCCCGTCCGCACGCCGGCGTCGATCACCTCGGCCAGGATGCCGTGATCAGGCTGCACCGGGAACGGGAAGTACTGATTCGACTGCGGGACAAGGGCTTCGTTCCCGCGCTGCACGAGCACCTGGTCGTGGGCGAGCACTACTTCCTGGCTTTGGAACACGTTGAGGGGGCGACCCTCTATCAGGAGCTTTCCCTCCGTAACCCCTTGCTGCGGCCCCAAGCGGACAAAGCACAACGAACCGCCTATCTCGCGTGGCTGGTACCGATACTGGAAGAGTTGTCACGGATACTCGACGAGCTCCACGATCGTGGTATCGCGTTCGGGGACGTCCATCCGCAGAACGTCATCCTGCGTCCTGACGGGCGGTTGTGCCTGATCGATTTCGAAGCGGCGACCGACCTCGGGTGTGAGAGCGGGAGTCCCATGGCCGCACCCGGTTTCCGGCCGCCTCCTGGTATGAAGCCTGGCGCGGCCGACTGGTACAGCTTCGGGTGCCTGGCGCTTTTCGCGTTCTTGCCGTTGACCTCGATCATGGAACTCGACCGTACGCGCTCGGTGCCGTTGCTCGCCGCGGTCGGTGAAGAGTTCCCTGCTGCCAAAGGCCTGGTGGCACGGGTCGGGAAGACATTGAGCCTGGACGGGAGCGAGACCTCACCCGTGGTACCGGAGCGGTGGGGGTCGCGGACCGCGCGGTCGATCGTCGACGCCGTGCTCGACAGTGCCAGCCCCGAACGCGACGACCGGCTCTACCCAGGCGACGCGATGCAGCTGCCCGGCGATGGTCTCGGCCTTGCCCATGGTGCGGCAGGAGTGCTGTATGCCCTCTCGGCGGCAAGTTACGACGTTCCCGCGGAGCACGTTTCATGGCTGGAAAGGCGCGCACTCGCTAATCACGCAGGGGCACCAGGGCTCCTGCACGGACAGATCGGTATCGCGCTGGCGGCGGCGCATCTCGGCAAGGTGGACACAGCGCGGGAGATCCTGGCGCGCAACCGCACCGCCGAGTCGGAGCTGGTCGCCGCTCACTATGCCGGAGGGCTGGCCGGCCTCGTCCTGGCGAAAGTCGAGCTGGGTGAGCTGCTCGGTGACAGGTTGCTGGAGCAGGCGCTGGTGCACGGGCACGATCTTCGCGGGCTCGTCACCGGAAAGCCGGCGCGGGTCGCCCCGCCCGACGCACCAGGGCTGTCGCGCGGCTACGCCGGGATCAGCCTCGCGCTCTGCCGGTTGTACGACCTGACGCACGATCGTCTCTGGCTCGACGCGGCGCAGGAGGCATTGCTCCGCGACCTGGCGCGCTGCACCGCGGACGACACCGGTGCCTGGTACGTCGACGACGGCCGGAGGTTGCTGCCTTACCTGGCCGACGGTGGCGCCGGGGTGGCATTGGCCGCGGACGCGATCCTCCGGCATCGGGAGGATCCGGCACTGGCCGTGTCGAGGGACGCCCTGCGCCGAGGCTGTGCGGTCCCCGCGTGGAGCGCGCACGTGGGCCTGTTCGGCGGGCGAGCGGGCCTCGTCGCCTACTCCCGCCGTGTCGAGGAACTGCCCACGCTCCTCCGGCACGCGATCGTCACCGGAAACGGCGGAATCGCGTTCGCCGGTGATCAGCTGCTTCGGCTCTCCATGGATCTGGCCACCGGTGCGGCGGGTGTCCTGCTGGGGGCTTCCGCCGCGCAGACCGGCGGGCCGGTGCTGCCCGGGCTGGGGTGGTGCGCCGGTCAAGCAGACCGGTCGCCGGTGTGACTCCCCGGTGATCGGGCCGACCACACCATCGTGACGAGAAAGGAGGTGAAGCGTCATGGCGGCAGTGCTCAAGCTGCAGAGCCTGGAGACGACCGACTCGGTCCTCTTCAGCTCCCTCACCATCCTCGCCTACTGCCACTAGCAGGCGAAGAGAGACAGAGGGTAGTTCGAAAAACAGGGTGGTACCCGGCCGGTGTCCGGGTACCACCCTGCCCCGTAAGTCCCAGGATACTCATCCGGCGGCCCCTGTCCGGCGGCTTCACTTCGTGAGACAGCCGAAGGGGACCGCCCAGTATGTATAACGACCTATACGGCGCCTCGTGGAGCGTGAATCCGGGGCGGGTGCCGGAAATTCGCCTGGGCCGGCCGCGGCGTGCTGCGGATTCCGCATCGCGCGGCCGGGGAGCGGGTCTCGCCGCCGGTCGTGGCAGGGCGTCCATCGGTGTGGCGACTGTCGCGTTCGGACATCAATAACGACGGCCTGGCCGTACTTTGGCAACGGATTTCGTCGCGAATCGCGGGTTGACGCCGCCGAATTCGTGCTGTTTCATGCGTCACAACCCGCGTCGGGAACGGATCGAGGGAGTGACCATGGCGATGACGGCCGACCGTCCCCCGGCCACCCCGGCGTCGGTGAACGCCCCGGCGAGCGGGGCTCGGAGGCTCCCGCGCTCGATCGGTGTGTTCGGCGGGACCCTGCTGACGCTCAGCTGTCTGACCCCGGCGTCCTCGCTGTTCGTCGTCGTCCCGCCGCTGCTCGCGCTCACCGGGACCGGCGCCGCGCTGACGATCGTGCTCGCCGGGGTGCTGTGTGTCGCGGTCGCGCTCTGCTACGCGGAGATGGGCACGCTCGTGCCGAGCGCGGGCGGCGAGTACGCGATGGTGGGCACGGTCGCCGGGCGGTTCTCCGGCTGGCTGATGTTCGCGTTGTCCTTCGTCGTGGTCCTGGTCATCCCGCCGATCTTCGCGGTCGGCACCGCCGACTATCTCGCGCCCGTGCTCGACCTCGACAAGCGCGCCGTCGGTGTCGCGGTGATGCTGCTCGGCACCGTGATGGGCCTGCTCAACCTCCGCGCCAACGCCTGGATCACCGGGATCTTCCTCGGGCTGGAGGTCGTCGCCGCCGGGGTGGTGGCCTTCCTCGGGTTCGCGCACGCCCGGCGCCCGGCGTCGGTGCTGGTCCAGCCGACGCTGGCCGAGCCGGGCGCGGGGAGCGTCCTCGGCCCGGTCACGATCATCGCCGGGCTCGCGGTCGCGTTGTTCGTGCTCCAGGGTTTCACCACCGCGGTCTACCTGTCCGAGGAGATGCGCGCGCCGCGCCGGACCGTGGTGCGCACGGTGCTGTGGACGCTGGCCGCCGGCGCGCTCGTGGTGCTCGTGCCGGTCGTCGCGATCGTCCTCGGGGCCCCGGACGCCACCACGCTGGCCGCCGGTGACGTCGCGGCGATGGTGACCGGCTGGAGTTCCCCGGCGGTCGGGGTGTTCGTCAGCCTCTCCATCGCGATCGCCATCGTGAACGCGGTCGTGGTGATGGTCATCCAGAACTCGCGGGTGCTCTACGCCTCCGCCCGCGACCGCGCCTGGCCGGACGTGGTGAACCGCGCGCTCGGTACGATCGGCGCGCGTTTCTCTTCGCCGTGGCCCGCGACGCTGGTGGTCGGCCTGTCCGGCGCCGTGCTGTGTCTGGTGCCGATCGCCACGCTCAACGGCGTGACCAGCGTGGTGGTCGCCGCGCTGTACTTCGGGGTCGTCGCGGCGACACTGGTGGCACGGCGCGGAAACCACCGCGCCGCCCCGGCGTGGCGGATGTGGGGCTGGCCCGTGCTGCCGGTGCTCACCGCCGTCGTGCTGCTCTACGTGCTGTCCCGGCAGGCGGCATCCGATCTGGTGATCACGCTCGCGGTCCTGGTGCTGGCCGCCGGATACTGGCGGTTCTACCTCCGGCCGCGCGCGGGCGAGCGTTGGGTGGTGACCGTTCCGGCCGACTAGCTCCGAACCCGATCAGCACCTTCCGACCATGGAGAAAACTCAAGTGAGTGACAAGGAAGTCTTCCGCAACTTCGTCAACGGGGAGTTCACCGACGCCGCCGACGGACGCACCCTCGACATCGTGAACCCGGCGACCGGGGCGGTCTACGCCACCTCGCCGCTGGCCGGTGAGTCCGATGTGGACACCGCGGTTTCCGCCGCCGCCACCGCTTTCGAAACCTGGCGGGACACCACGCCCGCCGAACGTCAGCTCGCGCTGCTGAAGATCGCCGACGCGCTGGAACGCCGGGCCGACGAGTTCGTCGCGGCCGAGTCCGCCAACACCGGGAAACCCCTGGCGCTGACCAAGAGCGAGGAGATCGCCGCGTCCGTCGACCAGGTGCGTTTCTTCGCCGGCGCGGCGCGGGTGCTGGAGGGCAAGTCCGCCGGGGAGTACATGCGCGGCTTCACCTCCTACGTCCGGCGCGAGCCGATCGGTGTCTGTGCGCAGGTGACCCCGTGGAACTACCCGCTGATGATGGCGATCTGGAAGATCGCGCCCGCGCTCGCCGCCGGGAACACCGTGGTGCTCAAGCCTTCCGACACCACCCCGGCCTCCACCACGCTGCTCGCCGAGCTGGCCGGGGAGTTTCTGCCGCCGGGCGTGTTCAACGTCGTCTGCGGCGACCGGGACACCGGCCGAGCGCTGGTCTCGCACCGGATCCCGCAGCTCGCCGCGATCACCGGATCGGTCCGCGCCGGGATGGAGGTCGCCGGGGCCGCGGCCGCCGACGTCAAGCGGGTGCATCTGGAACTGGGCGGCAAGGCGCCGGTCGTCGTCTTCGACGACGCCGACGTCGAGGCGGCGGCCGCGGCCATCGCCGAGGCGGGGTACTTCAACGCCGGGCAGGACTGCACCGCCGCGACCAGGGTGCTGGCCGCGCCGGGTGTGCACGACGACTTCGTCGCCGCGCTCGCCGCGCAGGCCAGTGCCACGCGGACCGGCGGGCCCGAGGACGCCGAAGCGGCCTACGGCCCGCTCAACAGCGCCGGTCAGCTCGCCCGTGTCGCCGGGTTCGTCGACCGCCTGCCCGGCCACGCCGAAGTCCACAATGGAGGAACAAGGGTCGGGGAGCGCGGCTACTTCTACGCGCCCACCGTGGTTTCCGGGCTGCGCCAAGGCGACGAGATCGTGACCGACGAGATCTTCGGCCCGGTCATCACCGTGCAGCGCTTCACCGACGAGGACGAGGCCATCCGCTGGGCCAACGGCGTCGAATACGGTCTCGCGTCCTCGGTGTGGACCCGCGACCACGCCCGCGCGCTGCGGATGTCGAAGCGGCTCGACTTCGGCTGCGTCTGGATCAACGCGCACATCCCGATGGTGGCGGAGATGCCGCACGGCGGGTTCAAACACTCGGGCTACGGCAAGGATCTTTCGATGTACGGGCTGGAGGACTACACGCGCGTGAAGCACGTGATGTCCGCGATCGACTGAGTGGCGGCGGGAAGCGCCCCGCACCGGACCGCCGGTGCGGGGCACTGTCCTTTTCGGACTTTTCAGGCCCGTGGGGCGGGGCCCGGCCGGACGGCGCCGACCGTCAACCGGTGGGCAGGGGCGGAGCTGTCGACCGGGCCCTGCCGCCAGGGCAGGTCGACACTTTCGCCGCTCGAACCGGGCACGGCCACGGTGATCCCGCACGGCGTGACCTGCTCGGCCGGCGCCTCGATGCTCGTCCAGTGCAGCACCAGGTGCGCGGACCCGCCCGGGGTGAGCGTGACCCTGGCCGAACCGGCCGGGTCCGCTTCGACGGTCAGCCCGGACGCGCCCCGCGCGGTCACCGGCAGCACGCCTTCGAGGTCGCAGGTCTGCCCGGGCCGGGCGGTGAACTGCACCGCGGCGTAGCGCTGTCCGGCACCCGGGGACCCCGCGATCAGCGCGGCGTCGAGCTGACTCGCGGCGCAGCCGTCCAGGTCGTGGGGCGTCGCCCGCGCCGCCGTGCCCAGCAGCGCTACGCCGGCCGTCGTGGCGCCGGCGATCGCGAGAACGGCGATGCCGCGACGGGTGCTGCTCCTGGTCATGATCCTCCTCGTCACCGGCGCGAAGCCGGTCCATGGGTTCTCGGGTGCCGCGCCACGGCGTGGCGATTCGGTCACCGAGAGAGACGATCATGACCTTATTCAGGTCACTCGATGTGATGTGGGTACCCCACAAACAACCACTCAGAGTAGAGCTGCGCGCGTGGTCCGTGGGGGCCTCCTTGAGGGAGCTGGAGTCCCTCAAGGAGGCCCCCACGGACCTTCGGACGAGGTCAGACCCCGACGGCGGCGACGAGTTCGACGGCCTTCCGCGTCTCCGGGACGTGGTGGGCGCGGAAGACCGCGGCACCGGCCGCGGCGGCGAGCGACGTCGCGGCCAGCGTGCCCGCGAGCCGGTCGCTCACCTCGACGTCGAGCGTTTCGCCGATCAGGTCCTTGTTGGACAGGGCGACCAGCACCGGCCAGCCGGTGCCGACGAGCCGGTCGAGGTGCCGGAGCAGCTCCAGCCCGTGCCGGGTGGACTTGCCGAAGTCGAAGGTGGGGTCGATCAGCACGCCGGCGCGCGGGACGCCGAGTGCCACCGCCCGCTCCGCGCGCTCGGAGACCTCGGTGAGGACCGACTCGACCACGTCCTCGTACTCCGGCCAGAACATGTCCGGGCTCAGCCGTTCCGGGTAGGGATCGGTGCGCAGCGGGAGCCCGCCGGTGTGCGAGCAGACGTAGCCCGCGCCGAACTCCGCGGCGATCTCGGCCAGCTTCGGATCGGCGCCCGCCCAGGTGTCGTTGAGCAGGTCGGCACCCGCCTCGCAGGCGGCGCGGCCGACCTCGTGACGCCAGGTGTCGACGCTGATCACCAGCTCGGAGTACCGGCGCCGCACCTCGGCGACGAACGGCACGACGCGCTCGATCTCCTCCTCGACACCGATCTCGCGGCCTTCGCCCGCCTTCACCCCGCCGATGTCCACGATGTCCGCGCCCTCGGCCACCGCGCGGTCGACCGCGCTCCTCGCGGCGTCGTCGGCGAAGGTCGCCCCCTTGTCGTAGAACGAGTCGGGCGTGCGGTTGACGATCGCCATCACGAGGGCGCGGCCGGTGGCCGCGCGGCGTCCCCGGAAAACCAGCTCCGGCAGGTGTGCGGTCATGGCTGTCAGAATGCCAGGTCGGCTCCCGTCACGGCGCGAGGCGGTGGAGGTCGCGGGGAAACAGTGTCGCCACGCGGACGTTGGCGTCGCCCGCCAGCCGCGCCGTCCACCGTTCCAGGCCGAGCGCGAAGCCGCCGTGCGGCGGCATCCCGTGCGCGAACGCGGCCAGGTACCCCTGATAGTCCGCCGGCCGTTCCCCGCGTGCTTCCAACGCCTCGACGTAGTCCGCGTGGCGGTGCAGCCGCTGGCCGCCGGTGACCAGCTCCAGCCCGCGGAACACCAGGTCGAAACTGCGGGAGTACTCGGGCCGCGCCGGGTCGGGGTGCGTGTAGAACGGCCGTTTCGCCATCGGGTAACCGGTGACGAACAGGAACTCCGAGTCGTGCACACGCAGCGCCCAGTCCGCGAGCCAGCGTTCGTGCGCGGGCGCCAGGTCCGGCTCGCCGCGCGGGTCTTCGCCGGTGTGCCGGGCGAGGAGTTCCTGTGCCTCGGTGAACTCGATCGCCGGGATCCGGTCGGGAACCCGGGGCAGCTTCGCTCCCAGCAACCCGACGGCGTCGGCCGCGCGGGCCGCGACATGCTCGACCATGCCCGCGAGTGCGTGCCGGAGCACGGCCATGACGTCGCGGTGGTCGCCGACGAACCCGAGTTCGGCGTCGAGGCTCGTGTACTGGGCGAGGTGCCGCGCGGTGTCGTGCGGCTCGGCGCGGAACACCGGGCCGACCTCGTACACCCGCTCGAACACGCCGACGAGCGCCTGCTTGAAGAACTGCGGCGACTGCGCGAGGTAGGCGGGCCGTCCGAAGTAGTCGATCTCGAACACGTTCGCGCCCGATTCCGTCGCGGTGGCGACGATTTTCGGCGTGTGAACCTCGGTGAACCCTTGCGTGTCAAGGGATTCCCTGAATCCGGCGACACTCGCCGCCGCGATCGCGGCGCGTGCCTTCAGCAGCGGGTGCCGCAGCGCGACGGGCGCGTGGTCGAGAATCGTGGGCAGCGACGCGGGAATCGTCGGCCGGTACAGGTCGAACGGCGGCGGCCGCAGCGGTTCCGCCACCGGCACGACCACCGGCCCGGTGAGCTCGACACCGCCGGGCGCCTGGGCGTTGGCGGTCACCCTGCCGCGCACCTCGACGACGGTTTCCTCGGGCACGGGCGGCAGTTCCCCGGGTGCCGCGACGGCCTGGGCGAGCCCGGTCCGGTCCCGGATCACCAGGAACGTCACGGATTTCAGCGTTCGCCGCCGGTGTACCCAACCGGCGAGAAGGACGTGCTCGCCGACGTGCCGTGGCAGGTCGGCGGCGAGAACACGGTGGATCATCACACTCCCGGAGTGGCTGTGCGCGATCCCTTGGGAGTGCGGGCGAGAAGGGGACTCGCGGTGCCACCGCACTTTCACCGCCGACACGGGCGGCCTCGTTCACGGCCCTGTCACGGGGGCCGGCCGGCGAGGCATCGGGCACAGGCCGTTCCTCCCCGCACTCGGGAGGGTCTTCGCCTCGGGCGCGAGGCCGCCTTCACAGCTACCGGCGGCTCTCTCCGACTCGCGTGGTCCCTCGGCTACTCGTCTCCGTCATCGCGTTGCGTCGCAGCATAGGCCGAGGGCCCCGGCGAACGCTTGTGATTTTCGGCGCGTCAGCCGGGATTGACCATCAGCAGCCGGTTCGGCGAGCCCTGCGCGCCGGAGATCACGTTCTTGGTGGAGTCGTTCACCAGCGCGGTCGCGACCTGGGCCGGGGTCAGGGTGGGGGTGCGGGAAAGCAGCAGTGCCGCCGCGCCGGACACGTGCGGCGTCGCCATGGAGGTGCCGGACAGGTCGGCCGAATCGGTGTCGCTGCCGTTGTACGACGAGGTGATGCTTTCGCCCGGCGCGAAGAGGTCGACGCAGGTGCCGTAGTTGGAGAAGTACGAGCGGGCGTCGGAGGAGTCGCTCGACGCCACGGTCAGCGCCTCGCGCACCCGTGACGGCGAATGGCGGCACGCGTCGTCGGACTCGTTGCCCGCCGCGACGACCGACACCACGCCGTCGGCGATCGTGCGCCGGACGGCGTCCTCGATGACCTTGTCCGGGGCGTCGCCGCCGAGGCTCATGTTCGCCACCGCCGGACCGGAGGTGTGGTCGGCCACCACCCAGTCCAGCGCCGCCGCCACGTTCTCGCTGGTGCCCTGGCCGCCGCAGTCGAACACCTTGGCCGAGACCAGCCGGACTCCCTTGGCCAGGCCGTAGCTCTGCCCGCCGACGGTGCCCGCGACGTGGGTGCCGTGCCCGTGGCAGTCCTCGTTCTGGTTGTCCACGGTGTTCGTGCCCCACACCGCGCGCCCGCCGAAGTCCTGGTGGCTGATCCGCACCCCGGTGTCGACCACGTACACGGTGACGTTCGCGGCCGTGCCGGGGTATCGGTAGTGGCCGTCCAGCGGCAGGTTCCGCTGATCGACCCGGTCCAGCCCCCACGACGGCGGATCGGCCTGGTCCCCGGCGACCCGCACCCGCTGGTTCTGCTGGACGTAGGACACCGCGGGATCGGCCGCGAGCCGGCGCGCCTCACGGGCGCTCATCCGCGCCGAAAACCCCGGGAAGACATGGGAAAACGTCCGGGAGACCGTGCCGGAGTACCGGGCGGCCAGCTCGTGCGGCGCCGTCGGGTTCTTCAGCACCACCACGTAGCTGCCCTCGATCGCGCCCGGCGCGTTCGCGCCCAGTACGTCGGCCTCCGCGGCGGGCGTGACACCCACCAGACCGCCGGTCGCGATCGCGATGGCCGCCAGCCACGAACCCGTCTTCATCGCACCCTCCCGCGCGTGTGCCCGATCACCGCAGGCTAGGGCGAGCGGGCCCCGCCACGATCGTTCCGGCGGGTGGATTGCTCCGTGCCGCCCGGAAAAGGCCCTGAACGGCCGCGCTACCTTCGTCTTGGCCGTGGGACGAATGGCGGACGTGGTCCGGGACGGCCGAAGCCGGCCACGCCCAGAAGGGGAGTGGCCGGCATCGGTGTGCGGTTCGAAATGTGGAAATCCGGTACGCGCCCGGAATTGGCGGTGGTCGGAATTGAGCTACCGGCGCCGTTGTTTTTCGAGTCGCCTGCTTGTCGGCGCGTCACACGATTTCGATGGCGTTGACCTTCGGCGGGCGGTTCGGGAATGTGATGTCGGTCCACCGGTTGATGCGCACCGAATCGCCGTTGGCGTCGTAGTAGATCAAGTCGTTGTTGCCGGTGTAGATCCGGTCGACCCACCAGCCGCCGAAGTCGGTCCTCCCGCCGTTCGCGTAGCAGTCCACGCTGCTCCGTCCGCCGAGGTGTGACCAGATCTTCAGGAAGGGCTCCCCGCCGCGGCAGGGGATATGGTCGATGGCGAAGGCACTGCCGACCGGTGCGATCATGGTGAGTGCGGCGGTCGCGGCGACCGCCACGGCCGCGGAACGCGCGATTCGTTTGGTTTTCGAGATCATCATTTCTCCTCAAGGCGAGTTTGAACCAGGAGTTCACTGGGCAACCGCAAGGGGTGCGTCGTGCAGAACAAGCATCTCGGCCGTGGTCGGCGTCGTCAATTATCCGCATGGCTCGGTAGTTTGTCGGGGTATGATTTATGCCTTTCCGGTCATCGAGTTCAGGATGGCGCCGGAGGCATCCATGATCGTTTCGGTTAGCGTTTTTCGTTGCCTGAGGTTCTCGTTTTACGGAATATCGTGACGGTGGCCGTCGCGGCGCCGGGACCCGCCGGCTGGCTGGGCGTCCTCGACGGTCTCCGGCGCCGACTTCGGCGCCATCTTCGCGAACTGCTTCCGGTTGCCAGGACAAGGCTCGCGCGGCTGACCCCTACTGTCCACTGAGGACGGTGTGGAAGAACGCGAGCGTCGACGGGATCAGCGGCTCCCGCTCGTGGATCGCGCCCGGCACGATCTCCAGCCGCACCGGGACACCGTGCCGCTCGAACCCGAGGGCCAGCGCGGTGATGCGGTCGATCCGGTTCGCGCCCTGCAGGTCCGCGCCGGGCTGGTACCGCGGGCTGTCCGGTGTCACGGTGATCTCCCAGGTGTCGGTGTCCGCCCCACCGACGACCAGGTGCACGGCCACGCGGCGCAACGCGTCCAGATCCAGTGCCCTGCCGAAACGCTCTTCGAGGTCGCCGACGCCGACCCACCACGGATGCTCCTCGTCGAGCAGGGTCACCACGCCGGGCGCGCCGATCGACACCGCGCGCAGCCGCTCGGGATGCAGGTAGGTGAACCGGTGGGCGAACTGGCCGCCCCCGGAGAAGCCGGTGAGCAGGAACCGCCCGGCATCGACGCGCCAGATCCCGGCGACCTCCTCGATCATCGCGAGCAGCACGTGGTCGTACCGGATGCCTCGGTAGGAGATGTACTTGTAGTTGCTCAGCTCGCCGGGTTCGCCGATGCCAGCGGGGAAGAGGGGAGCGAGCACGACGCAGTCGTGCTCCTCGCAGAACCCGGCGAACTCGTCGCGGCAGGTCTGCACGGTGCGGGCGGTCCCGTGCACGGCGACGACGAGCGGGTACCGGCGTTCGTCGTCCTCGGAGTAGCCGCGCGGGACGTGGAGGCAGTAGGAGAATCGCTGGTCGTACTGGGAGGCGAACAGCGCCGTGCTGCCGAACTGGTAGTAGGACAGCCGCTTTCCGTCGCCCGGTACGTCACGCACATCCGGACCTTAGCGGGTTCACGCCGCCGCGTGCCCCGGCGCGACCAGCGCCCGGCCCGCCGCGGTCAGCACCGCGGGCACCCGCTGGCCCACCGCGCCGGGGCGGCCGGGGCGCAGCAGCCCGCGGTGCGCCAGCGTGTGCGCGGTGTACTGGTCGCAGCACGGGACGCCGTCGACGAACAGGTCCGGCTCCTGGCTCAGTGCCAGCTGGGCGCGCCCGGCGCCGACCGCGCGCAGCATCGCCATCCCCCGATGGCTCACCGGCTGTTCCGGCGTCCGGGACGCTCGCAGTTCGGTAACCGTGGTCGTGTTCATGGCCCGTTCCCCTTCCGGTGCCGTGGGCGCTTCTCGCGCCACCTTCACCAAGAGGTCGAACACGGACCGCTGGATTCGACATCGGCCTGGGTTTTTCGGGTGACTTTTTCCGGCCGGATCGCCGGTCAATCGGGCAGCAGCGGCACCGTGGGCCCCTCGTCCCGGCCCAGCTGGACGGCCCGGGTGATCGCGGTACCGCCGAACCGCTCACGGAGGGTGTCGAGTGTGGTGTCCAGCGCCGTGGCCTGCCGCTGGTCGAACGGCAGGGCCAGCTGCACCGCGTCGTCCTGGGAGAGATTGGACAGCGCGAAGCCGAGCAGCGTCAGGCCGCGCGTTTCGACCAGGGGCGCGGCGGTGGCCAGCAGACCGCGGGCGGCCGACAGCACGGTCTCGGTGTGATCGGTCGCCTCGGTCAGCGTCCGGGACCGGGTGGCCCTGCTGAAATCGGCGAACCGCATCCGGAGCGTGACGGTGCGGCACACGCGCCGCGCGGCGCGGAGCCGGCGGGCGAGCCGATCGACCAGCGCGATGAGGATGGCGTCGAGCTCGGCGGGCGAGCGTTCCCGGCGACCGAGCGCGCGCTGGGCGCCGATCGAGCGGCGGCGCCGCCCCACCTGGACCGGCCTCGGGTCACGGTTGTGTGCCAGCGCGTGCAACTGCCGCCCGGCGGCGCGGCCGAGCATCGAGGTGAGATCCACCTCCGGCAGCGCCGCGACCTGGCCGACGGTTCTGATGCCGCGCTCGCGCAGCTTGGCCGAGCTCACCTTGCCGACGCCCCAGAGTCGCTCCACCGGCAGCGGGTGCAGGAAGGCCAGCTCCCCGTCGTGCGGGACGACGAGCAG
This sequence comes from Amycolatopsis samaneae, assembly GCF_039541975.1. NCBI lineage: Bacteria > Bacillati > Actinomycetota > Actinomycetes > Pseudonocardiales > Pseudonocardiaceae > Amycolatopsis > Amycolatopsis samaneae. The sequence continues at coordinate 188,606 of NZ_BAABHG010000013.1, forward strand.
CCCGTCCGGCTTGGCGACGCCGCTGGCGACCTTGGCGAGGAACTTGGTCCGCGCGACGCCGACGGTGATGGGCAGCCCGACCCGCTCGGCCACCTCCCGGCGCAGCCGCGCGGCGATCGTGCTCGGGCTGCCGGAGATCCGGTGCAGGCCGCCGACGTCGAGGAACGCCTCGTCGATCGAGAGCCCTTCGACCAGCGGGGTGGTGTTCTCGAACACCGCGAACACCGCCTTGCTGGCCGCCGAGTACGCCGGCATCCGGGGCGGCACGACGACGGCGTGCGGGCACAGCCGGCGGGCCTGGGCGCCGCTCATCGCCGTCCGCACGCCGAAGGCCTTCGCCTCGTAGCTGGCGGCCAGCACGACGCCCCCGCCAACGATCACCGGGCGGGCGCGCAGGCCGGGGTCGTCACGCTGCTCGACGGAGGCGTAGAACGCGTCGAGGTCGGCGTGCAGGATCGGGCCCTCGTTGGTCACGAACACATGTTCGCATGGACCACCGACAGTTCCCGTTCCCTCGGTCATGCGATCCTGGCGTCATGACCACTCAGCACGCGCTTCTCCAGGCCGCGGCCCTCGCACAGGACATCGAGGCCAAGGGCTTTCTCGGCACGGTCGGCAAGATCGCCGCGGCGACCATCATCTTCTTCGTCGCGATCGGGCTGATCCTCGGTCTCGTCCTCGGCTACTTCGTCGGGCGGTCGGTGGGCAGGCGGCAGGGGCCCCGCGGCTGACGGCCCGAAGCCGGGGCGCCGAAGGTGGCGTTCCGGCCGGTTTGGTCCGGTATGCGGGTGCTTGGGCGCGGTCGCCCGGCATGGTGAAGGGGTTCCCGGGTTACGTTTCCCATGCGAACGGGCAGGGGCCGGGCGAAGCGTAACCGAAGGGGGCGTCACTGCGATATTTTCCCTGGGGTGCCAGGTGAGTCCACGCGCGAAACAGGGCGCGTGCTCCACCGTCGCGCGCGACTGGGGGAACAATCGTGGCCATATCGGGGAAAAGAGCCGATGAACGTCCGGCCGTCGTCGTCATCGGCGCCGGTCCCGCCGGGCTGGTGCTCGGGAACCTGTTGCGGGCCGAGGGGATCGGCTGCCTGATCCTCGAACGCGGTACCCGCGAGCACGTGCAACGCCGTGCCAGGGCGGGATTCCTCGCCGAGAACAGCGTACGCGTGCTCACCGGGCACGGGCTCGCCGCCGGATTGCTCCACAAAGGACAGTCGCACGGTGTCTGCGCGTTCCGTGACGAGCACGGCGGGTTCGAACTCGACTACGGCGCGCTGGGCCGCGGCGAACGACACACGGTCTACCCGCAGCAGGACCTGGTCACCGACCTGATCGCGGAGTTTCTCGCCAGGGGCGGGGAAATTCGCTTCGAGGCGACCGCGCTCGACGTCGAGGGGGCGGACACCGACCGGCCGTCGGTGCGTTACGTCGGCGCGGACGGCGAACAGCACCGGGTCACGGCGCGGTTCGTGGCGGGGTGTGACGGCAACCTCGGCGTGGCCCGCCGGGCCGTGCTCGACGGCTCGGCCGCGCGCTACACCCGCGACCACGGCGTCGGCTGGCTGGCGATCCTGGTCGAGGCCCCGCCCAGCATGACGGCGGTGACCTACGCGATCCACGAGAACGGTTTCGCCGGGCACATGGCCCGCAGCCCGTCGGTGACCCGCTACTACCTGCAGTGCCCGCCGGACGACGATCCCGGCAACTGGCCGGTGGAGCGGGTGTGGGCCGAACTGGACGACCGCATGCGGACTGAGAGGTACGGCCCGTTGCGCACCGGGCCGATCCTCGACCTGCGGGTGGTGCGGTTCCGTTCGGACGTGCTCGATCCGATCCAGCGGGGCAGCCTCTTCCTCGCCGGGGACGCGGCGAGCCTGATCAGCCCGTCGGCGGCGAAGGGCGCCAACCTCGCGATCCTGGAGGCGGACGTGCTCGCCGGCGCGCTGGTCTCCGCGCTGGCCAAGGAGGACGAGGGCCCGCTCGCGGAGTACTCGGCCACCTGTCTGCCCCGCATCTGGCACGCGCAGGAGTTCTCACACTGGATGATCCACCTCCTGCACGGCCCGGCGGGCGACGACGCGGACGCGGTGTTCGGCAGGGCGCTGCAACGGGCCCGGCTGCACGATCTCCGTACTTCACGCGCACATCAGGACTTCTTCGCCGAGAACTACGTCGGCATCTGATCCTTCCCCGGCGGGGAAGGGAAATGGGGGAGTGATGACCGGATCGATAGTCCGGGGTGTCGGCGCTTCGCCGGGACTGGACGTGGCGGATCTGGCCCGGATCCGGCACGCGACGGAGTTCGTCCGGGCCCACGACACCGTCTCGGTGCTCACCGAGGCGCTGCCCGGCCTCACCCCGGGAGAACGGTCGGCGTTGCGCGGGCACAGCCGTTTCGGGCACGCCGCGCTGCTCGTGTTCCCCGGCACGCTCGACGGGCTGCGGGAGGATCTGCGGGGCTTCGGCCTCGTCGCCGGGGAGGCGACACCGAGCGTCGTGGTGCGGGACAGGGTGAGCAGGCGGTCCGGGCTGCCCGCGGCGGAGGTGCGGATCGACGTCCTCCGCGCGCCGGTCGCGGACCGCTCCGGGCAGCCGTGCGCGCTCGAGATCTTCGCCATGACCTCGCCACCGGGGGCGGGGCACGCGGGGATCGCCGAGGACGAACGGGCGCACGGGCACGAAAGCCATGTCGCGCTGGAGCTGACCGCGCCGGACGACGTCGTCCTGAACGGGCTGCGGGCACTGCTCGCCGCGCGGGCGCGGCTGAGCGCCGACGGTGGTGGCTACAACGGCCACGAGGACTCGACGGTGCTGTACTTCCGCGACGCGACGATCGCCGATCCGTTGTGCCGCAGGCTGGGTCTGGTCGGTGCCGGGCATTTTCCCGGCGCCGTGACCGAACACCGCCGGGGCACCGGGGACGCGGGCACGCGGCTGCTGCGCCTGATGACCGGGGCGTGGGCGACGCAGGCGATCGCGGTGGCCGCCGAACTGCGGCTGGCCGATCACCTCGACCGGGGTGCGACGACCGTGGCGCTGGCCGCGGCGACCGGGACCGACCACGACAGCCTGGTCCGGCTGCTGCGGTACCTGGCCGGGCTCGGCGTGGTCCGCGCGTCGGGTAGCGAGTACGCGCTCACCGAACTCGGCGCGCTGCTGAGGACGGGTGTCGCGGACTCGCTGCACCCACTCGCCCGGATCTACGGCGGTCCGTTCTACGCGTCCTTCGCACGGCTGGGCGACTCGGTGCGCACCGGGACGGAGTCCTACGAGCGCGTCTTCGGGGCGCACCACTTCGCCCACATGGCCGCCGATCCGGAGCTGGCCGATCTGTTCGACCGGGCGATGGCGGCGAGTTCGGCGATGTTCGGCGAGTTCGTCCGCGTCGTCGACCTCGGCGCGGCACGGGTCGTGGTGGACGTCGCCGGTGGCAACGGGGCATTGCTGAGCAGGCTGCTCACCACGTGGCCACGACTGCGCGGGGTGCTGCTGGAGCAGCCGCACGCCCTGCGCGCCGCGAAGTCCATTATGGACAGTTCGGGGTGCGCGGACCGGTGTGCGCTGGTCTCCGGCGACTTCACCGAGCGGGTGCCGCCCGGCGGCGACGCGTACCTGCTCTCGCGGGTGCTGCACGACTGGGACGACGACCGGTGCGCGGAGATCCTCACCCGGTGCGCCGAGGCGATGCCGGCGCACGCCGAGCTGTACGTGGTGGAACGCCTGCTCCCGGAGGACGGCGCGGATTCGCTCGCCGTGCCGTGGGACGTCCACATGCTCTGCAACGTCGGCGGCCGGGAACGGACCCAGAGCCACTACGCGCGCTTGCTGGCCGATGCCGGTTTCGAGCTGGTCGACCGGCATGACCTGCCGCTGGACGCGGCGGTGCTGCGGGCCCGCCGCCTGCCCGGCTGACCCCGCGTCCCAACGACGCGTACGAGACGTCACATCGGGGCGCGGCTCCGGCTTGGTGGCGGGTTCGCGAGTGGAGAACTCGCGTGCCTGGACGGCGAACTCGCGTACCGGAATGGAGAACTCGCGTGCCTGGACGGACGACTCGGCGGTAGGGCCGGGTCGTCCGTCCAGGCGCCGGGTCACTGCCTGCGCAGGCGCACCGCGTAGATCCCGGCGGCGACGAGCACCAGCGCGCCGCCACCGAGCAGCACCGAGAGGAGCAGGTCGCGGGGCTCGTCCGGCCGGGCCGTCGCGGACGCCGCCGCGGGGCCGTAGCCGCCACCGGCGCCTTCGCGGTCGTAGGCCGAGCCGGGCAGCTTGTCGCCGTAGCGTTCACGCAGCGCCGAGCGGAAGTTCTCGACGCTCATCGTGGCGCCCTTCGCCGTCCCGGTGACCGAGCCGTCGAGCACCCGCACCGTGTCGCCCTCGACCGCGTACCAGGCGTTCACCTGCGGTTCGTGCAGCAGGTAGCCCTTGCCCGTCTCGGCCGCGAGCCGCTGTTCGACATCGCCGGAAGCGACGTTGAACACCGACCAGTCCCGGCCGTCGCGCTGGGCCTGCACCGTCGCCGTCGCGCCGTCACCGGTCCTGGCCGGCACGGCGACGTAGGCGAGTTCGGCGGGCACTGCGGAGTTCCCGGTGACGAACGCGGCGGACGGTTCGTACACCGCGACGGGCCGGGCCGGATCCGCCTTCGCGGTCCGGGCGGCGGCCTCCGCGGAGACCCGGGTGCCGTTCGGGAACACCGTGCCGGCGAGCCGATCGGCGGTGTCCTTTCCGGACACGAGGGTGCCGATCGCGGTCAGGTCGGCCCCGTTCGGCTGCCCGGCGGGGGATTCGGCGGCGGAGGCGCTGCCCGCGCCGAGCACGGCGAACAGTCCGGCGCCGGTGAGTACCGCCGCGCGCAAGAGGTTCCTCATCGTCTCAGCCCTCGATCCCGTACACGGTGTGCGTCCACCGGAATTGGTTGTTCGATTTGTAGGCGTTGTAGTTCATCGAGTTGTAGCGGCTGTTGTTCGGCCACGGGTCGCCGTATTCGACCTTCGTCACGCCGTTGCTGTTGTCGTAGCCGTAGAGCACGTGCATGTGCCCGCCGCCCGAGTTCCAGCCGATCCGCGTGCCGATGGGGTGCTTGGCGTCGATCTGGTTCTTGATCGCGGCGAAACTGAGGATCTGGCCGTTCGAGTTGTAGGTGCCCGCGTTGCGGAAACCGAGGGAACGGAACACCCGCTGCTGGTCGCTGAGATAGCCCTGGTTGTTCGCGCAGTCGCGGCCGGACTCGTTGTGCGCGATCTGGCAGAACCGGGTCTGGGTCAGCTTGTGGCCCCAGAAGTCGGCGATCGTGTTGCCGCTGGCGTCCCAGCACCACTGGTCCTTTTCCTGCGCCTGCATCGTGATGCGCAGATCGGTCCTGGCGTTCGGTGCGGCGGTGCCGGCTGCCGGCGACGCGAGCAGGGCGACGACGGACGCGCACGCCGTCGCGAGCCCGCGCAGGGCGAGACTCTTCGTCCTCACGAGGCACACTCCTTTGTCCTATGTGGACGCCCTGGGGTGCGGACACCGAAGGAGCGTCCGGATCGGCGGGGAAGAGGGAAGAACTGGACAAAGTTTTCGCGGCGGGTTCGGGGCCCGGTACCTACTAAGGGATGGTTTCCGGTCCGGGGTGGACACCTCGGCGGATCACGGCGTCCGGACGGTCGCTGTGCTGGATTCCGGCGGGCAGGTTGGCAATCGGTGACGGATGCGTCACAATGCGCCCATGTCGCGGCAGGTCGTGCGGGCGCCGGAATCCGGCCCTTCCCGGGGAGTGCCGCCGGAAAGCGCCCTGCTGACCGCGCTCGACCTGGCGCTGGTGGAGGCGTTGCAGGTGGATCCGCGGGCGCCGTGGACGCGGATCGGCACCGCGATCGGCGTCGACGCCACCACCGCGGCGCGGCGCTGGGAGCGGCTCACCTCGGCGGGGCTGGCCTGGCTGACCGCGTACGTCACCGTGCCGACGCTGACCGTCGGCTACCTCGACATCGCGTGCCGTCCGGAAGCGCTTACCGCGCTGACCGAGCGGCTGTGCGGCTGGCAGTGCGTGTTCAACCTGGAGCGGACCACCGGGCGCTACCAGCTCTTCGTCGGTGTGTCCGCGCACGGGCTCGCCGGGCTGGACCGGCTGGTCGCGCGGCGCCTCGGCGATCTCGACGGGGTGACCGCGGTCCGCCTCGCCGTCGCCACCCGCGTGTACCGCGAGGGGAGTGGCTGGCTGGTCCACACCCTCACGCCACAACAGCGGGCGGTGCTCGACGACACCGCCGAGCGCGCGCGGCTGGTGGCCCCGGCGCGGTGGAACGACACGGACTTCGAGGCGCTGGTCCACGCGCTCGGCGCGGACGGACGCCGCAGTTTCGCCGAGCTGGCACGGGATTGCGGGATGAGCGAGTCCGCGGTCCGCCGCAGGCTCGCCAGGATGCTGGTCGATCACGGACTGGACTTCCGCTGCGATCTCGCGCACGGTGTCGCGGGCTGGCCGGTCATCGGCGGGTACCGGCTCGACGTGCCGGGCGACCGGTTGGACGAGGTGGGCCGGGTGGTCTCGGCGCTGCCGGAGACGCGGCTGTGCGCGGCGGTGGCCGGCGAGCACAACCTGGTGCTGTCCACCTGGTTCCGTTCGCCGGTGGGCTGCCTGGACTTCGAGGCGACGCTGGCGAGCCGCCTGCCCGGCGTGCGGATCGCCGAGCGGAGCATCACCACGTGGATGCCGAAGCGGATGGGCAGGCTGCTCGACGCGAACGGCGTCGCGCGGGGACAGGTGCCGATGACACCCGCGCCGTGACGATCTGTCCGTTATGGACGATCGGCATCGGCCGCCGGGCCGGTGAGCCGGGCTTCGAGACCGTCGAGGACGGTGCGCAGGCCGAATTCGAAGGACGGGTCCCGTGCGGCGCCGTCGGACCGGTCGCGGAGCCGGGGGGACGGGATCGCGGTTTCGCCCGCCGGGTCGGGCGGTTCTTCGCGAGGGGGCGCTCCCTGGTTCGTCGTCGCTTCGCTCAGCGTTGTGCCGTACACCAGCGCGACCAGCGCGTTGCTCGCCCGGACCAGGTCGGCGCCGGTGAACCCGGCGGCGCGGAAGACGGCGAAGGCGTGGTCGGTGTAGCGGGCGGTCGCCGGCCCGACGACGGGCTGGGAGGCGGCGACCAGCGGGAGCCAGGGGTGCCGCAGGACCGTCGCGCGCAGCCCGCGCGCCATCGTGCCCGCCGCGGCCCGCCAGCCCTCCCGTCCCGGATCGGGCAGGCCGACCTCGCCGAACACCGCGTCGGCGGCGAGCGCGACCAGTTCCTCCTTGCTCCGGACGTACCAGTACAGCGAGGTGGCCCCGGCCCCGATCCGGCCCGCGAGCCGCCGCATGCTCAGCCCGTCCACGCCCTCGGCGTCGAGCAGTTCGACGGCGACCCGGACGATCTGCTCGCGGCTCAGCGGGTCGGAGGTCATGGCCGGATCATAAATCGGCGACGAGATATGAGCGTGTTTCGGATTCGCATCGGTATCTGTCCGCGCCGCCGTTTCCCGGGCCTGGTGGGCGGGGTGGTGAATGGCCGGTGGCGATTCACCGTGCCGAAATTCGGTAAGCGGTTCCCCGTCGCGGGCCGTGTCCGGTGTGCCATTCGGGCACCCGATGGCACAGGGCTTCGGGCGCGCTTCTATATCATTCGATTCAGCGACAGGCAAGATGCCGAGGGGTATCCGGCATTGTCAGCGCGTGTTCGGCCTGTTCTCCCAGTGCCCCAAAAGGCGGCTTGACCTGCGGGCATGAGGGGTAGAACGCGATCAATCGGATTGCCAGGATCACCCGTTCGGAGGTTTCTCGGTAACTTCACGGTTTGGAACAGTGTGCGAGAACGGACGGACGGGTTCGTGGAAACTGGGGAGTGTGCCGGAGTGACGCGTATTTGCCGTGGCCGTACGGGGTTCGGCCGGGCGCGCTCCGAATCGGGTTTGACTGGGGGCTTCAATGAGCACGACCGAGAACGTCCCGGTCCCGGGGGTCACCGGGGCCTTGGCGCAGCCGGTGCCGGCGCGGTTGCCGGCGGAGGCGTCGCCGGACCGGGATGATGACCAGGTACTGATGACCGGGGTGGGCCTGAGCATTCCGGCCGATCTGAGCTTCGAGGGCTGGGAGCGGGCGGGGCGGCAGCTTTCCGGCATCGTCGACTCGTCCTCGTGGTGGCTCGGTGACTGGCTCGTCTACGGCAAGAAGCACTACACCGACCGCTACCGCCGGGCCATTCGCGCGGCCGGACTGCAGTACCAGACCCTGCGCAACTACGCGTGGGTGGCGCGCCGGTTCGATCTGGGCAGGCGGCGGGCCCGGCTGAGCTTCCAGCACCACGCCGAGGTCGCCTCGCTGCCCGCCGAGGAGCAGGACTTCTGGCTCGACCGGGCCGAACAGGCGATGTGGACGACCAAGCAGCTGCGGGGCCAGGTCCGCGAAGAGCGGGTCGAAGGCGACGGTGACCGGAAGCAGGCGACGTCGGCGGTCCGGCGCATCGAGGTGCCCGACAACCGCTTCGTGTGGTGGCGCCGGGCGGCGGACCACTCCGGGGTCGACTTCGACAACTGGGTGACGGCGATGCTGGACCGGGCCGCGGAGCAGGCGCTCAGTGACGAGACCGGGGTCGAGCCTTGGCGTCTTCCGGCGGTGGCCGAACGGCTCGCGTGAGCCGGGGGACGCCGGGGCGCGTACTCGGTGTCCACAAAGGACATAGCGGGCTTCTTTTCGTTCTCTTCGGCGCGGTGTCGTAGCGAGTCGCGTTTCAGGGCGGACGGGCGGCGTGGAGCCGGCCGTCTGTTCGGCGCGCCCGCGTTTCGGCGACCCCCCTTTTCTTCGTGCTGTCCACTCGGGTACTCTAAGTCGAGTACTTGAGATGGAGGACCGATGGTGAGCCGACACCGCGGCAACCCGCTGGCGCTGGCCGCGCTGACCTGTCTCTACGAGCGGCCCATGCATCCCTACGAGGTGGCCACCACCCTGCGTCAGCGGAACAAGCACGAGAGCGTCCGGCTCAACTACGGCTCGCTCTACTCGGTGTTCACCTCGCTGGAGCGGCGCGGCCTGATCGTCGCGTCCGGGGTGAGCAGGGAGGGCCGCCTGCCGGAACGGACCAGCTACGAGCTGACCGACGCGGGCCGGGCGGAGATCCACGACTGGCTCGCCGAACTGGTCGGCACCCCGGTCAAGGAGTACCCGAACTTCGAGGCCGCGCTGGCGCTGCTGGTCGCGTTGCCGCCGGAGGAGGCGCTGACCCTGCTGCGCGACCGGGCCGCCCGCCTCGACGTCACCATCGCCCAGGCCGGGGCGGCCCGCGAGGTGTACCGGGACCAGCGGGTGCCGAGGTTGCTGTGGATCGAAAGCGAGTTCCACGCGACCCTGCTCGACGCCGAGTTGGCCTACGTGCGCCGGCTCATCGGCGAAATCGAGTCCGGGGAGCTGGACGGTGTGCAGTGGTGGCGGACCCTGCACGCCCACGACGGGCCGGTCACCCCGCCGGTCCCGGACAGGCCGGACGAAAAACCCGAACAGAGGAGCGAAACATGACCACCACTACGGACACGGTCGACGATTTCTTTGCGCGCGTCACGCGGGCCTGGAACGCCGCGGACGCGGACGCCTACGCGCGGGAGTTCACCGAGGAGGCCACCTACGTCATCTTCATGGGCGACGTGCTCCGCGGCCGTGAGCAGATCGGGAGCACCCACGCCGACGTGCTGACCAAGTGGCAGCGCGGCACGAAGATGGCCGTCAAACCGGTCTCGGTCACCATGCTCGGCGAGGACGTCGCGTCGGTACTCACCGTCGGCGGCATCGGTACGAACGAGCCCGTCGAGTACGACAAGTTCCAGACCTTCAGCCTCGTCCGTCGTGACGGCCGGTGGCAGTGCGCGGCGTTCCAGAACACCGAGATGAGCGACCGCAGCAAACAGCGGCACGCCACGGCGTAGGCGCGGAACCCCGGCTACGCGGGAAATCCGAGGACGGGCACGGTCACCGCGACCGGTTCCGCCGGGTGGCCGCCCGTCGACTGGGTGACGTCGGCGCGCCCGCCGCCGGCCAGCGCGCGCTGGTAGGTCACGGTGAGGGTGGCGACGCCCGCGTGCGTGAGGGTGACCGAGACCCGGTCGCCGTCCACCCGCGCGGTGCCCGCCGACGCGGGACGCAGTTCCGCTCGGACGCCGTCGAGCGGATTGGCCAGGTCGAACCGCGCGCCGTCGTGCGCGCGGACCGACACCGTGGTGCGCACCGGTTTCCCGGTGGGCGCGAACAGCACCGGGTCCGCCGTGCCGATCCGGAACGGCGCGACCCCCGAGGGCAGCGGCCGGTCCCCGGTGGTGCCCTCGATGCTCAGCCCGGCCCGCGCCGGGTCGAGCCGCAGCCGCGCGGTGTAGAGCCGCCGATCGTCCACAGTGGAGGGACGGCCGTGGTGCACGTAGTAGTGTTCCCGGCCGTCCGGGGACGCCACGACGCTGCCGTGCCCGGTGGAGTACAGGTGCTGCGCGGGAATCTGGCCGAGCACCGGGTTCGCCGGGCTCTTGCGCCACGGCCCGAGCGGGCTGTCCGCCACGGCGTAGCCGACGCCGTAGTACTCGTTCTCGAAGTTGTTGGCGGAGTAGGTCAGGTAGTAGACCGGCCGGCCGGTCCCGGTGCGGGTCTTGACGGTGGTCGAGCCCTCGGCCCACCGCCGGTCCTTCTTCGCGCCACCGGATTTCGCGTAGTCGTCGACGTGCGCGTTCTCCCAGGACTGCTTGTCCGCCGCGTACGACAGGATCGGGGTGAAACCGTCCTTGCGGACGCCCGGTGGGTCGGCGGGAGCGCGGTGCGTGTCGCGGTAGGCCGGGGCGATGGCGGGCATCGTCGTGCCGGTCGGGTCGTCCCACCAGCCGCGGGTCAGCTCGACCGCGTAGATGTTCGACTCCTCGACGTATTTGCCGAGATCGGTGTCCCAGACCCAGTTCCGGTAGGCGTTGCGGGAGTAGTAGAGGTAGATCCGGCCGTCGTCGTCGAAGAAGACGTTCGGGTCGATGAACGGGATATACGTGCCCAGCGGCGCCTTTCGTCCCTCTTCCAGGGTGGCCGGTGGCTTCTTCTGCGCCGCGTCCATGATCAGGTTCACGTCGTGGTAGGCCGGGTCGTACGGGAAGTAGTCGATCGGCGCCGCGGCGAGGTTCGTGAAGGGGCCGCCGGGCGAGCGGGAGACCGCGACGCCGACCTTGGACGGCTCCTCGAAGTCGGCGTACTTGAAGTGCTCCGCGACGTGGGTGTTCATCCGGCCCGCGTAGAACAGGTAGTACAGCCCGGTCTTCTCGTTGTGGTAGACCTCCGGCGCCCAGAACCAGTCGTGTGCCCAGGTGCCCGGATCGTCCGCGCGCAGTGCCCCGCCGGGCAGGTGTTCCCAGGTGGCCAGGTCGGGGGAGCGGTAGACGCCGAAGTGGTGGCCGGGGTCGGCGCCCTCGGTCGAGTAGGCGTAGTAGTAGCCGGTGGCCCGGTCGTACCGGACGTACGGATCGGCTCCCGGCGTCTTCGCGTCGTTGAAGAACGTGGCGTCGGTGCGTGTCCGCCCGGCCGGCGCGGCCGACACCGGCGGCGTCCCCGCGAGCAGGACCACGAGCACGGACAGCACGAGCAGGATCCGCCGTCTGGTCATCGTTCCCCCAAGCGCGGCCGGTGGTCGCCTCCGACGTTAGCCCGGTCCGCGCCGCGCGCTCAATGGTGACCGGTGTGCGCGGGAACGACGAATTCCACGGTCCTGCTGTCCATGACCTTGTGCGTCGGATCGGCCAGCCCGATCCACACCTTGTGCGGGCCCGCGGGCAGTCCCTGCAGGATGAGGGGTTCGCCGCTGCCGTCCGCCCAGTGCCACGGCGCGTCGTCGACGACGACGTGGAGGTGACCGATCCGCGGTGAGACGTCGAGCGCGCCGGGACCGTAGACCGGCACGATCCGCAGGTTTTCCGCGCGGTACCGGATGACGGCGAGTCCCATGGCGAGCTGCTCGGGCAGCGGCGCGTCGACGACCAGTGACGGCGGCGGCTGCGCCGGCAGCGGCACGACCGGTGCGGGGGACCAGCCCGGGTCGCCCACGGGGGCCGTGGCGGGGGCGACCCGGGCCGGGGAAGGCGCCGCCGCCGGGGGAGCACTCGCCGAGCAGGCGGTGGCGAGCGCGGCGAGGAAAAGGGCGGCGGCGCCGAGCAGCGGCCCGCGTGGAGTTCCGGAGAAGTTCGGCACGGGACGACGCTAAGGCGGCGGACACCACGCCCGCGCCCGTCGGATGACGCTGCCGCTGTAGGTCGCGGCCGTGTGACGCGGGCCCGGATGGCGCGATGGGCCGATGCCCGGTGGGTATCGTCTGGCCCAGCACGTCCAGGAGGGGGAACCATGCCGTTGTTCGGACGGGACGCCGAGCTGAAGGTCCTGGCCGAGTTCGTCGGCGGGCCCGCCGAGCGCGGTGGTGTCCTCCTGCACGGGGAGGCCGGGAGCGGGAAGTCCGCGCTCGCGGCGGAGGCCGTTTCCACGGCGTCGGTGGCCGGCCTGCGGGTGCTGACGGCGACCGGCGCGGAAGCCGAACGGAACCTGACCTACGCGGGCCTGCACCAGCTGCTCCACCCGGTCCGGGCCGGGATGGACGCGCTGCCCGCGCCACAGCGGGACGCGTTGCGGACCGCGCTGGGCCTCGCGGCCGGGGCCGAACCCGGCGCGTTCCTCGTCGGCCTGGCCACGCTGACGCTGCTGGCCGACGCGGCGGCGGACCGTCCGCTCCTGGTCGTCGCCGAGGACGTGCACTGGCTCGACCGCGCGAGCGCGGACGTCCTCGCCTTCGTGGCCCGGCGGATCGAATCCGAGCCGGTCGTGCTGATCGCGACGGTGCGGGACGGCGAGCCCTCGCCGCTGCGCGAAGCCGGGCTGACGCCGATGCCCGTCGGGCGGCTCCCCGACGACGTCGCCGCCGAGGTGCTCGACGCGGTCGCCCCGGGGCTCCCGGCCGCGGCCAGGACGCGGCTGCTCGCCGTGGCGGCCGGGAACCCGTTGGCACTGAACGAACTTCCGGCGACCGCGGAGCTCGACGGGCTCGATCCGGTGCTCCCGCTGAGCGACCGGCTCGAACGCGCCTTCACCGCCCGCGTCGCCGGGCTGGCGGCGCCGGCGCGTACCGCGCTCCTGGTCGCGGCACTCAACCAGAGCGGTTCGGCCGCGGAGATCTTCGCGGCCACCGGCCGGATGCTGGGGTCCCTGCCCGAGCCGGACATCCTGGTGCCCGCGGCCGAAGCCGGGCTGGTCGAGCTCGGGCCCGGCACGGTGACCTTCCGCCATCCCCTCATGCGCGCGGCCATCCCGGCGGGCGCCGAGCCTCCCGAACGGCGGCGCGCCCACCTGGCGCTCGCCGGGACACTGGCCGCCGACCCGGACCGGCGCGCGTGGCACCACGCCGCCGCGGCCACCGGACCCGACGAGGACGTGGCGGCCGAACTGGAGCGCACCGCCGACCGGGCGCAGCGCCGGGGCGGTGCCGAGGCCGCCGTCGCCGCGCTGGAACAGGCCGCCCTGCTGAGCGCGGAACCGGAGGCCATGGCGGGCCGGTTGCTGCGCGCCGCCGAGCTGGCGGTCGACTCCGGCCGCCGCGACACGGCCGAACGCCTGGTACGGGAAGCACGCACCACGGAGCTTTCGCCCCGGCTGCGCGCCACCGCGAGCTGGCTGCTCAGCGGGTTCGAGGACGGCGTGCGCGAGGACGTCTCCCGGGTGGCGGAGCTGGCGGCGCTCGCCGGGGAGGTCGCCGGGGAAGCACAGCCGGACGCCGCAGGCCGGATCCTCTGGGGCGCGGCGATGCGCTGTTTCTGGTGCGAGCCCGGCGCGGACACCCGGCGCACGCTGCTCACGGTCGCGGACCGGGTCCTGAGTGAGGAGGACGACCCGCGCGCGGTCGCCGTTTCCGCCTACGTGGCGCCGTTCGAGCGGGGTGACGCGGTGCTGACGGGTCTGCGCGCGCTGGCGCTGGAGCCCGGCGCGGACCCGGAGCGGGACCGCTACCTGGGCAGCGCCGCGTTGCAGATCGGGGCCTTCGACCTCGCGGCCCGGTTCTCCGAGGCCGCGGCGCCCGGCCTGCGCGCGCAGGGGCGGCTCGGCCTGCTCGCCAGGGCGCTGGCCGTGCAGGCGTGGAGCCGGACCCGGCTCGGCGACCTGGCCGCCGCGGTGCCGGTCGCGGCCGAGGCCGTCCGGTTCGCGGCGGAGACCGGCCAGCCGTTCATGCGCGGGCTGGCCATCGCCGTCCAGGCGGAGATCGCCGCGCTGCGCGGCGAGTACGGCCCGGCGAAAACCCTGGCGGACGAGGCGGAACGGGCGGCGCTCGCCGCGGGTGCCCGGCCGGTGCTGGCCACCGTCCAGCTCGCGCGCGGGATCGCGGCGCTGGGCGAGGGCCGGTTCGAGGACGCGTTCGCCGACCTGAGCCGGATTCTCGACCCGGCCGACCCCGCCTATCAGCTGGCCCTGCGCGCGTACTTCCTCGCGGAGCTCACCGAGGCCGCGGTGCGGGCCGGGCGGACCGACACCCTGCGGGAGTTCCTGCGCGAGCTGGAACCCCTTGCCGTGTCGACGTCCTCGCCCGCGCTGCACATCGGGCTGCGGTACGCGCGTGCGGTGCTCGCGCCCGGCGAGGAGGCGGAGGCGTTGTTCCTGGCCGCGTTGCGGGCGGATCTGCACGGCTGGCCCGCCGAGCGCGGACGCGCGCACCTGGCCTACGGCGAGTGGCTGCGGCGCCGTCGCCGCGTGGTGGAGTCCCGGACGCATCTGCGCGCGGCCAGGGAGACCTTCGACGCGCTCGGCATGACCGCCTGGGCCGAGCGGGCCCGGCGGGAGCTGCGCGGCGCCGGGGAGTCGAGCCCGAACCGCGACCCGGGCGCGCGGGAGAAGCTGACGCCGCACGAGCTGGGCATCGTGCGGCTGGCCGCCGAGGGGCTCACGAACCGGGAGATCGGGCAGCGGCTGTACCTCTCGCACCGGACGGTCGGCACCCACCTGCACCGGATCTTCCCCAAACTCGGCGTCTCCTCGCGCGCAGATCTCGCTTCGGCGCTCGCCACGCTCGGGGAGTGAACCCGCCGCGCCGGTGACGTACACCCGCTGCGTCATCCGACGGGCGCGAAGGCCCTCGACGGCTTCTTAACGTCGCTGTCGTTCCCGAAGGTCTTTCGCGCAGGAGTTCAGATGATCAGCAGGCGACGGTTCACGCAGGTGTTCGCGGCGGGCGTGGCGGCGACGTCGCTGGCCGCGTGCTCGTCGAACGCGCCCGCGGCCCCGGCCGGGGCCGCCACCCCGGATCCCCGTGCCGGGTCGGACCTGCGTGCCGGGGCGGGCGAGCACACCTCGCTCGGCCCGATCAAGCACGTCGACGCGGGTGTGGTGAGCATGGCCTACGCCGAGTTCGGTCCCGCCACCGGGCAGCCGGTGCTCCTGCTGCACGGCTGGCCCTACGACGGCCACAGCTACGTCGACGTCGCGCCGTTGCTCGCCGCGGCGGGGTACCGGGTGCTCGTCCCGTTCCTGCGCGGCTACGGCGCGACCACGTTCCTTTCCCCTCGGACCGTCCGCAATGGACAGCAGTCGGCGGTCGCGCTCGACGTCGTCGCGTTCATGGACGCGCTCAAGATCGACAAGGCGGTGCTCGGCGGGTTCGACTGGGGCGCGCGCACGGTCGACGTCATCGCGGCGCTGTGGCCGCAGCGGTGCAAGGCGATCGTGGCGGTGAGCGGGTACATCATCACGAACCTGGAGGCGAGCCAGCAGCCGCTGTCCCCGGTGGCCGAGCTGGGCTGGTGGTACCAGTACTACTTCGCGACCGAGCGCGGGCGCGCGGGGTACCGGGCGAACCGGCGCGACTTCAACCGGCTGATCTGGAAGAACGCCTCGCCTCGGTGGGACTTCGACGAGGCCACCTACGACCGCAGCGCGGCGGCCTTCGACAACCCCGACCACGTCGACATCGTCGTGCACAACTACCGCTGGCGGCTGAGCCTGGCCGCGGGCGAGCCGCGGTACGACGAGTACGAGCGGAAACTCGCCACCGGGCCGGCGATCTCCGTGCCCGCCATCACGATCGGCAGCGACTTCGACGCCGGGGCGAAGGACGGCATGGCCTACCGGGGCAAGTTCACCGGCAAGTACGTCCACCGGATCTTCGACGGGATCGGGCACAACGTTCCGCAGGAGGCCCCGCGCCCCTTCGCACAGGCGATCATCGACGCCGATCACCTCTGACACCCCGGGTTCCCCCCCCGTATCGCCGGGCAGGTCCGTGAATGCCACATTGAGGGACTCAGAGTCCCTCAATGTGGCATTCACGGACTTTGGTCCACTATGGACGGATCGGGTGGCGTGGGTCAGTGAAGCGGGGCGGCGGTTTCGCGCAGGCTGCCGTCTTCGAGGCGGAGCCAGCGGTCGATCCGGATCTCGGCGAGGAAGCGTTCGTCGTGGCTGACCACGACGAACGCGCCCTGGTAGGCGTTGAGCGCGCTTTCCAGCTGTCCGATGCTGACCAGATCGAGGTTGTTCGTCGGTTCGTCCAGCAACAGCAGCTGCGGCGCCGGTTCGGCGAACAGGACGCAGGCCAGCGTGGCGCGCAGCCGTTCCCCGCCGGACAGGACGCCGACCGGCAAATGTGCCCGCGCGCCGCGGAACAGGAAGCGCGCCAACAGGTTCATCCGGTCCGACGGCGGCATCGCCGGTGCGGCCGCTTCGAGGTTCTCCGCGACGGTGCGGTCGCCGTCGAGCAGGTCGAGCCGCTGTGACAGGTAGGCGATCCGCCCGTCGGCCCGGGTGATCTCCCCGCCGCCGGGCGGCAGCTCACCGAGGACGAGCCGCAGCAGCGTGGACTTCCCGGCGCCGTTGGGGCCGGTGAGCGCGATCCGCTCGGGCCCGCGGATCGCCAGGTCCGCGCCGGCACCGGCGAACAGGGCACGTTCGCCGTAGCTGAGCTGGAGGTGTTCGCCGAGGAACAGTGTCCGCCCGGCGGGCACCGCGGTCTTCGGCAGTTCGAGGCTGATCTTCTGTTCGGCCCGCAGCGAGCGCTCGGCCTGGTCGAGCTTGGTCTTGGCCGCGCTGACCCGCGCGGCGTGGGTGCCGTCCGCCTTCGCCGCGGACTCCTGCGCGTTGCGTTTCATCGTGCCCGCGAAGATCTTCGGCAGTCCCGCGTTCCCGAGGTTCCGCTGCGCGTTGCTGGCCCGGCGCGCGGCGCGTTCCCGTGCCTGCTGCATTTCGCGTTTCTCGCGTTTGACTTCCTGTTCCGCGTTGCGGATGTTCTTCTCGGCGACCTCGCGCGCGGCCTCGACCGCCTGCTCGTATTCGGTGAAGTTCCCGCCGTAGAACCGGATTTCGGCGCCGTCGAGCTCGGCGATGCGGTCCATCCGGTCCAGCAGTGCCCGGTCGTGGCTGACCACGAGGAGGCAGCCGTTCCAGTCGTCGAGCACGCCGTAGAGCTTCTGGCGCGCGTCGAGATCCAGGTTGTTGGTGGGTTCGTCGAGCAGCAGCACATCGGGCCGTTTGAGCAGTTGCGCCGCGAGGCCGAGCGAGACGACCTGCCCGCCGCTGAGCGTGCCCAGCCGCCGGTCGAGTTCGACGTCGGCGAGGCCGAGGCGGTCCAGCTGGGCCCGGGTGCGTTCTTCGATGTCCCAGTCGGTGCCGATCGTGGTGAAGTGCTCTTCGTCGACGTCGCCGGATTCCACCGCCGCCAGCGCCCGCAGAATCCCGTCCACGCCAAGGATTTCCGCGACGGTCGGTTCGCCGGTCAGCGGCAGGTCCTGGGGCAGGTAGCCGAGCAGGCCCTCGACGGTGACGCTGCCCGAGGACGGCCGCAGTTCGCCGGCCAGGAGTTTGAGCAGGGTGGTCTTCCCGGCGCCGTTCGGCGCGACGAGGCCGGTGCGGCCGCCGGGAACGGTGCAGGACAGCTGGTCGAAGACCGGGGTGTCGTCGGGCCAGGAAAAGGACAGGCCGGACACGACAACGCAGGTATCGGACATGGTGAGTGAGACCTCGGAGTGTGGCGAGGGCGGAAGGGTGCCCTGCGGGAAAAGGTGGACGACGAAAGCGGCCGCCACGGCGACACGGGTGCCGGGGGCCTGCGTTCTCCGGGCTCACCCGGAGATGTCGTCTTCACCTGCCACGTTGATTCCCTTTCGGACGATCTCCCTTCCGACCATAGCAGCCGCCGGGGCTTCGTGTGGCGCCGGTCGTCGTGACCCCGGTTCAGCCGGTGGCCAGCCGGTTCGCCGCGACGAGGTCGGCGTAGCGGCCGTCGCGGGCGAGGAGTTCGTCGTGCGTGCCCTGCTCCACGATCTCCCCGCCGTCGAGCACGATGATCCGGTCGGCGTGGCGGACGGTGGAAAGGCGGTGGGCGATCGTGATGATCGTGCGGTCGGCCGAAAGCGTGTCGAGTGCTTCGGTGACGGCGCGCTCGGTCCGGGTGTCGAGCGCGCTGGTCGCCTCGTCCAGCAGCAGGATCGGCGGATTGGTGAGAATGGTGCGGGCCAGCGCCAGCCGTTGCTTTTCCCCGCCGGAGAACCGGTGCCCCCGTTCCCCGACCAGGGTTTCGTAACCCTGCGGCAGCGCCGCGACGACGTCGTGGATCCGCGCTACCTTGGCGGCCGCGACGAGCTCGGCGTCGGTGGCGTCCTCCTTGCCGAACCGGAGGTTGTCGGCGACCGAGGCGTGCAGCAGGTACGGCTCCTGGGTGACCACCCCGAGCATCCCGGCCAGTGACTCGAAGGCGAGTTCGCGGACGTCCACGCCGTCGATGGTGATCGCGCCGGAGTCCACATCGTACAGTCGCGCGAGCAGCAGGCCGAGTGTGCTTTTGCCGGAGCCGGTGGCCCCGACGACGCCCACCCGCGAGCCGCCGGGGATCTCCAGGTCGATCCGCCGCAGCACCGGCGGCAGGCCCTCGGCGTAGCGGAAGGTGACCTCCGCCAGCCGGATGTCGCCGCGCACGTCCCCGGGCGCCACCACGACCGGGTCCTTCGCCTCCACGATGTCGACCTTCCGGTCCAGGTAGTCGAAGATCCGCGCGAACAACGCGGTCGCGGCCCGGTACCGGACACCCAGCTGCAACAGCTCCTCCAGCGGCCAGATCAGCGCCTCCTGCAGGGCGATCATCGCCACCAGGGTGCCGATCGTGACCGGGGAGCCGGTGCCCATCAGGATCCCGCCCAGCAGGTAGGTCAGCGCGGGCATCGCCGAGACGAGCAGGATCACCAGCGAGTACTCCCACTGTCCCGCGGTGTGCGAGCGGACCTCGAGCCTGGCGACGTCGCGCGACGTGCGGGTGAAGCGCTCGACCTGCCGCCGGGACCGCCCCGTCGTCCGGCTCAGCACGATTCCCTGTACCGACAAGGATTCCTGGACCAGCGAGGACATGTCCGCGAGCCGTTCCTGCTGCCGCGTGGTGACGCGCTGGCGGGCGATCCCGATGCGCCGGTTGACCCAGAGGGACAGCGGCAGCGACAGGAAGGAGAACAGCGCGAGTTTCCAGTCCAGTACCAGCATCGCGGCCAGCGAAACGCAGACGGCGCCGGCGCTGCGGGTCAGCTCCACCGCGGAGTTCGTGACCAGCGACTGCATGCCGCCGATGTCGTTCGAGATCCGCGACTGCACCTCCCCGGTCCGCGACGAGGTGAAGAACCGCAGGGAAAGCCGGTGCAGGTGGCGGTAGACGCGCACCCGCAGGTCGTGCATCACGGCCTGGCCGACCCTCGAGGCGATCAGGACCTCCCCGACCTGGACGATCGCCGCCACCGCGGCGAATCCGACCAGCGCGCCGACGAGGACGCACAGCAGCACGAGGTCCCGGTTCGCGAGCGCGTCGTCCACGATGGCCCGCACGATGAACGGGGTGAAGATCCCGAGGACCGAGGTGAACGCGATGAGCGCGAGCAGCCCGCCGAGCCGCCACCGGTACGGCGCGAACAGCCGCCACACCCGTCTGCGGTCGACCTTGACCGGACCGCCGTCCGGCTCGTCGCGGCTCGCGTCCGCGAGGTCTTCCCAGGAAGAACCCGCGCTGGTCATGATCTGCCTCTCCTTCGGAATTCCCGGTCCGGGGCGCGGTTTCAGGCGGGCACGGTGATGCGGACACCCGCCCGCGACTCGTCCTCGTCCGTCCAGTGCACCTGCTCGCCGAGCCCGCTGACCCGGATGCCGTAACGGCCTTGGCCCGCCGGGACGTCGGGTACCGCGAAGCTCGTCGCGCATCCCGGGCCCGGCACGGCGGGTGGCCGGGCGGTGCCGACGCCGAGCACGGTGCCGTCCGTCGCGATGACCTCCACCGGCGCGGGGGAGCGCGGGGGAACCGCGCAGCGGGCGGGGTGGACCGTGCCCGCGAGGGTGAACAGTGGCGGCGGGCTCGTCCACAGCACGAGCCTGGCCACGATCGCGGCCGTGACGACCAGTACGGCGGTCAGCGCCAGCACGGTCTGCCGGGAGATCACCACGGCAGACCCCGGAACCACGAGTGAGCTGCCCGGTCCACTGTTACTCCGTTCGAGCCGGTTTCCTGGTGAAACCGACACTAACGGCCCGCGGTGAGTACCCGCCCGTCCTTTTCGCCGGTGTACGACGGTCGCCGGTGTGGTTCCAGCCGGGTGGCGGGGGCGCGTCGGCCGGTCGGCGGGTCCGCCCGAAAAGTGTCCACTGTGGAGCAACGACCGGCACCGGTGGAGCGATCGGCGGCGCGAAAGCTATCCCGCGCATTCCCCGCTTGACAAGGTCGCTCGGCGCGCCGGAAGGTGGAACGCGAGCTCGGCGGCGCCGACGGTCGCCGGGCGGCACGGTCCCCGAATCCTCCCGGAGCCGACCGAGGAAGGGCCCATGACGATCCCCGCGACCTCCGACACCGGGCCCGCGGCCACCGCGCGGCACCCGCTGGCGATGCTGACCCCCGCCGAGTTCGACGCCACCCGCGACATCCTGGACCGGGCGGGGCTGGTGACCGCGGCGACCCGGTTCTCCTACGTCCTGCTCCGCGAACCGTCCAAACAGGACGTGCTGGCCTGGGACGGGGAACATCCGCTGCCCCGCGAGGTCTCGCTGCTGCTGACCGAGCTCGAACCGCTCGCGCTGCGCGCAGTCGTCGTGGACCTCGACGCGGGCGAGGTCGTCTCACGGACCGAGCTGGACCCGGCGGAGTCCGGGGTCGGGCCGTGCCTCGACGAGGACTTCGCCCTCGTGGGCGAGATCGTGAAGGCCGACCGGCGCTGGCTGGAGGCGATCGCGAAACGCGGGATCGACGACGTGGCCACGGTCCGGGTGGTTCCGCTGACCGCCGGGGTCTTCGGTTACCCGGACGAGGTCGGCGCGCGCGTCTACCGGGTGCTGGCGTTCCACCAGCCGGGCGAGGGGAAACCGCCGTGGGCGCATCCGGTGGGCGGGGTGATCGCGCACGTCGACGTGACCGGGCGCCGGGTGCTGCGGGTGGTCGAAACCGCGGTCGGGCACGTGCCCGCCGAGTCCGGCGACTACCGGGACGAGTCGGTCCGCGGCCCGCTGCGCACCGGCCTCCGGCCGATCTCCGTCACCCAGCCCGAAGGCGTCTCGTTCACCTGGGCGGACGGCGAGCTGCGCTGGCAGAACTGGCGGCTGCGGCCGGGATTCAACGCCAGGGAAGGCCTGACCCTGCACCAGGTTTCGTTCACCGACGGCGGCGTGCCGCGGCCGGTCCTCTACCGGGCGTCGGTGGCGGAGATGGTGGTCAACTACGGCGATCCCGGGCCCACCCACGGCTGGCAGAACTACTTCGACCTCGGTGAATACCAGCTCGGGCGGCTGGCGGGCTCGCTGAAACCGGGCTGCGACTGCCTCGGCGAGATCACCTACCTCGACGCCGTGGTGGCCGACGACCACCTGCGGCCGAGGGTGATCCGCGACGCGATCTGCGTCCACGAGGAGGACACCGGGGTGCTGTGGAAACACAGCGACCTGTTCACCGGCTCGTCGGACACGCGGCGGCAGCGCCGGCTGGTGGTGTCGTTCTTCGGCACCGTCGGCAACTACGACTACGGTTTCTCCTGGTACTTCTCCCTCGACGGCACGATCGAGCTGGAGGTCAAGGCCACCGGCATCCCGTTCCCCTCCGCCCACGACGGTGAGGATCCCTACTTCGCCGCGCTCGGGCCCGGCCTCGGCGCCCCGGTGCACCAGCACCTGTTCTCCGCGCGGCTCGACCTGACCGTGGACGGCGTGCGCAACCACGTCGAGGAACTGGAGGCCGCGCCGGTGCCGATGGGGGAGGGCAATCCGTGGGGCAACGCGATCACGCGCAGGCGTACCCGGCTGCGCACCGAACACGAGGCGCGGCGCGTCGCGGCGAACCACCTCGACCGCGTGTGGGCGATCTCCAGCGCCGAGCGCACCAACCGGATGGGCAGGCCCACCTCGTACGTGCTCCACCCACAGGGCAAACCGGCGCTGCTGGTGGACGAGCGGTCCTCGATCGCCCGCCGCGCCGCCTTCGCGCGCAAGCACCTGTGGGTCACCCGGTACGACCGTGACGAGCTGTGGCCCGCCGGCTACACGGTCAACCAGAACCCCGGCGGCGACGGGCTGCCCGCCTACACCGCCGGTGACCGGCCGATCGACGGCGAGGACGTGGTGCTGTGGCACACCTTCGGCCTCACCCACTTCGTGCGGACCGAGGACTGGCCGGTGATGCCGGTCGACCACACCGGTTTCACGCTCCGGCCGGACGGCTTCTTCGACCGCAATCCCACCCTCGACCTCCCGGAGCCCGGCTGTCATCAGGAAGAGGGAAACGGCTGAACCCGCGATCGGGCAGGGCGCACGTCAGATCCTGTGGTACCAGGTCATGGTGGTCCCGTTCTCGAACGACTCGCGCCGGGCGGGGGTGAACCGGGTCGGGCCGAACCCGCCGCCGAACGCGGGGACACCGGCCCCGGCCACGACGGGGTAGGTCTTGATGATCAGCTCGTCGAGTTCGGGCAGCAGCGCGCCGGCCAGCTTGCCGCCGCCGCACAGCCAGATGTCCAAACCGGACTCCTGCTTGAGCTCGCGCACGAACCCGGCCGGATCGGCGCCGACCAGCGTCACCGCCGGGTCGGCGATCTCGCCCAGCGTGCTGGAAACCACGTACTGCCGAAGGTGGGCGTACGGGCTGGTGAGACCGGCGTCGAGGACGGTGCGGTAGGTGCCCAGTCCTAACAGGACGGTGTCGAAACGCTTGTTGGGCACGTTCTCCAGCCCCGCGCCGGGCCGCATCGGCGTGGGGACGGTTTCGGGGTAGCGCTCGTTGACCCAGGCGGCGTACGCGGCGTCGGCCTCGGTTCCCCGGGTGTAGAAGTCGACCTGCCCCTCGGGTCCGGCGATGACGCCGTCCAGGGACATGCCGATGTAGTAGACGAGCTTGCGCAAAAGGGGTCTCCCTGAAGTACTCTAAGTGCAGTGGTTCAACTGTAGTACTTCAACTGAAGTGGTGTCAAAACCGATGCGTACGAACACCGAACGCCGCACCGCCCTCGTCGACGCGGCCATCGAGCTGCTGGCCGAACTGGGGGCGCGCGGGCTGACCCTCCGGGCCGTCGACGCCAGGGCGGCCGTACCCGTGGGCACGACGTCGAACTATTTCGCCAACCGCGACGCGCTGCTTGTGCAGGCGGGGGCGAGGGTGTACCAGCGGCTCCAGCCCGAGGACCCCGCTCTCGCCCGGCGGATCGCGAAGGCGCGGGGGCGGGAGGCCTACACGGTGGTGATGCGCGAAGTCGTGAGCAGGATCGCCGAGTTCCGTACCGGCTTCCTCGCCCTGCTGGAACTGCGGCTGGAGGCCACCCGGCGTCCCGGCCTGCGCGCGCTGCTGACCGAACGGGTCCGTGCCGACCTCGACGCGAACGTGGCCTATCACGAAGCGTCCGGCCTGCCCGGCGACGCCACCGGCGTCCGGCTGCTCTATCTGGCGCTGAACTGGCTGATCGTCGATCAGCTCACCCTGCCGGACCTCTTCTCGGCCGGGGAACGCGACGAACTGGTCGCCGAGGCCGTGACGCGGATCATGGCGGGCTAGCGCCCGGTCCAGTGTGGACGACGCGCGGCGTGTGCCGATTGTCCGATGTCCTGCTCCGGTGTCGTCCAGGACACTCCGGACCGCCGGGGAGAGAAAAAAGGGTATCGATCAATTCCTCGAGGCGACAACCGATACGACATTCAGGTAATATGCCGCCGGATGGGGGAGGACAATACTCCGGGAACTGACCGGTACCCGGGTTGTTCCTGAATGACGACGAGAGAGAACAAACGATGGCGCAGAAGGTGCTTGTCCAGCTCACGGACGACATCGATGGTAGCGAGGCACAGCAGACGGTGCCGTTCGGTTTGGACGGTGTGAGCTACGAGATCGACCTGTCCGACGACAACGCGGACGATCTGCGGGACGCGTTGGCGCAGTACGTGTCCGCGGCGCGGCGGGTCGGCGGGCGCAAGGTGCGGCTGGCCGCGGGGCAGTCCGCCACGGCCACCGGCGCGGCACCGGTGGACCGGGAGCGCTCCCGTGCCATCCGGGCCTGGGCACTGGAGAACGGCTACGCGGTGTCGGACCGCGGCCGGATCCCGACCGAGGTCGTGGAGGCGTTCGACAGCGCCGAGGCCGCTCCGCAGAAGGCCGAGGCCGAGGCTCCGCGCAAGCGTAAGCCGCGGAAGAAGAGCGCCGCCTGATCCGTGATCGGTCCCGGTGGCATCCGGCACCGGGACCGATCACCGGCGCGGCAATCGTTTTCCCGCACCGTGAGAAGAAGGGGACTTTTCGCTCGCGCGACGAGCGGAAAGTCCCCTTCGCTTCATGTCTCGTCTCGCCCGGGAGGATGTGCGCCTCGCACATCCTCCCGGGCGAGACGCACACCGGTGGAAAAGGCGCGTCCCGCGTGGGCATTCCGGCGCGGGACCGCCCTCGTGTTTCAGTGGAAGATCACGTCCGAGCAGGTGTAGAAGGCCTCGCCCGAGTCGGGCCAATGCCGCTGCCAGATCGAGTAGATCAGGTGCCTGCCGGTGCGCCCGCCGGGCAGGTTCGCCCGGAGCTGGTAGGCGTTACCGGCGATCGGCGGGTTGTCCTGCTTGTAGAACGGGGTGTCCTCCAGATCGGACCACTTGAGCGGTTTCGTCGGGTCGTAGCCCGGCTTGGTGACGTACAGCTCGAAGGTGCCCTCGTGCGCGGCGGTCAGCTGGTACTGGAAGGTGTACGGGCCGCTGCTCGGCATCGTGGTCGCCGGCCAGTCGTCCCGGGCCAGGTCCAGCCCCTTGTACTTGTCCCGGCCGGCGCTGCACAGCTTGCCGTCCGGGATGATCTCACGGCTGCGGCCGCTGGCGTCGCCGATGTTGACCTCGTCCCAGTCGTAGATCGGCCAGCTGTCGCCCACCGCGATGGCGGCCTTGCAGGCGGCGGACTGCGGGTTCTCCGGGCCCTCCTGGAAACATTGCATGATCCGGCTGATCGGGTTGCCCATCGAGCCGTGTGCCAGTGCGGGGACGGCGGTGAACGCCGAGGCCGCGCCGAGCACGGCGGTCAGTACCGCGACCTTGACGGCGGAGCGGGAAATCTTCATCGCAGGGTTCCTCTCATGAGAGGTCTAGACCACACCACGGTAGGTGCCCCGGCGGACCGGCTTGTAGGCCCGAAAGTCGGGCTTGCGCGCTCCGCTCATTTCGATGCCCCGGGAGGCGGGGTGCGGAACGGCGCGGTCAGCTCGTCCACGGTGTGGAGCTTGCCGTTCTTCACCACCATGCGGACGTCCATGAGCCGGTTGACGTCGTGCGACGCGTCGCCCTCGGTGAACACCAGGTCGGCGAGCTTGCCCTCCTCGACACTGCCCAGATCGCGTTCCACCCCGAGCTGCCGGGCGGACAGCAGGGTCGCGCTCTGGAGCACCTGGAACGGGTCGACGCCGTACTTCGCCATCGACCGCAGGTTGAGGTGCAGCCCCACCGCGGTGCTGTCCAGCGGCGCGTCGGTCCCGGCGAGCACGACACCGCCCGCCGCGAGCAGGCGCTTGATCACGTCGACGTCCTTGCGGGCCCGTTCCGGCGTGCCGTCCAGGAAACCGCACGGCCCCTTGCCCTGCGCGCACAGCAGCTTGGCGTGCAGGGCCTGCTGCTGCGTGCCGGTGTAGAGCGCTCGCAGCCGGGGATCGGTGACCATGGCGGGGTCGTCGGCCAGCAGCGAGCTGGAGCTGAACAGCGTGCTGCTGAACGGCATCCCGCCCCGCGCCGCCAGCTGGATGACGTCCTCGTACGGCCCGCTGAGCGAACCCTCGTGGGAGAACCCGAATCCCCAGCGCGACGGCCCGGCGAGGTGCTCCTTCATGTCGACGCCGTGGGAGACGGCGGGGTAGAGGTAGTGCGAGGTGGTGGGGACGCCGAACTCGTGCGCCTGCTCGGTGACCTCGGCCTGCCAGTCGTTGCGGAACCGCTGGTAGGTCTTGATCACGTCGTAGCCGAGCTCGCGTGCCCGGGACATCTCCAGCGTGAGCTGCCGCTCATCGCGGACCGGCCGGGCGAACTCCCAGCTGACCCGCGAGCCCTCCAGCATCTCGCCGGTCATGAAGAACCGGGGCCCGATCCGGTCACCGGAGGTGAGTGCCTCGCGGTCCTCCAGCGCCCGGTAGGCCGGGTCGCCGGTGGAGCGGGTGGTGGTGATCCCGTAGGACAGCAACAGCCTGCCCTGCCGGTCGCCGAAGAACTTCGCCTGCATCTCCTGGTGGTTGTGCATGTCCACCAGGCCCGGCGTGACGGTGAGCTTGCTCGCGTCGACGAACTGCCAGCCCGCGCGCTGCCGGTCCTCCCGGTGCGGCTCGATCCGCTTGACGCGGTTGCCCACCACGATGATGTCGACGTCGGTGCGTGCCTCGCGATGGCGGCCGTCCCACAGCCGCCCGGCGTGGATCACCAGCCCACCCGTCGGCTGGTCCTGGGCGAAGGTGAGGTCGAGCGGGACGTCCCTCGGCGCGTCACCATCCACTGTGGTCAGCCGGAGTGTGCCGTTGTGCAGGTACAGCAACGTTTTCGAGTCGCCGCTCCAGCTCGGCGCGTCGCTGGCCTCGTCGGTGACACGCCGCGACGGCCCGGTCGGCGCGCCCGTGGCGTCGACCGGCAGCAGGGTGATCACGCTGTCCTGGGAGAAGGCGAGCCAGTGGCCGTCCGGCGACCAGACCGGGCCGTCGTCGCCGCGCGTGGACACCGAGCCGTACGGCGAGGGCTCGATCGTCCTGCTCGTGCCCGCGGTCACGTCCACGAGCAGGATCTGGTTACGCTGACCGGCGGACACGGTGAGGGTGAGGAACTTCCCGTCCGGGGACCAGCTCGGCCTGCCGGGCGTGGTCAGCGGTTTCAGTACCCGGGTCACCGCGCCACCGGCCAGATCGACGGTGAACAGACCGCCTTCCTGGTCCTCGAAGGCGAGTTTCTTCCCGTCGGGGGACCAGGCGGGGGAGACCTCGGCGCCGGGCAGCGACGTGGCCCGCTTTTCCTGCCCGCTCGCCACGTCGAGGACGTAGAGGTCTTCGGTGCCCGCCTTGTCGGAGGCGTAGGCGATGCTCTTGCCGTCCGGCGACCAGACCGGGTCCCATTCGGAGAACTGGTCGTGGGTCAGCCGTCGCGGCTTGTCCCCGATCGGCAGCAGCCACAGGTCGTTGAGTGCCTTGAAGACCACCGCGCGGCCGTCCGGGGAGAGCGCCGGGCCCGCGATGCCGCGTGCCTGCCGCGGCTTCCGTGAGTCGAAGTCGTGGGCCTTTCGCTGGTACCGATCCCGGTCGAGGGTGAAGGTGGCCGAGAACGGCACCTCGCGCGCCGCGCCGGTGAGGGTGTCGGAGACGGCGATCCGCCCGTTGGCACCGTAGATCAGTTCGTGCGCGGACAGCCAGCGCGCGGGGAACGGGAACACGTCGGTGTAGGTGCCCACCTGGCGTACCGTGCCGGACTCGCTGACCATGAGCGTCCTGCCCTCCGCGCCGGAACGCAGGAAGGCGAGCGTGCGCCCGTCCGGGGACCACGACGGCGCCCCGAGGAACGCCTTGGCCGCCGGGACCACCGTGCGCACGGCGCCGGTGGCCAGGTCCACGCTGTCGATGGTGAAACCGGCGGCGTAGGCGATGCTCCCGCCGTCGGGAGCCCAGGTGGGCTGGGACTTCGGCGCGCCGCCCCTGGTGATCTGCCGGGTCTCGCCGCTGCGCACGTCGACGGTCCAGATCTCGGCGCGGCCCGCCCGGTCCGAGCTGAACGCGATCTTCGTGCCGTCGGGGGACCAGGCGGGCTGCAGATCGTCGTGTTCCCCGAAGGTGAGCTGCCGTACCGCGCTGCCGTCCGGCGCGACCACGGCGATGTGGAACATGCCGTCGGCGTAGGACTGGATGGCGAGTTCCCTGCCGTCGGGGGAGAAGACGGGCCAGAACGGGTCGAGCCGGTCGTCGCCGACCGGGGTGGCGTCGCCGCCCTCGCGCGGTATCGAGAACAGCTGACCCTGGAGGTCGAACACGACGGTGCCGTCGCGCGGGGACACCGTCACGGCGAGGTTGGTGCCCTCGGCGACCGTGACCGTCCTTTCGGCGGCCTGCGCCGACGCCGCCGCGGTGAGCGGCGAGACGGCCAGGACACCCACCAGCGCCGCGCGGGCGAAGCGCCGGAACGGGGAGATGCTCATCGGAAGCTCCTCGGCGGGTAGCCGGGCATCAGATCGGCCCGAACGCGAGCAGGACGTTTCCGTGGTCACTCGGATAGCTGGGCCAGTAGCCCGACTGGACGTAGAGGGTGCCGTGGGACACCACCGCGCCGCCGTTGCCGGAGATCGCGCTGCCGTGCCCGGTCAGGCCGTTGACCCCGGCGAAGTCGCGGACGGTGTCGAAGGTCCAGAGCACCGCCCCGGTCCGCGAGTCGTAGACGCGCATCTTGCCGTCGACGCTGCCCTCGTACACCAGCCCGGGACTGGACGTCACCGCCGGGGTGTGCGCCCGTTTGCACACCGTGGGGAACTGGGCCGCGCCGCCGGTGGTGCAGCCGTCGGCGGGACTCGGCGTCTGCCACACGATGTCGCCGTCCTCGGGGTCGAGGGCGAACAGGGTGCCGGGGTTGGCCCAGTTCGTGGCGACGTAGAGGTTCCGGCCGTCGAAGCTGGTGCCCCACTGGATACCGGACAGGCCGCCACCCGGCATCGGCTCGGAAAGCTGGCGCCGCCAGGAAACCTCGCCGGTGCGCGCGTCGAACACGTGGAAGACGCCGCTCTTCTGGCCGACGCCGACCATCGTGCGCCCGCCCACCCGGAACAGCGTCGGGGTCGCGCCGATGTCGTAGTCCAGCGCGGTACCGTCCTTCTGTCCTGGGCAGTACCCCTCGTTGTCGGGCTTGCCGCACAGCAGCCGCCAGGTGTCGGCCTTGGTCACCTGCTGCTTCCACCGCACCGCGCCGGTACGTGCGTCGAGTGCCAGCAGGCTGTCGAAGTCGCCGGTCGTACCGGAGTAGAGCTGCCCGGTGCCGACGTAGAGGGTGCCGGTGCGTTCGTCGACCACCGGCGAGCTCCACACCCCGGCGCCGGAGGGCTCGTACCGGGTCGCCCCGCTCGGCCAGGTGCCGACGGCCTTGGGCTCGGGAACCGTGTAGTAGCGCCAGGTCAGGTCGCCGGTGTCCGCGTCGAACGAGTCGAGGTGCCCGCGGAAGGTACAGCACGGGTACTTGACGTCGGGGTTCAGCATTTCACCGCTGGACGAGCCGACGTAGACGTGGCCGTCGTGGTAGAGCGGCGAACTGGTGTGCATCCCGGCGGGGTGCGGCTCGGTCTGCTTGGCCCACACCAGCCGCCCGGTCCGCTGGTCCAGCGCGTACAGGTATCCCCGGCTGTCGCCGAAGAACACCTTGCCGCGCGCCACGGACGGCCCGTCGATGACGACACCGCCCTTGTCCACGGTGCCGAGGTCGAAGGTCCAGCGCGTGGCGCCGGAATCGCTGTCGAGCGCGTAGAACTTGCCGTCGGGGCCACCGAAATAGACGCCGTCGCCGACCACCGCGGGCTGGCTTTTGACGGGGAAGAACGACTTCGGGTAGGCGAAGGCCCATTTGAGGCCGAGCCCGCCCACGGTGCGCGGGGTGATGCGGTGCTCGGCCGGGTTGAACCGCGACCCGGAGGGACTGCCCTGCCAGGTGGGCCAGTCGCCGAACCGGTGACCGGAGGATTCCGCCGCGGCGGCGGCCGTGCCGCCGAGGACGAGGAGCGCGGCGCCGAACAGCGCGGCGAGACGGGTTTTCACGGGGGACATGAGCATTTCCACCCCTGATGAGTCGATGATGCCGAATGCGGGGACGGATTTTGCGCGGCCAGCCAGTCATTCATCGTACGTGCTGGTCGCACCGTCGCCGTCCGCCGAACCGACCAATCACGAAACGCGCGAATTGAATGTGTCCCACGATCGACGGGAAAAACACCTTGACATTTCTCCGGCCGGAAATCGGATGGACGGAAAAGCAGTCCGGTCGGCCGCTGTGGTCTGGGTCGCATTTCCTTGCCCGCGAGGAGGTTTCGTGCCGGGTTCCGGACGTGGTGCCGCCGGAAACGATCAAGCTTCCGTGCCGGTCCGGAGTGCGTTAATCTTTCCGGAGGGCCGTGTGAACGCGGTCCGAAACTGGGGGCGGAGAGCTTGCGGCTCGGCTGGTTCCGCCATCGTGAATCGACCGTTGTGCCGCCCGGCACCGTGGTCTGGACCTGGGGAG
This sequence comes from Amycolatopsis samaneae, assembly GCF_039541975.1. Lineage (NCBI taxonomy): Bacteria > Bacillati > Actinomycetota > Actinomycetes > Pseudonocardiales > Pseudonocardiaceae > Amycolatopsis > Amycolatopsis samaneae. The sequence goes on from NZ_BAABHG010000013.1 coordinate 219,323, forward strand.
CACGGCTCATGAACGACAGACGCGGGTACCGGCGCACGCTCGGTGTCCTGTTCGCCTTCCTCGCCGCACTGGTGGTCACGGCCGCCCCGGCGAACGCCGCGCCCACCGCGGCCTGGACCGAGGGCCCGTGCGCCGGTACGCCGGGGATCACCGTGGTCGCGGATCTGACGAAGTTCCCCGGTGGCAAGGTGGTCCGCCGGTGTGCCACGGGTAGCCCGGCGACCGCGTTCGCCGCGTTGGCCGAGGTGGGGCTTTCCCCGGAGCACGGCACCGGGCAGGGGCAGAACGGCCCGTACGAGTACCTGTGCCGGATCGACGGGCACCCGACCGCGGCCGAGGACCCGTGTACCGGGTTCGTGCCCGACGCCGGGTACTGGGGATTCTGGGTCCCGGACACGGCCAATGCGAACTGGACCTACGCGCTGGAGGGTGTCGACACCTATCACCCCGCGTCCGGTGTCGTGCTCGGCTTCTCGTTCGGCGCGGGTACCGCGTCGGACCCGAACGCGATGAGCCTGACCCTGGCCCAGGCGAAGGACCCCAACTGGAACCCGCCCGGCCGATGATCTCGCGCCGGGCCGGTGCCCTGCTCGGGTGCCTGCTGATCGCCGGTGTGCTGGCCACACCGGCGATCCCGTCGTCGGCCGCGGGAGCGTCTCCCGCGGCGACGTCGGCTGCGGGCTTCCTGGCACGGGAGTTCGCCCGGCTCGGCCACAGTTATCCGTCACCGATAACGGGCAACCCGGACGGTGGCGTGATCGCCGACGCGCTGATCGGGATGCACGCGGCGGGGATGACCGGGGGCGAGTTCACCGCGGCGACGGCGGCGTTGCGGAAGTCGTTCTTCAACGGCGCGCTCACCGCGTCCGGGTTCGTCGCGAAGTACCTGATGGTCGCGACCAGGGCCGGGGTGGATCCGGCCTCGTGGGGTACGGATTCGCAGGGGAAACCGATCGACCTGGTGCGACGGCTGGAGTCCACTATGGACGAAAACGGCCGGTACCGTGATCTTAACGCCGGTTCGTATGATCCAAGACGGGACGCGTCCAACGTCTTTTCGCAGTCGCTGGCGATGATCGCGTTGCACGAACTGGGCCGGACCGGCGATCACGCGAAGGCACTGGGCTATCTGCTGCGTCAGCAGTGCCCCGGCGGCGGTTTCCGCGCGCTGCCGCCCCCGGCCGACCCGGTCGCGGCCTGCGCGGACGAGAAGACGGTGGTGGACGCGGATTACACCGCGATGGGGGCCTGGGCGCTGGCCGAGACCAGGAGCGACCCGGCCGCGCTCGCGAAGGCGGTGGGGTGGCTGCGGGCGCATCAGTTGGCGGACGGGAGTTTCAAGAACCGCGACGGCGCGCCGAGCGCCAACAGCACCGGTCTGGCGGCGCTGGCGTTCACCAAGGCCGGGGACGTCGCCGACGCCGGACGGGCCAACGGCTGGCTGGTGTCGATGCAGCTGCCCGCCGGTGGCGCGGTGCCGGCGATGGCCGGGGCGGTGGCCGCGAGCGCCGACGCCTATCTGACGATCCAGCGTGACCCGGCCGGATACTGGGCCGGTGCCGGGCAGCAGGACCAGCTGCGGCGGGCGACCGCGCAGGCGGTCCTCGGTCTTTCCGCCGCCCCGGTGGGCGAGGTGCCGCCGCCCCCGGTGGCGCCCGCCGATCCCGCGGTGCCCGCGTCGCGGGCCGGGAAGCCACCGGCCCCGTCCGCGTCCCCGGTCGCGCCCGCGGTTTCCGCCGCCGGTCCGGGCGTGGGACCGGCCGCCGGATCCTCCGGTGGCACACCGGAAGTGGGTCCGCCGACCGTCGCCCCGGCGGTGCCCCCGCTCGCCTCGCCGGTCGCGGTCGCGGAGCCGGAACCGGTCGCCGGCATCGGTGGCGCCGCGGCGTTGCCACCGCGTGAGGCGGACTTCCTGGACTTCCTGCGGAGCCCGTGGGGGATCGCCGCCTCGGTGCTGGCGGGGTTCGCGATGGCCGTCGCGGGCTATTGGCTGGTCACGCGCAAGAGCCGGACGTCGAAGGGATAGCGGGTGCGGGAACAGCGGAAGTACCTGGTCCTGCCCGCGGTGTGCGTGGCGCTGGCCGGCGCGGCGGCCCCCGCGGCGGCGGTCGATCAGGGCCGGGGCGGCCCGGGATACTGCGCGGACGGCGACGGGGTCACGGTGGTCGTGGACTTCCAGCAGCTCGGCGGGGACGTGCTGGTGCGCTGCGCGCGGGGTGCGCAGGAAAGCGGGCTCGCGGCGTTGCGGAACGCCGGGGTCGAGGTGACCGGGACACAGCGGTGGGGACTCGGCTTCGTCTGCCGTCTGGAGGGGAAGCCGGGGCCGGGCAGCGAGGACTGCGTGGACACGCCCCCGGCGAGCGCGGCCTGGATGTACTGGACGGCGCCGAACGGCGGCAGCTGGGAGAGCAGCCAGTACGGCGCGATGAACCGCAGGCCGCCGCCGGGGAGTTTCGAGGGCTGGTCGTTCTCGAAGGACCAGACCGCGGGCACCAACCCGCCGCCGAGGCTCGGCCCGGTGCGGCCCGGTCAGCCGGTCGAGGCACCGCCGTCGTCGCAGGTGTGGCAGAGCGCGATTCCGGGCCGGGAGGGCGCGCCGAAGTCCGTGCCGTCGTCGGCGTCGTCGCCGTCTTCGGGCGCTCCGGCGAGTTCGTCCGCCGCGCCGGGGCCGGCTTCCCCGTCGGTGTCCGGTCCGCCGCCGTCCACGGTCGGTGGTGTCGCGCCGGGCGGGGTGAGCTGGACCGGCGGGCAGGGCGCGGCCGCCGCGGCCGTCGAGGACCGCGGCTTTCCGTGGGGTGCCCTGATCGGCGGCGTCGGTGCCCTGCTGCTCGGCACCGTGGCCGCCTTCGTGGCGCGGAAGCGCAAACGCGCGTCCGGCGGTTAGCTTCCGGGCGAGGCCGCCACGATCGCCGTGACCCGGGTCCCGCGTGTGCTGACAAAAATCGGCATACCTGACGACTACCCCGAAAACCCCGGCTTCAAAAGGGCTGTCACCGGAACGTATCCCGGCGAACTCGCGTACCCGGACGGCGAACTCGCGTACCCGGACGGTCGGCTCGCGTGCCTGGACGGTCGGCTCGTCCTTTGTGGACGTTGGGAGTGGGTGTACCTGTGAAGGGGCTGTGTGGTTAGTAACCGGGTGGTAAACGGCGGGTGCGCGGAGCCGTGGGCCGGTTACGGTGCCGATCATGACCGTGCCGTGCTACGAGACCCTGGCCGCCTACAACAGCGCGCACCCCGCCGCGCCGATGCCGGAGGACGCGACCGCCCGGGCGGGACTGCGCCGCTACACCGCGGCCTCGGCCGGGCTGAAGGACGACCTGTCCGGGTCGGGGAGCGGGTTCACGATCGACTTCCTCCCGGGTGGCGCCCCGGCGGAGGGGGAGCCGGACCGGACCGGCGCCGTGGTGGCGACACGCTGGGGCGCCGGGCCCTATCTGGTGCTCGCGACCGGGGTGTCCCTGCGGTGGGCGCGCAGCCGCATCGTCGGCTCCTGGCCCACCACGCTGACGAACGTCGCCGGTGTCCTCGGCGGCCGTTCGTAACGGCCGCCGAGGAACGGTCAGTACGGGCGCCGCGCCGCGTTCCCCGGCACGCGCGGGCCGATCACCGCGCCGGCGACGGACAACGCGGTCCCCGCCACCAGCAGCCAGGGGCCGGGGCCGAGCCCGTCGAGGTGCTTGCCGCCGTCGGTGAGGATCAGCAGGCTGATCACGTGGTAGAGCAGGCAGAGCCCGGCGAGCACGGAGAGCATCGTCCTTGTCGGGCCGGTTCTGCCCTCCATCAGGCTCTTCTTCGTCAGCCCGCCGCGGCTCTTGGCGCCCTTCACCGAGCGGATCGAGCCGAGTGACCACAGCGCCGGGGGGATCGCGGCCAGCGCCAGCGCGATGATGACCCCCTGCGGAAAGTAGATCTTGATCCACTGGTCGTTGCCGGAGAGCCCGTTCGCGCCCGCCGCGGCCTGCCGGATGGCCTTGTTGAGATCGGCGAAGGTCGCGTCACCGGCCCACTTGAGCGCGAACAGGCCGACCGCGGCCAGCACCACGCCGAGCAGGGCCGGGATCGCGCCCCAGCCGGGCAGGGTCAGCGGGGTCTCGCCGGCCGGCCGGGGCGGATACGGCTGCTGCCGCGGCGGCACGCCCGGTGGCTGCGCGCCCGGCGGCATGCCCTGGTACGGCCCGCCCTGCGGAGGCGCTCCCTGCGGCGGCATCGCCTGGGGCGGCATGCCCTGCGGTGGCATGGCCTGGGGCGCGCCCTGGTACGGCGTCCCCTGTGGTGGCATGCCCTGGGGCGGCGGCCCCGGTGGCTGCCAGCCGGGTTGCTGTGGGTGGTGTCCTGCTCCCCCGTAAGTCATGCCCATGAACTTAGGCCCCCGCGTCCGGTTCCGCGCGACCACCCGGCGAATACGGCCCCGGTCACCGCCCGTGGCGGCCACCATGAGGCTCCACTGTGGACGGTGCTGCCGGTGGAACACGGGGCCGCGAAGGGGCATCGGCCAACTGTTGCACGGGTCAATAGTTGTCTGGCATCCTGGTAGGGCAGTCGTACAGGGCGACTGCCCTACCGGAAGGGCGGGGCGGATGGGGACCTCGGCGGAGCGGGGCGAGGAGGCGCGAAGGCGCCTGACGCGTGCCGCGGTCGAACTCATCCCCGAGCGGGGGTGGGCGGCGGTCAGCACGCGAGTGCTGGCCGAACGCGCGGGGGTGACACCGAGCGTCGTGCACTATCACTTCCCGTCGCTGGGCGCGCTGCTCGTCGACGCCGTCGTGACGGCGATGCGCGGGCTGCTGGCCGAGGCCACGGCGGCACTGGCGAGCGTGCGGACCCCGGGGGAACTGCTGGAGGCGATGCTCGCCGCGCTGGAGCCCTACGACGGCCGGGATCCGATGTCGGTGCTGTTCATGGAGGCCTACCTCGCGGCGAACCGCGACGCCCGGCTGCGCGAGGCGATCGGTGAGGTCGTCGCGGGTTTCCGGGACGAGCTCGCCGCGTGGCTGGACACGCGGAAGGTCCCGGCGCCTACGGAGACCGCGGCGGTGCTGGCGGCCGCGATCGACGGGGTGCTGCTGCACCGGGCACTGAACCCGGGCCTGACGCGCGCCGCGGTCGCGCCGGTCCTACGCCGCCTCGTCGACCGCGCCTGAGCCGGTGCGGCCGTGATCGGGAAGGGAGCAGCCGGATGAGGGTGGTGATCTGCGGGGCCGGGATCGCGGGGCTGGCCTGCGCGCACCGGATGGCCGGGCTCGGCGCCGAGGTCGTGGTGCTGGAGAAGGCCGGGGGACCGCGCGAGCAGGGGTACATGATCGACTTCTTCGGCCCCGGGTACGACGCGGCCGAGGCGATGGGCGTGCTGCCCGCGATCCGGGCCCGCGCGCACGACGTCGAGGAGGCCGTCCTGATCGACGGGGCCGGGCGCCGTCGCGGGGGAGTGCGGCTCGCGCGGTTCGCCGGGCCGGTGGCGGGCAGGCTGTCGAGCATCCTGCGCCCGGACCTCGAGAAGGTGTTGCGTGACAGCCTGCCCGAGCGGGTCCGCCTGCGGTTCGGCGCTTCCCCCACCGGCATCGACACGGATCGCGACGGCGTCCGGTGCGTCCTCGCCGACGGCGCGGTCGTCGAGGCCGATCTGCTGGTGGGAGCCGACGGCATCCACTCGGCGGTCCGGCGCCTGTGCTTCGGGCCCGAACCGGAGTTCCTGCGCTACCTCGGTTTCCACACCGCGGCCTACCGCTTCCGCGACCCGGACATCCACGCCGCGCTCAAGGGCCGCTTCTGCCTGACCGAGGCGGTCGGCGCGCAGCTGGGGTGCTACGGCCTCGGCGGGGACGAGGTCGCCGTGTTCGCCGTGCACCGCGCCCCGGACCCGGCCGTCCCCTCGGACGTCCCCGCCGCGCTGCGGGCCGCGTACGGCTCGCTGGGCTGGGTCGTGCCCGCCGTGCTCGACCGGTGCCCGCCGTCCGCCGAGGTGTACTACGACCAGGTCGCCCAGATCGAGCTGCCCCGGTGGAGCCGGGATCGCGTGGTGCTGCTGGGCGACGCGGCCTACGCCGTCTCGCTGCTCGCGGGCCAGGGTGCCTCGCTCGCGGTCGCGGGTGCCTACGTCCTCGCCGACCGGCTGGCGCGCTCCGCGTCGGTGGTGGCGGGCCTGGCCGCCTACGAACGGATGTGGCGACCGGCGGCCGAGCGCACCCAGCGGGACGCCCGGTCCACCGCGCGGTGGTTCGTCCCGGCCTCGCGGGCACGCCTGCGCGTGCGCAGGCTCGCGGTGCGCGCCGTCCGGCTGCCCGGCGTGGACCGGCTGGTCACCGCCGCGGTGGCGGGCAGGCCGACGGACCTGATCCACCGGTTGCGGGACGACGGCCCATCCGGGCGGCCGCGTGTGCCGTCCCGGAACGACGAAGGGAGAACGCGATGACCAAGGTCGGTCCCGTCCTGCGGGCGGTGTTCCGGGCGCCGCTGCGGCTCTACGACCACGGGTTCGGCTGGGTGCTGGGCGGGCGGTTCCTGTGCCTGACCCATCTCGGGCGCCGGTCGGGCCGCGCCTACCGCACCGTGCTGGAGGTCATCGGCGCCGATCCGGCCTCCGGCGAGGTCATGGTCATCGCCGGGCTCGGCCCCGGCGCCGACTGGTACCGCAACATCCTGGCCCGCCCGCCGGTCGAGGTCCGGATCGGCCGCCGCCGGTTCACGCCTCGGCACCGGGTGCTGGACGAGGCCGAGGCGTTCGCCGTGCTGGCCGCCTACGAACGGCGTAACCGCTGGATCCGGCCGGTGCTGCACCGGGTGCTGAGCGGGTTGCTCGGCCAGCCCTACGACGGCGGCGACGTCGCGCGGAAGCACCTGGTTTCGCGGCTGCCGGTGGTGGCGCTGCGCCCGGACGCCTGAGCGTGTCAGCCGGTGGTGTCCGGGCCGTCGGTCCGCGGTGGCACCGCGCCCGGGCTCGGCGCCGCGGCCACTGTGGACGGTCCGGCGGCGCGCCGTCCCCTGATCTCGTTGAACGCCAGGTTGAGCAGGACGGCGACGACGCTCGCCGAGCTGATGCCGGAGTCCATGATGGTGGCGAACCAGCCGGGGAAGTGCGACCAGAACTCCGGCACGGCGATCGGGATGATGCCGAAGCCGAGCGCCGTGGCGACGAGGACGAGGTTGAGGTTGTGCTCGTAGTCGACCTTGGCGAGGGTGCGGATGCCGCTGGCGGCGACCATGCCGAACAGCACGATCCCCGCGCCGCCGAGGACGGGCTGGGGAATGGCCGCGGCCACGCGCCCGAGTACCGGCAGCAGGCCGAGGACGACCAGGATCAGGCCGCCGGTGGCGACCACGTAGCGGCTCTTGACGCGGGTGAGCGCGACCAGGCCGACGTTCTGGGCGAAGGCGGTGCACGGGAAGCTGCCGAACAGCGGGGCCACCGCGGAGGAGAGCATGTCGGCGCGCAGGCCGTCGCCGACGCGGCGCGGGCTCACCTCGGTGCCGACGATCTCGCCCAGCGCGACGATGTCGGCGGTCGTCTCGATCATCGTCACCAGGATGACCACGGTCATGGACACGATCGCGGACACCGAGAACACCGGGGCGCCGAAGGGAAGCAACTCGGGAACGGCGACGACCGGCCCGTGCCCGACGCCGGAGAAGTCGGCCTTGCCGAGGGCGAACGCGGCCAGCGTGCCCGCGACGATGCCGAGCAGGATCGATAGCCGGGACAGCAGACCCTGGAGCAGCCTGCTCACGAGCAGGACGATCAGGAGGGTGAGACCGGCGAGGGCGATGTTGCCGACGGACCCGTAGCCGGGCGTGCCCGCCGTGCCGCCCATCGCCCAGCGGAACGACACCGGCAGCAGGGAAATGCCGATCACGGTGATGATCGTGCCGGTGACCACCGGCGGGAAGAACCGGATGAGCTGGCTGAAGAACGGGCTCAGCACGAGCCCGACGAGGCTGGCCACGATGATCGATCCGAACACCGAGGGCAGGCCGCCGCCGCGGGCCGCGATCGCCGTCATCGTGGCGACACTGGCGAAGGTGGCGCCTTGCACGAGCGGGAGTTGCGAGCCGAAGAACGGGATTCCCACCGTTTGCAGGATGGTCGCGGCGCCGCTGACGAACAGCGCCGCGGTGACCAGCAGCGCGATCCGCTCCGGGGGCAGGCCGGTGGCGCCGCCGATGATGAGCGGGACCGCGATCACCCCGCCGTACATGGACAGGATGTGCTGCAGGCCGTAGACGACCTGGCGGCGGACGGGAGGCCGCTCGTCCTCGGGACGGAGCCGGCGCGCGGCCTTCCGGAACTGGGGAATCCGCATGGGGCCTCGATCCTTCCGTGCGGGCGGGCCGCGCCGCGGCCCACCGGCCTGACGGTCCGATGTGGCTGGCGTGTTTCGCCATGCGGAAAGCGCCTTCCGTATGGCAGATGTGACGATAAGCACAGCCGGCGGGGCGCGTCAACAACCGGCTCGGCGGCCGGGCGGGGCGGCCGGGATCTCGAGGCCGCCGTTCGGGGCTGAGAGGGTGCCGATTGTGCCGAGGGACGCCTTCGGTGCGCCCAACGCGGCGAGGGACGCCCTTGGTGCGTCCAGAGCACCCAGGGCGTCCCTCGGGCAGTTCGCCGCGCGGGCGCAGCGGCGGGCGATCGACTGTCTACTCGCGACAGTGCGGAACGGGTCAGGAGCGGCGCCCGCCGGGCCGGGGGCGCACCGCGGACAGGCGCCGGTGGGCGCGGATGCGGTCGCGGTTGCGCTGCCACAGCTGGCGCATCAGGTCCGGGGAGGTCATCGCCTCGTCCGACAGCGGGCGCTCGCCGCTGTCGAGCAGTTGCTGCTGCCTGGCCTGGTAGCGGATCAGCGGGTGGTCGTCGGCGAGCGCCTCCGCCGGCGTCATCGGCGCCGACCCGGCCTGCTGCCCGTCGTCTCGAGGTTGGTCACTGTCTGTCACGAGCTGACATTGTCCGGGCTACCGGGCGCGCGATCAAATCGTGTCCTCCGCCCGGGTTAGTGGGGAATGGCCCGCTCCCGCTCAGCGAAGGGGTGGGGGAGACCCTGCGAGCGGGAGCGGGGGCTTGAGGGCCGGTAGGGCGTCGCCTCGCGGCGGGTGGCACGACACGGCTCCGCCCGGAGCGGTATTCCGTGAAGGCGAGGGGTGAGGCCCGGGGACTGGTTCCCTACCGGCACCCTGTACAACGCGCGACCCGGCGAGATGTTTCCCCGTTCGCGCTCCCGCGCACGTGATGTGCGTCGCTACCACACGGCGCGGGGAGCGGTCCGGGGCGGGGCGGGCACGCTGGTGCCAGGGAGGTGCCCTCATGACGGCACGGAACATCGACGAGGTGGTGGCCGCGCTCGCCGGGATCGTGCGCGACGCGCGGGCGGCGGGCGACCGGGCCGGGTTCTTCGCGGCGCTGTACCGGCAGGTGACCGTCGAGGTGCGCGCCGCCATCCACAGTGGACAGTTCGACGACGGCCCGAGGATGGACCGGTTCGACACGCTGTTCGGCAACCGCTACTTCGACGCCCGCGACGCCTGGCTGCGCGATCGTGGCGGCCCCCGGTGCTGGCGGACGGCGTTCGGGCTGCTTCCCGACCGGGACACGATTATCGTGCAGCACCTGCTGCTCGGCGTGAACGCGCACATCAATCTGGACCTCGCGATCGCGGCGGCGGACACCTGCCCCGGCCCCGCCATTCACGGGCTGCGTCGCGACTTCATGCTCATCAACGACATCCTGGCGCGCGTGGTGCTGGCGGTGCAGAAGGCCATCGACGAGGTCTCCCCGTACCTGTGGCTGCTCGACCGGCTCGGCGGCCGTACCGACGAGCGGATCCTCGACTTCAGCATCCGCCGGGCCCGGCTGGAGGCCTGGCACAACGCCGTCCTCCTCGCCGGGCAGCGCGGCGCGGACCGGGAGGCCACGATCGACCTGCTCGACGTCCGGACCGCCGTGCTCGCCCGCCTGATCGCGCGGCCGGAGAACCTCTTCCGCGCCGCCATGGAGGTGATCCGCAGCGCCGAGGAGACGGACGTGTCCGCGGTCGTCACCCGGCTGGACCACGCGTTCGAAACACACCCCCTCGCGTGAGCGCGACGCGACACGGGCTTCCTCACCCGGCATTTGGCCCCGGGTGAGGAAGCCCGTCCGGGCGGCGTCGGGTCAGCGGACGAGGACGAGGTCGCTCGTGGCCGGGGTGAACTGGTCCGGCACACCGGCGTAGTGCGCGCGCCACAGGCCCCAGCCCGGCCGGTCGGTGGTGGCGGCGAAGGCGAAGCCGCTGCCGTTCCAGGAGGCGACCGCCGTGGTCGCCGTCGTCCAGCGCCAGGTCTTCGTCGAGAAGTACTGGATCTCCACCGGGATCGACGGCGGGGTGAAGCGGGCGAACGCGATGGTGCCCTTCGCCGAGATCGTGCCGTCCGCGCCGCGCGTGGCGGTGAACGCCGGGATCGAGGCGGTCTGCACCACGGTGATCGGCGCGGTGGTGGCGGAGGCCCTGCCGAGCGTCGCGTCGGTGGGCAGGAAGTCGGCGCGGTAGCTGCCGGAGCGGATCGGGCTGACCGAGGCCCGGTAGCGCCCGGCGGTGTCGGTGACGGGCCTGGCGACGAACTCGCCGCAGAAGTCCGGGGTCGGGCAGTAGGCGATGCCGATCGTGGCCGAGGCCACCGGCCGGGCGCCCTCGGCGGTGTTCCGGGTCAGCGTGCCGGAGATCGTGACGGACTGGCCCGTCGCGATCCGGGTGCGGTCCGCCGACGCGGTGAGCGTCGTGGTGTCCGCGGCGGCGCTCGCGGGCGCGGCGCCGAGCGCGAGGGCGGCGATCGTGGCGAGCAGGGCGAGCAGTGCTCTGGTACTGGTGCGGATCATGGTCTCCCCAGTGCGAGAAGTGTTGTCGGCGAAGGGATTCTCGGTCGCCGGGGAGCGGAATCGAAGGCTGGGAACGGGTGTTCGTGCGGCGTTCAGGACGCCGCCGTCGGTGCTTCACGGCTCCGGCCGGGGCCGTCACCCACCGCTCACGGATGACACAGCACCGGATTCGCCAGCTCGGTGCACGGGCGGTTGCCGAACGAGCGGATGACGTCCTTGCCGACCTGGTTGGTCAGGTAGCGCAGGAAGCTGGCGGCGAGGGAGTCGGCCTTGGGCTCGCCGTAGGTGTAGGCGTACTCGGTCTCCCAGAACGGATAGGCGGCGTGCACCGCACCGTCCAAAGTGGCCTGGTTGCCGCCGATGCGGACCGGGAGCAGATCGGTGCCGCCGGTGATCGCGCCGAGTTCGGCGTAGCCGAGGGCACCGGGAGTGGCGGCGACCGCGTTCATCAGGTCGCCGGTGGTCGGCCGTTCGCACCGGATGACGCCGGGCGGCGCGCCGGTGCTCACCTTGGCGCAGTCGTCCGAGTTGGTGCCCGGCTCCCGCCTGCCGTCCAGCAGCCTCGCCTGGAACGCCTTCCGCGTGCCGGAGTCCGGGCTGCGGCTGATCAGCCGGATCGGCTGGTCGGCGCCGCCGAGCTCCTTCCAGTTGCCGAAGCGGCCGTCGTAGATCTGCCGGATCTGCGTCACGGTGAGGTCCTGGACGCCCGCGTCCTTGTTGACGACGAGCGTGAACAGCGAGAAGGCGATGGGCCGGGGGAGCAGCTGCGGGTAGCCCTCTTCCTTGGCGCCGTCGGTGAAACCGAGCATGTCCGGTCCGGCGCCCGCCTTCCGGCCCGCCTCGTTCAGCGTGCGCAGGCCCTCGTTGCTGCCGTGGAACGCGGGGGTGAACGTGGCGTCCCCGCAGCTGTTCCGGTACTGCCGGGTGGCCTCCTCCAGCACCGGCGCGAAGGCGGTGGACCCGGTGAGCGTGAGGTTCCCCTTGGCACAGTCCAGCGGCGCCGGGCTGCTGTACAGGGAGATCCCGAGCTGGGCGAGGATGATCGCCACCAGGAAGAGGATCAGCGCCAGCGTGTTGCGGGAGAGCCCGGTGCCGCCCTTGGTCCGGACCACTCGCCCGCCGAGCAGGGCGCCCACGATCTGCGGTTTCGAGTTCCCTTCCGGTGTCGAGCCATTGCCCGTCGTCGGCTCCAGCACGGCGAGGACCTTGTAGTGGTCGTTGCGGCTCAGCTGGGTCTTGGGTAGCTCGATGACGCCGACCTTGTGACCGTGCGCGTCCTCGACCTCCTTGCGCGTCAGGCCCGAGTTCTCACCGAAGTTGTTGGCGAGTTCCGGATCACTGAGTTCGGTGACCACGAACCCGGCGACCGTCCGCCCGGGGAACCGGATCTGGATGCCGTGCGCCACCTCCCTCGGGTTCCGGTAGTCGGTGTCCTTGATGGCGGTCGAACCGTGGTTCTCGATGCGCAGCAGCACGAACGACGGGTTGACCAGTGGTCTTCCGGTCTCCCGGTGCAGCAGTTCCAGCGCGCCGATGTGCTCGGAGGGGATCTCCCCGGTCACGGTGGTGTCCATCTGGATCCGGTAGCCGAGCCGCTTGCGCCCGATCAGGACGAACTCCCACAGGAACGCCACGACCGGAACCAGGACGCCGAAGATCGCGATCAGCAGGCTGTACGGGAAATCGTCCACTGTCAAACCCCCTCTGAAGGGGGAACAATCTACTGGTCCGCGCGGGCGGCCGGATTCGGTCGCGGCCGACCTTCAGTAGAAGTTCACCGGCCGGTCAGCTTGTGCCGGAAAACGTTACCGGGCACGGATTTGACCGAGTGGATCGGGCTGCCCGCCGGCGAGCGGGAGCAACGCGGCGAGTGCGGCGGTGCCGTCGAGGAGCGCGCGGGAACGCGCGGTGATGCCCGCCTCCCGCGCGGCGAGCGTGGTGCGGAGGTCACCGGCGCGCTCGCCGTGCCGGAGCCGGGGCATCAGCGCGCGGAGGGCGGGCACGCCGTAGCCGGCGGCGCGCAGCTGGTGGACGATCCGGGCGTCGCGGACCTGGGCGGGGGAGTAGCGCCGGATGCCACGCGGCGTGCCCCGGTCCGGCACGACGAGGCCCTCGGCGTCCCAGTGCCGCAGGGCCGAGGGACGGATCGCGAGCGCGGCGGCGAGTTCGGCGACGGTCATCGCGTCCGAGGGACGCGCGTCGGCGATCGGCTCGGCGGCGATCGCCTCGGCCGCCGCCTCGGCCTCCCGGAGTTCGGCGCGTTCCCGGTCGAGCCGCGCGTGGGCGGCGTCGAGCTGTGCCAGGACGTCGGTCACCGGGCGTTCGTGGACGGCGCGGACGATCCGCTTGGCCGCCACCGGGCCCAGCCCCGCCGCCAGCGCGCGGTAGGCCAGCGCCGACCGGACGTGGACCTCCCGGTAGCCGCGGTAGCCCGACCCGGACCGCGCGGCGGGTGGCAGCACGCCGTCCCGTTCGAGGTTGCGGATCTGCTGCACGGAGTACCCGGCGGCGCGGGCGACCGCCGCCGTCCGCAGTATCGGCGAGTTGAGAGTTGTCACGTCGTTTTCCTGGGTTTCCCGCGTCTGAGCCTCCACATGCACTTTAATATGACACTGGAGCACATGACGACTGAGGAGATCATCCGTTTCGTCGGCGCCCTCGACGGGGTGCTGGCGCTCAGCCCGGTACCGGGCGACGGTTCGCCGGAGATCAGCTGGGGCGACACGTTCTTCTACTACGCGCCCGACGGCGTCGTGCCGAAGGGACAGCCCTTCGCCACGATCGTGACCAAGGACTACCCGGGCGACGAGCGTTCCCGGCTGGACCGCCCTGGCGTCTTCCGGGTCAACATCGCCGCCGGGAAGGACGCCTTCCGCGCGTGGACCGGCCACGCGCCACGCGATCCCGGTGCCGAGGCCGACCCCGGTGCCGCCGACACCGTCCTGGCCCATCCCGTCTACGGCACCGCCGGCTGGCTCGCGGTGGTGAACCCGGGACCGCGGACCGGCGAGGCGGTGCGTGACCTGCTGCGCACGGCCTACGACCTCGCCCGCTCCCGCGCCGAACGCCGCTGAGGAGGTCCCGAACGACGCTCGAGACCTGTCATTTGTGCACACTCCGTCAGCGCGGCGCGGCGCCCGAGGGACGCCCTGGGTGCGTTGGCTGCACCCAGGGCGTCCCTCGCTGCGCTGGATGCACCGAAGGCGTCCCTCGGAGCGTTCGCGGCATGCGCGAGATCGAGGGGAACTTTCCACCCGTCGGCAGGGTGGAAAGTCCCTCTCGGCTCAGGTATTATCCGTTCAGCATCCTTCTCCGGGAGAATTCCCGGGATGGCAGAGCATGCGATTCGACCAGATCCGGTTCCCCCATTCGGTCCGGCGAGTTTCGGCGCGATCGGCCGGTCAAGGGAATTCGCCGACTCGCGGTTGCCGGAAATATGTTTTCAGTTGCCTTGGAACGTGGCGCTCGGCTGTGCCAGATCGGGCTGCTCCGGTGGCTGCTGGTCGGGACCGAGGACCTGGTCGCCGTAGATGTCGTGCAGCCAGTTGGTGTGGTAGATGGTGTCCAGGTAGCGCTCGCCGAGGTCGGGGGCGATGGCCACCGCGGTCACTTCCCCCGCGTCGTGCTGGTCGAGCCACGCGGTCGCGCCGCTGACGACCGTGCCGGTGGACCCGCCGAAGAGGAAGCCGTTTCTCGCCAGCCGGTGGCAGGCGCGCACGGCGTCGGCCTCCTCGACGAGGATCACGTCGTCCACATAGGACTCGTCGAGGATCGGCGGGCGGACGCTCGTGCCCAGCCCCGGCAGCATTCGTTGTCCCGCCGGGCCGCCGAAGGTCACCGAGCCGACGCTGTCCACCGCCACCACTCGGACCGGGCGGTGCCACTCCTTGAAGTAGCGCGCGCAGCCCATCAGCGTCCCGGTGGTCCCCGCCCCGACGAACAGCACGTCCAGGTGCGGGAACGCGGTGGCGATCGCCGGCGCGGTTCGGCGGTGGTGGGCCCGCCAGTTGTTGGGGTTGCGGTACTGGTCGAGCCACACGTAGCGGCTGTCGGAGGCGCACAACGCGCGCACGTGGTCGATCCGGGCGCCGAGGAAGCCGCCGGTGGCGCTGGGCTCGGTGACCACGTGCACCTCGTTGCCCAGCGCCTCGATCGCGCGCCGGGTGGAGAGGTTGCAGCGCGGGTCGGTGACGCACAGGAAGTGGTAGCCACGGCTGGCGGCGAGCATGCTCAGCGCCACGCCGAGGTTCCCGGAGGAGGACTCGATCAGCACCGAACCCGCGGTGAGGATTCCGTCCCGCTCGGCGGCGTCGACCATTTCCGTGGCGGCTTTCAGCTTGACCGAGCCCGCGAAGTTGAAACCCTCGCATTTCAGGTAGATCGGGTGCCCGAAGGTCCATTGGAGGTCGATGTAGAGCTCGTCCTCGTTGAAGGCTTCCGGAACGGTTATGACTGGCACTGTGGTCTCCTCGTTCCCGGCAGGCGCGGCCGCTCAGCCATAGCGGCGCAACTCCCGGAAGAAGTCGTCGATGATGTGGAGTTCGCCGGCGCGGGAGACCTCGTCGTAGACGTACTTGCCGACAGCGAGGTCGAGCACGCCGAGCCCGAAGGGGGAGAAGATCAGCGGCCGGTCGGTGGGCGGCACCACCCGTCCGGTGATCACGTCGTCGAGCGTGCCGAGCAGGAACTCCCGGGAACCGGTGAGCCGCTCGGCCAGATGCGGTGACGTTTCGGCCTTGAGACAGTGCTCGACGTCGTCGACGACGTTGGCCGAGGCGAGCAGGATCTCCGGTGCCAGGTCACGCAGCGACACGTGCAGCACCAGCGGGTTGTGGTCGAACCAGGACAGCCGGTCGACGTGCGGCTTGCCCGCCACGGTCGCGAACACCACCAGGTCGCTGGAGCGGATCAGCCCTTCGGCGGTCTCGTGCACGGTGACCCGTCCGGCGCCGGCCCCCTCGAGGTAACCGCGGAATCCCGCCGCGTTGTCCGCGGCCAGGTCGTGCACCCCGACCTCGTCGAACGACCAGCCGGTGCCCGCGAGGAAGGTGTGGATGTAGCGGGCGATCAGGCCCACCCCGAAGAACCCGACACGGGTGGGCCGCGGTCTGCCCCGGCTGAGCCGGTCCGCGGCCAGCGCCGCCGACGCCGCCGTCCTGGTGGCGCTGATGATCGAGCTTTCCAGGCAGGCGAAGGGATATCCGGTGTCGTGGTCGTTGAGGATCAGCACCGCCGAGGCCCGTGGGATACCGGCGGCCACGTTGTCCGGATAGCTGGAGATCCACTTCAGGCCGTCCACCCGGACGTCCCCGCCGATCGAGGCGGGCAGCGCGATGATCCGGGCGGTGGGGCGGTCGGGGAAACGCAGGAAGTAGGAGGGCGGGTTGACCGAGTCACCGGCGCCGTGCAGCCGGTAGGTCGCCTCGACCAGGTCCACGATCTGCCTTTCGCGACCCCGCAGCGCGTCGTGCACCTGGCCGCCGGAGATCACCGCGAACGGCGGGACGGCGCCCGGGCCGGTGGTGGCGGCCGAAGGCGCTTCCGCCGCGGTCACCGGGTCACCCGCACGGTCGGGGCGCACTCGTCGAGGCGGACCGGGTCGCCGAGGCCGGCGAGCACCTCGCGCGGCCCGTCGAAGGCCTCCCTGCTGTGCGCGGCGCGGATGTTGTCCACGAGCAGCAGATCGCCCGCCTGCCACGGTTCGCGCGTGGTGTGCGCCTCGTAGACCTCGTTGAGCAGGTGCACGACGTCTTCGCCGATCGGGTCGCCGTCGCCGTAGCACGTGGTGAACGGCAGCCCGTCGGTGCCGTAGAGATCCACGAGGTACTCCCGGATCTCCGGTTCGATCGTCCACTCGCTCAGGAACGCGATCTGGTTGAACCAGCAGCGCCGCCCGGTGACCGGGTGCCGGACCACCGCGCTGCGCCGCTGCCGGGTGCGTAGCCCGCCGTCGGGCTGCCAGTCGAACTCGATGGCGTTGCGGCGGCAGTACTGTTCGACGGTGTCGCGGTCCTCGGTGCCGAACGTCTCGGCGACCGTGGCGCCGATCTCCTCGTTGTAGCAGCGGACGAGCTGCCAGCCTTCGCGCTCGAACCGGTCGACCAGTTCGGCGGGCAGCGCGTCGAGCACGGCCGAGGAGTCGGCGACGCCGGTCGCGCCACCGCCGGTCGCCGGGGTGAGGCACGCGAAGAGCATCAGCCCGGGGAATTCGAGGGTGTAGCTGAGTTCGTGGTGCATGCACATCTGCTGGTTCGGCGGCCACGGGGTGGCGGACAGGACGCCGCCGGGATGCGTGGTCCGGCGGGCGAAGGGCTCCTTGTCCGTCATCAGTTCGCGGGTCAGTTCCCGGAAGACCGCGCCGGTGCCCGCCGCGTCGGCCAGCCCGAGACCGCGGATCAGCAGCGAGCCGTGTTCGGTGACGACCGCGCGCAGGGCGTCGGTGTGCCCGGCTGCCCAGCCCGGCGGGTCGTCGATGGTTCCGGTCTCCAGCATCGGGGGCGCGCCGGGACGCAAAGTCACGTCGAGCAGCGAGGCTGCGGACGAGGATGACATTTTCCGTGTTCCTTTCGGTCGGACCGGTCGGACTCAGTGCGTCGAACTCAGCCGCGCGGCGCGGAGCACGGCCCGCGCGGCTTCGGCGGGACGGGTGTGCGGGAAGTAGTGGCCCCCGGCCGGCAGGAGGTCCACCTCGACGTGCTCGGCGAACAGCTGCCAGCCGAGGTGTCCCTCGCCGGAGTTCGCCGTGGCCGGGTCGTCGGCGGCCAGCACCGTGGTGACCGGTGCGGACAGCCGTTCCCCCGGCGGGGTGTCCAGCGCGTCGACGTAGTAGCGCAGTGCGGACAGGAAATCGTGCCGGTAGACGGCGCCGATGTGCTCGGCGCGCCGCGTGGTCAGCTCGCCGAGGTCGGCGTGGCCGATCTGTTCGGCGAGTTTCGTGGCGATCCCGGTGTTGCTCCGCCCGGCGAGCCGGGCGATCTCGCCGCGCCGGGTGGCCGCGTCGCCGAGCAGCTGGGCACCGAGGAAGACGTGCTCGACGGTGACCTCGCGGTCCCGCAGCCGCCGGGCGGTCTCCAGCGCGAAGGCGGCGCCCGAGGAGTGGCCCCACAGCAGGACCCGGCCCGGCCCCAGCCCGGTGATCTCGGCGACGACCTGGTCGACGACGTCGGCCAGCGGTGCCAGCGGTTCGGTGTCGGCGGCCGGGTCGTGGCCGGGGAGCTCGACGGCGTGCACGGCCAGTCCGGCACCGGCCAGCGCGGTGGCCATCGGCCGGAAGTTCACCGCGTTGCCGCCGGCGTACGGGAAACAGACCAGCGTGCCCCAGGCCGGCTCGGCCGGCTCCAGCAGGGGGTGCAGCAGCGGTTGCGGTGTGCCGCCCGGCGCCTGCGGGCCGGCGTCCAGCAGTGCGGCGAGGTCGGCGAGCACCGGGTGCCGGGTGATGTCCTTCAGCGACACCGTCCGGTCGAGCGCGATCGCCAGTTTCACCGCCGACAGCGAGGAACCGCCCCGCTCGAAGAAGTGGTCCCGCCGGTCCACCTGGTCCGCGCGGACCCCGAGCACGCCGGCCCACGCGTCGGCCAGCCGCCGCTCGGCGGGCGTGCCGGGCGCGTGCCGGTCCCCGTCGGCTCCGTCGGCGGCGTGGAGTTCGGCCGCCAGCGCCGTCAGCCGCTTCTTGTCGATCTTTCCGTTGGCGTTCAACGGAAGGCTGTCCTGCCACTGGAAGGCCGCCGGGACCATGTACTCCGGCAGCGACGCGCCCAGCCGCGTCCGCAGGGTCTCGGTCTCCAGCGGATGCGAGGCGGCGTAGAAGGCCACCAGGTGCTTGCTCCGGTCCGGCCGTTCGGTGACCACGACCGCCCCGTCGCGGACACCGGGGACGCGCAACAGGGTGTTCTCGATCTCGCCGATTTCGATGCGGAAACCGCGGATCTTGACCTGGGTGTCGCGGCGGCCGAGGAATTCGAGCTTCCCCTCCGGGAGCCACCGGCCGTGATCGCCGCTGCGGTAGAGCCGGTTGCCGGGGCGGTGCGGATCGGTGGTGAAGGCGGCCCGGGTGCGGTCCGGGTCGTTGACGTATCCCCGTCCCACACAGACGCCGGAGAACACGATCTCACCGGGCGCGCCGAGCGGGACGAGGTCCAGCCGTTCGTCGACGACGTAGACGTGCACGTTGTTGACCGCGGGGCCGAGCGGGACCCGGTCGCGTTCCGGCGGCCCGGTCATGACCTCGTGGTTGGTGTCGTCCGAGGTCTCGGTCAGCCCGTAGGCGTTCATGAGCTTGATCCCCGGCTTCGCCGCGAACCAGCGCTCGGTGAGTTCCTTTTTCAGCGCCTCGCCGGTGACCGACACGCACCGCAGGTCCGGCAGCGGGTGCGGGTGTTGCTCCACATAGGACAGTACGACCTCCAGATAGGACGGGACGAGCTGGAGCACGTTCACCCTGCCCTCGGCGACGGTGTCGACGAACCGCCGCACGTCGAGGATGGTCTCCTGCCCGATCACCAGGGTCCGGCCGCCGACCAGGAGCGCGGAGACCAGCTGCCACAGGGAGATGTCGAAGCACTGCGGGGCGGTCTGCGCCACGACCTGGCCTTCGGCGATGCCGAGGTCGTCGATCTTGGCGTAGAGGTGGTTGAGCAGCCCGGCGTGTTCGAGCATCGCCCCCTTCGGCTCCCCGGTCGAGCCGGAGGTGAAGTAGATGTAGGCGAGCTGGTCCGGGGTCACCTCGACGCCGAGGTCGGTTGCGGCGTGCTCCTCGGTGTAGGCCGCGTCGACGTCGAGGCAGCGGACGCCGGGCAGGGAGCCGAGCGCCTCGTCGAGTGTGTCGCTGCTGCCCGGTTCGGTGAGCGCCAGCCGGCATTCCGCGCGGGAGAGCGTCTTCGCGATCCGGTCGGCGGGGAAGTGCGGCTCGATGGGCAGATAGACGCCGCCCGCCTTGAAGATCGCGAGGACCGCGGCCAGCCAGTCCAGGCCTCGCTCGGTCACCACCGCGACGACGCCCTCGCGGCGCAGTCCCCGCGCCACCAGCGCGCGGGCCAGCCGGTTGGCGCGCGTGTTGAGCTGCCGGTAGGTCCACCGCCGGGTGCCGTGCACCGCCGCGACCGCGTCCGGCCGCACGCGTGCCTGCTGTTCGAACAGTTCGTGGCACCGCAGGTCCGGCAGGGCCCGGTGGGGTCCGGCGAGACCCTCCAGCTGCCGGGTGATCTCCTCGTCCGACAGCAGGCCGCGCACGCCGTGGTCGCCGTCGGGGTCGGTGCCGAGCGCGGTGAGCGCGGTGTGGTGGTAGCCGCCGATCCTGGCGGCGCACTCCGCGTCGAGGACGTCGGTGCGGTACCGGATCCGCAGCCGGAAGCCCTCGCCGTCCCCGGCCAGCGCGACCGACAGCGCGACGCCGCCGGGGAGGTCACCGCCGGACCCGTCCGGGTCCAGCACGGTCTCGAACACCGGCCCGGCCACGCCCAGCTCCCGCCGGAGCTCGTCGAGTGGGAAGTCCTTGTGTGCCAACAGCTCTGCCTCGGCCATGGCGGCCTCGGCCAGTAGCTCCCGCCAGGTTCCCGGCCCGGCCGTCACCCGGCAGGGCAGTGGCCGTCCGCCCGGCCCCGCCCGGTGTCCCCAGCAGACCTCCGGCTCGCCGGACAGCGCGGCGAGCACCTTCGCGTGCGCGGCGAGCAGCGCGGACCCCACGGGCACGGAAAGCTCGCCGGTCAGCCTGCGCAGCGCCGCCACGAGGTCGGGGTGGATCGGGGACTCGTACTCGGCGGTGCCCGGTTCCGGCCGGAGTGTCCACTGTGGAATCCTGGTGGCCCCGCTGCCGGCGAGCACAGCGGCCCAGTACTCCCGGCCGCCTCCGGCGGGGGTGCGCGTCGTGCCTTCCGCTCTGCTCACTGTTTCCTCTCCATTCGGTGGTGGCGCGGTGCGTGCGCGTCGAGGACCGCGGCGGCGCCGTAAGCGGCGACGTCGATTCCGGGGTCCAGGGGGAACGATGACGTCGTTCGGGTCAGTGGCTGCCCGCCGGCAGCGTGGCACCCCGGAGTTCACTGGCCGGGTTGCCGCCCCAGTGCGTGTGCGGCGGGACCTCTTCGCCCTTCATGAGGAAGGAATCGGCCGCGAGTGTCGAGCCCTCGCCCATCCGTACGCCGTAGTGGACCCAGGCACCGGTCCCGACGGTGCAGCGGTCCCCGATGGTGATGCCGTCCATCTTGAACCCGCCGTCCTCCTGCGAGTGGCACTGGACGATCGAACCGGCGTTGAGCGCGACGTCGTCGCCGATCGTCACCAGCGTCTTCTCGACGATCCCGCAGCCGTCGTCGTAGAGCCTGCGGCCCACCCGCACGCCCAGCAGCCGCATGGCGATCGGCTTGAAGGGGGTGCCGTTGAGCAACTGGAGGTGCACCGCCGTCGACGCGGCCTTCCAGAACCGTTCGTGCCGCCAGAACCGGCGGTCGTAGATCGAGCAGGACAGCGGTTTCAGCGGCTGGATCAGGGTCATCGTCCGCTCCACGACGACGAAGTAGCCGATGCTGAAGCCGACCATGACGATCGAGTCGAGTGCGATCATCGGCGCGCCGACGATCGGGTAGAGAGCCTTGGTGCCCCAGCCGAGCAGCAGGACCCCGAGCAGGTAGAGCCACTGGGTCAGTACGTAGAGCACCATGGTGACGGCGTTGTGCCGGTTCTTGGCGGCGAGCCTGCGGCGGAGTTCGGCCGGGGTCTCCGGGTGGTCGAACCGGCTGTCCCGTTCGACCGAACGCGGGATCTCGAAGCTGGGCGAGCCCAGCAGGCCGACGCCTTCGCGGACCTTCCCGTCGACCGGCACGAGGACCTTGGTCGCGAGCAGGCAGTTGTCGCCCGTCTTCGCGTCCGAGGGAAAGACGACGTTGTTCCCCAGGAAGTTGTGTGCCCCGATCCTCGCCCGCGACACCCGGAAGGAGGTGTTCGAGTAGTCCGCGTTCACGACCGACAGCCCGTCGGCGATCATCGTCCCGCTGCCGACGGAGGTCAGGTAGGGCGTCTCGAACTTCTCCTGCACACCGAAGTTCGAGCCGGTCTGCTCGGCCTTCGACAGGTCGCACCCGATGGCGCGCAGGTAGTGCACGATGGCGGAGCTGTCCCCGAACAGGGTCTTGAAGAACTTCGCGTTGGTGACGATCCTGATGGCGCGGTGCAGCGAGTAGTGGACGCTGTAGAGCGGATACACCTTGTCCGGCTTGATCAAGCGGCCGAACAGCCGCGGGACGGTCGTGGCGAGCGCGAAGCCGATGAGCCGGAGGCCGACGAAGAGCACGAGCGACACGAGGATGGCGTCGCGGTAGAGCGCCCAGCTCGTGAAGTCCAGCATTTCCGTGCCGTCCAGCAGCGTCGCGAGCCACGGCGCCTGGCTCAGGATCAGGTCGGTGCCGCCGAGCAGCAGGGGCGCGAACAGCCCGGCGAGCACGAGCAGCTGCCGGGCGACGTAGAACCCTCTCCGCAGGTTCCCGCAGCGGGCCGGGGCCGCCGCGCGGTAGTCCACGTCGGCCCGGCGGGCGGGGGAGCCGTGCCAGCTCTGCCCGGCGGGCACCGTCTGGCCGGTGTGCAGGGAGGAGGTGTGCCCGAGCTGGGCGCCGTCACCCAGCGCGGCCCCGAGGTCGATCGTGGACATCTCCCCGACGAACGCGTTCTTCCCGATCGTGATCGCGCCCGTCTGGATCGCCCCGCCCTGCGCCCGGTAACCGGTGAGGAAGGAGTCCTTCCGGATGACCGTGCCCTCGCCGATGACCAGCATGTCGGTGCACACCGGCACGTGCTGGGTGAAGATCGTGACGCGTCGCCCGATCCGGGCGCCCAGTGCTCTCAAGTAGAGCGAGTACAACGGGGAGCCGGCGAAGAACAGCACCAGCACGTTGCGCTGCACCAGTGTCTTGACGAGCCAGAAGCGGAAGTAGGCGAAGGTCCAGAGCTTGATCTCCCGTGGCCGCCACCTGCCGATCAGCAGCCACTTCAGCGCGATCGGCAGGGTGCACAGCGCTACCAGCAGCGCGCTGCCGAACGCCACCGAGCGCAGGTAGAAGGCGAGGAGGTCGGCGCCGCCGCCGATCCAGTCCGCGCCCAGCGACATGGCCACCGCCAGGAAGCAGGAGTAGGCGAGGAAGAACAGCAGTTGCAGCGCGCCGCAGAGGACGTAGCTCAGCGTTCCGGGGCGCTCGCGCCGCTCCGCCACCACCTCTTCCGCTTCGGCGGGCGGGGCAGGCGGCACCGGGGCCTGCTCGGTGTCCGCCAGCGCCGCCGCCAGGCTGCCGATCGTCGGGTGGTGGTAGATCTCCCGCATCGACACGGTGGGGAGGTCTGGTCTCTTCCTGACTCGCGCGCAGAACTGGGCCATCAGCAACGAGTTGGCGCCCAGATCGTCGAAGAAGTTGCTGTCGAGGGCTACTTGATCACTCCCCACTATGTCGGCGAGAACCTCAGCGAACCCGTGCTCTATACCGGCGGTAGAACCAGCCTCGGTTAGAGAAGACTCAGTCAGACCCACGACGTCGATAATCAACGTCTTTAACCGCGAAGTAACCCCTTGAGTCCGAATTCTGCGGTTCCGTAACCCGTTTGAAATAAAACGGGCACATGAAGCTCACAAGCTCACGAATAACGCCCAGATCGTGTGAAATCCCGTATTCGTGCCTGTCGTAAGATCCATACTACACGGAATTCCCTGGCGGCAATTTTTCGTAGATTGTCGCCACCGGCGAAATAAGGTACTTATGGTACCGGCGACCTCGGCTTACGGGTGTTCACGATACTCCGATCGGCAGCCGTAGTATACCCCTATAAGTAGAACTGATGGCCCAATTGAGTGTTCTTCGCCGCGATCCGGTTTTGCCGGTAACAAAACCGGGTCGTTGCGCGTGGAGCGAAATCGATAACGTTGTGTTCGTGACCATCCGGTGAACTGCACGTGATCGGCGGGAGGGGCCGCGTGAGGGCGCTGGGGAGCCCGCCCCGTTATCACCCTCGCCGGCGCAATCACATCCGGTTCACCTGATGGGAACTCAGTGTCTCGCTGTCCGGCTGAGTGCTCGCTGAGTCGGCTCCGTCCGGCGGAGGTGGCGCTTCCGGCAAATGGTGGAAGCGCTGACGAAGTGTTCGCCGGTGAACGGTGCGCGACGGCGTGTGTGGAGACGTTCGGATTCGGATAACAACGTGTGATATGACAACAGTTTGTTTCGACAATAGTCCGGGAGGCCGGTGCGCGATGGCGGCCGCTCAGCGGCGGCGGGGACCCGCGGTGTGGTGGTCGCGGTGCGGCTCCCGGGCCCTGGCCGTCGCGCGGGCCCGATCCGGGTGCGGCGGCCCGGGAGCGGTCGCGCCGCCGGCGGGCTCAGGCCCAGACGCCTTCCAGGTTCGCGCCGGAAAGGGGTTCGTCGCCCGCCTCGGCGAAGGCGGTCAGTACCTCGACGAGACCGCGGCGGGCGCGGTCGGGCATCCTGGCGACGATCTTGGCGATCTCCTTGCGCCGCCGCGCCATCACCTGGCGGACGATCCTGCCGCCCTCACGGGTGAGTTCCAGGACGATCTCGCGGCGTGAGGTCGGGCTGCTGAGCCGCTCGACCATGCCGACCGCGACGAGGCGATCCACCATCCGGCTCGCTGTCGAGGGGGTGACGCCCAGCTGGTCGGCGAGCACGGCGTGCTTGAGCGGGCCCCGGGTGTGCAGCACCACCAGCAGCCGGAACTGCGGCAGGGTGAGCTCGCCCGCCGCCGCGACGGAGCGGACGGACACGGCCACCAGCAGCCGGGACGCGGTCAGCACGGCATCGGTGACGGCGTCGATGTCGGTGGTGTCGGTGGCGGCGGCGGAACGAGACATGACCTCCAGTGTGCCGTATACCCGGTGACGGGCAAGGTCACCGGTGGCGACGGCGCCTCCCGGCCCGGCCGGGAATCCACAAAGGACGATCCGGAAGCCCGTCGTGGCGGGAAAAAGCGGAATCGGACGGAGGAAACGCGAAACCCGCTCACTTTGGCCGGTGCCGGCTGTACTCCAACCGCGTGGTCGTGTTCTCCGGCGCGCTCTCCCGGCGCCCGGGGCGGGCAAGCTGACGGGTGGCCGTCCCGTCGAGCGGAGATCGGGGATGTCATGGGACTGGTGTTCGCGAGCGAAGACCTGGCGGAGATCGAGGACTTCATCAGCGCGGGCTACACCTCGATGCGCCTCAGGGCGTCCTCCGGGCAGCGGCAGGAGTACCGGATCTTCCAGAACCCGCTGGGGCCCGCCAGCCTGGACGTGTCCGACGCCGATTTCGAACTGGACTACCAAGCCGACCCGCTGGGGCACCTCGCCCTGATCGGGGTGGAGTCCGGCGGCATCGCGCGGGTGGTGACCGAGGGGGTGGACGGCGCGTTCGGCCCGGGAGAGGTGTTCCTGCTCGCCCAGCCCGACCGGCCCTTCGCCGCCCATTGCCTGCCGGTGCGCTTCGGCTACACGAAGCTGGAGCCCTCGGCGCTGTCCCGGGTGGCCGCGACCGCGCCCGGCCGCACCGAGACACCGGTCCGGCTGACCGGGCACCGCCCGTTCTCACCCGCCGCCGGCAGGCACCTGCTGCGTACCATCACGTTCCTGCGTGAGCACGTCGCGGCCGTGCCGTTCGGCGGGGACGCGCCGCTGATCACCTCCACCGCGCCCCAGCTGCTCGCCGCGACGGTGCTGAACACCTTCCCCAGTACCGCGCTGGCCGATCCCACCATCGAGGACCGCCACGACGCGCATCCGGGCACGGTGCGCCGCGCGATGGCGTTCATCGACGACCATCCGGATCGCGACCTCACCGTCGCCGACATCGCGGCCGCCGCCCAGGTGACCGTGCGGGCCCTGCAGTACGCCTTCCGCCGTCACCGGGGTGTCACGCCGATGGAGTACCTGCGTCAGGTCCGGCTGCACCACGCGCATCTCGCGTTGCAGGCCGCCGACCCGGCGGGCGGGGTCACGGTCACTGAGATCGCCGCCCGCTGGGGTTTTCTCCACCCGGGGCGGTTCGCCCGGCGCTATCGCGGCGCCTACGGCCGTCCGCCGCACCAGACCCTGCTGCGGCATCCGCGCTGACCGGCGCCCCGGCCGACCGGGGCCCCGTCGGGCCGGGGCCCCGGTCGGGTGGACCCCGGGCGTGGGGGAGGGTCGCCCGGGGCCACCAGGCAGGTAGACCGGGTCTGGGGTGACCTGCCCGAAACCACAGTCTGCCCGCGCGGGAGCCGCGTCCGCAGCACGCGGGACGAAACCCGCGTCGTGGCCGTTCAGCGACCACGCCGAGCCGGAAAACGAACCGCGCGACGACCGCCGTGACCGGAAGTGACGGCTCAGCGCGGCGCCGGGGCGACGTCGTTCCAGAAGCCGCACTGGTGTTGCTCGCCGATCTCGCGGGTCAGCACGCTGTCACCCGCGGGCTGGAGCGACATGACCCGGGGATCCCTTGCGGTGTAAGCGGACCAGCGGGGCGCGCCGGGGACGGTGGGGTCGCCGGTGCGGGCGAACCCGGTCCACTGGGTGACCAGCTGCCTGCCGTAGACGGCCTGGTTGGGGTCGAACTTGGCGTCGGGGGCGGGGAAGAGGAAGCTGTTCTCCGCGACGTGGAAGGCGCCGTTGGGTTTGGCCGGGTCGAGGAACCAGACCGGCGGCGAGTCCGTGTTGTCCACCTGGTAGGCGTAGACGGGCAGGTGGCGGGACAGCTGCCGCGCGGTGCGCAGGGCAGGGCAGACCGAGTTGGAGTCGGCCACGATCGTGCGGTAGGCGAGGAAGGCCGCGGGCTCGGGGAAACGGTCGAGCGGGTAGCGGTCGAACACGGCCGGGGCCAGCTCGCCGTACTGCTGCCGCACCAGTTCCCGGTACTGCTGGGGTGTTTCGGCCAGCTGAAGCTGTACCTCGTCCCGGTCGACACCGATCATCACCCGCGCCGGGTTGACCTCGCCGTCCTCGAACGCGTCGACGGGGGCGCGGGGGATGGTGACGCCGTCGACGACGGGCGCGATCGTCCCGCTGTCCGCCTTCAGCCCGTCGCCCGCCTGCGCCAGCAGCTTTTCGACCGGGACCGCGCGCAGGCAGCCCGCGACGTCGGCCGCGTCCGCGCAGCCGACCGCCGCGGTGAACCGGGCGCCGGCCCGCTGCGCCTCGGTTTCGGTGGGCCACTGCGCCTTGCAGTCCTGTGCCTGCCAGGAGGTCTCGTGGCCGAACAGCGAGTTGTACTGCCCGCTCTGGCTGATTCCCTTGTGGAACAGGCCGCGGGCGGCGGGGGAGACCAGCTGCGCGCAGACGCTGGACCCGCCCGCGGACGCGCCG
Organism: Amycolatopsis samaneae; assembly: GCF_039541975.1. Lineage (NCBI taxonomy): Bacteria > Bacillati > Actinomycetota > Actinomycetes > Pseudonocardiales > Pseudonocardiaceae > Amycolatopsis > Amycolatopsis samaneae. Next base: position 246,460 of record NZ_BAABHG010000013.1, read on the forward strand.
TAGATGGTCACGTTGCCCGGATCGCCGCCGAACCGGGCGATGTTGCGCCGCACCCAGCGCAGCGCGGCCTGCTGGTCCTGGAGCGCGTAGTTGCCGGAGTGCGCGCCGAGCGCCCTGTCCGCGAAGAACCCCATGATGCCCAGCCGGTAGTTGATCTCGACGCTGACCACCCGGCCGGTCGCGGCGAGGTGGGTACCGTTCTGCGGGCCGAACAACAGGAAACCGCCACCGTGGATCTGCACCATGACCGGCAGCGGCCCGGGGCCGGCGTCCCTGGGCACCCGGACGTCGAGGTTCAGGCAGTCCTCGACGGTCCGCGCCGGACCGAGGCGGGCGGGCTGCGGGCACTGGTTGCCCGGCGCGGTGGCGGAGAAGGTGTCCCGCCAGTGCTCCACCGGGCGCGGGGCCCGCCAGCGCAGTTCGCCGACCGGTGCCGCCGCGTACCGGATGCCGAGCCAGGAGGTCACCCCGTCGCGGGCCAGGCCGCACACCGGGCCTTCGGCGGTGCGCACCTCGGTGCCCGCGGTGCAGGGCGGCGCGGTGCCCGGCGGTGCCGTGCCCGGTGTCGTCGCGACCGCGCCGGTCGGCGGGAACACGGTCGCGAGGACGACCACGGCCGCGGCCGACAGCCGCGCCAGTGCCTTGCCTGTCACTGGTGACCACCTCTTTCGCGTTGTTTCGCGCAACGGGAAACGACGGGAACCACACCCCGGGGAAGCCGGGCGGGACCCGCGCGCGAACGGGGACGGGTGCGCGCCCGGTCTGCGGATTTTCCTTCCCCCGCAGCGATTTTCCGGGGTGGTCAGCTCAGTTTCCCGGCGGCGACGAGGAAAGCACAACCCGCCACTCGTGGTATCCCGCAGCGGCGACGGCCTCGCCGGCGGGGGACCGGAATTGAATGTCCACATAGGAAAAAGACGCATTCTTCACCGGCGTCGGCATGGCCTGGAGCGGCCGGGGTCGCGCACGCGTGGCCCGCCCAGGACCGCGGGGCCGCGCCCACCGCCGGTCTCGGCGAACCACCACTACCCGCCCTAGTGCGATACACCCGTCGTGGGTCCGGCCGCTACCCCGGCTCTCGGCAACCCCGAATCCGCACCCGCACGCCCCGCGGCAACACCACGCGCACCCACGAACCCCCGGGGCCCCGTCGAGGGACGGGTCAGGGCAGGGCCGCCCGGCGGCACGCTTCCTTGGCGAGGTCCACCGGCACTCCGGCGACCTGCAACGATCCCTCGCAAAGGACCCGATCGCCCTTCGCGCCGTAGTTGCACCCGATATCCACGATGATGCCGCCGTGGCCGGTGGCGAGCAGGTAGAACCGGCAGCCGAAAAAGCTCGCACCGGCTACCGGGGTCTCCGCCACCGCGGACGCTGTCGAAAAGCAGGCCACCAGGGTGCCGACCAGGACGATCCGGCGTATGCGCATGGAAAAAAGTCTTGCAGCACAAGAGATCCACTGCACTGCGCCACAAGGACGCAATCGCTACGGAAGGCCGGGGATCAGTCGTCGAGGGCGGGTGGCGTCGTGCGGGCCAGGCGCGGGTCCGGCTCGCCACCGGTCATGGCCAGCGCCCCGGCCACCGCGCGGCCGAGCTTGAGCAGATCGGCCGGATTCTTCTTGTCCAGCCCGCCGAGCAGCTGCCGGAGCACGGTGAGCTGGTCGAAGTAGACGCGTTCGGTGACCAGGTTTTCGTCCGCGTCGAAGAGGAAGTACGCGGTCATCCGCGTCCGGTGCCGGGAGCCGGTGGCCGGGATCCGGCCGAGCGGGCCGCGGTGGGTGCCCGTCAGCCAGAACTCGACGATCACGGCGTCGTGCGCGTGGCGCAGCGCGATGATCTCGTGGTCCTGGTCGGGAAAGGCCACCCGCGTGTCGTGGTAGTACCGGCGGACCGCGTCGTCGCCGTCGTGGACGGTCATCGGGGCGACGAGCTCGTAGTGCGGGTGCGGGAACGTCGAGAGGGTGGCGTCCCAGTCCTGCCGTACCTCGTCGTGGAAGTGGTCGAGGACGAGCTTTTCGCGGGCACGGAGAACGTCCTCGGGCGGCAGGGCGAAGCGGGACATGGCGAACTCCATTTATCCACGGCGTGGGTTTATGCTGGGCACGGTATACCCACGGCGTGGATTTCGACAAGGAGGTGCGGCACCATGTCCGGCATGAGCACCAGTGCCGTACGCCGGGGGCGTCCGCCCAAGGGTGAGAGCAGACTCTCCCGCGAGGCGATCGTGCGGGCGACCCTGCGGGTCATCGCCGCCGACGGCGTCGCCGCGGTCAGCATGCGCGCGGTCGGGCGGGTACTCGGGGCCGACGCCAAGAGCCTCTACAACCACGTCGACGGCAAGGAGGGCCTGCTCGACGCGGTCGCCGAACACCTGCTGGGTGCCATGGCGCTGCCCGAGCCCACCGGCGACCCGCGCGCCGACCTGCGTGCCATCGCCCACGCCTTCCGCGAGCAGGCACTGGCCCACCCCGGCGCAGCCTCCCTCGTCCTCACCCGTCAGCTCGCTTCCTTCGAGGCACTCGCTCCCGTCGAGGCGGTGCTCGCCGTCCTGCGCGACGCGGGATGCCCCGCCGGTGAGTCCGTCCACCTGCTCCGGACGCTGCTCGCCACCCTCATCGGCACGCTGCTGCGGGAGGTCGACGCGGGGCCCACCTACGGCACCACGGACGTCGCCGCCCTCGCGCGGCGGCGGTCGGTCCTGGCCGGCAGCGGCCTGCCCGCGGTCTCGAGGGCGGCGGCCCAACTCGCCCGGTTCGACGCCGACACCGAGTTCGAGTTCACCGTCGAGCTGGCGCTGGACGCCCTCGTCGCGCGGCTCGGGGACCGGCGCTGACACCGGCCTGCCGGCACCGCGGAAGTTTTCTTCGACTTTCTCCGGCCGCGATGTCGTTTCGGGCCGAGGCGGTTCGACGAAAGGGTGAGACAAGACGATCGAGACCCTGGGAGACGACGATGACGGCAGGACAACGCGAGTGGCTGGGGTTGGCGGTGCTGGCGCTGCCGACGCTGCTGTTGTCGCTGGACATGAGCGTGCTGCACCTCGCGGTTCCGCACCTGGCCGCCGACCTGCGGCCGAGCAGCACGCAACTGCTGTGGATCATCGACATCTACGGCTTCATGATCGCCGGGTTCCTGGTCACGATGGGCACACTGGGTGACCGGATCGGCAGGCGGAAACTGCTGATGGCGGGCGGTGCCGCCTTCGGCGCGGCGTCGATCGCGGCGGCCTTCGCCACCAGCCCGGAGATGCTGATCGCGGCGCGGGCCGTGCTCGGGATCGCCGGGGCGACGCTGATGCCGTCCACGCTGGCGCTGATCAGCAACATGTTCCAGGACCCGAAACAGCGCGGGACCGCGATCGCGGTGTGGATGAGCTGCTTCATGGGCGGCATGGTGATCGGCCCGGTGGCCGGTGGCTTCCTGCTGGAGCACTTCCGCTGGGGTTCGGTCTTCCTGATGGCCGTGCCGGTCATGGTCCTGCTGCTGGTCACCGCGCCGAAACTGCTGCCGGAGTACCGCGATCCCGCCGCCGGGCGGCTCGACCCGGCGAGCGTCGCGCTGTCGCTGGGCGCGATCCTGCCGGTCATCTACGCGCTCAAGGAGATCGCCAAGGACGGGGTGACGCCGGTCGACGTGGTCGTGCTGGCGGCGGGCGTCGCGCTCGGCGTGGTGTTCGTCCGGCGTCAGCGCCGGCTGGCCGATCCGATGCTGGACCTGCGGCTGTTCCGGGTGCGGGCGTTCGGCGCGGCGGTGAGCATCATGCTGGTCGGCGCGCTCACCATGGGCGGGGTCTTCCTGCTGGTCAGCCAGTACCTGCAGCTGGTCGCCGGACTGAGCGCGGTGGAGGCCGGGCTGCTGCTGGTCCCGCAGGCGGGCGCGGTGGTGGTCGGTTCGTTGATCGCGCCGCGGCTGGCGCGGCGGTTCCGGCCGGAGTTCGTGCTGGGTTTCGGGATGCTGGTCGCGGCGGCCGGGATCCTGCTGTTCACGCAGGCCGCCGGTGCGAGCGGGGTCGCGTTCGTGGTGGTGGGTATGTCGATCGCCGGTTTCGGGATGGGACCGCAGGGCGTGCTGTGCACCGAGATGGTGGTGAGCTCGGTGCCCCCGGAGAAGGCGGGCGCGGCCTCGGCGATGTCGGAGACCAGCGCCGAATTCGGGATCGCCATGGGGATCGCGGTGTTCGGCAGTGTCGGCACGGCCGTCTACCGCGACCGGATCGCCGTCCCCGCGCCGGTTCCCGCCGAGGCCGCCGCCCAGGCGAGCGACAGTATCGCGGGCGCGCTGCGGGTGGCGAGCACGCTTCCCGGTTCGCTGGCGGACGGCGTGCTCGCCACCGCGCGGGACGCCTTCGCGTCCGGGCTGCACGCCGTGGCGGGAATCGGCAGCGCGGTCGTCGTGGTGTTCGCCGTGGTCGGCATGATCGCGCTGCGCAAAGCCCGGCCGGAGGCCGCCGCAAAGCCGGTTCCGGTGCTGGAAAACCACCACTGATCGGCGCCGGGGGTGGGCCCGTGTCCCGAACGGAGCGTTGAGGACGTTGAACGTCCTCAACGCCCCGTTCGGGACATCCTCGCGGGTCCACTTCGGACGGTCCGGTGCGCTCAGACCGGCTGGTCGAGGTAGGCCCGGATCGACGCCATATCCCGGGACAGCTCGTCCGGATCCGGGCGGTGCCCGGTCATCTCCCGGACCAGTATCGCCGAGGAGACCCGCTGGAGGTGCCGCGCGCGGTCGAACCGGCGCGCGGTGAAGGCGGGCAGCGCCTCCGCGAGCGGACGCCGCGTGAGTTCCTCGGCCAGTACCACCGCGTCTTCGAGCGCCTGCGACCCGCCCTGGGAAAGATGCGGGACGACGGCGTGCGCGGCGTCGCCGAGCACCACCGCCCGGCCGCGATGCCACGGCGCCGGAAGGCGCACCTCGAACAGGGGGCTGTAGACGATCTCCTCGGCGGGCGGCAGGTTTTCCCGGACCTCGGCGATCGGCCCGGTGTACTCCGCGAGCCGCTCGGCCAGCAGTTCCCGCCGCTCACCCGGCTCGTGCCGGGGATTGCCCGGCTCGGCGGTGACCTGGAACAGATACATCTCGTCCTCGCCGAGGGGTACCAGGCCGGCGTCGGTCGTGGCACCGGCGAACTTCGTCATCGCGGCGACCCGGCGGGGCAGCCGCGGCCGGGCGCGCCAGCACGAGTAGCCGGTGAACACCGGGCCGTGCTCCGCGCCGAACAGGCGTTCCCGCAACGGTGACCGCAGTCCCTCGCAGCCCACGACCAGATCGTAGTCGGCCTCCTGCCCGTCGCTGGTCCGGACGCGCGCCGCGGCCGGGCCGTCGGCGAGGTCCTCGATCGTGACCCCGAACCGCGGCCGCGCGCCCTCGGTGGTCGCCGCGGCGCGCAGGATCCCGGCGAGCCGGGCACGGGTGATGCCGAGGTATCCCGGCGTACCGTCCGAAGAGGACGGACAGGGGAGCCCGACGATCCGCGCGCCGGTCGCGTCGCACATCACGTACTCGTCGAAGGGGTACCCCGCGGCGACGACCTCGTCCAGCACCCCGAGTTTCCCGAGCATCCGCAGCGCGTTGTTCGGGACGCTGATCCCGATGCCGGTCACGGCCGGATCGGCCCGCGCCTCGATGACGTCGACCGCCACACCATGGCGGGCCAGCGCGCCGGCCACCGCCAGCCCGCCGATCCCGCCGCCGGACACCAGTACCCGCCGGACCTTCGCGGTCACGAGCACTCCCGTTCGAAGCAGGCGATGCCGTGCGGGCCCGCGCCGACGGGCGCGGTGCGTGTCACGGCCATTTCGCGGAGATCCACGACCGACACCGTGTCGTCCTTGTAGTTGCACACATAGGCGGTGGAGCCGTCGGAACCGGTCGTCACGTTGAGCGGGAAGCGGCCGACCGGGATCCGCGGTCCGAGCACCCAGCCCGCGACCTCCAGCACCTGGACGAAACCCTGACGCAGCAAGGGCTTCTCGTTCCAGACGTCGAAGTTGAAGCTGGTGAACACGACCTGGCCGCCGTCCGGCGTGACCGTGACCGCGCCCGGCCCCTCCGCCAGCCGCACCGTCCTCTCCGGACGGTCGGTGGCCACGTCCACAACGTACAGCTGGGGGGACCGCCTGCTCGCGACGAACACCCGGGAGCCGTCCGGCGAGGCGGCGATCCCCTCGGTGCCGTACGGGGTTTCGATCCGGCCGGTGACCGCCATCGACGCGACGTCGACCACGGTGACGAACGGGTCCTCCTTGTTGGCGGTGTACACCTTGGCGCCGTCCGGGGTCAGCGCGAGCCAGTGCGGCCCATGCGCGCCGACCGGGACCGAGCCGGTCACCTCACCGGTACCGAGATCGAGCGCGATCACCTCGCCGCCGTGGGATTCGCAGCTGATCAGCGCGGTGCGAAGATCGGGCGAGAGCTGGATCCCGTGCGGTCCCCAGTGCGGGGAAAGGTCGACGGTGCGCAGATGTCGCGGTCCGTCGAGCGAGACGACCTCCAAGAAGTGCGACGCCTTCTCGTAGTTGCCGTAAAAGCCGTCCTCGTAACTGATGCTGACGTAGCCGATCCGGCAGCGGGGGTCCACGGCGACCTCGTGGGGCATGGACCGGGTCGGTAGCAGGGCGAGCCGCTCGAAGGACGTGGCGTCGCGGAGTTCGATCGTACTGCTTTCGGTGTCGGCGATCAGCAGGCTGGTCACGGCTTCTCCTCGTGGTCGTGGTGCCGGTGAAGGAAGTTCGGGAACGCCGGTGCCGGTCATGGCCGCCTGCCCAGCACCAGCACCGCGCCGGCGATCGCGACGACGGCGAGTACCACGCCGAGCACGAGGATCGTGGTGAGCGAACCGAAACCACCGACGAGGAGTCCGAACAGGACGGACGGCACACCCATGCCGAGGTAGGCCACGACGAAGAACACCGAGAGGACACCGGCTCTCGACGCGGGCACCGCCGACGCGGTGGACAGCGAAAGCCCGGTTTTGAACAGCATTCCGGCGCCCGCGCCGGTCACCGCGGCGGCGGCCAGGAACAGCCCGAGCGAAGGACGCGCGATGGACACCGACGTCGCCGCGAGGCCGCCGAGGTAGCAGAGGACACCGAGGGAGGTGAGTGCTCGCGTGCCGAGCCCGCCGAGGGCCAGCTGCGCCGTGGCGGAAGCGCCGAACACGGCGAAGGTGGCCATACCGCCGACGAACACGTCGTGGATCCCGAGATCGTTCCGGATGACCAGCGCGCCGACCGAGGAGAACACCCCGCTGGCGCCGAAGGCGGCGAAGCCGAACAGCGACGCGCCCGTGAACACCGCGCGGTGCCCGGCACGGAGGTTCGTCCGGGGCGCGGCGGCGGGCGGCGTGACGGCCGGGTCGACGGTCTCCGGGGTCACCAGCACCAGCGCCAGGCACACCAGCACCAGCAGGCCGAGGACGACGTAGGGCGTTCGCAGCGGGTCCGGCAGCCACTCCGCGAGCGCGCCGGCGACGACCGGGCCGAGCGCGAGCCCGCCGAGGCTCGCCCCGGCCGCGACCAGTCCGGGGAGCTTCGGCGCGGTGACGTGCGGCCGGGCCCGCCGGTCCAGATCGGCGAGATACGCGGTGGCGCTCGCGGCCATCAGGCCGACGCCGAGCCCGGTCAGGAACCGGCCGGTGAGCAGGCCGGCGAGCCCTGGCCAGGCGATCAGCACGTAGCTGGCGGCCAGGGTGACCAGCAGCGCGGGCGCGATGATCCGCCGCCGCCCGAACCGGTCGGAAAGGTGTCCGAGCAAGAGCAGGCTGACCACGATCCCGGCGACCATGATCGCGAAGGCGACCGTCACCCACAGCGGGCCGAACCGGTCGGCCCGCTGGTAGCTCGGCCACAGGGGAGTGGGGGCGGTGCCGAACGCGCTGAGTGCCGCGTAGGCCCCGGCGACCACCCAGAACCCGGCCGAATGCGGCAGGTGCCCGCTCGTGGTGGCCGGGGCGGCGGCCGGTTGCCGCGGCAGTGTCTGCGTGGAGTGGTCCATGCGGATCATGATCACCCGGCGCTAGTATCTGTGACAGAGAATCTGAAGATCTCCAATATCTCCTAGGGAGATGGTGAGCATGGACATCCGGCATCTGCGCCACTTCCTGGCCCTGGTCGAGGAGGGCAGCTTCACCCGCGCCGCGCGTCGCGAGTTCATCGTGCAGTCGGGGTTCTCCTCGTCCATCCGGGCACTGGAGAACGACCTCGGCGTCGACCTCTACGTCAAGGGCACCCGGCCGCCGCGGCTCACGGCCGAGGGACGCGCCCTGATCCCCGCCGCGCGCGAGGCGCTGCGCAGTTTCCACGCCGTCCACGACGCGGTCGGCCAGGCGGGCAGGCGGCTGACCGGCTGGCTGACCATCGGCGTGTTCACCCACGTCGAGCACCTGGTCCCGGTAGCAGGCGTGCTGTCGCGGATGACCGCCCTCCACCCCGCGCTGGAACTCCGGATGTCCCAGCTGCCCACCGAGGTGATGCTCCAGCGTCTCGCCGACGGACGGCTGGACTGCGCCCTGCTTTCCGCGCCCGAGGCCGCGCCGCGGGAGCTCGAGATCACCCACCTGGCCACCGAACCGTTCGTGCTGGCCGGTTCCCGCGGTCATCCGCTGCACCGCTCGTCCTCGATCGGCCTGGCCGATCTCGCGAACCAGCGGTTCGTCGAGATGCCGCGGTACTGGGCGGTGCGCACCGAACTCGACCGGCTCTTCCGGGAGGCGGGCCTGCGCCGCGAGCGCGTCTGCGAGGTCGACGACTGGGGGATGGCGCTGGACCTGGTCGCCGGTGGTGCCGGGCTCGCGTTCCTGCCGAGGGCGGTCGCCGAACAGGGCCGGGACGCCGGGGTCTGGAGCGTCACCCTGGACGACGCGGTGGTCGAGCGCCCGGTCGATTTCGTCCTCCCCCGAGGTGAGGCGGCGACCCCGGCCGCGCGACGGCTGCGCACCGAGCTGGTGGCCGCCGTCTCCTGAACCGCGCGGGGGCGTCTGTCCACAGGGGATTCGAGGTGGCGCGGATCCGGTGCGGGGCCCGGTGGCGCCGTAACCCCGGGCCGTATTGCGTGACGACGTGTCGGCATCGAAGGGAGGGAGCCGGCCGGGCGCCGGTCGGCACCGGCTCATCCGGTCCGCGCGGCGCTGCCGGCGTGTCATGACCGGAAAAAAGCCGCAAAACGCTCCGCTGGACCGGAAATCGGTTCGGCCAAAAGGGGGATCGCCGACAAACCGGTGAATCACGAACGAATTACAGGGGGGATTTGAGGGAACGACCACTTCGTGGTCGGGAAGGGCCTCGCTTCGGATAACATGTAAAGTCCCGATGGGCGGGATCCCGGCTGCCCGATGCCGATCCGAGTGTTCAGCTCAGCCGTGTTTCCGAGGGGAGTCGAGTGAGCCAGTCAGCTGTCATCCGTGATCTCGTCCAGGAATCGCCCGCCAGTATGCACGCCTGGGGACGCGCCGCGCACGGCGGGCCCGGAGCCGAAGTCGAAGTCGCGACGAAGGCGCCCGCGTCGCATACCGTCGTGCTCGCCGACAACCAGCCCGCGATTCGCCACGGTGTCCGATCCATTCTCGAACGTGCCGGTGACATCGCCGTGGTCGGCGAAGCCGCCACCGCGGCGGAGGCCCTCGCGGAAACGGCCCGGCACCGTCCCGACGTGCTCATGATGGACGTCCAGCTCGAAACCGCGGGCAGTCCGGTGATCAGCAGGGCGGTGCGGGCCGCGCCGGGAACAGGGGTGCTCGTCTTCAGCGACATCGACGACGCCGGCGCCCTCTCGGCGGCCATTCGCGCCGGTGCCCGCGGCTATCTGATCAAGGACGCCGGGCCCGACCAGATCGTGCGGGGCATCCAGGCCGTCGCGGCGGGTGAGGTGATCATCGGCAGGGCGATCGCCGAGCGGTTCGGCGCGCTGTTCGCCGCCGCGTCCGGCACGGACTCCTATCCCTTCGCACAGCTCACCAACCGGGAACGGGACGTGCTCGAACGCGTGGCGGCGGGGATGTCGAACCCGGCCATCGCCCGCGATCTGGCGCTCTCGCCCAAGACCGTGAGCAACCGCGTGTCGGCGATCTTCGGCAAGCTCGGGACGGCGGATCGCGCACAGGTCATCGTGCTGGCACGGGAAGCGGGACTCGGGCGCGGCCGATAAAACGGAAATATTTCCCGACGAACGATAATGGACACAGCGCCGGTGAGATGTTCCTCCCGGTATGGTCGTGCGGATTTCCTCGGTCGAGAGGAACGGTTTCCCTGTTCTTCGGGAACGCGGGGAATCTATCGTCGTAAATGCGCCGAAACTCCGAACCCGACCGGAGCGGGATGCGCCGATCGGCTCGCCGTGGATGTCCGGTCGGCACCGGTTATTCGCATTCAGGCCAACGTCGGCCTGCGCGAAAGTGAACTTTTTTCGAAGCGGTAGTTGCCGCCGGGTCACTTTCCGCCGTACTCGTGCGCACCACGCTGTTTCGACGATGGACCGCGCCGTACGGGGCCGATCGACGTCGCGGGATCTCCTCCTTCCGCCGCCGGTGGTCGCCGGGCGGTGCGGTCGAGGAGAGGGAATGCCGAGTCATCCGTCAACGCCAACCGTCGCGGCACCGCAGCCGCGGGACCGACGCCCCACCACAGCGGCGCGCCTGCACCGGTTCTTCGAATCGGCCTGCGACCGCACGCCCGGCGCGATCGCCCTCGACTGCGAGCGGCGGCTCCTGACCTACCGGCAACTGGACGCGCAGGCCAACCAGCTCGCCCACCACCTGCGCGCGCTCGGCGTGGGCGGGGGTTCGCGGGTCGCGCTGCTCCTGCCGCGTTCGAGCCACACCTATGTCTCCCTGCTCGCGGTGGGCAAGGCGGGCGCGGCGTTCGTCCCGATCGACCCCGGCGCGCCGCCGGACCGGGTCGCCTACATCCTCGACGACGCCGGCGCCGATCTCGTGCTGACCGTTTCCGGCCTGGCGTCCCGGTGCGCGGGGACGCGGAGCCGGGTGGTCGCGCTGGACGCGGAGGCGGCCGTGATCGCCGGCCGGGCCACCACCCGGCCCGAGCCCGAACCGGGCGGCGAGGCCGATCCACTCGCCTATGTCATGTACACCTCGGGGTCCACCGGCCGCCCGAAGGGCGTCCGCATCGCCCAGTCGAGCATCTGCAACTTCCTCGAAGTCGTCCCGGAAATCTACGACGTGCGCCCGGACGACCGGGTCTACCAGGGCATGACGATCTCGTTCGACTTCTCCATCGAGGAGATCTGGCCGACCTGGGCGGTGGGCGCCACGCTCGTGGCGGGGGCGAACGACTCGCGCCGGCTCGGGGACGAACTCGCCGACTTCCTGACCGAGCACGCGGTCACGGTGTTGTACTGCGTTCCGACCCTGCTGGCGACGATCCCGCGCGAGCTGCCGCGCGTGCGGAGTGTGCTCGTGGGCGGCGAGGCGTGCCCCGCGCAGCTGGTCGAGCGCTGGGCCCGGCCGGGGCGGCGGATCCTCAACACCTACGGCCCGACCGAGGCCACCGTCACCGCCACCTGGGCCGAGCTGCGGCCGGGGCGGCCGGTGACGATCGGCGTGCCGCTGCCGACGTACTCCGTCGTCCTGCTCGACGAACACCGCGAAGCCGTCCCGGACGGTGAGATCGGCGAGATCTGCATCGGCGGCCCCGGGGTGGCCCGCGGCTACGTGGGCCGTCCCGACCTGACGGCGGAGCGGTTCGTCGAGCATCCCCTCGCGCCGCCGGGCGGCAGGCTTTACCGCACCGGGGATCTCGGCAGGATGACCAGGGGCGGGGAGATCGAGTACCTCGGCCGCGCGGACACCGAGGTCAAGATCCGGGGCCACCGCGTGGATCTCGCCGAGATCGACAACGTCCTGCTGGAGCTTCCCGGGGTGGCCGAAGCGGTCGCCGCGCTCATGCCGGTGACCGGCGCGGGCGGGGACGTCACCGAACTGGCCGCCTATCTCGTCCCGGCACCCTTCAGCGCGGAGGACCCCGACGCGCTCGTGGGACGGCTGCGCGACCACCTGCGGGACCGGCTGCCCACCTACATGATCCCGTCCTTTGTGGACATCATCGCCGAGCTGCCCACGATGCCCAGCGGCAAGGTGGACCGCACCCGGCTGCCCGCGCCAAGCGGGCGGCGGCTGAGCGGTACCGGACAGGTCGTGGCGGCCGCGGGGGAGGCCGAGGAACAGGTACTGGCCGCGTTCGCCGAAACCTTCGGCACCCCGCCCGGGGCGCTCTCGGTCGAGGCGGACTTCTTCGCCGACCTCGGCGGCCACTCACTGGCCGCGGCACGGGTGGTCTCGCTGCTGCGGGAAACCGAGCTCGGGGCGAGTCTGGCGGTGCGCGATCTGTACGCGCACCCGTCCGTGCGCGCGCTCGCCGAGCACCTCGGCACCGTGGCGGCCCTGCCGGTGGAGGACGCCGGACGCCCGGAGGCGGTGCGGCACGGTGGTGGCCGGATCGCCCGCGCGGGCGCGGTCCAGGCCGTGCTGATCTATCTGGTGGTCCTCGCGCTGAGCACGCCGCTGGCCTACGCCCTCACCGGCGGTGTGGTGGACCCGGTGCGGATCGTCGGGCTCTCGCTCGGCGGGTTCCTCGCCGTCCGCTGGCTGCTGCCCGTGCTTCTCGTCCGCCCGCTCACGGCGGGGATCAGGCCGGGCCGGTACCGGTTGTGGGGCCGCGCCTACCTCCGGATCTGGGCTGCTCAGCTGGTGTTGTCGATCAGCCCGCTGACGACGCTCAGCGGGTCCCCGCTGCTGGCGCCCTACCTGCGATTGCTCGGCGCCAGGGTCGGGCGGCGCACCACGATCGCGACCCATCTGCTCGGCCTGCCGGGGCTGGTGCGTGTCGGCGACGACGCCACCGTCGGATACGGGGTCGTGCTGAACCCGTGGCGGGTGGCGGACGGGTGGGTGTTCGTCGACCGGGTCGAAATCGGCCCCGGCGCCTTCGTCGGGAACAACTCCGTCCTCGAACCCGGTGCCCGGCTCGGGGCCGGTGCGGCGCTCGGTGAGCAGTCGGCACTGGGCCCGGACTCCGTGGTACCCGCGGGGGCGCGCTGGGCGGGATCGCCCGCGAGCCCGGTGGAAGCGCTCGCCCCGCCGGTGGAGGCGTTGCTGTCCGCCGACGCGAACCTGCCGGGCTGGCGGGTACGCCACTTCGCGGCGGCGGGCGCCGGCCTGCTCGCGCTGGAGGTGGTGGGGATCGCCACGGTGCTGCCGAGCGTCCTGCTCACCTGGTGGGCGGCGACGGTCTGGGGTCCGCTGGCGGGACTGGGCACCACGCTCGCGACGGGCCCGGTGTACGTGCTCACGGTGTGCGTGGTCGTCGCGCTTGGAAAACGTCTCGTGCTGCCGAGGACGCCGGTGGGAACGCATCCGGCCCGTTCGCTGCTCGGGGTGCGGAAGTGGTTGTCGGACAAGGTTTTCGAACTCAGCCTGACCACCACCAACGCGCTGTACGCGACCCTCTACACGGCGCCGTGGCTGCGGCTGCTCGGCGCCAGGATCGGCCGCGGCTCCGAGGTGTCGACCGCCTCCCACGTCGATCCGGATCTGCTCACCCTCGGCGACGGCAGCTTCCTGGCGGACATGGCGAGTGTCGGGCCCGCCGTGTTCGCCAACGGCCGGATGTCCCTTCAGCGCACCGAAGTCGGGTCACGCGCCTTCGTGGGCAACGCGGCACTGGTGCCCGCCGGCACGACGCTTCCGGGGGATTCGCTGGTCGGGGTGAGCACACTGGCACCAGCGGTGCCGATCGAGGAGGGCACGTCGTGGCTGGGCTCGCCGGCGATGCACCTGCCCGCGCGGCAGGACAGCGGAACCTTCCCCGAGGAGCTGACCTTCCGGCCCACGCGCAGGGCCGTCGTCCTGCGGCTGGTCATCGAGTTCTTCCGCGCGGTGACACCGGCTTCGATGCTCGGCCTGAGCGTCTACGCGTACGTGCTGGCGGTGCAGGCGCTGGGGAACAGCCGTGGCGCGCTGGCGGCCATCGTGCTTTCACCGCTCCTGGCGGTCGCCGCCGGTGCCGCGGTGATCGCCTGGTGCGCCGCCGCCAAACGGCTCCTGGTCGGCACCTACCGGCCGCGTACCGAACCGCTGTGGAGCCTGTGGGTCCGCCGGACGGAGTTCGTCACCGCGCTGTACGAGACCGCGGCGGTCCCCGCCGGTGTCGGCATGCTCGGCGGCACCCCGTTCCTGCCGCCGGTGCTGCGCCTGTTCGGCGCGCGGATCGGCAGGCGTACCTGGATCGCGACCACCTACCTCACCGAGTTCGACCTCGTCGAAGTGGGCGACGACGCGGCGGTCGCCGCCACCGTGTCGTTGCAGACGCACCTGTTCGAGGACCGCGTCATGAAGATGTCCCGGGTGACCGTCCGGCCGCGGGCCAGTGTCGGGACGCGCTCGGTGGTGCTCTACGACTCCGTCGTCGGCGAGGACGTCGCGCTCGGCGCGCTTTCGCTGGCGATGAAGGGCGAACACCTCGCTCCGGGCACGAGCTGGCACGGCATTCCCGCGCAACGCGTGACCGGGGGAGCCGGGCTGGTGAGCCAAGACCTGGCCGCAGACGAAAGGAAGGCCGACGTCCGATGAACACCGATCTGCTCGTGGCCGACGCGACCCACTTCCGCGTCGACTACGAGATCAACCCCTACATGAACGTGGCCGTGCAGCCCGACCCGTGTGCCGCGGTCGCCGAGCACGACGCGATCGTGGCGGCCCATCGCGCCGCGGGCAGGCGTGTCCGGTACCTCCCGGCCGAGCCGGGCTGCCCCGACATGGTCTACACCGCCAACGCCGCCGTGGTCCGCGGCGGCCGGGCGGTGCTCGGTGACCCGCCCGCGCTGCGGAAGGCGGAGATCCCGTTCTTCCGGGAGTGGCTGACCGCCAACGGCTGGGACGTGCTCGACGCCCCGTATGCCTTCAGCGGCCAGGGAGACGCGCTCGCCTGCGGCGACCTCATGCTGACCGGCCACGGCCAGCGCACCGACGAGCGGATGCCCGCCGTCCTCGCCGATCACCTCGGCTGCGAGGTGGTACCGCTGCGGACCGCCGGTCCACAGTGGTACGACCTCGATCTCGCGGTCGCGGTCATCGACCGGGACACCCTCGCCTATCACCCGGCCGCGCTCGAAGCGCCGAGCGCCGGACGACTGCGCGATCTCGGTCTCGACCTGATCGAGGTGTCCGCGGCGGAGGCGGGCCGGTTCGCGCTCAACCTGGTCAGCGACGGCACCACGGTGACCATGACCACCGGCGCGCCGGCGCTCGCCGCCACCCTGCGGGAACGGGGGCTCGACGTCGTCGAACTCGACACCACCGAGCTCGCCAAGGGCGGTGGCGGAATCCGCTGTACCGCGCTGACACTGGACGATTCCCGCTGACCGTCGTGGCCCGGGCCCACCGGCGTGGGGAACCCGCCGCGCGGGGCCCGGGCCCACCCGGGAGGCGCGACGCTCAGAGCAGTCCTCGTCGCCGGGCGGCGAGGACGGCGTCGCGGCGGTGGTTGACACCGAGTTTGCGGTAGATGCCGCGCAGATGTGTCTTGACGGTGTTCACCGAGACGAACAGCGAATCGGCGATCTGCTCCGTGGTGCGCATCGACGGCAGCTCGGTGAGGAGTTCGAGTTCGCGGCAGGTCAGCGGATCGACCGGTACCACGGCTTCGGCGGGCAACGCCTGGAGCACGGTGCCCGCGAACTCCTCGTCGCGGCCGAAGCGGCCGGAGCCACGCACGAGCAGTTCGCGGATGTGTTGCCCGGCATGGTGAAACGGGCGTAGCGCGCGATGCGGCGCGGCGAGTTCGAGCGCGCGTGCGACGGCGTCGTGTGCCCGGTTGAGTTCGCAGGCCTGGTCGGCGAGCAGGGCTTCGAGCAGCCAGGCGTCGATGAGGGTGTGGGCCACCAGCGGCCGGGTTTGCCCGTCGAGGACGGGTTTCAGGCGGCGGCGCGCGGGACCGGTCTTCCCCCGGTGCACGTGCAGGTGCGTGGCGAGCAGCGCGTGCTCGGCGTAGGGGGCGAGCTGGGGCCGGTGGCGTTCGGCCACGTCCGCCGCCCAGGCGGGTTCTCCCACCCGCAGGGCGAGACGTTGTTCGAGCGGAGCGGTGTAGGCCACGAGGCCGGGGGCGAGTATCTCGCCCGCGAGCCGTTTTCCGTGGCCGCGCAACGCTTCGACGACCGCGTGCGGGTCCTCGGCGACGCCGAACGCGGCCGCCGCGCGGAGGGTCACCACGAACAGTTCGGTGGTGGGGTCCACGGCCGGGGGGAGCAGCCGCTCGGCCAGTTCGGCGAGCCGCCGGGCGCGTTCGTCGTCGAACTGCTGGTAGGCGGCGGCACCGAGCACCGCGTAGAGCAGCGCGCAGCGCCCAGAGGTGTGCCAGCCCCGGGACCGGGCCAGCGCCCGCGCGGCCCCGGTGCGCTCGGTGAGCTCGGCCGAGTCACCCCGGGTCCCCGCCAGCCCGGCGAGGTGGATTTCGCAGTGCAGGCTGACGGCGTCGTGCCCCTCCACCGTCGCCGTCCGCAGCGCGCGTTCCAGGTCACCGGCGGCGGCCGGGACGTCGCCCAGCCACAGCGCCGCGGTACCGCGGTTGACGAGCGCGAGCAGGTCGAGGTCCGCGTCGCCGGTGTCGCCCGCGGCGGTGGTGCCGAGTTCGGCGAGCGCCTTGTCGAGCCGCCCGCCGTATCTGGCCCGGTAGAGCGCGGCGACGGCGTGCAGGGCGCGCAGGCGGGTGGAACGCAGTGGCTGGGCCGAGTTGTCGACCCTGCGGAGAAACCGGTCGGCGGCGGTGACGTCGTGGCCGTCGAGCGCGGTCACCGCGGCGACCAGTGCCACCGGCGGCCGGGCGAGAACGTGGTCCGGCATCGCGTCGAAGAGCGCGCGCAGCCGCGCTCCGTGTCCTTTGAGGACGGTATGGAGGCCGAACCGCTGGACGTGACGGGTGATCAGTTCCTCGTCCCGTGCCGCGATGCCGTGCTCCAAAGCGGTCAGCACGTCGCCGGAACGGGTGAACCATTCGGCCGCCGACCGGTGGAGGCTCCGATAGGCTCTCGGATGGCGCCGCGTGAGCTCGGCACGCAGGTAGTCGCGCAGCAACGGGTGACAGCGGTACCGGGAGCCGTCGTGACCGTGCCGGGTGACCAGGGAGTTGGTGCGGGTCAGGGTCGCCAGGATCTGCCCGGAGTTCTCCTGCCCGGTCAGCCGGGTGGCCAGTTCGTCGGTGACGTCGGGGCACACCGAGGTGCTCAGCAAGAAGTCGCGGATGTGCGCGGGCTGCTGCCCGACGACCTCCTCGGACAGGTAGTCGGCCAGCAGCCGGTCGTCGCCGGTGAACGCGCCGACGGTGCGGCCGGCTTCGGGAGCGGATGCCAGTGACAGCGCGAGGAAACGCAGCCCCGCGGCCCAGCCTTCGGTGCGTTCCAGCACCGTGTCGAGCTCGGCCTTCGTCAGCCTGAGGTCCTGTTCGGCCAGCAATCGTTCGGCTTCCTGCGCGGTGAAGTTCAGCTGACGCGGGGTGATTTCCCGCAACCGGCCCTCGAGCCGGAGCCGGGAAAGGATGAGCGGCGGCGGGAAACGCGCCGCGATGACGACCCGCACCCCGGCGGGCAGGTAGCGCAGCAGGGCGTTCAGGCTTTCGACCGCGTCCGGTGCGGACAGCTCGTGCACGTTGTCCAGTACCAGCAGTACCGGCGGGGTGAGTTTGTGGCAGGCCTCGAGGAAGGCCGTGACGCATTCGTGCGCGGGGACGTCCCGCGCCAGGGGCGGCCGCGGGAGCGCGGGGTCCTCGGTGCCGAGGCGGAGCGCGTGGAGCAGGGACGACCACAGCGAATGCACGTCGTTGTCCTCGGTGTCCAGGGAAATCCACGCCACGTGCTCCGCCTCGGGACGCAGCCGGAATCTTCGCCGCAGCCAGCTGTCGAGCAGCACGGTCTTCCCGGACCCCGCCGGGGCGTTGAGCAGCGTCACGCTGGACACGTCGCCGCCGGTGGCGTGGTCGAGGGCGTTGAGCAGCCGGTCCCGTTCCAGGACGGCACAGGCCGGCGCGGGCGGGGCGAGTTTGGACGGTGGCACCACGGCCGGTTCCTCGCGGTCGTTCCCTGGGGTCACCGGCCGGCGCCTGACGTGGCCACGGTGGCGACGAGGTGCCCGACGAAGGTGACGGCGCGGGAGGTCCCGGTCAGTGCGAAGGCGAGTCCGGAAAGTACGGCGTCCAGCGGGAAGTGCCGCGGTCCCCGGTGGGCCGAGAGCAGCAGCGCGATGACGATCCCGGCCAAGGCGGCCCTCGATCCGGACCGTCGACGTGGCACGGTGCCCATCTGGTGTCTCCCTTCGTTCCGGCAACGGCTGAAGCGGAACCGATCTTGCTCACCACTTCCGGTGGTCACCTCCTCCGAGGCGGGTGAGTCAGCGTCGCTCGCACGAATCCTTCGTCGCGAAGAGTGGCCGCCGGCAAGCATTTCTCGCCGTGCGTGACGAACCGGCCGGTGCGTTGTTCATCCGCCGCAGGGGAAGAGCGCGGGGCCCGCGGCACGCATTCTCGAACGTGTTGGCCGGGCCGCCACCTTCGGGGGGTCGGGCGGCGAAGGTACAGCGACGGTGACACCGTCGGACGGGCGTTGCCCGTCACCGTTGGGGCACGCGGTGGCGGGCAACGCGCTTCGCCTGGTCAGCTCCCGTCCCGGCGCGAGGCCGATCCCACCAGCGCGGTGACCCAGCCGCGGCGGGGCGTGTCCGCCAGTACGGCCAGTACCAGCAGGGTGGCCGGTACCGACAGCAGGGCGCCGAGCGGGCCGAGCACCCAGGACCAGAACACCAGCGCGACGAACGTGGCGGTGGCGGACAGGCCGACGGCGTTGCCCACGTAACGCGGCTGGATCAGGGACTGCACCACGAAGTTGAGCACGCCGTAGACCACGAGCACCGCCAGCATGGCCCGCCAGCCGTCGTCGAGGAGGGCGAGCAGCGCGGGCGGGGCGAGGCCGAGCAGGAAGCCGATGGTCGGGATGTAGTTGGTCACGAACGAAAGCAGTCCCCACAACACCGCCAGCGGCACACCGAGCAGGAGCAGCGCCGCGGTGTCCAATGCCGCGACGACGAGCCCGAAAACCGTGGTCACCACCAGGTAGCGGCGGACCCGGCGGGCGAAGTCCCGCAGCGCTTCGGCGGTGCGAGGCCGGTCGTCGGCGATCCCGGCCAGCCTGCGCTCGGCGTCGGCGATCCCGGTGCTGAGGAACAGCAGCAGCCCGAGCAGGAACACCAGGCTCGTGGTGACCCCGGTCAGGTCCGACAGCAGCGAACCGAGGTACGACAGGAGCTTGCCGGGGTCGAGGGCGGGCGCGACCTCCCGCGGCCGGGACGGCCCGATACCGAGCCGTCCCAGCGCGTCGGTGGCGTCGGCGACCAGCCGGGTGAGCCGTTCGGCGTACCGCGGGAGCAGTGCCGCCAGTTCGGTCACCGACACCACCAGTGCCACGGTGAACGCCGCGAGTGTCCCGTAGACCGACACGACGAGCGCCGTCGTCGCCGCCCAGCGGGGAAAACCGCGGCGCCGCAACCAGCCGTGCACGGGGCCGAGCGTGAGCACGACGACGGCCGCGAGCAACGTCGGCGCGGCCAACCAGGCGATGGCCTTGACGCCGGCGACGCAGACCACGGCCGCGGCCGTGCCCAGCAACAGCACGAGCGCCCGCGGGGGACTCACCACGGCGAGCCGGTCCGCGCGTCCGCACCGTGGACTACGACCGCCCAGATCACCATGACGCACAGGGCGATCACGATCGCCGACCACACCGGATGGGCGGAGAGGAACACCAGGTGCGTGAGCGCGGTGCCGGTGGCGCAGAGCACCGCGACCAGCCTGGCCCACACGCTGCCGGAGAACAGCGCGGCACCGGAGATCGCCACCACGACACCGCCGATCAGATGTGCCCAGCCCCAGCCGTTCAGGGTGAGCACGAGGGAGTACTCCGGACCCGCGACGTAGTACCCGCGGTGGAACAGGGCGACGATTCCCGCGATCGCGTTGAACACCCCGAGGATGACCATGAGCACGCCGGCGAAGGCGAGCCAGCCCGCCCACATCGACTGTCGGCGGTGCTCCGGCCTCCCGGCCGTGCCGTGCCCGGTGAGATCCGCTCCGGCACCCCAATGCTCGCTCATCGCGTCCCCGTTTCCTGTTCCGTGGTGAAGGTGTCGCGCAGGGTCTTTTCCTGTTCCGCGCTCAGGTTCGTGAAGATCAGCTCGGGCCTCGCCTGACCGGCGAAGGTTTCGCGGGCCCGGTCGACGACGGCGCCCGAACTGAGCACGAACAGGGCCGAAGTCCCTTCGGTGATCTCCGCCCTGACCTGGCGGATCATGTCGTCGTCGATGCCGTAGTCGCTCAGCGATCCGCTGAGTGCCCCGGCGGCGGCACCGAGCGCGGCACCGAGCAGCGGGACGAGGAAGATCAGGCCGAAGAGCATTCCCCAGAAGGCTCCGGAGAGCGCGCCGCGGCCGGTCAGGTTGTGCAGCTGCCGGAGTTTCGGTTTGTCCCTTCCCTCCCGCCAGGACACCACCGCGGCGTCGTGCACCGTGATGAGCCGTTTCCCGGCAAGGGTTTTCAGCGACTCCGCCGCGCGGTCCGCGCCCTCGGCCGAGTCGAACAGCCAGATGGTCAGTGTCTGCACGGTCACCGTCCTTTCCGAACTGTGTGAGGTGACAGCGGCCATCGCACCCCGGCGCGGCGTCCGGCGCATCACCTCCGCCGGGTGAGCGCGGCGGGGCGGCACGTGCCGCGTGATCTCATCCGGCCGGGGTGAGGCCGGGGAACGGGGCACGCGCCATTGTGGACGGAAACCGTAGAATCCTTACCCGGCAAGGAGTTCTCCCGTGGACCATTTCCCGTTGATCGCCGATCACGGGCTGATCGGCGATCTGCAGAGCGCGGCGCTGGTGAGCACCGACGGCACCGTGGACTGGTTCTGCTGCCCGCGTTTCGACTCGCCGAGCGTGTTCGCCGCGCTGCTGGACCACGACGGCGGCCACTGCCGGATCCGGCCCGTCCGGCGGCCCTACACCACCCGGCAGCTGTACTTCCCGGACACCGCGATCCTCATCACCCGGTTCATGACCGCGTCGGGCACCGCCGAGGTCGTCGACTTCATGCCACCGGCTTCGCGCTGGCGGGCCACGCCCGGCCGAAGGCTGATCAGGATGGTCCGCTGCGTGCGCGGGCGGGTCGCCTTTTCCGTGGACGTGGTCCCGCGCTTCGACTACGGCAGGCGCCAGCACACCACCTGCGTCACTGAGGACGGCGCGCTCTTCGACAGCGGGAAGTGCGCGCTGACCCTGCACGCCGTCCGGGAACCGGGGGACCCCAGGCTGGCGCACATCCATGTCCTCGAAGGCGGTGTCTACGGCTCGGTGACCCTGGACGCGGGCCAGGTCCGCGGCGTGGTGCTCGAATCCGGCGCCGAGGGGCAGCCGCGCACGATCCGGGTCGCCGAGGTCGAGCGGGAATTCCACGACACGGTGCGGTTCTGGCGGTCCTGGCTGGCGCGGTCGAGCTATCGGGGGCGCTGGCGCGAGGCGGTCGGCCGGTCGGCGATCACGCTCAAGCTCCTGACCTACGCGCCGACCGGGGCGATGGTCGCGGCGCCCACCGCGGGCCTGCCGGAACGGATCGGCGGTGAGCGGAACCGGGACTACCGCCACACCTGGATCAGGGACGCCTCCTTCGCCGTTTCCTCGTTGCTCGGCCTGGGTTTCACCGAGGAGGCCGCCGATTTCGTCCGCTGGCTCGGGGAGCGTTACCAGCGGCAGAACGGTTCAGCCGCCGGTCCGCTCAAGGCCGTGTACCGCGTGGACGGCTCGCCGGATCTACCAGAGGAGTCGCTCGGGCACTGGACGGGTTATCGCGGTTCGAGTCCGGTGCGGATCGGCGACGGGGCGGGGGAGCGGCTCCGGCTCGACGTCTACGGCGAACTGTTCGACACCGTCCACCAGGCCGATCTGCGGGGGATCGGGGTCGGTCACCAGGGCTGGGCGGCGCTGTCGGACCTGCTCGGCTGGCTGGCCGGGAACTGGAACCGGCCGGAGGAGGACGGCGGAGGCAGGGCCGACCGCACCTACGGCAGGCTGATGAGCTGGGTCGCCTTCGACCGCGGTATCCGCCTCGCGACGGCACACGGCCGCCCGTGCCCGCTGGAGACCTGGCGGACGCACCGGGACCGGATCTACGAGCAGATCTGGGAGCACGGCTGGAGCACGGTGCGGCAGTCCTTCGTCCAGCGGTACGGTTCCGACGTCCTCGACGTGTCACTGCTGCGGATGGCGGAGGTCGGCTTCCTCACTCCGCAGGACCCGCGATGGCTGGCGACGCTGGAAAGCATCGAAGCCGACCTAGTCACCGACAGCCTCGTCCACCGCCACGACCCCGGCGCGTCGCCGGCGGGCGAGGGCGCGTTTTCGCCGGGCACCTTCGGCTACGTCCGCGCGTTGGCCCGCGCGGGCTACCCGGACAAGGCCCGGTTCGTGTTCGAGAAGATGCTGACCTTCGCCAACCACGTCGGCCTGTACGCCGGTGAGATCGGCCTGACCGGTGAGCAACTCGGCAGTTTCCCTCGGGCGGGCACCCACCTCGCGCTCATCGACGCCGCCCGCACCCTCGACCACGCGCTGGACGGCGCGCCGGCGCCGCCGTGACCACGCGCGTCACGGCGGCGCCGAGGGCGTCAGCGATTTCACGGTGAACCGTCAGCCGGCGTAGTCGCCGGCGAAACCGGCGGCCTTCGCCGAGGAGGAGCGCCACTTGTTCAGGCGCGCGACCTTCAGCCGGTAGTGGAATTCCGGATCCCCGTCGGTCGACGCGCACAGCAGATCGATCATGGAGTGCGAAAACTCCTGAACCGCCCACACTCGCTGGTTCACTTTCGCGCTGTATCCCGCCAGCCGGCGATCGTCGCCCGTCCGGACGGCGAGCAGAACGGCCCTCGCGAGATCGGCGGCATCGGCGATGGCGAGATTCATTCCCTTGCCGCCGAACGGGGTGATGGTGTGCGCCGCGTCACCGACCAGGAACATCCTGCCATGACGTAGTTCTTCCGTCACCGTGGACCGCATGGCGACCAAGGTCTTCTCCAGGACACGTCCCGGGCTGGGCAAGGTGCCTTCGGCCACGGCGAACCGGCGGCGCAACTCGGCCCAGATCCGCTCGTCGTCCCATGCGGTCAGGTCGTCTCCCGGGGCGGTTTGGAGGTAGAACCGGCTCGTTTCGGGCGTGCGCAAGGCGTGAATCGCGCAGCCGTCGTGGTGCAGCGCGTAGACCATGTCGGTGGTGATCGGCGGTGTCGCGGAAAGAACGGCGAGCAGACCGGCCCGGTAGTCGTTGGTGACGGTGTGCCGCTCCAGGCCGGGCACCATCCGGCGACAGACGCCGAGACCGCCGTCGCACCCCGCGACGAAGGTCGCCCGCAATTCGCGTTCGTTGCCTGTCGTGTCGGTGAACCCGACCACTGCCCGCCCGGAATCGAGGCCGGATATCGCGGTGACCGGGGTATCGAAAAGAATTTCCCCGCCGTTCCGGAGAAACCGGTCGATCAGATCGCGGACGAGGAACTGTTGCGGGTAGGCGTAATGGGTGCGTTCACCGGTGAACCGGCCGTAGTCCAGGATGAAACGTTCGCCCGCGAACCGGAACTCACAGCTGCGGTGGATCGTGCCCGATCGCAACAGCCCGTCGGCCAGCCCGTGCGCACGCAGCGTCTGGACGGTGCCGTACTCGATCATCCCGGCCCTGGCCCGGTGTTCCACCCGCGCGCGGCTCGCGCGTTCGAACACCACCGTCGGTACCCCGGCGTCATGCAGGATGTTGGCCAGCACCAGCCCGGACGGGCCGGCGCCCACCACGGCGACCAGGGCGCTCATTCCTCTCTGTCCTGCTCGTCGAGGCGCCGGGCCAGCGTGATGCCGTCCGCCACGTTCAGCATCACCAGTTCCACCCGTTCGTCCGCGCGCGCGTGCTCGTTGAACGCGTGTACCGCCGCGGCCTTCGTGCCCGGCTCGGGACTCACCACCTCACCGGAGAAGAGACTGTTGTCCACGATCAGCAGACCGCCCGGCCGCACCCGCGGCACCAGCTCTTCCCAATAGCCGATGTAGCTGGGCTTGTCGGCGTCGATGAACACCAGGTCGAGGTGCGGGGCGGGCGGTAGCGAGCGAAGGGTGGTCAAGGCGGGACCGACGCGCACGTCGACCCGGTCCGCGACGCCGGCGCGTTCGAGATAGGGAGCGCTGAGTTCGAGAAAGCGGGAGTCGATCTCACAGGTGAGCACTCGGCCGTCCGCCGGAAGGCCCCTGGCGAGCGCGATCGTCGAAGAACCGGTGAACATGCCGACCTCGACGACCGTGCGCGCGGCGGTGAGGTTGGCCAGGAAGGTCAGCAGCGTCGCTTCCTCCAGCGGCAGCGTCATGTGCGCCAGCTCCGGAACGGCCGCCCTGGTGACCCGTGCCAGCTCCTCCAGCAGCGGGTCAGCCGCTCGCCCGTGGTGAACCAGATACCGGTGAAGCCCGGGGGTGCACGCTATCGCCTTGACTGAGACGGACAAGACTGTTCTCCTCCTGTGGTCCGGCGAGCTGAGCAATGTGGACGATGGTCTTTCCGGCGGCCGGGGTGCGGTCGCCGGACAACTGGCCGGGGACGTCCTCCAGCGAGAGCACCTGCCCGACCAGCGCGCGGGGATCGAGCTGCCCGGCGGCGAACAGGTTCAGCAGGGACGGGAAGAGCGCGCCACAGTGGCCTCGCGCACCCACCAGCTTCGCCGCGTTCGAAACCCAGGGATTCGTATCGACCAGTACGGGTACGTCGGTCCGGGAAACCAGCACGACGCGCCCGCCGGGCCGGAGGTGGTTTTCGATGATCGGCAGCGTCGCCGCGGGATCGCCCGAGGCCTCCACGTGCACCTCGGCATCGAGGTTCTCCAGCTGATGTTCGGCCGGATCGAGACACCCCGTGAAGCCGAGGCGCGCGGCGAGATCGCGCCGATCCGCCCGCGGATCCAGGCCGATGACCCGACTGGCCCCCGCGATCCTGGCCAGCAGGCCCGCGAACAGGCCGAGCGGCCCGAGTCCGTGGACCGTCACCCACTCCCCGGGACGGATTCCGCCGCCTTCGACGAACAAGGCGTTGTAGACACATCCCAGAGGTTCCAGGAGAGCTCCGGCGAGGAGGGTGTCCTCCTGGCTCCAGCCGTGGTCGCGCAACAGGTTCAGCCGATGGCAGGCCGTCTGCGGCACCACGGCGTACTCGGCGAGCGCGCCCGGGGCGGTCAGACCGGCCAGTACCGCGTTTTCGCACTGGTTACGACGGCCTCCCAGACAGGTGTCGCAGGTGCCGCAGGCGAGGACGCTCTCCATCGCCACGAGGTCGTGCGGCCGCACCCGGGTCACCAGCTCCCCGACGGCGACGACCTCGCCCGACGCCTCGTGGCCGAGTATCACCGGCAGTTCGAGAGGTCCGCCGAACGTGGGGGTGTTGTCGGGATGGAACCGGCAGGCGTCGAAGTCGGTGCCGCAGATGCCGCACAGCCCGACGCGTACCAGCACCTCGGTGGGGCCGGGGACCGGGACCGGCAGGCTCACGATGTCCAGTCGGCCGAACCGGGAAGCGTTTTCCGGAGCGCTCAGCATCAGCGCGCGCATCCGGGCGCCGTTGGCGGCCACTATCGCGAACATTTCACTGATATCACACTCGACTTTCCGTGGTTCGCGACATAATGGGCACAATCGGCCCGCGAACAACGTTTCAGAACCTTTGCGGTTTTGATGTTTCAAAGCTGAAGATGAACTATCCTGCAAGATCAGCTTAGGATGACGCCCCGCGATCCACAAGAGACAGTGCCCGAAAGGACATCGCCGGGTATCTGTGGAAGCAGAACAGGTTTCTTACCGCGCCGCGCGGGGAATTGTCCACTGAAAGGTACTTTCGGATACGAACCGAGGTCGTTTCGGCCTCGGCGGGTCAGCTGACCGAATATCCGCACATGCCGCATATCGGTCGGAGGTGCCTTGGTGAGGTTTCTCGCCGGGCTCAGGTCTCTGAAGGCCACCTTCGGGGACCTGAGTGCCCCGGACTCGGCCTTCACAGCGCTCAACGTCGGCGATGCGCCATCGCGACACCGCGCAGTGCGGCCGAAACTCGCGAACGTGGCCACGGATCCGGTCAGTGAGCGCCGGTCGCGTAGTGGCGGAGGAACAGCGCTTCGGCGAGGGCCATGGTGGCGAGTTCGCGTGGGTCGACGCTTTCGTTGGGGGCGTGGATCGCGGCCCGCGGATCCTCGACGCCGATGAGGAGCAGTTCGGCGTCGGGACAGGTTTCGGCGAGGGCGGTGCAGAGCGGGATCGACCCGCCCTGGCCGAGCGTGGTCATCGGCCTGCCGTAGGCCTCGCGCATGGCGGTGGCGAGCGCCCGGTGGGCGCGACCGGTGACGGAGGCGAGGAAGGGCGCGCCGGTCGCGTGGGTGCGCACGGTGACCCGCGCGTTCCACGGCGCGGCGGCGTGCAGGTGCCGGATGAGCGCGGTGCGGGCGTCCGCCGCGTCGGTTCCGGGCGGCACGCGGAGGTTGAGCCGCGCGGCGGCGTGCGGGGTGATGGCACTGGCCGCGCCCCGCGCAGGCGGGCAGTCGATGCCGAGGATGGTCACGGCGGGCCGGGCCCAGAGCATGTCGGCGACGGTGCCGTCGCCGAGCAGATCGACGTCGTCGAGTACGCCGGCGTCACCGCGGAAGCGCTCGGCCGGATACGGTTCACCCGTCCACCGCTGGGTGTTGGCCAGCCCCGACACGGTGGTGTCACCCCGGTCGTCGCGCAGGGTGGCCAGTGTCGACACGAGTGCGGCGAGCGCGTCGGGCGCGGCACCGCCGTATATGCCGGAATGCACGGCGGTGGCGAGGGTTTCGACGGTGACGGTGAGGGTGACCATGCCCCGCAGGCTCACCGTCGCGGCGGGCACGCCGACGGCCGCGTTGCCCGTGTCGCAGATCAGCATCGCGTCGGCACGCAGCAGCTCGGCGTTTCCGGCGACGAAGTTCTCGAGGCCGCCGGTGCCCTGTTCCTCGGAGCCTTCGACGACGAGCTTGAGGTTGACCGGGAGGTCGGGTACCGCACTGTCCAGCGCGCGCAGGGCGGTGAGATGCATGAGGATGTTGCCCTTGCAGTCGGCCGCGCCCCGCCCGTACCAGCGTCCGCCGACCTCGGTGAGCCGGAACGGCGGTGTCTGCCAGGCGGTTTCGGACAGCGGGGGCTGCACGTCGTAGTGGGCGTACAGCAGCACCGTCGGCGCGTCGGGGCCGGCGCGGCCACGGGAGCCGAGCACCGCCCGGCTGCCGTCGGAGGTGTCCACCAGCCGCGCGTCGGCGAACCCGAGTTCGAGGAACTTGTCGCGGACCCATCGGGCGGCGCGGTGGCACTCCCCGGGCGGGAACCGGGCCGGGTCGGCGACGGAGCGGAACGCGACGAGCTCGGCCAGTTCCGACCGTGCGCGTGGCAGGAGATCGGCGATGCGGGGTCGCAGGTCCATGACTCATCCTCCGGTCGTCGTGGTGGTACGCAGCCAGGAGACGAACTGCTGGAACCGCGGCAACCTGTCCGGGCAGTAGATGGTGATCACCAGCGTCTCCCCGACGACGAGCCGGCGGTCCACGGTGACGGGCCGGGCGCCCGGCCCGGCCGCGCCGTCGCTCACCCGGGTGGCGAGCGTGGCCCGGCGCAGGGCGTCGTCCGGGCCGGCGCACACCGCGCCGCCGTCGTCGCCGAGCACGCGGACGATCTGCTCGCGGGCGGGCGGCCGGGCCCCCGCGATGGTCAGCGCCGCGATGAGCTGGTCCGCCTTCTGCTCCACGCGTGGCCCCTGCCGCGCGGTCCGTCCGATGAACACCGCCAGCCCCAGCAGGATCAGCACCACGGCGGCGCAGACGCCGTACAGGAGGAGGCGCTCGCGGCGCGTGGATTCCGCGGTCGTCATGAGGTGGCCTCCTCCGGCGCCGGTTGTTTCCACGACTGCTTGCGGAATTGGTAGAACAGGAACGGCACGAGCAGGCCGAGGCCGAGCGCGCCGCCCGCCACGACCACGACGTAGGCGCCCACGTTCCCGGAACCGAACTGGGATGGCGGCACGAAACCCACCAGCAGCGCCGCCAGCGACGCCGCGCATCCGACACCGCAGAGCACGCCGAGCATCGGCGCCCGGTAGCCGCGCGGGTGACCGGGCGCGGTACGCCGGAGCCGGAACGCGGCGACGAACATCAGCAGATACGTGATCAGGTAGACCTGCGTGGTGATCACCGAGAAGATCCAGTAGGCGCTCGAAACGTCGGGGACGAACGCGTAGAGCAGCGCGATGAGCGTGGTGATCGCGCCCTGGGCGACGAGGATGTTCCGCGGGACCCCGTGTTTGTTGCGCTTTTGCAGCCAGGGCGGGAGATAGCCTTCCTGCCGGGAGATGAGCAGCAGCCCCTTGGACGGACCGGCCAGCCAGGTCACCATGCCCCCGAGCGACGCGGCGACCAGCAGGACACCGACGACCGGGGTCAGCCACTGGCCGCCGAACTGGGCGAACACCGCGTCGAAGGCCTGCATGACCCCGGCGGTGAGGGACAGCTGCTCGGCGGGCACGACCCAGCTGATCGCCAGCGCGGGCAGCACGAAGATCACCAGGACCAGGCCCATGGCCAGGAACATCGCCCGGGGGAACTCCCTGGCCGGCTTACGCAGCGACGACACGTGCACGGCGTTCATCTCCATGCCGGAGTAGGACAGGAAGTTGTTGACGATCAGCACCAGGCTCGCCAGCCCGGCCCACGGGGGCAGCAGGTCACCGGCGTTCATCGGCGCGGCGGGGGCGTGTCCCTTGAGCAGGAAGACGACGCCGAGCACCACCAGCACCGCCCCGGGAACCAGCGTGCCGACGACCAGGCCCCCGCTGGCCAGCCCGGCGACGCCCTTGGTGCCGCGCGAGGAAATCCATACCCCGGACCAGTACGCGACCATGATCACCGCGGCCGTCCAGAGCCCGCTGCCCGCGAGCGAGGGGTCGAACACGTAGGCCAGCGTGCTGGCCACGTAGCCGAGCAGGCTCGGGTAGTAGAAGATCGTCATCGCGAACTGGCACCACACCGCGAAAAACCCCGCGGGGCGCGAAATTCCCCGCGCCACCCAGTTGTAGACGCCGCCCTCCCAGCCGGAAGCGAGCTCCGCGGACACCAGCGAGGTCGGCAACAGGAACACGAGCGCGGGCACCACGTAGAGGAAGACACAGGCCAGTCCGTAGACGGCCATGGTCGGGGCCGGGCGCAGGCTCGCCACCGAGCTCGTGGTCATCAGGGCCAGCGTCGTCCAGGAGATCCACGTCGCCGCCGAGGGGCGGGGACGGCTTCGTACCGTGTCCGCGGGACTCATGACGTCCCCGTGATCTGTGTGCTGTGCCGGGATCCCGCTTTCACTCGCTTCATCCCTTCGCCGGTGACGGGCAGGTACACGGATCAAGGTAAGAACCGGCGAGGCCGCGCCGATTCACCTGTGGCGGGTGAAAAGCACCGCGTCACCGGCGATCGCGCGCCCGGGTCCACACCCGATCCACCACGATCGCCAGCACGACGACGCCGAGCATGCCGCCGAAGGTCTCCGGTTCGACCGCGAGGGTGTGCACGAGAAAGACGAGCAGCACGGCGGAGGTCAGCACGATTCCGGTGACGAGAACCCCGGCGCGGGAACGGGTCCGGGCCCGCAACCGGTAGGCGGCGACGGAGGTGAGCAGGAAGATCACCAGTGCCACCACGCTGCCCAGTGACGCGATCGCGGTCAGGTCGACCAGGTTCGCCAGCAGGAGCACCAGAAGCACCGAAATCGTCAGGCCCCGCGTCCCGCCGAGCCGGGCGTGCCTGCCGAAGACGGGCGGGAAGGTGCCCGAAGCGGCGAGCGCGGTGGTCGCGCCGGTCGCCGCGTAGAGGTTGGCGTTGAGCGACGAAGACGTCGCGAGCAGCGCGACGAGTGCCATCAAACCGAACCCGGTGTCGCCGAGCACGGGACGCGCCGCCGCGGCGAGCGCGGTGTCCCCACTGTCGATCACCTGCTGCACGGTCAAGGTGCCGAAGACGCCGAGGGCGATCAGCACGTACAACGCGATGGCGATGCCCAGCGCCAGGAACATCGCCCTCGGCAGGTTCCGCTCCGGCTGGACCAGGTCGCCGCCGGTGAAGCTGACCACCGTGAAACCCAGGTAGGCGAAGAAGGTCAGCGCCACACTGGACACGACGTCCGTCGCCGGGGGATAGGCCGACCACGCCAGCAGGTGGGTGTCGAGCCCGGAGAAGGTCGCGCAGACGAACACCGCGAACACCGCGAGCAGGATCATCGTGACCCAGGTCTGCGCCCTGCTGATCCACCGCCCGCCCGCGATGGTGAGCGCCGCGTTCAGCAGCACCACCACGGCCGTCAGCACCCTGGCCCATCCCGGCGAACCCGCGAAGAACAACGCCGAACCGTAACCGCCGAAGGACACGGCCACCATCGCGGTGACGATCGTGACCGCGAAGTAAAGCAGCCACGAAGCGACGGCGGTCAGGTGGCCGTCGCCGAAACCCCGCAGCAGAAACGCGACGACGCCGCCGGAGGACGGATAGCGCGCGCCCAGCTTGGCCACGGCGTATCCCTGCAGCAACGCCACCACGCCCGCGATGAGGAACGACAGCCACACCGCCGCCCCGGCCACCGCGCCCGCCTCGCCGAGCAACGCGAAGATGCCCGCGCCCACCATGGATCCCACCCCGAGAAACGCCGCGCCCCACACCGACATCCCGCGCCGGTCGGCCTCGGCCTCGTGTCCCATCGCCGCCCCCTCATCCCACGACGAGCAGGCCGCGGTTCGTGGAGTTCAGGCTCTCGCCCCCGTGTTCGGTGACGAGGACGACGTCCTCGACGCGCGCCCCGAACCGATCCGGGAGGTGGATGCCGAGCCCGAGGGAGAGGCACATCCCCGGCAACAGCGGCTGGCACTCGCCCGCCACCAGATAGGGCGGTTCGGCGGTGCTCACACCGATTCCGTGCCCGGTGCGGCGACCCGCGTACGGTCCGTATCCCGCTTCCTCGACGACCGCCCTGGCGACGCGATCGAGTTCCGCGCACGGGAGACCCGGGGTCACCGCCTCGAACGCCGCTCGCTGCGCCGCCCGCACCACCTCGTGCGCCACCCGCGCCTCCGCGGACGGTTCCCCCACCACCACGGTCCGTGTCGTCGCCGACCCGTAGCCGCACAGCAGGCCACCGAAGCCCAGCACCACGACGTCTCCGGGGCCGATCTCCCTGGCGCCGGGCTCATGGTGCGGTTTCGCCCCGTTCGGCCCGGCTCCCACGGTCGTGACCTCGACCCGTTCGTGCCCGAACTCGCGCAGCAGATCGGCCAGCGCGGCGGCGATCTCGTGCTCGCGTTTGCCGGTGAAGCGGAGCCCGGCGATCTCCCGGTACACCGCGTCCACCGCCGCGCCCGCCGCACTGAGACAGCCCACTTCGGCCTCGTCCTTGACCGCGCGCAGCAGGGGAAGCACCTCGCCCAGCGCCCAGTAGGTCGACCTCGGCACGGCCGCCTGCAGGCCGAGCACGTGGACCGACCAGGCGGAATCGGAGATCCCGTACCGTCCACCGGCGGGCAGGAACCGCGCTGTGCCGTCGTAGGGGCCCGTTTCGCCGTCCCACGCGACGATTTCACAGCACGACGCACCCGGTGTCGCCTTCGCGGCGGCCCTGTCCTGCTCGGGTACGAGCAGCACCGGCGGTGTTCCCGGGCGCAGGACCAGCATCGTGAACAAGCCGTCCGCCGAGACCGCCCGATGGCCGAGCAGCCAGCGCAGGTCCGGGCCGGGAGCGACGAGCAGCCCGTCCAGGCCCGCTTCCGCGACCTGCCCGACGACACGGCTGATCCTCGAACGGTAGTCGTGTTCGGCGAAAGGCGGCGATCCACGGAGCACGAATTTCGTCATCGTTTTCCTCCTTCTGCCGGAAAACTAACGACATTCGGCGGCCGGGAAATCACCCGGAAAAGGTGAGCGGGGCGCGGCCGGAGTGTCCGGAACGGACACTCCGGCCGTCGTGCGGGCGGGGCGGGGCCGCGCCGGGCCGGATGTGCCGGACGCCACCAAGACTTGTGGTTAGGTAAGCCTGGCTTTACCGTTCTCGCGTGTCCCTCGCTCCGTCTCGCACCGACGCCGGTGTTTCCGCGCGTGAGATCGACGTCGCCTACGGTAGCGGCGTCGTCGTGCACGCCGCGTCGATCTCGCTGGCCGCGGGTACCGTCACCGCGCTGATCGGTCCCAACGGCAGCGGGAAGTCGACGTTGCTGCGCGCGCTGGCGCGGCTGCACCCGCCGGTCGCGGGCTCGGTCACCTTCGCCGACGGCGCGGACCTGCGCGCGCTGTCCGGAAAGGACATCGCCAAGCGGATCACGTTGCTGTCCCAGCAGCGGACCGCACCGGGCGGCGTCTGCGTCCGCGAGCTGGTCGAGTTCGGACGGCATCCGCACCGCTCCCGCTGGGGTGGCCGCGACCCCGAGGGCCCCGCGGCCGTGGCGCGCGCGATGACGCTGACCGGGCTGTCCGCCATCGCCGACCGGCCGGTGCAAGCGCTTTCCGGGGGACAGGCGCAGCGGGTATGGCTCGCCAGCTGTCTGGCCCAGGACACCGCGCTGCTGCTGCTCGACGAGCCGACGACCTTCCTCGATCTGCGCTACCAGGTGGAGATCCTCGACGTCATCCGCGACCTCGCCGACCAGCACGGCGTCGGGGTCGGGGTGGTGCTGCACGACCTCGACCAGGCCGCGGCGGTCGCCGACCGCGTCCTCCTGCTGGAGGACGGCAGGGTCACCGCCGAAGGCGCGCCCGGCGAGGTGCTGACCTCGGCGAACCTCAGCCGTGCCTACGGAATCCGGGTGGACGTCACGGTCGGCCCCGCCGACGGGCGCATCCACACCCGGGCGGTGGGCCGCTTCAACGACGCGGGCGACGGCACCCCGCCGGCCTGATCCGTCCCGTCCGGGCAGTGCGAACAACCAGGAGAACCATGCGCTTCACCAGAACGATTCTCGGCCTTTCCGCGGCGGCCCTGCTCTTCGTGGCGTCCTGCGGGACCACCGAGGAACCCGCGAACGGCACCTCGCCCGCCGCCGGCGGCCCGGTCTCGGTCGTCGACTCACGGGGCAAGGAGGTGAAGCTGCCGCATCCGGCCAAGCGCGTCGCCGCCACCGAGTGGAACGGCGTCGAGCACCTGGTTTCGCTCGGCGTCATGCCGGTCGGGGTGTCCGACATCAAGGGCTACGGCCAGTGGGTGAGCGCGGCCCCGCTCGACGGCACCCCCAAGGACATCGGCACCCGCGGCGAGCCGAGCCTCGACACCCTCGGCTCGCTGGGCCTCGACCTCGTGGTCGTCACCGACAGCCTGACCGAAGGCGCGCTCGGGCAGATCGAGGCGAAGGTGCCGGTGCTGGTGGTCAGCGGCGGCGACGCCAAGGACCCGATCGGCGGAATGTTCGCCGCGCAGGACATGATCGCGAAGGCCACCGGCACCGAGGCCCGGTCCGCGCAGCTGAGGTCCGAGTTCGACCAGAAGCTCGCCGCGGGCAAGACCGAGGTGGAGAAGCTGGGCGCGGCCGGGCAGAAGGTCGCGTTCTCCGACGCCTACGTCACCTCCGGTTCGGTCAGCATCCGGCCGTTCACCAAGGGCGCGCTGGTTTCCGAGGTGTTCCGCCGCCTCGGCATGGAGACCGCGTGGACCATGGACGGCGACGCGAAGTACGGCCTCGCGCAGGCCGACGTCGAAGGCCTGACCAAGCTGCCCGACGTGCGGTTCTGGTACATGGCCAACAACGCCGAGGGAGACCCGTTCGGCAAGGAGCTGGCGGGCAACGCGATCTGGAAGAACCTGTCGTTCGTCAAGAGCGGCAAGGTGCACCGCTTCCCGGACTCGCTGTGGATGTTCGGCGGCCCGAAGTCCATGCAGCAGTACGTCGACGCGGCCGTCGCCGCGCTCAAGGGGTAATTCCACAGTGGACACCCTGACCGGCACCCGGCCGCCGGTGACCGTCGCCGCGCGGCGCGGGCGGCCGGCGTTGCTGGCGATCGGCCTCGCCGTCCTGATCGCACTGGGCTCGGCCGTGCACCTCGCCCAGGGCACCGCGAACCTGGACGCGCTGGACGTGCTGCGGCTGGCGTTCGGCGGCGGCACCGACGACGCGGCCGCGGTACTCGTCGAATCCCGGCTGCCCCGGCTGCTCGCGGCACTGGTGGTCGGCGTCGCGCTCGGCGTGGCCGGTGCCGTGCTGCAGTCGGTGTCCCGCAACGCACTGGCGTCGCCGGACACGCTCGCGGTCAACGCGGGCGCGCACCTGGCCGTCGTCGCCGTCGCGGCGTTCGGTGTCTCGCTGCCGTTGCTCGGCGCGGCCGGCGTCGCCTTCGCGGGCGGGCTGGGCGCGGCGGTGCTGGTGCTCGTGCTGTCCGGCACCGGCGGCACCGGGATCGTGCGGCTGGTGCTGGCGGGTACCGCGATCGCGCTGGCGATGATGTCGGTGACCCGGGTCCTGCTGCTGTTGTTCTCCCAGGAGACCCGCGGCCTGTTCGCCTGGGGCGAGGGCTCGCTGAGCCAGAACGGGCTGGGCGGCGTCGGCACGCTCGGCCCGGTCGTCGGCGTGGCGATGGTGGCGCTGCTCGGCATGGCCCGGCGGCTCGACCTGATCTACCTCGGCGACGACCACGCCAGGACGCTGGGTGTCCACGTGGGACGGATCCGGTCCGCCGCGATCGTGCTGGCCGTGCTGCTGGCCGCGGCGGCGGTCACGCTGGTGGGCCCGATCGGGTTCGTCGGCCTCGCCGCACCGGCACTGGTGCGGCTGCTCGCGTCCGTGGTGCCGAGCCTGCATCGGCACGCCGCGCTGATCCCGTTCTCCGCCGCGATGGGCGCGGCGCTCCTGCTGGGCGCCGACGTGGTACTGCGCGCGCTGTTCACCGCGCAGAAGGCACTGGAAGTGCCGACGGGGGTGGTGACGACGATCCTCGGCGCGGTCTTCCTCATGGTGCTGGCGCGCACCGTCCGGATCAGCGCCACGGCGGCCGAGCCGCCCGCCGCCGGCGCGCGGGGCGGGGTGAGCGCCACCCGGTACCGGGTGCTCCTCGGTGTGCTGGTGCTCGTGACCGTGGGTGTCGTCGTGGGCGCGACGCTGCTCGGCGACGCGAAGCTGCTGCTGGGCGACGTCGTCAACTGGGTGAGCGGCCACGCGGGCCCGATCGTCACCGGCGTGCTGGAGAACCGCGTCCCGCGCGTGGTGGCCGCGCTGCTGGCGGGCGCGGCGCTGGCGCTGGGCGGCGCGCTCACCCAGGCGGTCGCCCGCAACCCGCTGGCCGAGCCGGGGATGATCGGTGTGGTCGGCGGGGCGGGTCTCGGCGCGGTCGCGGTGATCACGCTGGTGTCCGGCGTCGGTTTCTGGGCGCAGGCCGGGTTCGCCGGTCTGGGCGCCGCGCTGGCGATGGTCGTGGTGTTCGCGCTCGCGGCGCGGGGCGGCTTCGCCAGCGAACGGCTGGTGCTGATCGGTTTCGGCGTGCACGCGGCGTCACAGGCGTTGGTGACGCTGCTGATCACCCTGTCCGACCCGTGGAACGAGACCAAGGCGCTGACCTGGCTGGGCGGTTCGACCTACGGCCGGACCTTCGAGCACCTCGTGCCGATGGCGCTCATGCTGCTGCTGGTGGTGCCGGTGCTGATCCGCATGCGGGGCGAGCTGGACCTGCTGTCGCTGGACGACGAGACCCCGCGGGTGCTGGGCGTGCCCGTCGCCCGGTCCCGGTTGCTGCTGCTGGTGTGCGCCGTGCTGCTCACCGGCGCCGCGGTCGCGGGGGTCGGGGTGATCACCTTCGTCGGGCTGGTCGCCCCGCACGCGGCCCGTGCGATCGTGGGCAGGCGGCACGCCCGCGTGCTGCCGGTGGCGGCGCTGCTGGGCGGGATCCTGGTGTGCGCGGCCGACACCATCGGGCGCACGGTGCTCGCGCCGGGCCAGCTCCCGGCCGGGCTGATGACCGCGATCATCGGCGTCCCGTACTTCGTGTGGCTGCTGTACCGGCACCGGACCGGTGCCGGGCGGTTCCCCGCCTAGTCCACAGAGGACAGTGGTGCCCGTGCGGAGAACCGTTCCGCGTCAAGGGGTCTTCCGCGCGACACCGGCCAGGACGACGGATTCGCTGGGATCGGCGAACCGGGTGGTGGTGTCGTCGTGGCGGGTGGCTTCCTCGGGGTGCCAGCGGGGCGTCCAGGTGACACCGGGCGGGACGAGGGTGAAGGCACCGAAGAGGTCGGTGACCTCCTGGTGGGTGCGCCAGATGAGGGGATTGCTGGAATCGCCGTAGAGGGTCTTGAGGTCGGCGAGCATTTCGACGTGGGTGCCGGGCACGTTGTGGTCGGTGGCGTGGGAGATGGCGAGGTACGAACCGGGGGACAGGAGATCGCGGTAACGGGCGACGATGTCCGGGCCGAGGTCTTCGCCGTCCGGGCCGGGCCGGGCCGGGGGCTGCCGGAAGTGGAGCACGGCGATCAGCAGCAGCGCGAGGGGCTGGTCGAGGTCGACGACGCCGGTGTCGGCGATGGTGTCCCAGAGCCGGTCCGGGTCGCGCAGGTCGGCGTGGATGACGGTGTGGCGGTCCTCGTCGCCGTGTTCGCGCAGGAGGCTGCGGGAGTGGGCGACGGCGATCGGCTCGTGGTCGACGTAGACGACCTTGACCTGGCCGGGCGCGAGTTCGTCGGCGACCTCGTGGGCGTGGCCCATGGTGGGCAGGCCGGAGCCGATGTCGACGAACTGCCGGACACCGCGTTTGACCAGATGCCGCACGGCGCGGTGCAGGAACATGCGGTTGGCCTTGGCGATGGGTTTGACGACGGGGTAGTCGGCGACCATCCGGTCGGCGAACCGGCGGTCGATCTCCCAGTTGCTGGTGCCGCCGAGAAGATAGTCGTAGATACGAGCGGGGCTGGGGTGGGTGAGGTCGACGCCGTGCGGGGGGAACGGTTCCTCGGCGGAGTCGGACACGGTGTGGTTCCTTTCCGGGGTCGGCGTCGGTGGGAGGTAAGGTAGCCGCCCGGCCGGGGCAGCCCGTGACGTGGGTTACAGGCGGCGCGCGCAGAAGGCCGCCGCCTCGCGGAGCAGGTCGCGTGACGCGCCGGCGTCGAGTGCCTCACCGGCCAGCTCCCGCCACAGGGCCAGATGCGGGGCGACGGCGTCCCGGTCGTATCGGTTCACGGTGTTGAGGGACTCGGTGTAGACGAAGTCCTTGTCGGGGTCGTCGAACCGCAGGACGTGGAAGTCGGGCGGGACGAAAAGCGGCCCCTCGTCGAGGGGAACGATCAGGATCGTCAGCGAAGGATGGTTTTCGAGCAGGGCCAGCATGTGCTTGAGCTGGTCCAGCGCGACGACCGGCCCGGCGTGGGTCCGCGCCCGGCAGAGCCGGTCCACGGTGCTCTGGCTGAGCAGGAACTCATAGGCGCGCCCGGGATGCTTGGCGAACAGTTCCGAGCGGAGCTTCCGCTCGTGGATGGCCTCGTCTATGTCGGTGCGCGCCCCGTGCTGGAACAGCTCGGTCATGTAGCTCTCGCACTGGAGAAGCCCGGAGACGCGCTCGGTCCGCCAGGTGTGGATCGCGGTCGCCTCCTGTTCCCGTGCGTAGATCTCGTGGAAGTGCTCGGGCGTGGCGACCAGCTCGTACCCGGCGCTCTTGCGCGCGGCGGCGGCCTGGTCGCTCAGATCCCACACGAGCCTGGCGTCCTCCGGGGAAAGCCGGAGCGCGTCGATGATCTTCTCCAGATAAGCGCGCGGCACGACCGCGGTGGCCTTCTCGAACTTGCTGATCTGGGACTGGGAGTAGCCGATCTGAGCGCCGAAGGGCTTCTGCTTCAGGCCGAGCCGGTTCCGCGCCGCGCGGATCAGCTTGCCGAGTTCCTGCGCGGATTCCGAGGGGGGTGGCTGGCGTGTCACAAGAAAGTGCCGTCCAATCAGGGGTGAAATTCCCCCCGATTGTAGGACACCCGATGCCGTCATTCGCCTTGAAGTGCCTGTTGCCCCGTTCGGATCAATCACCCGTCCAGGGCAGTGCCACCTGTGGGCGAGGCCCGGTAGCGGACCGTGGCCATCGCGGCCGGGGTCAACGGCTGAACTGCCCGGCGCGGGCGGCTTCGAGGAAGCGCGCCCATTCCTCGTCGGTGAAGACCAGGACGGGCGAGCCGGGAATCTTGGTGTCCCGCAGTCCGACCAGGTCATGGTCGCCGAGGTTGACTTCGACGCACTCCCCGCCCTGCGGGTCGCACATCCCCGGCCGCTGCCAGTCGTGCTCGGAAAACAGGTCGTGCACGTCGTGCGGGTCGTAGAACCTCATCACTGGCCCCCTCGTCAAGTGTCGGTGAAAGGTTGGATTATTCTTGTTCCAGAGTCGGACTGGAATATCTCCGCACGCAAGGGTGTGCCGGGGAATCGGGGGCACCGTGGCGATAGGTTCACTCGAATGGTCGGCATTTTCTGTCGGTGCTCGTGCTATTGCACGAGCACGCGTGGCCGAGCGGCATTCGCCAATGATCAATAAGTCGGCGAATGGCGCGCGAGAATGTGCCGGTAGCGAACAAAAGCCACCGGTTTCGCTGCCCGTTGCCGGAGGCCGATGTCCGGCTTCCGGACCGCGCGGGGGCGGGTGTCCGCCAGCCGGCCGACGAGATCGGCCGCTCGTACGGAACCGTCCGCGCCGCGCTGCCGCGGGCGCGGGGCACACTCCGGAAGCGTGGCCGGAAACCGTTGGCCTGACAGCGAAACGCCGGGCCCGTCCCGTGCGGCGCCCGGGAGACGGGCCCGGCGTCGACCGGCCGCTAGCGCCGGCCGGGCACGGGGGCGCGCGTGGCGCGCTGCCGCCGCATCGCGGTGGTGAGCAGGACGCTCAGCGCGGCGGTGGGCACGGCGCCGACCCCGGCGAGCACGCTGCGCGCGCTCAGCACGACCCCGGCCAGCAGGATCGTCAGCAGTACGCTGCCCAGCAACAGCGCCCGGAGCGTCCGGCCGCGGTTGTCCACGATTTCGGCGATCAGGTCGAGCACCGACCGCGCGGGCCTGCGATGTGCCCCGCGCGCCCGGCGCTGCTCGGTGCCCGGCGCGAGCGGCAGCTCCCGGCACAGCGTCGTGAGATCGCCGGTGAGGATGATGGTGACCCGTGCCGGATCCGGGTCTGCGCCCGGCCTCCTCCGCCGTGCCCGCCGTGGCGACGGCTCGCCACCCCGGTCGCCTGGCCGTGACGGTGGGTCAACCTCTAAAATAGACATGTTGTCAACTCTCCGAATCATCAGGGGTTTCTGGCAACGCAGGCGCGGCTCCCTTTCACGGAGGGGGTCGCGCCGTTCCACGCGAGAAGCAGTGAACCGGCATTGTGCTCCCGGCCGGGGGTTACTTCCGCGTCGACATGATTGCACCCGGCTAATCTTTGCCCGTAAGCGGGAGCAAGATCGTTTCGTGCGGGAAAACGGCGTCCGAGGCACATTGTCGACGAACGTGGCGGCTGCCGCCAGGAGAACGTGAGAATTGCTCATGACACGAATGAGTGAGTGCGGATCTCCTTGGTTTGCTTGAAAGTGCGGGATCGAGTCGTGTTTTCGGTGTCAAGTAACTCGATCGAGTGAGTGTCGGCTGCTTCCTTCTTGTGAGTGGACCTCCCGGTGTTGTGTTACCGCTGTGCATATGCACGTGCACCTGCTCGTGTGAGATAAGCGCATAGGAGCTTCGCGGT
The DNA here is from genome assembly GCF_039541975.1 of Amycolatopsis samaneae. Lineage (NCBI taxonomy): Bacteria > Bacillati > Actinomycetota > Actinomycetes > Pseudonocardiales > Pseudonocardiaceae > Amycolatopsis > Amycolatopsis samaneae. The sequence continues at coordinate 286,257 of NZ_BAABHG010000013.1, forward strand.
ACAGGTTCCGGAGAGATCGCGAATATTCCTGACGCGCTTCGACGCCCGCGCCAGGATTTGTTCGGACAGAACGCGCGTTATGTGACGACGGAGTCCCCGGCGTCCGCCGAAAGGGAGTGGGCCCCGGATGAGGTTTTCTCACTAAGGGGTGGGGTGTGGCCGGGCGTGGATGTCTCGCTCGGCTACCCGTCGCTACCGGGAAGACCTCCTTGGGGCGCTTCTCCTCAGGGCGGTGTCACGAATGCGACATTCGCGACACCAGCACACCCCCAACCGCTACTGAAAAACCTCGATATGCCACGGCTGCCGCGCGAACTCGTCGCGCGGCAGCCGGGGAGCCGGATCGTGGGGAAGTCCTGAGCGGACATTTCGGTGGCCAGGAGCGCGGCCGTCGCTTCGGGGGATTCGACGTGGAAGTGGTGGCTGCCGAGGTCGACCGGTTCGATGTGGACGCGGTCGCGGTAGCGGTCGACGGCCTCCTGGGCGATGATCGCGCGCGGCGAACAGCTTGACCGGCTGGGTGACCTCGCGCAGTGCGGCGTCCATGTCCCAGCGCACCAGGCCTTCGAGGGCGTGCAGGCCCGCGGGCCGGCGTATCGCGCTCACCTTCTTGGTGTAGCCCTCGATCAGGGCGGGATCGGTGCCGGGCGGTTTCGACGGCGACCGCGCCGCCCAGCGAATGCCCGACGACGACGCACGAGCCGATCGCCTCCGCCGCCAGCACGGCGACACGACGCCCGTCTGGTCGGCACGGTCCGTGAATGCCACATTGAGGGACTCTGAATCCCTCAATGTGGCATTCACGGACCGCTGGAGAACTTCGGTGGCGTCCGGTCCGCTCACCGGAACGAAAGCCTTTCGCGTTCCGTGCCGGCCAGGGAAAACTCGACCGAATGATCGCCACGGTGGTGTGGGGTACGGGCAATGTCGGCCGGGCCGCGATCCGGGCCGTCGACGCCCATCCGGCGTTACGGCTGACCGCGGTGCTCGTGCACGACCGGGCGAAGGTCGGGAAGGACGCGGGCGAGCTGGCCGGAACGGGCGAGCTGGGTGTCGCCGCGACCGGCGACATCGAGGCTGTGCTGGCGGCGCGCCCCCGCGCGGTGGTCTACGCCGCGTCGGGCGATGTCCGGCCCGGCGACGCGCTCGCCGACATCACGCGGGCGATCCGGGCGGGCGCGATCGTCGTGACGCCGTCGCTCTATCCGCTCTACGACCCGCGGAACGCGCCGCCGGAACTGCGCGAGCCGGTCCTGGCGGCGATCGAGGACGGCGGCGGTTCGCTGTTCGTCTCCGGGGTCGACCCCGGCTGGGGCAACGACGTGCTGCCGCTGCTGATCAGCGGGCTGGGCACCACCGTCGACGCCGTGCGCTGCCAGGAGATCTTCGACTACTCGACCTACGAACAGCCCGATTCCGTGCGGTACCTGGTCGGGATGGGCCAGCCGATGGACTATCAGCCGCCGATGCTGATGACCGGGGTGCCGACCATGGTGTGGGGCGGGCAGATCCGGCTGATGGCGCGGGCGCTGGACGTGGAGCTGGACGAGATCCGCGAAACGCTGGACCGGCGGCCGCTCGAGGAAACCGTGACCACGCGGACCATGGGCGAGTTCGAGGCGGGCACGCAGGGCGCGGTGCGGTTCGAGGTGCGGGGCTTCGTCGGCGGCGAGCCACGCATCGTCGTCGAGCACGTCACGCGCATCCACCCGTCGTGCGCGCCGGACTGGCCGATGCCCCCCAGCGGTGCCGGCGCGCACCGCGTGATCATCGAGGGCAGGCCACGTATCGAGGTCACCGTCGAGGCGAGCGACGAGGGCGAAAACCGTTCGGCGGGCGGGAACGCGACCGCCGTCGGCAGGCTCGTCGGGGCGATCGACTGGCTGGCCGCGGCCGAGCCCGGTCTGTACGACGCACTCGACGTCCCGCTGCGCCCGGCAGCCGGCAAGCTCGGAAGGAAACGTTGATGCACATCGACATCCCGGACGGCAAGGACCCGATCGGTTACGTGTGGGGCGAGCTGGTGCCCGGCATCGGGACCGCCGCGTCGAACTTCTCGCTGGCGGTCTACGCGCACACCACGTTGGGGCTGCGGGAGTTCGAGGCCGCGCGGCTGCGGATCGCGCAGCTCAACGGCTGTGTCTTCTGTCTCGACTGGCGCACCGAACGCGACGGCGAAAAGGTCGAAGAGGAGTTCGCGGACGCCGTGCTGGCGTGGCGCACGACGGACCGTTTCGACGAGCGGACGCGGCTCGCGGCCGAGTACGCCGAGCGTTACGCGACCGATCACCACAACCTCGACGAAGAGTTCTGGACGCGGATGTCCGCGCACTACACGCAGCGGGAGATCGTCGAGCTGAGCATGAGCCTCGGTTCGTGGCTGGCGTTCGGCAGGCTGAACCACGTCCTCGGCCTGGACACCGTCTGCGTGCTGCCGTCCCACCGGTCGTGAGGGGCCGGACCGCCCCTCACGACCGGGCGGTCAGAAGTCCGTCGCGACGATCTTCTCGATGTTCCGTTCCGCCAGCGCGGTGATCGTGACGAACGGGTTGACGCTGGTGTTGCCCGGGATCAGGGCGCCGTCGATGACATACAGGCCCGGATGCCCGGCGAGCCTGCCGTAGTTGTCGGTCGCCCTGCCCAGCACCGCGCCGCCGAGCGGATGGTAGGTGAGATGGTCGCCCCAGATCTTGTACACGCCGAAGAGGTCGGTCCGGTAGATCGTCCCCTCCTTCGCGTTGATCCGGTCGAAAATGGACTTCGCCATGTCGATCGACGGCTGTTTCCATGCCGTCTGCCAGTTCAGGTCGACGCGTTGGGTCGCCGGGTTCCAGGTGAACTGCGCGCGGTTCGGGTTCTTCGTGATGGACAGGTAGAACGACGCCCAGGTCTCGATCCCGGTCGGCAGCGGCGCCACCTCGGCGAACGCGCCGCCCGCGGCCCAGTTGTCGATCCCGCCGCACGGGATGGACGCCTGGAGGCTGCCGGTCGGGTCCCAGATCTGGTTGGCCCGCCCGCACATGACGTTCCCGTTGTCGCCCCAGTTCTTCCCGACCTCGCCGTTCAGGTTGGGCAGCGCGCCGGTGGCCTTCAGCTTCACCAGCAGCTTGCTCGTCCCGACGCTGCCCGCGGCGAAGAACACCTTGTCCGCGGTCACCGTCTTCGTCGTGGTCACCGTGCCGTCGGTGGTCAGCTGTTCCATCGAGACCGTGTAGCCGCCGCCGGGCGCGGGCGCGACCGACGTCACGCGGTGCAGTGGCGAGACACTGACCCTGCCGGTCGCCGCGATGCGCGGCAGGTACGTCTTCTGCAGGGACTTCTTGCCGTAGTTGTTGCCGTACAGGATTTCCCCGGCGAGCGCGGACTTCGGCACCGCGCCGGTGGCCTCCTTCTCCATGTAGTCCCAGTCGTAGACGTCCGGCACGAACACGAACGGGAAACCGGACCGCTGGGCCTGTTTGCGGCCGACGCGGGCGTACTGGTAGCAGTCGGCCGAGTCGAACCAGGCCGGGCGCACGGTGCCGACGCCGAGGCCCTCGTTGGCGCGCGGGTAGTAGACGTCGTACATCTCGTCGGGATTCACCGAGGGGAGGATCGCGCCGAAGTTCTCCCGTTTCGGCGTGACGGCCATACCGCCGTTGACGAGCGAACCACCGCCGACACCGCGGCCCTGGTACACGGTGATCCCGGCGAAGTCCTCCGCGTCGAGGATGCCGGTGTAGCGCGGGATGTCCTTGTCGATGGGGAAGCCGAGGAAGTTGGAAAGCGGTTGCTTCGTCCTGGTGCGCAACCAGAACGAGCGCTGGTCCGGGGCGGTGGTGTTCGCGAAGATCCTGCCGTCCGCGCCCGGGGTGTCCCAGGCCATGCCCATCTCGACCATGGCGACGTCCACCCCGGCCTGCGCGAGCCGCAGCGCGGCGACCGAGCCGCCGTAGCCGGTGCCGATCACCAGCGCGGACACGTGGGCGCCACTGGGCAGGCCGGTGCTCGCGACCGGTGCGGCGACGGCACGGCCGCCGAGAGCCGCACCGGCCAGGATAGAACCAGTTCCAGCAATGAAGAGACGACGGGATACCGCGCCAGAGGTAGCTCTCCGCAAGGGTTTGTCGCTCATATAACAGTCCTCGTCGTTGAGGGATTTAGAACAAGTTATAGAACAGCTGTGCGGACGAGGCGACATTTACCGGAGAGTAACCTTCGGTGCGGTGCGACGTTACGGCGAATGGGCCAAGACGAACCGCCGCAAGGCCGACCGAAGTGGACGTCTCGCGTACCCGGGGCGTCGGCTCACGTACCCAGACGGTCGGCTCGCGGGCCGACCCTCCGGGTACGCGAGCCGACCGTTCGGGTACGCGAGCCGACCGTTGGGGTACGTGGGTCCACAGTGGAGGGTGTCAGGCGACCGGCTCGCGGGCGGCGCGGTTGGCCGCCCGGCGTTCCCTGGCTCCTTCGACGAGGTTGTACAGCGTCGGGAGCACGACCAGCGTCAGGAAGGTCGACGAGACCAGGCCGCCGATCACGACGATGGCCAGCGGCTGCGAGATGAATCCGCCGTGGCCGGTGATTCCCAGCGCCATCGGGACGAGCGCGAAGATCGTGGCCAGCGCGGTCATGATGATCGGGCGCAGCCGCCGGGCCGCCCCGGCGATCGTCGCGTCGTGGGCGCTCATGCCCTTCCGGCGGTACTGGTTCACCAGGTCGATGAGCACGATCGCGTTCGTCACGACGATGCCGATGAGCATGAGCACGCCGATGAGCGAGGCCACACCGAGCGGTACCCCGCTGACGAGCTGGAGCAGGATCGCGCCGGTCGCGGCGAACGGCACCGACACGAGCAGCAGCAGCGGCTGGCGCAGTGAGCGGAACGTCGCGACCATCACGATGTAGACGATCAGGATCGCGGCGAGCATCGCGAGACCCAGCTTCTCGAAGGCGCTCTGCTGCTGGGTGAGCACACCGCCGATCGACGCCTTCGCCCCCGCGGGGAGTTTCGCGTCGCGGATCGCCGCGTCCACGGCCTTCGACGCGGCGGACAGGTCGTCGCCGGCCGGCGTCACGGTCACAGTGGCCGTGCGCTGACCGCGCTGCGTCGTGATCGAGGCCGGTCCGGCGCTCTCCTCGACCGCGGCGATCTTGTCGAGGCGCACCGGACCGGTGGCGCTCGGGACGGTCAGCGCGCGCAGTTCGGCGATCGAGGCCGGGACGTTGCCCGCCTGGAGATAGACCTTGAGCGCGGTGCTGTCGATCTCCACGGTGCCGACCTGCTCCGGCCGCATGGTGCGGGAGACGATCGTGCCGACGGCCACCTCCGAAAGGCCGTGCTTGGCGGCTTCCGCCCGGTCCACCCTGACCGCGAGGTACGGCGTGGAGGCCGCGAGATTGCTGGTGACCTGGCCGACTTCCTTAGCCTTCCGGAGCTGGGCGACGAGCGCGTCCGTCGCCGCCGTGAGCGTTTTGGCGTCCGGCGCGGTGACGTCGGCCTTGATGTCGTTCGAGCCGGCCTCGCCGCCCGCCGCGATCGTGAGCACGCCCGCGTCCTTGATCCCGGCGACCGCCTGCTGCACGCGGTCGCGCACGTCCTGCTGGTCGGCGCCGGAGTCGGTGGTGATCGAGTAGGTGATCCCGCCGCCACCGCCGCGGAACGCGTCGCGCAGCGCCGACCCGCTCGATCCGATCGACACCTGGACGGTGTCGACGCCCTTGACGTCCTTCACCACCTTTTCGACCTTCGCCGCCGCGGCGTCCTGGGCGGGGAGACTGGGTGCTTCGCCGAGTTTCTGGGTCATGGTGAAGGTGTTCTGGCCGGAGTCGCCGAGGAAGTTGACCTTCATCAGGGGCGCCAGCGCGAGCGTGCCGACGAGCACCAGCACGGCCAGGGTGAGCGTGGTCCAGGAGTGCTTGAGCGTCCACGAAAGCACCGGGATGTAGGACTTCTGCAGCTTCGTCGGCGGGGCGTCCTGGTGCTCGGGATCGACTGCGCGGCCGTCCTTGTCGAGCAGCGGTTTGCCGGGGCGCAGGAACCAGTACGCCAGCACCGGGACGATCGTGAGCGCGACGAACAGCGACGCCGACATCGCGATCGTCACGGTCAGCGCGAACGGCCGGAACAGCTCCCCGGTCATGTCGCCGACGAACGCGATCGGCAGGAACACCGCCACGGTGGTCACCGTCGAGGCGGTGATCGCCGCGGCGACCTCGCGCACGGCGAGCCGGATCGAATCGCCCTTGTCCGCGTCGCCGACGTAGTGCCGTTTGATGTTTTCGATGACCACGATCGAGTCGTCCACCACCCGGCCGACCGCGATCGTGAGCGCGCCGAGGGTGAGGATGTTCAGTGAATAGCCGAAGGCCTGGATCCCGACGAACGTGATCAGCACACTCGTGGGAATCGAGATCGCGGTGACCAGCGTCGAGCGCACCGACAGCAGGAACACGAGGATGATGAGCACGGCGAACCCGAGTCCCAGCAGGCCTTCCTGCGCGAGCGACTCGATGGACTGCTGGATGTAGGGGGCCTGGTCGAACACCGTGGTGAAGGTCGCGCCGGGGAGATCGCCCTGGACCGAGGGCACGAGGCCGGTCACCGCCTTGGACACCTCGACGGTGTTGGCGTCGTGGAGTTTCGTGACCGCGATCGCGAGCGCGGGCTTCCCGTTCACGCGCGAAAGGGAGGTGACCGGGTCGGCCGTGAGTTCGACCTTCGCGACGTCGCCGAGTTTGCGGCCGGTGCCCACGAGCGGAATCGAGGCGATGTCATCGGCCGAGGTGAGCTTCGAGCCCGCCTGGACCGTGAGCGTCCGGTCGCCCTGCGTGATCTGACCGCCGGGGAGCAACACGCCGTTCTGCTTGAGGGCGTCGGTGATCGCCTGCGGGGACCCGCCCTTGGCGGCGTCGGGCGTGATGGCGACCCGCCTGCCCTGGCCGCCGACGAGGGTGGCCGCGTTGACGCCGGGGAGATCCTTGAACCGGGGGAGCACGGACTGCTCGATGCGCCGCTGCGCGTCGTTCGCGTCGGCGAACCCGGTGACGGCGAGCTGGATGACCGGCAGGTCGTCGACGCTGGCCGCGACGACCTGTGGTTCCACCCCGGTGGGCAGGGTGGACTTGACGCGCCCGATCGCCTGCGTGATCTTCTGCTCCGCGGTGGCGAGGTCGGTGCCGTACCGGAAGGACGCCTGGACGATCGACGAGTTCGCGGTGCTCGTCGCCGTCGAGGATTCGAGCCCTGGCACTCCCTGGACGGCCGTCTCGATCGGCGTGGAGAGCTCGTTCTCGACGACTTCCGGTGCGGCGCCCGGATAGTTGGAGACCACGGCGAGCTGCGGGAACTGGATCGAGGGGATGAGTTCCTGTTTGAGGCTGGTCAGCGCGAGGCCGCCGAACACCGCGGCGACGATCGTGACGAGCGCGATGAGCGCGCGGTTGCGGAGACTGAGTACTGCGAGCTGGGACACGGCCGGTCTTTCGGTTCAGTCGGACGGGGACGGTGCTGCGGAGGGCGGAGGGCCTTCGCCGAGGATCGCGGTGAGGCCGGTCTCGATGACCCGCCGGTCGAGCGGAGCGTCGCTGACCAGGCGGTGCCAGGTCAGGCCGTCCAGGAAGAGGGCGGCGGCCGCGGCGCGGGTGGCGCCGTGGCCGGGGCGCAGGAGCGCGATCGCCCGCTCCTGCCAGCGGCGCGCGAGTTCCCGCACGCGTGGGTCGTGGACCGCCGCGGTGACCACGGCGCCGTCGGCCCGCGCCGTGCGCGAGTCGGCGAGTTCCGCCATGACGAGGTCGGTGAGCACGGCGGCGCTCGTGCCGCGGGCCGCGAGCACGGCACTGACCTTCTCGAAGTACGCGTCCACCTCGGCCACGAGCAGCCGGAGCCCGGCCGAGCGCAGGTCGTCGAGCGAGTCGAAGTAGTGCGTGGTGGCCCCCAGCGGCACGTCCGCGCGCGCGGCGACCATCCGGTGGGTGGTGGCCTCGACGCCGACCTCGATGATGAGCTCCGCCGCGGCGGCGGCGATCGCCCGTCGGCGCCCTTCCGGATCGCGCCGTCGGCGCGGGGTGCCGGAAACCATGGTCACCCCATCTCCGGTACAGAAGTACTAGTACAAATGTACTTTACCGGCGGGTGGCGTCGCGGCTCAGGTGCCCGGCCCGCGCCTGCCGAGTTCGACGTGCGGGGCGACCTCGGTGACGAGTGCGGAAAACCGGTCCCAGCCCTCGACGAGGAAGGCCAGACCGACCGGCGGGCCGACCTGGCGTGGCGCGTCCTGATTCGCGTTCCTTCCCCTTGTTCGGCAGGAAAAGCAGTAGACGACCTCCGGCGCGGCCGCGTAGGCCAGGTTGAGCTGCGCGATGACGCCGCCGGCGGTGCCGCGGACCTCGAGCCCGGCGGTGGGCCGGAATCCGGTCCGGCCGCAGTGCGGGCACGGGATGCCCACGTTGCCGCTCGGGCCCACCGGGCAGGTGCCTTCGAACGGCAACGTGACCAGGGTCAGCCGGGTGATGTCGGCCCAGCCGAACGAGCCCCGTGGCACGCCGAGGTTGATGCCCTGGTCGGTGATCCGGAACAGGAGATCGGCCTCGGTGTGCCCGAAACCCCCGATGACGAGCCCGGCCACGACACAGATCGCGAAGACGACGAGGGTGTTCCCGAAGATCGCCCCGAGGACCCCGGCCAGCGCGCCGGCGACCACCAGGGCGATCAGCCACATCTTCAGCTGGTACTGCCGCCGTTCCGGCCTGCTGAACAGGACGTGCCTGCCGATCCGGGCCCGCCCGAAGCGAGCGGGCCGCGTGTCCGTGGGGGGACCCTGCCGGCCCGCGCCGGGGGCCCGGCGTCGCGGGTCCTGGTCGCCGTCCGCCGGTGTCGGCATGTCGAAGTCCCCTCCCGTGCACCATGGCGGCGATGCCGGTGGATTCCCTTTCCCTGCCCGCCTTACCGTAGGGTCTTGTGCCGGGACCGGTCCCGGTGCGACCACCGGGGGAGGGCCGGGTGCCACTGACCACAGTGGACGGACCGTGGCCGGGACGAGAGCCGGGCGAGGACCCCGCTAGCCGCCTGCGGGGGAGTCGTGGTCTCGCGGCGATTCGAGCACCAGCGGTGCCGGTGTGGCACCGGTGAGCTGGTTGTCGAAGTGGGTCACGGTCCGGTCCAGCCGCCTGGCCAGGTGCGGGATCGAGCCGGAGGGGAAGTAGGTGTCGGCGCCGGCGTCGAGGAGGCGGCGGACCGGGCCGTCGTACCGGACGCCGAGTTCCTCGTCCTCGATTTCCGCGATGATCACCCGGGCCTTCGGGAACTGCGACCGGAGACCCGCGATCAACTGTGGACTGATCGGCGGGACCAGCAGCACATCGGCGCTCTCAGGGGCCGATTTCAGGTCCAGCACCAGGTAGTCGCCGCCGAGTTGCCCGGACAGCGATGCCCGAGCCGACTCCGACAGCTTCATCGCGGTGACCACGACCGTCACGTTCCCGGAGGCAGGCGGCGGGTGCTCGGTGGCCCGGCCGCCGGCTGTCCGAGGTGTGCCGGATATCGTCGCGATCGGCTCGCCGTCCCGGGTGAGGAGGAGGTTCTCACCGGGCGGGAGGGCGTCGATCAGCGCCACGATGTCGTGGGGCAGGCGGGCGACCTCGATCCGCCGTGGAGCCCCCTGGCCCGCCATCAGGCCCGGAACGAACGTGGGGAGGCGGCCGGGTGGGCCGTGAACAGGTTCGTCATGTCACCCGATTGTTCCACGCCGGGCCCGCCCGCCGCCGCCCGTCGGCGCGGGGTGTGCGGGCCGAGGGCTCCGTCAGTCCCGGCGGACCAGGATGCCCCGCTCCGCGTAGAAGCGGCGGAAGTCGTCCTCCCGCACCTCGGCGAACGCCTGGCTGCGGCCGCTGTGCCCGGAGGGGTTGTGGATGACGAACCCGTCGCCGGAGGTGCCGACCACGAGGACGAGATGGCCGCCGGTCCGGGGCGGAACGGCGCCGGGATCACGAATGCTCTGGTGGACCGACGCCATCACCAGCGTGCCCTCGCCGACGGCGTCGTGGATGGCGGAGACGGGCAGCTTCGGCGCAGACTCGGCCGACAGGCCGAAGCGCTCCCGGACGTAGCGGACGAACGGGGCGTAGATCAGGCCGTCGACGCCATCGGCGCGGCGGACGTAACCGCCGTACTCGGTCACCTCCCGCGCCAGGTCCATGGTCCGGTGCGCACCGAGCCCGTAGTGGACGAGCAGCATCTTGAGGCAGGCCATGCCGCAGACCCGGCGGCCCCAGAACTCGTACTCCTCGGGACTGTCCGCGCCCGAGGAGGCCCAGGCCGGGTCGGCGGCGGCGCTGATCTCGCCGGTCACGATCGCCGTCACCAGTTCGGGAGACTCCCACTGCGCGAAGTAGGGAACCCGGTGGACCAGGGACGGCGTGGGCATGACTCGAACTCCCTGAGCGGTGTGCCGGCGGACGACGGTTGTCAAGCTATCAGTGGTCAGGGCCGGACTCGGATGTCGGTGCCACGCGCTCGTCGTGACAGTTCTGGTGCGCCAATGTCGTTTCGTATTCGAACCTGCTCGAATACCTCCCCGGATCGTGCCGGCGACCCAGTCGATGTCCGATGTCGACGGTTCGGCGGACCGGGTATTACGAAGCTTGGCGGTATTCGCCGGGGAGCATGGTCCTGCCGGGGCGCCGTTCGGGTGACAGACCTGCCGTTTCGGTAACAGTGGATGGTGGTGCCCGATGTCGACGGTGAGTGCGTGAGCAGGGTGTGGGGCTCCGGGGGACACAGCCAAGACAGCGCTTTCTCAAGGGGGACGATGGTGGTGGATCTGTTGTCGATGCGCACGCTCTCGCGGTTGTTCCTTTCTTTCTCTTCCGAGTACCCGCAATTCCGGGAAAGGTGATCTTGCCGGGACTTTCCGGTAAAAGCGTCTGAAACGCCTTCCGTGGCCGACAAAACTGTGCGACAGGCCGGAACAGCCACCAGGCGGCGTCCGTAGGGGTGTCCGAACCGATTTCCGTGGGGGGAAACATGAAGCTGCGTGTACTCGGGCCGGTGGAAGCCGTCCGGGAGGGCAGGCTCGTCGCGCTCGGCGGGCAGAAGCCGCGAACCCTGCTGGCGGCACTGCTGCTCGCCGAGGAGGCACTGGTGACCTCCGACCGCCTGATCGACGTGATCTGGGACGAGCGGGCCCCGGCCACGGCCTCCGCCTCACTGCACACCTACGTGTCGTCGCTGCGCAAGGCGCTTCCCGAAGTGGGGATTGTGACCAGGCCAGGGGGCTATCAGCTCGTCCTCGGCGAGAACACCTTGGACTACCGGGAGTTCACCCGCCTGGCGCGGGAAGGCCGCACCGCCGCGGCCGGTGGTGACCACAAGGCCGCCAAGCGGTGCTGCGAACTGGCACTGGCGACCTGGAGTGGTGTCGCGCTGGCGGGGTTGAGCTGCCGCTTCGCCACCACCTCCGCCGCCCGGCTGGAAAGCCTCCGGCTGGCGGTCGTCGAAGCGCGTGTGGACGCCTGCCTCGCGCTCGGTCTCGGCGACGAACTGGTGGACGAACTCACCACCCTCGTCGCCGAAAACGCGCTCCTGGAACGGCTGCGCGGCCAGCTGATGCTCGCCCTCCACCAGGCGGGACGGCAGGCGGACGCGCTGGCGTGCTACCAGGCGGGCCGGAAGCTGCTCGTGGAGCAACTCGGCGTCGAGCCGGGACCGGAGCTTCAGGAGGTGCACCGGCAGGTGCTGCTCGGTGTCCCGGCCACGCTGGAGGCCGCGGTCGTCCCGGGCCAGCTTCCCCTGGACATGGCCGACTTCACCGGGCGGGCGGCGGAACTGCGGCGGCTGCGCGAAAGCGCCGCGCAGGTGGTGGTCGTCGCGGGCAAGCCGGGTGCCGGGAAGACCGCGCTGGCCGTGCGCGCGAGCCATGAGCTGGCCGGGCGCTACCCGGACGGCCAGCTCTACATCGACCTGCAGGGCGTGCACGGCACCGCGGTGGCGGCGTCCGAGGCGCTCGGCAGGTTCCTGCGTGCCCTGGGCGTCCCGGACGCCGCGGTCCCCGCCACGGCCGAGGAACGCGCCGCGCAGTACCGGTCCCTGCTGGCCTCCCGCGCGGTGCTGGTGGTCCTGGACGACGCCGCGGGCGAGCACCAGGTCCGGGCGCTGCTCCCGGGCGGCCCGCGATGCGCGTGCCTGGTCACCAGCCGCAGACGCCTGGACGCGCTGGCGGGGGCCGAGCACGTCGATCTCGGGATCATGGACGAGACCGACTGTCTCGCCCTGCTCGGCCGGATCATCGGCGAGGCACGCCTGGTCGCGGAGCGCGACGCCGCCGAGGAGATCGTGCGGCAGTGCGGCCGGCTCCCGCTGGCGATCCGCGTCGCGGGAGGCAGGCTGGCGGCACGGCCCGACCTGTCGCTGGCCCGGATGGCCGCGCGGCTGCGTGAACAACGCCGCGTCCTCGACGAGCTGGCGGTCGGGGATCTCGAAGTACGGGGGAGCATGGCGCTGAGCTACGACAGCCTCGGCCCCGCCGAACGCCGCGCCCTGCGGCGGCTGGCCTGGCTCGGCGCGCCGGAACTCGGCGGCTGGCTCGTCGCGGCCGCGCTGGAGGTGGACGACGACGCCGCGGAAGCCCTGCTCGACACGTTGGTGCGGGCCCAGTTGCTCGACGTGGTCGGGGACCGGCGCTACCGCATGCACACCCTGGTCGGTGCCTTCGCCTGGGAGCGAGCCGAGGCGGAGGACGAGCAGGCCGCGCTGGAGATCACCGCGAAGAACGCCGCGCACCGGGCGCTGGTGCTGGTGGAGACGGCCTCGGGCGGGACGCCGATGCGAGTGCTGACCGCGTCCCGCCCGGACCGGGACCAGCCCGACCGCGAGCGGCTGCTCGCCGTTGTCGGCACCCGTCCGCTGACCTGGTTCGATCTTGAACAGGCCACGCTGGTCCATCTCGTCGAGCGGGCGAGCGACCTCGGCCTCGCCACCGCGGCCGCGCGGCTGGCGTCCGCGCTGTGTGCGTCGCTGTTCGTGACGCGGAACCGCTTCGACCAGTGGTGGCGTACGCACAACGCCGCGCTGGAAGCGACCCGGCGGGCCCGCGACTTCTCCGGGCAGGGCCTGCTGCTCGCCGGCCTCGGCTGGCTGCGGGGTGAGCAGGACCGGCTCGACGAGGCCGCCGACTACTACCACCAGGCCCTGCGCGCGTATGACCAGGTACGCGATCTCGACGGTGCCGCGGTCACCAGGGTGATGCTCGGTTCGGTGCTGCGCGAACAGGGCCACCTGGCCGAAGCGCTGACGACGGTCGACCGGGCGCTGCCGCGGCTGAACCGGGTCGCCGAAGCCAGGGCGAGGCACTGCCGCGGCCTGATCCTCACCGAACTGGGCAAGCTCGACGAAGCACTGCGTGAGTGCGTCGGCGCGCACGACGCGTACCGCGATCTGGGGGATCGCCACGGTGTCGCGCTGGTGTCGCGCACGATCGGCATCGTGCACCGCGCGGCGGGGCGGTTGCCCGAGGCCGCCGAAGCCTGTGAGCACGCCCTGCGGCTGCTGGCCGCCACCGGTGACCGGTTGATGACCGCCTACGCCGTGCAGGCGCTGGTGAAGGTCCGGATCCGGCAGGGGGCGGCCGAACGGGGGAACGAGTGGCTCCTCAAGGCCCTGCGGACCTGTTCGGAGATGAAGGACGGCTTCGGCCAGGCGCTCGTGCTGCGCACCCTGGGGGAGTGGGAACTGGCCTTCGGCACTCCCGAGGCGGCGCTGGACTATCTGCGGCGCTCGCTGGCCCGGTGGGACGACCTGCGGCTGCCGTTGTGGCGCGCGCGGACCCTGCGCAGCAGTGCGATCACCTTGTCCGCACTGGGAAACGACGACGAGGCCGAGTCCGCCTTCGCCGAGGCGGAGCGTGTTTTCGCCGTGCACGGCAGCCGGGAGCTCGGTGAACCCCTGCCGGCGACGTCGTGATCACCGGACCGGCCGGTGCCGTGGACGGAGTACGCTCCGCCCACGACACCGATCGATTCCTTTCGTCAGGGGGCGAGTGTGGGTTGTTCGGTGGTGTTGGTGATGATGCGGTTGGCGGTGTTCCAGCCGGATCCGGTGGTTTGGTAGGTGTTGAAGGGTGCGCCGCCGGGGTTGGTGGCGCGGTTGTTGGGGAAGTAGCG
>NZ_BAABHG010000014.1:0-289843 GCF_039541975.1 Amycolatopsis samaneae
CCGCTTGCCACCTCGATCCACCCATTCCCGTGAATCAGGCTGCCCTCAGCTTCACCGAACTGCTGTGACAATTCAGCGTCAGAGGCCTTTCACCTCCACTCGGATACTCACGCGCCTCATGGCGCACGTAGACGATGTGGTGCGCGGTGCATTGGGAGGCGGGTGCTTCACAGCCCGGGAACGCACATCCGCGGTCGCGGTGGATGAGGGCGCGGCGTATCGCCGGTGTTGCGAGTCGCTGCGCCCGGCCCACATCAAGGGGTTCGCTGTGGGTGCCGAGGACCATGGGGATGATTTTGGCGTCGCAGGCCAGGCGTCGGGCTTGGGCGGCGGTGATCTCGCCCGACGGGGCGAGGGTGGCCTGCCCGATCCCGGTGCGCAGTTCCTCCAGCCCCACCGTGACCACGATGTGAGTAGATTCTCCGGCTTGGGTGGGTAGGTCGGGATGTTCGGCCCACATGCGGACGAGTTCGGAGAAGGCGTGCCCGCGTCGTTCCCAGGGTGAGCGGGTGTCGCGGCCTTCGGTTTCGGTGGCGGGCCGGGGTTTCGCTAACGGATTGAGCATTGCCTGGAGGCGTGCGGAGGTTTCGTCGTCGACGTGGGCTTTGATCTGGTGTCCGCCGTCGCGGTGTGGGGTGATGGAGAACTCGGGTCGGAAGGGTTTCGGGTCCGGGTTCTTCGGCTCCGGCCCGTCCGGGTCGAGTTGGGCGAGCAGTCGGGCTCCGGCTTTGTCGATCTCCCGGGGCCCGGCCGCGCGGGCCAGCTCGGCGAGGATCTTCTCCGCCTGCTCCCGCTCGCCCGCTGGCAGTGTTGTCGGGAGTTTCCCGAGAACACTGAGGATCTTGTCGATCTGTGCCGCCCCGACCGCACCCTCCACCGCCGCGAGCGCGGTCGCGGGCGCGATCGGGGGTTGCTCGCCGGTGGTGAGATCGCGGGTGCCGTTCAACGCCACCGCCCGTGCCGCTCGCGTTTTCGCTTCGGAGAACGGAAGGTGCAGGGTTTCACACAACAATCGCGCGAGACTGCCGTATCCGGTGACTTCCCGGACTCCGCGGCGTTCCAGCTCTGCCAGGATTTCTCCTTGCCGGGCCGCCAAACGCCGCTGCTGCCGTTCGGTGCGGACGAGTTCGGACAGCAGGCAGTCGGCATCCTCGCGCCACCACTCGGTGCGCGATGCGGAGGTACCGCACTGAACTGCCATACCTCCACCCTACGCCGCCTGATCGAACACATGTGCTATCGATCGGGTGAACCTTCCAAGTCTGGATTTCGTTGCTGTATAAGGGTTTCTCAGAGCATGTCGAGTCCAGCGAGCAACTCGGCGACACCGCCGGGTCCTCGAACGATCCATCGCCTGGCTTCGCGGCCACGGCCACCACCCTCGACTGAGCCGACAGTGAATAATGGACCGGTGAGTTTCGATCTTGCGGTGCTCGCCATGAGCGCCCCGGCTGACCTCAGCTCAGCCCACCAGATGTTCGAGTCCTGTACCGCCGCGGAGCACGCCGAGGGCGAGATCGACGAGCGGATCACGCTGTTCTACGAGCAGCTACGCGCCGTTTTCCCGGACAGCGGATCTGAAGCGGCGCGGTCCGAGTCGCCGTGGATGTCGACGCCGCTGGAGGTCGGGATCGACCACGTGATCATGCGTGTGGGGTCCGGACCTGTCGGCACGACCGCCATCGAGACGGTTCTCGACCTGGCCTCCCGCAACGAGCTCGCCGTGTATGACCCACAGTCCGACGATGTCTACCTTCCCGACCGGTAGGGGCCCGGCTGGCAGACTGGGATGATGCGGATCAAACACCAGGTCGTCACCTTCGACGCGGCGGAACTCGCCGCGGAGAGCCGGTTCTGGGCAGGACTCCTCGGCGGGGAGGTGGACGAGGACGGCGACTGGCACATGGTGCTGGTGGACGGGGCGCCGCGGATCGGCGTGCAGTTCGCGCCCGACCATGTGCCACCGGAATGGCCGCGGGGCCCGGTCAGGCAGCAGGTGCACCTCGATCTCTGGGTCGAGGACTTCACCGAAGCGCAGGAGCACGTCACGGCGCTTGGGGCCACGGTGCTGAAAGCGGCCGCTGGTAACACCTCCGGGGACGACTTCCAGGTCTACACCGACCCGGCCGGTCATCCGTTCTGCCTGTGCTGGCTGGTCGCCGAACAGCGCGGGTGATCCCGGCCGGGCGCCGGAGTTGACCATCGCCGATCCGGCGGTCACGCTGAGCCACGGCAAGCGAACGGGTGCTCGGGAGTGGTGACGCGATGACCGTGACCGTCGGGGTGGTGCTGCACGCCAAGAGCGTCCCGGTGTTCGAGGAGGCCGCGCGGACGGTCACCGGGGTCACCCTCAGATGGGCGGTCTACCCGCACGACGACGACATTCCCGCGGCCGCGGCGAAGCTGCTCGACGAAGACCGGCTCGACGGGCTGCTCATGGGGCTGCTCCCCCACGACGCCTGCCGCCGGCTGCTCCCCGACGACCTCCCGGTCGCGATCGTCCGGCCGCCGGCGCTGTCCCTTTCCCTCGCCTTCGCCACCGCGCTGGCGCGGAAGCACCGTCCCGGCACAGTCAGCGTCGACACCTTCGCCGAGGACGCGGTCATCGAGGTCGGCACCGCGCTCGGGCTCCGGGCACGGCAGGTCGTGGCGCTGCCCTACCGCGCCGGGCAGCCCGCCGCCGAGATCGTCGAGCACCACCTGCGCACGGTCCGCCGCGGCGGTTTCGTGATCAGCGCGCGGGCCGAGGTCGCGCACCGGCTGCGGGGCAAGCTCCCGGTGGTGCAGAGTCTCACCGTGCCCTCGACGGTGCGCGCCGAACTGCACGATCTCGTGCTGCGCCTGCAATCGCGGCGGGCCGCCGGGTTCCGCTTCGCCGCCGGGGTCTTCCTCGTCGCCGCGCCCGAGCGCGACCTCGACCGCGCCAGGGTCGGCCTGATGAACCTGTTGCTGAACACGCCGGAGTTCGCCGACGCCTGGATCGAGAACCGGGGCAGGCGCGGGGTGATCGTGCTCGCGCACCAGGCGTTGTTCGACCGGATGACACACCAGTGGCTGACCGTTCCCGTGCTCGGCGAAGCCGAGGAGAAGCTCGGGGTGCGGGTCGCCGCCGGATTCGGTGTCGGCGGTTCGGCCCGCGCCTGCGTCATGCTCGCCGAACGCGCCGCCGCGCGGGCCGAGGCCGAACAACGCCCGTCCGGCTATCTCGTCCAGGACACCGGCGTGGTCATCGGGCCGATGGGCGCCGAAGGCAGGCCCGCCGAGTTCACCTACCGCGACCACGGTGCCCGGCTGGAGCGGCTGGCCCGGCGGGTCGGCCTCAGCGCGGCCACGTTGTCCCGCCTGGTGTCGGTGGAACGTGCCCAGCACGGCCGGACGCTCTCCCCCTCGGAACTCGCCAACGCGCTCGGCATCACCGATCCGAGCGGCCGACGGCTGTTGCGCACGCTGCTCGCGGGCGGGCTCGTGACGCCGGAGGGCAGCGCGCAGACGCACCGGAAGGGCAGGCCCGCCACGCTGTTCCGGCTCGGCATCGAACGTGCGCTGAAGCAGGAATCCCCCGTGGTGTCAACGAACCTGGATACATAAATACGGATCGGCCGCGAGCCATTGACCCGCGCCGTCCACGGCGGTCATGCTGCTTCAATCCCCAAAACGCTCCATTTCCGAACCTGGGTCGCTGGGACGGAGGCCGATGGATCGCCGCAGCTTCCTGAAGACCGCCGCCCTCGGTGCCGCCCTCCCCCTCGCCGCCTGCGGGCGCGCCGCGCACGACGGCCGGGTCCGGCTGGAGGGCTGGGACTACGAAGCACAGCTGGTCCAGCGGAACGTCGCCCGGTTCACCGAGCTGAACCCCGATGTCGGGGTGGCCTACACGCCGATCACCAGCGCGCAGTTCATCCGGAAGATCACCGCCGAGTTCCTCGGGGGCGGCGGGCCGGACGTGCTCTACATGTACGACGATTCACTGGCCGGGTCGGTGGACGCCGAATACCTTCAGCCGCTGGACGGCATCGACGGTGTGGACCGGATCTACGACGCGATCTACCCGTCCACCGCCGCGGCCATGACGTACCAGGGAAAGCGCTACGGGCTGCCCTACTACACCGACATGCAGGCCCTGGTGTACAACGCGGAAATCCTTTCCCGCGCGGGCATTTCCGCACCGCCGAAGACGCTCGACGAACTCGAGGCGCAGGCGGTGCGGATCAAACGGGCGGGCATCCTCGAGTTCCCCATCGGGGTCGCCGCCCAGCTGTCGGACACCACCGGGTTCTGGTTGTGGGCACTCGTGTACGCCAACGACACCGACCTCTTCGACGAGCGGCTGCGGCCGGTGATGAGCACGTCCGGTTCGGCGCTCACCGGCGTCTTCGAATGGCTGGAGCGCGTCAGCCGCCGGTCCGGGGTACTCGACCCCGCCTGCCTGCAACTGCTTCCGGTGCCGATGGACAACGCCGTCATGGCCGGCCGGTACGCCTACGTCATCACCTCCCGCTACGCCCTGCGGAACTACAACGACCCCGCGAAGTCCAGGACCGCCGGGAAGATCCGGCTCGCCCCGCCGCCCAGCCTCGACGGCCGCACGCGGGGCACGGTCAGCAGCACCCGGCTCTACTGCCTCGGCGCCCGCACCGAGGTCAGGGACAGGGCGGTCCGGCTGCTCAAGTACCTCGGCGGGCTCGACGCCGCCGGGCAGCCCTACACGGCCAGGTTCTGGTTCGTCCAGCGCGGTCTCGGCTTCGCCTACCGTGACCTCGCCGGCGATCCGGAGATCACCGCGGTCCTGCGGAGGTTCGCCGACCCGGAGACGTACGCGGGGCTCGCCCGGATCGCCAGGGCCCGTTCGGTCACCGCCGTGCCCTGGTACCCCGAGTTCGAGCAGGAACTACAGCGCGCCACCCAGCAGGTACTGGTCGGCGGCACCACCCCGGCCGCGGCCTCGGCGAGCCTCGACGAGGCCGCCCGCTCCCTCGCGAAGCGCTACGAGTAGGAGCCGGAATGCCGAAACTGACCGAAACGCGCCGCGCGTGCCTGCTCAACGGCCCGGCGATCGTCGTACTGGCGGCACTGGTCGCCTATCCCATCGGGTACTCCTTCTGGGTCAGCCTCCATCGGCAGAACCTCAAGCGCCCCAAGGCGACCCGGTTCATCGGCCTCGACAACTACCTCTCGCTCTGGCACGATCCGGCGTTCCTGGCGTCGTTGCGCACCACCGCGTTGTTCGTGCTGCTGGTGGTCTCGATGACCGTGGTGCTGGCGACGGTCCTCGCGCTGGTGCTCAACGAAACCTTTCTCGGCCGCGGCGTGCTGCGCAGCCTCGCCCTGCTGCCGTGGGCGATGCCGGGTGTGGTCAACGGGCTGATGTGGCGGACGATCTTCGACGCCAAGACCGGTGTCCTGAACGGACTGCTCACCCAGCTCGGCGTCGTCGACCACTACCAGGCGTGGCTGTCCTCGCCCACCGGCGCGTTCTTCCTGACCGCGTTCGCACAGGTGTGGAACACGCTGCCGTTCGCGGTGATCCTGCTGCTCGCGGGGCTCGCGACGATCCCGAAGGACCTCTACGACGCGGCGACGGTGGACAGGGCGGGCGTGGTCCAGCGGTTCCGCCAGGTGACGCTGCCGTGGTTGCTGCATCCGCTGCTGATCGTGCTGATCCTGGAGACGATGAACGCGTTCAAGGCGTTCGACACGATCTACGTGCTCACCGGGGGCGGCCCCGGTGACGCGACCGACGTCATCGCCGTGCTCAACATCCGCACCGCGCTCACCTACACCGACTTCGGCCTCGGCAGCGCGTACGCCTGGGTGATCACGCTCATCACGCTCCTGGTCTCCCTCGGCTACGTCGCCGCGCTCTACCGGAAGGGGAGTTTCGAACTGTGAGCACCGTCCCCCTGCGGTACCGGTTGCCGTGGAAGAAGATCGTCGTGTACGCGCTCGCCGCGTGCTTCGCGCTCTACCTGCTCATGCCGTTCTACTGGATCTTCGCGATGAGCTTCATGCACGAGGTCGACGCGATCGCCGTCCCTCCACAGTGGATTCCCGCGAAGCCGACGCTGGAGAACTACCTGAGCTTCCTCAAGCCGAACGCGGGCGAGGCGCTGGTCGGCGGCCGGGCCATCGAGGAGACGCCGTTCGCGCTGGGCAACAGCCTCGTCGTCGCGATCGCCACCGCCGCGCTGAACCTGCTGCTGTCGGTGCCCGCCGCGTACGCCTTCTCCCGGCTGAGGTTCCGGGGAGCCAAGCTGCTGCTGATCGGCTATCTGCTGACGCGCATGGTCCCCAGCGTGGCGATCATCATCCCCTTCTACCTGATGATGCGCTCGCTCGATCTGCTCGACACCTATGGCGCGCTGATCCTGAGCTACCTGACCTTTTCCCTGCCCGTGACGATCTGGGTCCTCAAGGACTTCTTCCGCGCGGTGCCGAGGGAACTGGAGGACGCGGCGCGGGTCGACCGCTGCGGCTGGTTCCGTACCCTGTGGACGGTCTTCCTGCCGGTGGCCGCGCCGGGGCTGGTGGCCGCCGCGGTGTTCTCGTTCATGACGGCGTGGAACGAGTTCATGTTCGCCCTGTTCATGACCTCGACGAAGGCGGCGAAGACGATGCCCGTCGTCGCGGCGAACTTCGCCACCGACATGAACACGCAGTTCACGCTGATGGCCGCGGCGGGCGTGCTGGCCGTGCTCCCGCCCCTGCTCCTGGTCCTGATCTTCCAGCGGCTGCTCGTGCAGGGCATGGCGGCCGGTTCGGTGAAGGGGTGACGCCGTGGCACATGTGAGACTGGCGGGACTGCGCAAGGCCTACGGCGACGCCGTCGCGGTGGCCGGGCTGGACCTGGACGTGGCCGACCGCGAGTTCCTCACGCTCGTCGGCCCGTCCGGCTGCGGGAAGTCGACGACGCTGCGGATGATCTGCGGGCTGGAAAGGGCCACCGCGGGCGAGGTCTTCTTCGACGACGAGCCGGTCGGTTACCTGCCGGCCAACAAGCGTGACGTCGCCATGGTGTTCCAGAGCTACGCGCTCTACCCGCACAAGACGGTGGCGCAGAACATCGGGTTCGCGCTGCGGATGATGCGCGTGCCCCGGGACGAGATCGCCCGGCGCGTCACCGAAACCGCGCGAGCGCTCGGTATCGAAAAGCTGCTCGCGCGCAAGCCGAAGGAACTCTCCGGCGGGCAGCGCCAGCGGGTGGCGCTGGGCCGGGCCATCATCCGCGACGCCGGCGCGTACCTGCTGGACGAGCCACTGTCCAATCTGGACGCCCAGTTGCGCGTCGACATGCGGGCCGAGCTGAAACGACTGCACGCCGACCTCGCCAGGACGTTCGTCTACGTCACCCACGACCAGGTCGAGGCGATGACGATGTCCGACCGGATCGCGGTGCTCCACGAGGGCGAGTTGCAGCAGTGTGCCCGGCCCGAGGAGATCTACCACCGTCCGGCGAACATGTTCGTGGCGTCCTTCATGGGCAGCCCGGCGATGAACTTCGTGCCCGGCCGGATCGTCGACGAGGACGGGCGGCGGCTGTTCCGTGGTCCCGCGTGGGAGCAGGAACTCCCGGCCGAGGCGGCGAAGGTCGCCTATCGCGACGTGGTGCTCGGTGTCCGGCCCGAGGACCTCCGGCTCGGCGGGCCGGACGGCGAGGGCCGCTGTGGGAAGGTCTTCGTCGCCGAACCGCTCGGCGCGGACGTGCTCGTCACGGTCGACGTCGGCACGCTGGTCAAGGCCCGCGTCCCCGCGCCGTTCCGCGCCTCGCCCGACGATCCGGTGTCGGTCGTGTTCCGATCGGACCGGCTCCACCTGTTCGACGCCGAAAGCGGCGTCGCGCTCTACGCACCCGCTCACACGGAAAGGTGAAGCGTTGACGTCCTCGTCAAGGAAACCGGAGACCGCCGCGATCACCGTCGGGAAACCGGCCGACTTCGCCGAGTTCTGGGCCGAAACGCTGCGTGCCGCCGAAGCCGTCGACCCGGCTCCCGAGCTGATCCACCGTCCCGGGCTGTCCACCGACCGGGTCACGGTCGGCGAGCTGAGCTACACCAGCTTCGGCGGTGTCCGGGTGACGTCCTGGTACACCGCGCCCGCCGCGCCCGCGCCGCCCGGCGGGTACCCGGTGGTGCTGCACATCCCGGGCTACATCTCCGAACCTGCGGTGATGAAGTCGTGGGCCGAGCGCGGCTACGTCGCCATCGACCTGGCGCCGCGCGGAAAACTGCGCGCGAACGCGGTGGTCGACCCCGGCTTTCCCGGCCTGCTCGTCGACCACATCACCGACCGGTTCGCCTATACCTACCGCGGGTTCTACGTCGACGTCGTCCGCGCGCTCGACGTCGTGGCCGGCCTGCCCGGCGTCGACGCGGAGCGGATCGGGGTCTGGGGATCGAGCCAGGGCGGCGGGCTCGGGATCATCTCCGCCGCGCTGCGGCCCGAGCGCGTGCGCTGCGTCGTCGCCGGGGCGCCGTACCTGTGCGGGATCATGGCCGCGACCCGCCTGACACGTTCGTACCCCTACGAGGAGATCACCGAGTACCTGCGGCTCGATCCCGGCCACGAAGCGAAGATCACCGAGACGGTGTCCTATTTCGACGGTCTCAACTTCGCGGCCGACGTCCGCGCGCCGATCCTCGTCTACCTGGGCATGGAGGACGACGTCTGCCCGCCCGAGACCGGCTTCTCGGTGTACCGCCTGCTCCCGGAGCCGAAGACACTGCTCACCTACGAACGGTGCGCCCACCACGCCGGACTGCGCTGGGCGGTGCCCGAGGTGGAGAAGTTCCTGGACGGATTCCTCGAGCCGAGCGGAGCGATCGCGTGACCTTCGACGACTACTGGGCGGCACTGGACGCGGAACTCGCCGCCGTACCCGCCCGGCCCACGCTGACACCGGTGCCCGCACGGTCCACAGAGGACTATTCGGGCTACGAGGTACGCCTGACCGGCCTCGGCGGCCACCGGCTCTTCGGCTATTTCAGCGTTCCCGCCGGTCCCGGCCCGTTCCCGGGACTGCTGGAGCTTCCCCGGCACGGGAGCGTGAACAACCCGCCGCACCACGTCGAGCGGCTGCGGTACGTCGTTTTCACGCTCATGCACCGGGGGCAGCGGCGGGCCGACGAGCCGTTCGCCGCGGCGTATCCCGGGCTGTTCGCCCTCGGCGTCACCGATCCCGCGACCTACGTGTACCGGGCCGTCGTGGCCGACTGCCTGCGCGGCGCCGAGTTCCTGCTGGGCCGCCCCGAACGGGACCGCGAGCGCGCCGGCGTGGTCGGCGACGACCTCGCCCTGCTCACCGCCGCCCGGCGGCCCGGCTTCACCGCCGTCCAGGTGACCGGGCCGTTGCTGCACAACGCGATGCGGCTGCGGCACACCACCGGTGAGTACCCGCTCGAAGAACTCAACGACCACCTCCGGCGGCACCCCGGCGACGAGGAGCGGGTCCTCGGCACGCTCGCGTACTTCGAGCCCGCCCGGCACGCGGCCGCGATCACGGCGCCCACGCTGGTCGCCCTGCCCGGCGTGCCGCCGCGACCGTGGACCGACGAGTTGCTCGGCGCACTCGGCGAACAGCTGGACACCTACCAGCGGACCGACGAGGACGCCATCGACACGCGCGCCCTCGACGCCTGGCTCGCGGGCAGGCTCGGCGTCGAGCCGAAGGCGCGGTTCGTCTCGTGAGCGAAGGTCGCGAACGAACCATGGATATCATGCGCCACAAAGGATTCGACACTGTATCGCGGAGCGAGGCGATCGCATGAGGGCCGAGCGGTACCGGCGGCTGGGCCTGCGCCCGGTGATCAACGCGGCCGCCACGCTGACCCGGCTCGGCGGATCCCGGCTCGCTCCCCCGGCGGTGGTCGCGATGGCCGAGGCGGCGGGTGAATTCGTCGACATGCCGGAACTCCAGCGGCGTGTCGGCGCCCGGCTGGCCGAGCTGACCGGGAACACCGCCGGGTACGTCACCTCCGGCGCCGCCGCCGGGATCACCCTGGCCGTGGCGTCCTGCGTCACCGGCCCCGAACCGTCCACTGTGGAATCATTCCCGGCGCGGGCCGGGGTCGCGATGTTCCGTGGCCACCGCAACCCGTACGACTACAACGCGCGGCTGCTCGGGACCGGGATCGCCGAGTTCGGCGCCGATCCCGCCTCGATGGCCGAGGCGATCGGCCCCGGCACGGCGTGCGTGCTCTGGTTCGCGGGCGCGCACTACGCCGACGGCGCGCCCGCACTGTCCGAGGTGATCGGAATCGCGAAGGAGCGCGGGGTGCCCGTGCTGGTCGACGCCGCCGCCCAGGTCCCACCGGTTTCCTCGCTCTGGGACTTCACCGTCGGGCTCGGCGCCGACGCCGTACTGGTCAGCGGCGGTAAGGGGCTGCGCGGTCCGCAGTCGAGCGGGCTGGTGCTCGGGAGCACCGCCGTGGTCGAGGGCTGCCGGGCGCACGCGTCGCCGGGACACGGCGTCGGCCGGGGCATGAAGGTCGGGAAGGAGGAACTGCTCGGGCTGCTGGCCGCGGTCGAGTGGTCACTGGCGCTGGACGAGCCCGCGTTGCTGGCGGAGTACGAGAAATCGGTGACGCGCTGGGTGGAGGGCCTCGGCGGCCTGCCGGGGGTACGGGTCGAACGCGGCTATCCGAGCGAGGCCGGGCAGCCGCACGGGCGCGCGCTCGTCCGCGTCGGCGCCACCACCGGCTGGACCACGGATACGCTGGTGAAGGCGTTGTGGGACAACGATCCCCGGATCGCGGTGAACGTGGTCGGCGACGCGATCGCGCTCAACCCGCAGACCCTCGAACCCGGTGAGGACGTCCTGGTGCTCTACGCGCTGCGCTCCCTGCTGGGCGCGCGCTGAAGTGGCCGGCGGTTTCGGCGCTTACCGCTTCAGCGCCCGATAACGCTTCAGCAGTGCGGTGATCTTCGCAGGGTCCGCCGCCCCATTCAGTTCGTCGAGGAGGTCATCCGGGCACAGCTCGTAGTGGTCACCCCACCACCTGCGGGACCTGTTGTCCCAGATCCGGTAACCGCCCGGCACTCCGCGTGCCACGTAACGGCGCTTGGCCACGACGACGCCCCCCTCGACGACAACCTTACCTCCCAGGCCTGCTGACGCGACTCCGGCCACTGGAGGTCGACCGGGTGCGCACTGAAATGGATCGTGCCAAACGTTCACGGCCGAGGACGTAACACTTTTTGGGCTGGAGCCGACTCACCGGCGAAAAACCGGAGAGGCTACCCCTGGCACCACCCCAGAGAGGAACCCATGCCGACCTTCTACGAGTACCACGTCACCGTCAGGCGGGCTGACAACTCCTCCGAGACGCAGGTCCTGGACATTCACGAAGATCACCATCACGCGCACGGGTTCAACGAAAGCGGAAATCTGCGAAACCAGAGCTACCTTTCGTCGATAATCGCCAACTATCTGCAGATCGCCAAAACCGCGATCGAGGGAATCGCGCATTACGGGGTCACCAAGAAACGATAGCTTCGTCGATACCGAAATTCTCGAACACGGTTCGCGTTCGGTCACCGGCGGCGAAGCGGAGATCGCGATGAACCCCGCGGGCCCGGGAGCCGTGTTCCGGGTCGAGGGCCTCCCGCGGCCCTCGGGGGTCGCTCGAAGGGACCGCCCGGGCCCGCCTCCATGCCCGCGCCGGTCCGGCCCCCAGGACCGGCCACCCGTGGCCCCGGCCGGTCCGGCGGGCCCGCCCGGAGTCGGTGCGGACGGGCCCGCTCCCGCCCACCGGAACCCCGTCACCTGAACAGCGGTCGCCCGGCCCGCGCACCCCGGCGCACTGTTTGACCATGCGACGGCTACTGGGGTTGACCGCGGCGGTGGTACTCACCTTCGGCACGCTCACGGCGGCGAGCGACGCGCACCCGGCGCCGACGCCGGACGGCTGGGTGGGTACCTGGTCCGCGGCGCCCGCGGCGGGTGTGCCCGGCACGCCGGACGGTTACCCGGACTACTCCATTCGCAACGTGGTCCACACCAGTGTCGGCGGGTCCGGGGCGCGGGTGCGGCTGTCGAACCTCTTCGGCACCGCGCCGCTGACCCTCGGGCACGTGACCATCGCCCTCGCGTCCACTTCGGACAGTCCGCGTGCGGCACCGGGGTCGGTGCGGACGCTGACCTTCGGCGGCGCGCCGACAGTGGTCGTCCCGGCCGGCGCCGACGTGCTCAGCGACCCGGCGCCGCTGCGGGTCCCCGCCGACGCGGACCTGCTCGTCACCACGTTCGTGCCGGAGAAGTCCGGGCCGGTGACCTATCACCCGCTCGCGCAGCAGACTTCGTTCTTCACCAGGGCCGGCGACCGCACCACCGAAGAGTCCGGCGCTTCGTTCACCGAACGCACCACGGTGTGGCACTACGTCACCGGCGTGGAGGTGCGTGGCGGCGGACTCGGCTCCGTCGTGACACTCGGTGACTCGATCACCGACGGCGCGGGCTCACGGACCGGGGCGAACCACCGCTGGCCGGACTACCTCGGCGACCGGCTGCGCGCGGCGAACCGCCCGCTCGGGGTGCTGAACGCGGGCATCAGCGCGAACCGGCTGCTGCTCGACGTGCCCGGTTCCGGCGCGGGCCGCAACGCGCTGGCCCGCTTCGACCACGACGTGCTCGGGCTCGGCGGCGTCCGGACGCTGATCGTGCTCGAAGGCATCAACGACATCCAGCAGGACCCGCACCAGACCGACCCGGCCCGGATCATCTCCGCCTACCGCCAGCTCATCACCCAGGCGAAGGCCCACGGGATCCGCGTCCTCGGAGCCACCCTGACACCGTTCAAGGGCTGGCGCGTCTACGACGAGACCCTGGAGCGGACCCGGCAGGCGGTGAACGCCTTCGTCCGCACCGGCGGGGCGTTCGACGGCGTCGTCGACTTCGACGCCGCGGTCCGCGATCCGGCCGACCCGCTGCGGATGCTGCCCGCCTACGACTCCGGCGACCACCTGCACCCCGGCGACGCCGGGTACCGGGCGATGGCGGCCGCCGTCGACCTCAGGCGGTTGTAGCCGGCCGGCGCGGCAGGGCGAGCACCGCCACCAGGCTGATCAGCCCCACCGCGACCATGTACAGCGACACCGACAACGAGGTCTTGGTGGCGTCCTGCAGGGCGGTGGCGATCAGCGGCGCGAACCCGCCGCCGAGCACCGCGCCGACCGCGTAGGAGAACGACGCGCCACTGTAGCGGTAGCGGGGTTCGAACAGCTCCGCGTACAACGCCGCCTGCGGCCCGTAGGTGAGGCCGAGGCCGAGGTTCAGCACCACGACCGCGACGATGAGCAGCCACGCCGCGCGGGTGTCCACGAGCAGGAAGAACGGGATCGACCACACCACCAGCAGCACCGAACCCAGCAGGTACACCGGGCGGCGCCCCACCCGGTCGGACCAGATCGCCGAGCCGACGATGCTCACCAGCCAGGTCACGCTGCCGACGATCACCACCACGAGCATCGTGGTACGGCTGACCTTCAGCACCGAGGTGCCGTAGGACAGCAGATAGGCGAGGAATACATACCCGATCGCGGTGTTGGCGACGAAGCTGCCCGAGGCGATCAGCAGTTCCTTGGGGCGCTCGCGCAGGACGTCGAGCATCGGCTTGGCGCTGCGGGAGCGGTCGTCCCGCAGCGCGGCGAACACCGGGGACTCCTCGATCCGCAGCCGGATCACCAGCCCGGCCGCGACCAGCACGATGCTGAACAGGAACGGCAGCCGCCAGCCCCAGCTTTCGAACTGGGCCTTGGTCAGCAGCCCGTCGAGCACGAAGAACACCAGCTGCGCCAGGATGAGCCCGGCGGGGACGCCGATCTGGGCGAACGAGCCGTACCGCCCGCGACGTCCCTCCGGCGCGTGTTCCACCGCCATCAGCGCGGCGCCGCCCCATTCACCGCCCGCGGACAGCCCCTGCAGCAACCGCAGGAGCAGCAGCAGGATCGGGGCCGCCACGCCGATCTTGTCGTAGGTGGGCAGCAGGCCGACGCCGACGGTCGCGACGCCCATCAGCACCAATGACGCCACCAGCATCGCCTTGCGGCCGATCCGGTCCCCGAAGTGGCCCCACACGATGCCGCCGACCGGGCGCGCGAGGAACCCGACGCCGAGAGTCGCGAAGGCGGCGAGGGTGCCGGACGCGGGTGAGAGCGGGCTGAAGAACTGACGGCCGAACACGAGCGCGGCCGCGGTGCTGTAGATGAAGTAGTCGTACCACTCGATGGTCGTGCCGATGGCGCTCGCCACCGCCACCCGCCGCAGTTGCCCGGGTTCCGTCCGCAGTTCCACCACCGTGCCACCCCCAGCGTCCCGCCGATCACCTCGTCGGCCGTGCGACATGATGACACGGCGGATCGCCCCGGTCGACCCGATCGGGTGAGTGGCGGACGGTTACCGACGAACGTCGGGTCCCGCGCCGGCCAGGTCGTCGGCCAGCAGGTCCATCAGCAGCGCGTCGTGCCAGGTGCCGTCGCTGCCCCGTTCGTAGTCGCGCATCGTGCCGACCGCGCGGAAGCCCAGCGACCGGTACAGCCGGATCGCCTGCTCGTTCTCCGCGTCGGGGTCGATCACCAGCCGGTGGTGGCCGCGTTCGGTGAACAGGTGCCGCGCGAGCGCCCGGATCGCGTCGGCGCCGAGGCCGCGGTGCTGCCAGTCCGGGTCCAGCGCGATGTCGATCCCGGCGTGCCGGTACCGCGGATCGGTCTTCTCGAACGCGAGCACGACCCCGACCGTGGCGTCCTCGTGCTCGATCGCGAACGTGCTCGTGTCCTCCTCCGGATCGATCAGGTACTTCACCTGCTCGGCGACCGGCTCCTCGGCGTCGGCCCACCAGCGGGCGACCTCGGGACGCGACAGGATCTCCTCGAACCGGACAGCGTCCGCGGCGCCGGCGGGCCGGAGGCGGACGCGGTCACCGATGATCTGGCCAGCGGTCATCGGACCAGTTTCAACCCCCGCCCGCCCGCTGTCGAGCCGAAGCGGCGGCGAGGGCCGGGTCACGGAGTCCTTTGTAGACCTCCGGGACCGGGTCTCCCACAGCGAAAACACAGCAAGACACAGGGAACCTACAGGCCGATTCCGGCGTTCTGCGGCGGCCTCCCGGCGTTACCCGGACATGAGCAGACGGATCCGCTGGACACTGGCCGGGGCTGGCATCTCGGGGCTGGTCCTCACCTCGGGCCTGTTCGTCACCGCGGGCGCGCACCCGCTCGCGGACCCGCCACCACCCACGCCCTCCCCGGTCGCGTCGACCTCCCCGGCGCCGCACACCACGTCGGCGTCCAGCACCCCCGCCACCACCACACCGGCCGCTCCCCCGCCCGGCCCGGACGAGATGGCGGCCGCGATCACGGACGCGGTGAAGGCCGCCTCGCCCGGCGCCCAGGCCGGGTTCGTGATCCGTGACCGCGACACCGGCCGGACGCTGGCCGCCTCGGGCGCCGACCAGGCGTACTACACCGCTTCGGTGGTGAAGCTGCTCATCGCCCTCGACGTGGTGCACACCGGCGGCTGGCACGTCCCGGACGCCGCCACCGCCGCGGACCTGACCAGCATGCTCGCCGGGAGCGACGACGCCGTCGCTTCGCAGCTGTGGGAGGACGACGGCGGCAGCGACATCGTCACGCGGATGGCGGAGCTGATCGGGCTCACCGCCACCACCCCGGCCGAGGACCCCGGGCAGTGGGGCATGGCCCGGATGAGCCCCGACGACGTCGTCCGTGTCTACGACTACCTCGAAGACAGCGTCCCGCGCGACGTCGCCCAGCCGGTGCTGACCGCGCTGGCCGGTGCCCGCGCGACCGCCGACGACGGATACCCGCAGTACTTCGGGATCCCGGACGGGCTGCCCGGATCTAGCTGGCTGGTCAAGCAGGGCTGGATGATCCTGGACTCCTCGCTCGTGCTCAACACGACCGGGATCGTCGACGGGCGCTACGTCGTGGCCCTGCTGACCGAGCAGCCCGCGGGCACCGCCGACGCGACCGCCCGCGCCGCCGTGACGGCCGGGATCGCGGCCGCGGCCCCGGTGTTCACCGTGGCGGGCTAGTTCGCGGTCACCTCCCGCGCGCGCTCGATGTCCGGGCCGCGGTAAAGCCGCTCGGGGATCGTCGCGAGCGCCGAAGGCCGCAGCCGGGGCCCGAGCCCGTACAGCTCCTGGAAGCTCATGATCAGCGGCCGCCAGGCGTCCGGGTCGACACGGTCGGCCGTGCCCGCCATCCGGACGTCCTCGTGCACGCCGACCCGCTGGACCCGGACCTCGATCGCGACGATCCCGCCCCGCTGCGCCTCGTCGTCCTCGGCGATCGGGTGCACGCCTTCGACGACGGTCTCCATCACCACCGGACATTCCGCGACGCGCGGCGCCGCGACCGTCTCGGCCGGGACCGGGGTCAGCCCTGCCCTGCCGAACTTGTCCGCGACGTGGCGGTAGCCGCGCTCCACCTTGCGCGGGGGCACCGGATCGGAGCCGGTGGTCAGCGCGAGCCGGTCCACGGCGCCCGCCAGCGCGTCCGAGGGCAGGTTCAGCACGCATTCGCCGGTACGCAGCAGGTTCCGGGTCGTCTGCGAACCGGCGCCGAGGCCGAGCATCGCGCGCCAGCCGAGCCAGAACACCGAGGACATCGGGGCCAGGTTCGCGGAGCCGTCCTCGTTGCGGGTCGAGATCAGCACGACCGGCGTGCCGAAGTAGAGGATGCCGGGTTCGATCGGGGTGTGCGGAGCGGAATTGACGTTCACCCCGGCAAGTCTGCTGTCCGGTGCCGCCGTCGGCTGGCAGCAATCGGACGTCACGATCACCGGGGCTATGCGCCCCAATGTGGCGTTCGCTGCTCCGCTCCTTGCCCCCACCACCACCCTCAACGGAGACGCTCCGCGTCCAGCCCCGATTCCACGCACCGAACGCCACATTCGCTGCGTCCAACGCACCCAATGCCACATTGGGGCGTTCGGGCTAGGCGATCCCGGCCTGGCGCAGGGCTCGCGCGGTGAGGACGCGAGCGAGGTGACGCCGGTACTCGGCGCTCGCGTGCGCCTCGTCCGGGGGCGAGGTGCCCTCGGCGGCGAGGGCGGCGGCGTCGGCCGCCGTGGCACCGGCCGCCAGCGCCTCCTCGGTCGCGTGCGCGCGGATCGGCGTCCCGGCCATGTTGACCAGCGCGACCGCCTTCCCCGCCACCGCGACCCCGACGATGGCCCAGTCGATCGCGCGGCGGGTGAACTTCTCGAAGCCCCAGCCGATCCCGGTCTGGCGCGGCAGCCGGATCTCGGTCAGCAGTTCGTCCGGCTCCAGCGGCGTGGTGAACGGGCCGACGAAGAACTCCGCGGCCGGGATCCGCCGCTCCCCCGAGGGCCCGCGTGCCACCAGCACGCCGTCGGCGGCCAGCACCGCCGCGGGCAGGTCCGCCGCGGAGTCGGCGTGCGCGAGTGATCCGCCGAGCGTCCCGCGGTGCCGGACCTGCTGGTCCCCGACCGAGCCCGCCACGTGCGCCAGCAGCGGCGCGTGCTCGGCGAGCACCGGGTCGTGGTGCAGGTCGTGATACCGCGTCAGCGCCCCGATCGCGAGCTCGTCGCCCTCGAGCCGCACGTACCGCAGCTCGTCCAGCGGCGCGATGTCGACCACGATCTCGGGCGCGGCGAACCGGAGTTTCATCAGCGGCAGCAGGGAATGCCCGCCCGCGAGGACCTTCGCCTCCTCGCCGTGCTCGGACAGCAGTGCCAGCGCTTCGTCCACAGTGGACGCGCGGTGGTAGGCGAACGCGGCGGGGATCACCGGTCCACCTCCTGCCCGGACGCCTCGATCACCGCGTTGACGATGTTGTGATATCCGGTGCAGCGGCAGAGGTTGCCTTCGAGGCCCGTGCGGACCTCGTCCCGCGTCGGCTTCGGATTGTGCTCCAGCAGCGACACCGACGCCATGATCATCCCCGGTGTGCAGAACCCGCACTGGAGCCCGTGCTGCTCGCGGAACGCCCGCTGCACCGGGTGCAGCTCGCCGCCCGGGTCGGCCAGGCCCTCGACCGTGGTGACCGCGTGCCCGTCGGCCTGCGCGGCGAGCACCGTGCAGGACTTCACCGACTCGCCGTCGAGCAGCACCGTGCACGCGCCGCAGGAGGTCGTGTCGCAGCCGATGTTGGTGCCGGTGAGGCCCGCCGTGTCGCGCAGGAAGTGCACGAGCAGCGTGCGGTCCTCCACCTCCTCGGCCACCTCGCGGCCGTTGACCTCGATGCCGACCTTCACTTCTTCTCCGCCTTCCTCGCCTCGTCCAAGGCCGCCCAGACCCGCATCGGGGTCGCGGGCATGTCCAGGTGCCGGATCCCGAACGGCGCCAGCGCGTCCACGACGGCGTTGTGCACCGCGGGTGTCGAGCCGATGGTCGCCGCCTCGCCGATTCCCTTGACCCCCAGCAGGTTCCGGGTGGTGGGGGTCGCCATGTCCACCAGCTCGAAGTCCGGCAGCTCGGTCGCGGTGATGAACGAGTAGTCGGCCAGTGTCGCCGTCGTCGGGTTGCCGTCGTCGTCGTAGTTCATGATCTCCAGCAACGCCTGCGCGGCGCCCTGGCCCAGCCCGCCGTGCCGCTGTCCCTGGAAGGTCAGCGGGTTCACCACCGGGCCCGCGTCGTCGGCCGCGATGATCCGCCGCAGCACGACCTTCCCGGTCTCGGTGTCCACCTCGACCACCGCGAGGTGCGCGCCGAACGGGAACGTCGGCTTGCCGTCGGCGAACCAGACGTCGGCCGACAGCCCGGTGTCCCCCGCCGCCTCGGCGAGCCGCGCCCAGCTGAGCACCGTGCTCGACGGGGCGCCGCGGACCTGCCACACCCCGCGCTCGGCGTCGAGTTCGATGTCGTCCGCGCCCGCCTCCAGCAGTTCGGCGGCGAGTTCCCTGGCGTGCGCGATCACCTCGTCGGCCGCCTGCCGGATCGCCGAACCGCCCAGCTGCAGCGAACGCGAGCCGAACGTCCCGACGGCCTTGGGCACCTCGTCGGTGTCACCGTGCTTCACGGTGATCTTCTCGATCGGCACTCCGAGCCGGTCTGACAGCAGCATCGCCAGCGACGTCGCCAGTCCCTGGCCGTGCGGCGAACTCCCGGTGTAGGCGGTCACCGAACCGTCGCGCTCGATCTCGACGCGGCCGCTCTCGCCGCCCGCGTCCCCGCCGGTGATTTCGACGTACGCGGCGATCCCGAGCCCCAGCGCGACGACGTCGCCCTCGGCCCGCCGCCGTTCCTGCTCGGCGCGCAGCTCCGCGTAACCGCCCGCTTCGAGGACGCCGTCGAGTGCCTTGGCGTACTCGCCGGTGTCGTAGGAGGCGCCGGTCGCCGTGGTGTACGGGAACTCCTCCGGCCGGATGAAGTTGATCCGCCGCACCTCGGCCGGGTCCATCCCGATCTCCGCGGCGAACAGGTCCATCGCGCGCTCGACGGCCGCCGTCGCCTCGGGGCGCCCCGCCCCGCGATAGGCCGCGATGGGCGTGGTCGTGGTGACCACCGCGCGGCTGGCCGTCTCCACCTTCGGGAACCGGTAGACGCCCGGCGCCATCATCTCCGTCAGCGTCGGCAGGAACAGCGCGCGCGGGTAGGCGCCCGCGTCCTGGACGACGTCGAGCCGGTACGCGAGCACCGTGCCGTCCCGCTTCCCGCCGATGGTGACGGTGTTCCGCTGCGCGCGGCCGTGCGTCATCGCGGTGAGGTTCTCGCTGCGCGACTCCGTCCACCGGACCGGGCGCCCGGCCCGGCGCGCCGCCCAGCCGAGGACGACCGCCTCGGGGTCGGCGCCGATCTTCGCGCCGAACCCGCCGCCGACGTCCGGCGCGATCACCCGGACCGACTCCTCGCCGACACCGAGGCCCGCCGCGATTTGTGACCGCCCGATCTGCGCGTTCTGCGTGGACAGCCAGACCGTCAGCCTGCCGTCCTCGCCCCAGGCGCAGGACGCGCCGCGCACCTCCAGCGGCGCGGCCGCGACCCGCTGGTTGAGCACGGTCTCGGTGACCACGACCTCGCAGTCCTCGAACGTCTTCTCGTCGAAGGGACCGCCGTGGGTCTGCACGACGTTCCCGTCGAGTTCCGGGAAAAGCACCGTCTCCCCGGACAACGCCGCGTCGATGCCCGCCACCGCGTCCAGCGGGTCGTAGTCGATGTCCACCAGCTCGGCGGCGTCCGCCAGCTGGTACCGCTGCTCGGTCAGCACGAGCGCGACCGGCTCACCGACGTACCGGACGACGTCCGAGGCGAGCCACGGCTCCCCCACCGGATTCGCGGCGCGCGGCGCGAGGTCGAGGTCCGCGGCGGTGTACACCGCGACCACACCCGGCGCGTCCAGCGCCGCCGACACGTCGATGCCCTCGATCCGCGCGTGCGCGATCGGGCTGCGCACGAACACCGCGTGCACGGCTCCGGAAAGCGCTTCCTCCCGCAGATCGTCCACGTAGGCGCCGCCCGTGGTGATCAGCTTCCGGTCCTCGACGCGGACCACCCTGGTGCCGACAATGCTCATCTGGCCTCCCGCTCACGGCTGTCCCCGCCGATCATGCCCTGTCCGGCGGTGTCCCGTCAGCCCGGCACGGCGGAAACCCGCCCCGCCGGTCACGCGAGCGGGC
The DNA here is from genome assembly GCF_039541975.1 of Amycolatopsis samaneae. Classification (NCBI taxonomy): domain Bacteria; kingdom Bacillati; phylum Actinomycetota; class Actinomycetes; order Pseudonocardiales; family Pseudonocardiaceae; genus Amycolatopsis; species Amycolatopsis samaneae. The sequence continues at coordinate 20,591 of NZ_BAABHG010000014.1, forward strand.
ATATAGCCCGTTATACATCCGCCGTTCGGCGGAACGCACTGTCCGAAGTGGACATCGAACCGAGCGCGCGACGGAGCGCCGCGCGGAGGTCGCCCGCCGACCTCGCGACCGCGGCGACGTGCGCGTCCGGCCGGAGCAGCCAGCTCTCGCCGGGGCGGGCGCCGAGCGCCGCCGCGCTGTCCGCGTCGAACGGGAGCACCCGGACCGGACAGGGCGCGACCGCCGCGACCGCCGTCCCGAGGTCCGCCCCCGGCGGGGTGAGGACCAGGAACCCCGTCCGCGCGAGGTCCCGCAGCCGTTCGCCCGCCAGCGGCACGTCCGGGACCAGCACGCCCGGCGCCGGGGCGGGGAGTGTCCCCCGCGACGGGCGGCCGGCGAAGGGCCGGGCCGGGTCGGGGGTGGTCAGCGGGGACCCGACGTACCAGAACGGCTCGGCCAGCCGCCCGGAGTCGACCGCGGCGTGCGCGGCCGGATCGCGGGTGGCCCGCTCCAGCACGTCGAGGCGCCGCGCCCGGTGCTCCGGCGTGCGCGGGACCAGGAAGTCCATCGTGGCGCTGGTGACCGCGAGGTTTTCCAGCGCCGCCGCGTGCCGCTCGTCGTGATAGCTCTCCAGCAGTTCCGGCCCGGCCCAGCCGCGCAGCACGTGGGCGAGCTTCCAGGCCGCGTTCTCCGCGTCCGCGACCCCGGAGTTGAGCCCGCGCGCGCCGAACGGGGACACCAGGTGCGCGCAGTCCCCGGCGAGCAGGACGCGGCCGACCCGCATCCGGTCGGCGACCCGCGCGTGGAAACGGTAGACCGACTTCCAGACGATCTCGTAGGGCCGCTCGCCGATGATCGCGCGGACCCGGGCGTCCAGCCCGCCGCCGGTCTCCTCGGCGGCGAGGTCGTAGTCGCCCGGCACCTGCCAGTCGATGCGGAATCGCCCGCCGGGACACGGGTGGATGAGCACCTGGCGTCCCGGGTTCCACGGCGGGTCGAAGTAGAAGCGCCGTTCGGCGGCCCAGCCGTCGAGTTCGGCGCGGATGTCGCAGATCAGGAACAGATCGTCGAAGGACTGCCCGGCGAACCCGACGCCGAGCATCCGGCGGATGTCGTCACCGCGCGCACCGGCGCACGCCACCGCGTGGTCCGCGTCGATCCGGCACTCGCCTTCCGCTGTCTGGCAACGGATTCCCACGCCGTCCGCCGACTGTTCGATGCCGGTGACCCGATGCCCCCACCGCACGTCGACGAGCGGCTGCGCGGCGATCCGCTCGTCGAGGATCTGTTCGGTGCGGGACTGCGACAGGTTGACGAACGGCGGGAGCCGCGTGCCGGCGGCGGGCAGCCGGTAGGAGAACAACTCCTTGTCGCGGTAGAAGGTCCGGGCGGTGGTCCAGGTGACGCCCTCCCCCGCGACGGCCGCGCCCGCGCCCACCGCGGCCCAGATGTCGAGGACGTCGCGCTGCTGGCAGATCGCCTTCGAACCGACCGGATCGCGGGCGGGCCGCCGGTCCAGCAGCACCACCGGAATCCCCCGGGCGGCCAGCAGCAGCGCGGCCGTCTGCCCGACCGGCCCGTTGCCCAGCACCGCCACGCGCGCGTTCACGGTGTCCATGGCCCTAGTCCTGCAGCTGGTCCCAGACCTCCCGGTCCCGCTCGGCCGTCCACACCACCGGCCGCTCGATCCCGGAGAGCTCGTCCCACAGCCGTGAGACGTCGAAAGGCAGGCAGTGCTCGAAAATCGGCCAATGTCCGTAGCCGTCCACGAGCGCCGCGCGGGTGCGTTCGAAGGCTTCCTTCAGTGTTCCACCGCGTTCCTGGACCGCGCCGACCTCGTGGATCATCACGGCCAGGAAGTTCCGTGTCTGCGCGATCGCCGCGTCCACCGCGGCACGGCCCCGGCTCACCCCGCCCCGTCCGCCGATCAGCGTCTCGGCGCCGAACGCGGCCACCCTGTCCAAAGTGGACGAAGACCAGTCGCGGTGGAACGCGTCCCCGGTGTACAGCGCGGCCTCGGCCTCGACGAGATCGCCCGCGTACAGAATCTTCTGCCGGGGCAGCCAGGCGACGATGTCGCCCTCGGTGTGCCCGCGCCCGCAGTACTGGAGCACGAGGTCGCCCCGGTCGCCGCCGAGGTCGATGGTGAGCCGGTCGGAGAAGGTCAGCGTCGGCCAGGTGAGGCCGGGGACGGAGTCCGCGCCCTTGGCCAGCCTCGGCATCCGGCCGAACTCGCTCGCCCAGTCCTCTTTGCCGCGTTCGGCGACCAGCGCGCGGGTGTTCTCGTGCGCGACGATCACCTCGGCGTCGAACGCGGAGGCGCCGAGCACGCGAACGGCGTGGTAGTGCGAAAGCACGAGGTACCGCACCGGTTTGTCGGTGTGCTCACGCAGTTTCGCGAGCCATTCCGCCGCGGCGACCGGTGTCGCGAGGGCCTCGAAGCAGACGAGGAAGTCCTCGCCCTCGATCGCCCCGATGTTGGGATCCCCTTCGGCCGTGAGCGCGTAGACGCCTTCGGCGAGCACCTCCAGCGTCTGCTGCTTCTCGCCGAGGTCCGCCGAGGAGGCGAAGGCCTTCTTCGTCATGCCGACCACTCCGTCGCATTAGTCAAAGGTTTGATCATCCTCGGGGCCAGGTTAGCCCGCTCGCCCGCCGAGGGGAACCCCCTTGGCCGAGGCCGTGTCTCCCGATCCCGTGATCGCGGGATTCGCGCCAGAATGGCCCCTGGCTGCGTTGTCGGAAAGCCCAAGTACGATCCAGTACGAGGGCTTCCCTCCGCCTTGCCAGGAACCATTCTGATCACGAATCCCATCGATCGAGGATCAGGAGACACGGCCTAACCTGAACGGATGCACGAGGAACCGGCCGAGCTCGACTACCTCTCGTTCGTGGACTACGCGATCGAGAAGACCCACGGTGAGCTGCCCGCGATCGACCCCACCGCGATGCGTCTCGGACTCACCCTGCACCGGCTGGCGAGCGCGCTCGTCTACGACTGGGAGTCCACCGTGCACCGCCCGCGCGGCTGGAGCTGGGCGGGCTTCCGGGTGCTGTTCGTGCTGTGGCTGGCGGGGCCACTGGAGGCCCGGCACGTCGCCCGGCTTTCCGGGATGAGCCGGGCCGCGGTGTCCGCGCTGGTCAACACCCTGGAGCGGGACGAGCTGGTCACGCGGACCCCGGCCGAGCACGACCGGCGCGCCGTGCAGCTGAGCCTCACCGGCGCCGGGCACGACGCCGTCGTCGGCGCCTATCAGGACCACAACGCCCGCGAACGGGCCTGGGCGTCCTCGTTGACCGAACGGGAACAGACTGTCCTCATCGGACTGCTGGAGAAACTGACCACCGGTGACGCGGCCGCCGCGGCGAAACGGCGGTCCTGAGTCAGCTGGCCAGACCGGGCAGGACCAGGCTGTGACCGGACCGCTCGACCTTCGCGCGCAGGTAGTGGACGTTGCTCTCGGTCGCGAACACCCCGGTCGGCACGCGCTCGCGCACCGCGATCCCGGCCGAGGACAGCTGGGCCGCCTTGTCCGGGTTGTTCGACAGGAGATCCACGCGCGCCACCCCCAGCGCGGTCAGCATCTGCGCCGCCACGGTGTAGTCGCGGGCGTCCTCGGGCAGGCCCAGCGCCGTGTTCGCGGCGTAGGTGTCGAGCCCCTCGTCCTGCAACGCGTACGCGTCGAGTTTGTTGTAGAGGCCGATACCCCGCCCCTCCTGGCGGAGGTAGAGCAGATACCCGCCCTCGGCCGAGATCCGCGCGACGGCCTCGCGCAACTGCGGGCCGCAATCGCACCGCGCCGACCCGAACACGTCGCCGGTCAGGCACTCGGAATGGACCCGCACCAACGGGACGTCCCCCGGTGCGCCCAAGGCGAACGCCAAGTGCTCCGCACCGTCGACGAGCCCGTGGAAGGTGACGGCTTCGCTTTCGACCTCGATGCCGTCGAGACGAAGCGGGATCCGCACCCGGGTACGGATCCCGGCAACGTTGTCAGCACTCATGATCGAACCCTACAGCTTTGTTCAAATTCGAACAACAAGGTTAGGATCGACGCCATGGGAAACGTGCGCGACCTCACCGAACGCGAGCTGGAGACCTGGCGCGGCTTCCTCGCGGCGAGCACGCTGCTCACCCGGCGCGTCGAACAGCGACTCAAGGACGACGCCGGGCTTTCCCACGCCCAGTACGAGGTGCTCGCGCGGCTCGCCGCGGCGGGCGGCTGCCTCCGGATGACCGAGCTGGCCGGCGCGGCGCTGACCTCCAAGAGCGGGCTGACCTACCAGGTCGCGCGGCTGGCCGAGGCCGGGCTGGTCGACCGCCGGTCCTGCGCCGGGGACGACCGCGGGGTGCTCGCGTTCCTGACCGACCGCGGCCGGGCGGCGCTGCGGGCGGCCGCCGAGGGGTATTCCGCGCTGGTGCGCGCCGAGTTCGTGGACGGGCTGACCGAGGAGCAGTTTTCCGGGCTGCGCAAGGGAATCCAGGCCCTGTGCGCGCATCTGGACAACGCCGGGGAACCGGTCGGTCCCCCGGCGTAGCCGCCAGCGGCTCAGCTGAGGCCGAGAGCCTCCGCGGCGAGCCGAGTGCCCTCGACCCTGGCCGCGATCTTCGCGAAGGCGATGTCCCGCGACGTCGACGTGTCGTCGGCGAAGGGCGAGAAGCCGCAGTCGTCGCAGGTGCCGAGCCGGTCCGGCGGGAGATGGCGGGCCGCGGTGAGCACCCGGTCCCTGACCTGCTCGGCGGTTTCGACCACGGGGTCGATCGGGTCGACGACCCCGACGAACACCCGCTGGTCCGGCCGCAGCGAGTCGGCGATGATCGCGAGCACGCGGTCCGGGTCCGGCTCGCTGGCCAACTGGACGTAGACCCGCCCGGTCTTCAGCTGGAACAGCGTCGGCAGCAGGTCCGCGTAGTCGACGTCCAGGCTGTGCACCGAATCCTGGTCCCCGCCGGGACAGGTGTGCACGCCGATCTTCTGCCGTTCCTCGTCGGTGAACCGGTCGAGGACCCGGTTGTTCAGCTCCACGAACGACCGCAGCAGCCCGCCCGACGGGTCCAACTTCAGCGAGAGGCGGCCTTCGGTGAAGTCGATCTGGACGCTGTCCGCGCCCGCGTCGAGACTGCGCCGGATGTCAGCGGCCGCCTCGTCCACCAGGTCGGCGAGGAACTGTTCCTGGCTGTAGCCCTCGATCCCGTCCGGCGGGTAGACCAGCCCGATCGCCGAGGCCGCGATGACCGCCTGCTTCACCGGCTTTTCGGTCGCCTTCTTCGCGCGGGTCAGGTATTCGTCGGCGTAGCGCTGGTAGCGGAACGGGCCCGCCGTCAGCTTCGGCAACTGACGGGTGTGGCCGTCGGCGAAGGGAATGACGACGCCGTCCGGCGCCAGCGAATCCGAGCCGGCCAGCGGATAGGTCGCGAAACTCTGCTTGCCCTGCTCGCCGTCGGTGAGCACCGGCGACCCGGTCTCCTCGAAGCGGCTGATCGTCTCGGCCAGTGCCCTGGCCTCCAGTGCGGCAAGCGCTTCCGCGTCGATCCTCCCCTCGGCGAAGTCGCCGAGCCCGGCCAGGAGGTAGGCGGGGCGGGGAATACTGCCGATCGGCTCGGTGGGAATGGTCAACGTTCCTCCGTCTCTGCGTGGGAGGACCGGCCGGACCCGTCCCGGCGCGGCACGCGGAGGAGAACCGGCCCGGCTCCCCCACCGGCCGCCCCGTTGCCTGGCCACAGCCGGTCGTCGGTAGCCACAAGCTACCGCGCACGCAGGGGTTTTCCGCGTTTCGCGCACCACGATCGCACGTTCGGCGGAATCCGGGCGCGCGACCGGTACGTCCGTTCGCACCCGGCCGGGTACTTGCCCGGCCGCGCATCCTCCTACGTGCCGTGTTCCCGTCGCCGCACCATCTCGGCGATCCACACCGGCGCGAACGGGGAGGTGCAGTTCGGCGGGGTCGGATAGTCCTCGAGCACCCTCAGGCGCTCGCCGATGGCGATCGCGCGGGCGCGGTACCCGGCGTGCTCGATCCCGATCTGGGCGAGGCAGGTGTTCATCGCCCACTGCAGGCGATCCGGCGCGTCCTTCAGCTCCGCCTCGACGACGTCGAGCAGCGCCGCGAGGTCGAGCCCTTCGGCATTCTTCGCCACGCGGGTCGCGGTCAGTGCCCAGCCGGCGCTCGCGACCACCGGATCCGCGTCGGCGAGCCAGGCCAGGCGCAGCTCTTCGGCGTGCGGGCTCTTTTTCACCACGTGGTTCAGGAGCCAGTCGTGCACCTTGGGAACGCGCGCCTCGCGCACCATGGCGTCCAGATCGTCGCGCTCGAACGCCTTCGGACGGCAGATCAGCGTCGCCAGCAACCGCGCCGCGGAGTCGCCCGTCTCCCAGAGCCCGCGCGCGAGTTCCTGCCGTGTCTTCAGCCGTTTCGCGATCGCGCGCAGCTTGCCGAGATTGACCCCGTGGTCGTCCCCGTGCCTCTCGTTGACCTCGCGGATCCTCGGGTCTTCGAGCGCGGCCAGCTCGGCCAGCACCTCGGCCACCGTCGTCTCGGTCACCCTGGTTCCCCTCCTCTTCCGTGTCGGTCTCAGGCTACGAGCAAACGCGACGAAGCGGGCGACCGGCGTCTCCACAGTGGAACGACCGGGTGAATATGCCGTTATACGGTTATCGCGGGCGCGCGCTGGGTACCTCCCCGGTGACCGCCGGTTCGGCGCCGAAGGAGGTCACGCGATGCTCAGCCGTCACGATCGCGATGAGCTAGACAGGATCGAGCGCTGGTTCGAGATGACCGATCCGGAGCTGGCCGAACTGCTGCGGTCGGCGAAGCCGCCGGTGTCGCGGTGGCTGACGGCGATGGCGATCGTGCTGGGCGCCGCGGCGGTCGCGCTGCCGGTGGCGGGCGCGCTGACCTCGTCCGTCACGCTGGTCTGGTACGGGATTCCCGCCGCGGCCGGGGCGGTGTGCGCCTTCCTCGTCCGCCGTCATCCCTGACCCGGCTCCGGGTGCGCCCACCGGGGACGCTCCCGCACACTGGAGGCGTGTCCGCCACCGACTGGGTCCTGCACGTGGACCTCGACCAGTTCATCGCCGCGGTCGAGATCGCGCGTCATCCGGAGCTGCGCGGCCGTCCGGTGGTCGTCGGCGGCACCGGGGACGTGACCGCGCGGGCGGTGGTGGCGACCGCGTCGTACGAGGCGCGGGAGTTCGGTGTCCAGTCCGGAATGCCGCTGCGGACCGCCGCGAAACGGTGTCCCGACGCGGTTTTCCTGCCGACCGACGCCCCGGCGTACGACGAGGTGTCCGCGCGGGTGATGGCGGTGCTGCGGGAGTTCCCGGTGGTGGTCGAGGTGCTCGGCTGGGACGAGGCGTTCCTCGGCGCGGTCACCGACGATCCCGGGGCCCTCGCGACCGAGGTCCGCGCGGCCGTCGCCGAGCGGACCGGGCTGTCCTGTTCGGTCGGGATCGGCGACAACAAGCTGCGCGCCAAGCTCGCCACCGGGTTCGGCAAGCCCGCCGGGATCTTCCGGCTCACGCGGGAGAACTGGTGGGAGGTGATGGCGGATCGCCCGACCGACGCGCTCTGGGGCATCGGCCGCAAGACCGCGAAGAAGCTCGCGGAGGCGGGTGTGCACACGGTGCTGGACCTCGCCGGGGCGTCGCCCGACGACCTCGCCGCGCGGTTCGGGCCGCGGCTCGGCCCGTGGTACCGGCTGCTCGGCGGCGGGATCGGGGACGCCGAGGTCACCGCGACGCCGTGGGTGGCCAGGTCCCGCAGCCGGGAGACCACGTTCCAGCGGAACCTGACCGACCCGGCCGCGGTGGCCGCCGAGGTCGCCACGCTGGCCCGGCGCGTCGCCGAGGACGTGTCCGAGGAGGGCCGGCCGGCCGCACGGGTCGCGGTGAAGGTGCGTTTCGCGCCGTTCCTGACTCACACGCACAGCGTCACGCTGCCCGAGCCGACCACCGACGCCGCCGAGCTCGAACGCGCGGCACGGACGGTACTGGCGATGTTCGAGCTGACGAAACCCGTGCGGCTGCTGGGTGTCCGCGCCGAATTCCCCGTCGTGGCCGACTGACCGGCCGCCGCGAGGTGGTGGGAGCGGGATAGTCAGTACAGCTCGGTCCGGTAGGCGTGCTCGAGCATTCCGTCCAGGCCACCCACGTGGTCGCCGAGGACGCGGGCCATCTTCCCGGCGTTCTCCGCGACGTGCAGGCCGCTGAAGGTGCCACCCAGCGTGACCGCCTCGGCGAGGTGGCGTTCGTCGCCCTCCCACAGCTTCGCGCGGATCACCGCCTTGCCGCACTGGCCGAACACCTCACGCACTCGCACGATCGTGGCCAGTACGGCGGGTTTGCCGTCGGCGCCGAGCCGCTCCAGCAGTTCCGGATCGTCGGTGACGAACGCGTCCCCGTTGACACGCACGGTTTCGCGCAGCCCCGGCACGAGGAACACCATGCCGACGCCGGGGTTGCGGGCGAGGTTCTCGAAGGTGTCCGCGGACTTGTTGCCCGGCCGGTCCGGGATGGCCAGCGTCCACGGGTCCAGCACCCGCACCGCCCCCGGCGGATCGCCCTTCGGGCTGGTGTCCAGGTGCCCGGCCTCGTCGGAACTGGCGAGGACGAAGAACGTGCTGTGCGCGATGAACCGGGCGGCGAACTCGCCGATGTAGGACTGTTTCTTGTCCGCGATGAACGGAACCGGGTGGCCGATGATCTCCCGCACCCTGGCCAGGTCGATGGGCCGGTAGTCGTCGGCCGCCGTCCGGGCGGGGGCGGTGTCGATGTCGACGCTCATGGGGATTCTCCTTGTCGCTTCGCGGATTTCAGACGTCGAGGACCAGCCGGGTGCCGAGCGCGCGGGACACGCAGGGATACATCACCTTGCCGGAGGTACGGTCCTCGCCGGAGAGGATGTCGTCGCGGTGGTCGGGGACGCCCTCGATCACCCGGGTTTCGCACGTGCCACAGATGCCCTCCCGACAGGATCCGGTCACCGGCAGTCCTTCCTCTTCGAGCGCGCTGAGAACGCTCCGGTCGGCGGGCACGGTCACCGTCCGGTCCGACCGGGCGCACACCACCTCGATCTCGGTGTTCGGCCGGGCGGGCTTGGCGCGGGCCTTGAACCGTTCCGCGTGCACGGCACCGGGACCCCAGTGCGCGGCGCCCTCCTCGACCGCGGCGAGCAGGCGTTCGGGGCCGCACACGTAGATCTCGGTGCCGGGCCGCGGCGCACCGAGCCACTCCGCCAGCGGAATCCGGCCGCCACGATCCGCCGGGTAGAGCCGCACCCGGTCCCCGTACGCCCGCAGTTCGCCGAGGAACGCCATCGACTCCGCCGCCCGGCCGCCGTACACGAGCTGCCAGGGCACGCCACGACGTTCGGCGTCCCGCACCATCGGCAGGATCGGGGTGATCCCGATCCCGCCCGCCACGAACAGGTAGGCCCTGGCGGGGCCGAAGCCGAAGTTGTCCAGCGGACCGCGTACCCGCACCGGCTGGCCGGGGCGGAGGAACGCGTGCACGTACTCCGAACCGCCCCGGCTGTTGCGCTCGCGCAGCACCCCGATGCGGTAGGCCGATCGGTCCTCGGGCGAGCCGCACAGCGAGTACTGCCGGGAAATCCCGGTGGGCAGCACGAGTTCGAGGTGGGCGCCGGGGCGCCAGGGCGGCAGTTCGCGTCCGTCCGCGGCGGACAACTCGACCGAGACCACGCCGGCGGCCTCCCAGCGCAGCTGACGCACCACCATCGGAAGCTCGGCCTTCCCGGTGCCCGTACGCACCGGAGCCACACTCGTCATGACCACTCCAAAGGATGTTAACAACGTTATCACCTGTAGAATTCAATGTAGTGATATCATCGTTAACATGTCAACGAAGGAAGCGGGAGCCAGGACACCGGTACGAGCGGAGACGGTGGCGCGTGCCGCGCTCGCACTGGTCGGCGCCGACGGGCTGGAGTCGCTGACGATGCGCAAGCTGGCCACGGGCCTCGGCGTACAGCTCCCGACGATCTACCGCCTGTTCGACGGCAAACAGGCCCTGCTCGACGAGATGGCCGAAACGATCATGGCCGATCTGTCCGGGCGGCTCCGTTTCGACGGCGACGACTGGGCGGAGAGCGCCACGGCGCTCGCGCGGGAACTCCGCGGGGCCCTGCTGGCGCAGCGGGACGGAGCCCGCATCGTCGGCGGCAGCTACGTGACGAAGCGGCACACGATGACCGTCGCCGACCGGACACTGGCGATGTTCGAAGCCGCGGGCTTCCCCGGGGAAACCGCGCTCTGGGCACTCACCACGATCTTCAGCTTCATCCTCGGCGAGACACTCGAACAGCAGGGTGCGAGCGGCACCGCAACCGGGACCCTCACCGCGGCGCTGGACCTCGCGGCCTACCCTCGCCTCACCGCCACGACGGCCGGCCGGTTCCTCGACTTCGAGGCGCGCTTCGAGTTCGGGCTGCGCGTGCTGCTCGCCGGGCTGCGCGCGGAACTCGGCGCGGCCGGTTAGTCCATCCCGTCGGGCAGCGGCAGCGGCTGCTCCGGGTCGAGTTCCACGCCCCGGGAGCGCAGCGTGTGGTCGAGCATCGCCCAGATCGTGCCGGACAGTTGCGCGGACAACTCGGCCCTGGTCAGTTCGCCGGGGTGGTCGAGCCAGCGGGTGGTGGCGGACTCGACGTAGCCGACCAGGCCGAACGCCACGGTGTCGGCCGGGGCGGTGTCGAGCCCGAACGCGGCGAGGTACCCGGCGAACAGCCTGCTCAGGTGCAGCGCGATCGCCGAACGGATGTCGGGCAGCGCGCCGGTTTCCCCGCTGCTGCGGACCGTCCGCAGCAGGTAGCGGTGCAGCTGGGCGTGCTCGGTGAGCCAGTGCAGGTGGGTGCCGATCGCGGCGGAGATCATCTCGCGCGGCGAGCCCTGCGGCCGCCACAGCGGCGCCAGTTCCGCGGTCACCAGTTCCGCGGCGCGCCGGGCGATCGCGCGCTGGAGGTCGGACGCGTCGGCGAAGTGCCGGTACAGCCGCGTGCGCGCGACGCCGGCGCGTTCGGCGATCTGCTCGGTCGACACGCCGGGCCCGTGCTCGGCGATCGCCGCCAGCGCCGCCTCGACGAACTCCGCCCGCCGCCGTTCCTGCTGTCCCGCCCAGCGGGCCGCCCGGCCGTCGACCTTGTGCGCGGCGGACTTCGGAACGGGACCCGGGGTGGGCTTCGCGGCGGGCACTGCCATGGGACAAGCCTACTCACCGGACGCGGACCGGTGTACGCTGCGAAGGTACCTAGTACGTCGCGTACCCCTTACTTGGAGATCGCCATGGCCGTCGAGATCCAGCCCCAGGATCGGGATGTCACCGCCGCACGCCTGCTGAAGAGCTCGGCGAAGAACTCGTACGACCCGTACGTCGACATCGACTGGGACGCCCCGCTCGCCGACGGCAAGGCGTTCATGCCGCTGAAGCGGGTTTCGCTCTACGGCACGCCGTTGTGGGAGGGACTCACCCCCGAACAGCGCGTCGAGCTGTCCAAGCACGAGATCGCCAGCATCATGAGCGTCGGGCTGTGGTTCGAGATCGTGCTGATGCAGTTGCTCGCCCGCTACGTCTACGACCTCGACGCCCGCACCGAGCACGCGCAGTACACGCTGACCGAGATCGGCGACGAGACCCGGCATTCGGTGATGTTCGCCCGCACGGCCGAACGGCTCGGTGTCCCCCGCTACGGCGTCCCGTCGATCGTGCGCAGGCTCGGCAAGGTCTTCGCCGCCACCGCCGCCGGGCCCTCGATGTTCGCGGCGGTCCTGGTGGCCGAGGAGACCACCGACCGGCTGCAACGGTCCATGATGGACGATGACGGCATCCAGCCGCTGATCCGCGCGGTGAACCGGATCCACGTCGTGGAGGAGGCCCGGCACGTCCGGTTCGCGAAGGAGGAGGTGCTGCGGACCGTGCCCCGGCTGTCACCGGCGGGCCTGCGCTGGCACCGCGCCCGCACCGCACTGGTCTCCTACGGCGTCGTCGACTCCCTCGTCGACCCGCGCGTCTACCGCAGCGTCGGGATCGACCCCCGCGAAGGACGGGCCGCCGCGCTCGCCAACCCGCACTTCCACGAAACCCGGCGGTGGATGGCCGAGAAGATCGTGCCGTTCCTGCGCGACGCGGACCTCGTCGGCGGGCGCTCCGAACGGATCTGGCGCGCCGCGCACCTGCTCTGAGCCGCCCGATCGGGCGAGTCCCGGAGCCGCCGCGGCACACCCCGGGTTCACCATCAGCGGGTTAGCCTTGGCTGTCCCCTGTGGAGGTGACCGTGCGAAGACGGACCCTGCTGATCGGCGCCGGTGCCGCCGTGGTCGCGGGCGGGCTCGGCTGGGCGGGCGCCACCGCCTTCGCGCCCGCCGACCGGCCGCTCGCGCTCGTCTACCGCGGCCCGGCCGCCTGCGACGGCTGTGCCGAGGCCGTCGCCGCGCTGCTGCGGGCCACCACCACCCCGTTGCGGGTCGAGTACTGCGGGCCGGACGAGGCGACATCGCTGACCGCGGCCTCGCTCGGCAAGGCGGTGCTCTACGCCCAGCCGGGCGGCGGCACTCTCGACGACGGCTGGCGGCAGATGCGCCGCTACGCCGAGGACATCCGCGGCTGGGTCTCCGCCGGCGGCCGCTACGTCGGCTTCTGCCTCGGCGGCTACCTCGCCGGGGCCACGCCAGGGTTCGGCCTGCTGCCCGGCGACACCGACCAGTACATCGCCTCCCGCGCGGCCAGCGTGCGCACCACCAAGGACACCGTGGTGACCGTCTCCTGGCGCGGCCGGGACCGGACGCTGTACTTCCAGGACGGCCCGGAGTTCCGGCTGCGCCCCGGTTCCGGCGCGAACGTGCTCGCCACCTACGACACCGGGGCGCCCGCGGCCGTCGTCGTGGCCTACGGGAAGGGGCGGGTCGGCGTCGTCGGGCCCCACCCCGAGGCCGACGCCGGCTGGTACCGCTCCGCGCGGCTCGCGATGCCGGACGGCGGACAGGACGATCTCGGCCGCGATCTCGTGGAGACGACACTCGCTTGACACTCCCCCGCGGCTTTGCCACGCTGGGGCGGGGCCGAGAGGCGCTGCGACGGAATCCTTTCCGCCACGCTCGGCCCGCGAAGACCACTCCCAAGGGCGCCTCCTGTACTCAGGAGGTGCCCTTCGTGCGTTCCGGATCGCGAAAACACTGACCCCGCCTCCTGAGCGGGCGTTTCCGCACCTGCGCGGAGATGCCCTGTTCCGTCCTGCCCGGATTCCGGCCGAGAAGAGAGCGAGAGATGAGCGAGAAACTGCGGGAGATCAACGGAATCGACTTCGCCGTCGCGGACCTGGGGCTGGCCGAGGCCGGCCGGATCCAGCTGCGGCTCGCCGAGCACGAAATGCCCGGCCTGATGGCCATCCGCGCGGAGTACGCCGCCGCGCAGCCGCTCAAGGGCGCCCGCGTCGCGGGCTCGCTGCACATGACCGTGCAGACCGCCGTGCTGATCGAGACGCTGGTGGCGCTCGGAGCCGAGGTCCGGTGGGTTTCGTGCAACATCTTCTCCACCCAGGACGAGGCCGCCGCGGCCGTCGTCGTCGGGCCGGAGGGCACCGTCGAGCGTCCACAAGGGACGTCGGTGTTCGCATGGAAGGGCGAGACCCTCGACGAGTACTGGTGGTGCACCGACCAGCTTTTCCGTTTCCCCGGCGGGAAAACGCCGAACATGATCCTCGACGACGGCGGCGACGCGACCCTGCTGGTCCACAAGGGAGTCGAGTTCGAGGCGGCGGGCGCGGTCCCCCTGGCGGCCGACGACGAGCCCGAGGAGTACCGGATCATCCTCCGCACGCTGGCCGAGAGCCTGGCCGCCGACGGGCAGCGGTTCACCCGCATGGCCACCGACATCCGCGGTGTCACCGAGGAAACCACCAACGGCGTCAAGCGGCTCTACAAGCTGGCGCGCGACGGCGAGCTGCTGTTCCCCGCGATGAACGTCAACGACTCGGTCACGAAGTCCAAGTTCGACAACAAGTACGGGATCCGGCACTCGCTCGTCGACGGCCTCAACCGCGCCACCGACGTGATGATCGGCGGCAAGCAGGTCGTCGTCTGCGGGTACGGCGACGTCGGCAAGGGCGCGGTGGAGGCGCTGCGCGGCCAGGGCGCGCGCGTCGCGGTCACCGAGATCGACCCGATCTGCGCGCTCCAGGCGTCCATGGACGGCCTCGACGTCGTCGAGCTGGACGACGTCCTCGAACGCGGTGACATCTTCATCACCACCACCGGCAACTTCAACATCATCATGGCCGACCAGCTGGCCAGGATGAAGCACAACGCGATCGTCGCCAACGTCGGGCACTTCGACAACGAGATCGACATGGCGGGGCTGGCGAAGATCCCCGGCATCACCAAGACGGAGATCAAGCCGCAGGTGCACGAGTGGCGGTTCTCCGACGGCCACGCGATCATCGTGCTGTCCGAAGGCAGGCTGATGAACCTCGGCAACGCCACCGGTCACCCGTCGTTCGTGATGTCGAACTCCTTCACCAACCAGGCGATCGCGCAGATCGAGCTGTTCGGCAAGCCGGGCCAGTACGCCACCGAGGTGCACCGGCTGCCGAAGCAGCTCGACGAGAAGGTCGCGCGGCTGCACCTGGACGCGCTCGGCGTGCGGCTGACCAAGCTCACCAAGGAGCAGGCCGACTACATCGGCGTCGACGTCGAGGGCCCGTACAAGCTGGAGCACTACCGGTACTGAGCCGGAGCGGGGATTTCCGGTGCGCGGCAACGGAAATCCCCACGGCCCGGAGGCGAGGTCCGTGAATGCCACATTGAAGGACTCTGAGTCCCTCCATGTGGCATTCACGGACCGCCGGGTTAGGTGCAGAGCAGGGTCTGGCGGGCATCGGCGACCGCGCTGGCCGAACCGAGCTCGCGCCCGGCACGTCGTTGCGCGGCCGAGAGCAGCGGCAACACCCGCGATCCGGCGATCAGCGCGACGACCGCCTCGACCACGTTGTAGCCGATCGTCGCCGCCACGAGCAGGCGGATACGGCGGACCAGCACCGCCCTGCGGTCCGCCGCGATCCCGGGTGGTTCTCCCGCGCAGCAGCCGTCCCGGCAGCCCCCGGCCGGCGCCGGTATCACGCCCCGCTCCCCACGACGCGGTCCTCCGCGGCACAGTCGTCGCCGGGCTCGACCGCGAGCACCACCTGGACGAGTTCGCGGAGCGCGCGGGCCAGATGCGGGTCGGCGAGCTCGTACCGCACCGAACGGCCCTCGTAGCTCGCCACCACGAGCCCGCAGCCGCGCAGGCAGGACAGGTGGTTCGAGACGTTCGACCGCCCCAGCCCCAGTTCGGCGGCCAGCCCACCGGGATAGCGGGGCCCGTCCAGCAGCGCGGCGAGAATGCGGCACCGGGTCGGATCGGCCAGTGCGCGGCCGACGCGGGTCAGCGCGGCCTCACTGGTCTCCCAGGTCACCATGGACTGAACAATACAGCAGCGGCTGACCGGTCGAACAAAGAAAAGGGTCCTCCGGCCCCGAGGGGGAGGGAGAGCCGAAGGACCCCGTTAGTGGTAGCACATCGCCGAGGCGGTGTACACGCGGCTTTGCTCATCCAGCCACCAGCAGGCCGCCCCGTGCGCGGCACGTAACCGTTGCCACGAAGTCATTCGACCGCGACCGCAGGCGAAGGAGAAACGACCGGCACAGTACACGATCGGGTAAGGAATTCGGTCTCGAAGGACCACAAGGGACACTCCGCCCTCGGCGCCGGAAGACTCAGGAAGCTTGCTGCAGCGCGACTTCCGCGCGCCGTCCGGGTGCGTCCCGGTCGAGGGTGCCGTCGTCGAGGACACAGCCACAGGCCGCGTCGATCGTCTGGCAGTCGACGATCAGGGCGTGGCGTACGCGATCGTCGTCGTGACAGGCCTCGTCCGTGCAGTCGGCGAAGCCGCCGTCCGGGTGCACGACCAAAGTGCCGTGACAGTGGTCGATCCTGGCGGTGCAGGCCGCGCAGTCCATGATGCCGTTCCGCCTTTCTCGTCTCACGGGGACACCCGCGCCGATGCGCGCCGGGCCGCGCCCGCGCGCCACCCGTGGTGTCCCGTCCGATCCGACGGATCCTTGGTACCACCCGGGGAGGCCAGAGTCTGGCATACCCGCGGCGTGTCGTGGTGACCGGTCCGGCACTCCCGGTGAACACCCAGGTCAGCGCCGCGCCTTCGGGATTCCTCGCCGGAACCCGGTACTCAGGCGCTCTTGGGCGACCGCCGGGCGCGCGGCGTCGCGGGCTTCTTCGCGGCCTTCGGCTCCGCGTCACCCTTGCCCGACGCCTTGCGCGCGGCGGGTTTGCGCGTGGTGGCGGGCTTCCGGGACTTCTTCGCCGCGTTCACACTCGCCTGCAGGGCGGACATCAGGTCGACCACGTCGGCCTTCGCCGCGACCGGACCGGGTTTCGCGGTCTCGTTCCCCGCGGCCTTCGCCTCGATCATCGATTCGAGCGCTTCGCGGTAGCTGTCCGAGTACTTCTCCGCCTCGAACACCGGTTCCGACAGCGAATCGATGAGCGAGCCCGCCATGGTGATCTCCTGCGCGCGCACCTGCGGGAGATCCTCGTGCAGGAACGGGAAGTCCGGGACGCGGACCTCGTCCGGCCACAGCATCGTGGTCATCACCAGGACGTCGTCGTGCACGCGGAGCACGGCGAGGCTCTCCCGCTGCCGGACGGCGACCTTCGCGATCGCCACGTGGC
The DNA here is from genome assembly GCF_039541975.1 of Amycolatopsis samaneae. NCBI lineage: Bacteria > Bacillati > Actinomycetota > Actinomycetes > Pseudonocardiales > Pseudonocardiaceae > Amycolatopsis > Amycolatopsis samaneae. The sequence continues at coordinate 37,300 of NZ_BAABHG010000014.1, forward strand.
TCGCCTTCTGCAGCGCGTCCCGCAGCACGACGTAGGGCTTGACCGCGTTCTTCTGCGGTTCCAGGTAGTAGGTCTTGTCGAACTGGATCGGGTCGATGGACTCCATCGGCACGAACTCGAGCACGTCGATCATGCGCTGGGTGGGCAGGGGCAGCTCGGCCATCTCGGCGTCGGTGAGCACCACCATCTCGCCGTCGGGCAGCTCGTAGCCCTTGGCGATCTCCGCGTAGGGCACCTCCTGCCCGTCCACCGTGCAGAACCGCTTGTACTGGATCCGCCCGCCGTCGGCCTCGTGCACCTGCCGCAGGGAGACGTTCTTGTTCTCGGTAGCCGCGTACAGCTGGATCGGGATGCTGACCAGCCCGAACGACACGGAGCCCTTCCACATCGCCCGCATGCCGCACCTCCGCCGATCGCCGAACCCGTACTCACGCTACGTAACAACCGTAACCCGAAACGCCCACCCGCGACAGTCTCACCACCCGCGGCGCCTTCTCCCGCCGTGCGGTCCGCGCCCGAGGGGTCACCCGAAAGCCTGCCCGATTCGTGCGTGTCGCGCAGATTTTTGCGCGCCACGCAACTTTTGACTACGCTCGTCTCGTGCCACCCGAATCCCCGACGCGGCCCGGTCTGCGTGAACGCAAGAAACAGGCGGCCCGCCGCGCGCTGAGCGAGGCGGCGCTGCGCCTGACCGTGGAACGGGGCCTGGACCAGGTGAAGGTCGAGGACATCGCGGCCGAGGTGGGCGTCTCCCCGCGCACCTTCAACAACTACTTCTCCTGCAAGGAGGAGGCGGTCTGCGAGTTCGTCGTCGAACGCCAGCACCGGGTCCGCGACGCGCTGCTGGCCCGTCCCACGGGCGAGTCGCTGTGGGAGGCCGTCACCGGCGCGGTGCTCGAGCAATATTCGCGTGACGGTGAGCCCGATCGGGCCTATGTTTCCCGGGTCCGCGCGCTGATGGGGCACGCCGCCCTGCGGGGAGAGTTCCTCAAGGCACACCACACGGTCGAACGCCTCCTCGCCGAGGCCATCATCGAACGGGCCGAAGCCGGCGACGAGGACGTGCTCTACGCGCGGCTGATGGCCGGGGCGGTGGAAAGCGCGGTCCGGCTCGCCTTCGTCGAATGGTTCACCTCCGACCACCAGGTGTTCCTGCCGACGCTGACCCGGCTGCTCCGGGAACTGGCCGCGGGTTTTCCCACGCTCACCACCGGCTCCGGTCGTCCCACCACCGATCGGGAAGCCACCACCGCACCACCCTCGTAGAACGACCCGAACGACAAGAACACCACCATTGGGGGGAGTCACCGTTGTGCTGATCAAGCTCCTGCGCCGTCACATGCGCCCGTACCGGGGCGCGCTGTGGCTGGTCGTGCTGCTTCAGCTCATCCAGACACTGGCCGGGCTCTATCTGCCCACGCTCAACGCCGACATCATCGACAAGGGCGTTGTCCACGGGGACATCGGCTACATCCTGGGTGTCGGCGGCGTGATGCTGCTGGTCTCGCTCGCGCAGATCGCGTGCTCGCTGGGCGCGGTCTACTTCGGCGCGCGCACCGCGATGGCGCTCGGCCGCGACATCCGGTCCGCAGTCTTCCACCGCGTGCAGGACTTCTCCGCCCGCGAGGTCGGCCACTTCGGCACGCCGTCGCTGATCACCCGCACCACCAACGACGTCCAGCAGGTGCAGATGCTGGCGCTGATGACGCTGACCCTGATGGCGTCCGCGCCGATCATGTGCGTCGGCGGCATCATCATGGCGCTCAACCAGGACCTCCCGCTGTCCTCGCTGCTGCTGGTCATCGTCCCGGTGCTGGGTATCGCGGTGACCATCATCGTGGCGAAGATGCGCCCCGCCTTCCGGCTCATGCAGGAGCGGCTGGACCGGATCAACCAGGTTCTGCGCGAGCAGATCATGGGCGTGCGGGTGATCCGCGCGTTCGTCCGCGACACCCACGAGCGCGAGCGCTTCGGCAGGGCCAACGCCGATCTGCTCGCCGTGTCGCTGCGGGTCGGCAGGCTCATGGCGCTCATCTTCCCGATCGTGATGCTGGTGATGAACGTTTCCAGCGTCGCCGTGCTGTGGTTCGGCGGGCTGCGCATCGACTCGGGGCACATGGGAGTCGGCGCGCTGACCGCGTTCCTGTCCTACCTGATGCAGATCCTGACGGCGGTCATCATGGCCACCTTCATGTTCATGCTGGTGCCGCGCGCGGAGGTCAGCGCGGAGCGGATCACCGAGGTGCTCGACACCGAGCCGAGCGTGCTCGTGCCGCCGACGCCGATCAGGCCCGGTGCCGTGCACGGCCACCTGGAACTGACCGGCGTCGGGTTCCGCTACCCCGGCGCGGAGAAGCCGGTGCTGAGCGACATCACGCTGATCGGCCGTCCCGGTGAGACGACCGCGGTGATCGGCAGCACCGGTACCGGGAAGACGACGCTGCTGAACCTGATCCCCCGGCTGATGGACGCCACCTCGGGCACGGTGAAGGTCGACGGCGTCGACGTCCGCGACCTCGATCCGGCGGTGCTCTCGTCGGTGGTGGGGCTCGTCCCGCAGAAGCCGTACCTGTTCGCGGGCACGATCGCGAGCAACCTGCGGTACGGCGATCCGGACGCGACCGACGAACAGCTCTGGCACGCGCTGGAAGTGGCGCAGGCCAAGGACTTCGTCGAGCAGAAGCCGGAAGGACTGGACACCCCGATCGCCCAGGGCGGCACCAACGTCTCCGGCGGTCAGCGCCAGCGGCTGGCGATCGCCAGGATGCTGGTGCACAAGCCCGAGATCTACCTCTTCGACGACTCGTTCTCGGCGCTCGACTACGCCACCGACGCCGCGCTGCGCCGGGCGCTGGCCGCCGAGACCGCGGACGCCACCGTCGTCATCGTCGCGCAGCGGGTCAGCACGATCCGGAGCGCGGACCGCATCGTCGTGCTCGACGAGGGCCGGGTCGTCGGCACCGGAACCCACCACGAACTCATGGACAGCAACGAAACCTATCGCGAGATCGTGCTTTCGCAGCTGACGGAACAGGAGGCGGCGTGAGCACCACCGACTCCACGGAGACCACCGACGCGGGCGAGCGGCCGGCCGCCGCGCGCAGGCACGGGAGCGCGCCGGGGACCGGGCCCAGCCAGAGCGGGCCGGGCAGATTCATGTCCGGTGGCATGCCGCCGGAGAAGGCGCTGGACTTCCGCGGTTCCCTGGCCCGGCTGCTGCGCCTGCTGCAGCCGCAGCGCACGGCGCTGCTCGGGGTCCTCGCGTTCGGCGTGCTGAGCGTCGCGATGACCGTGATCGGGCCGAAGGTGCTCGGCAGGGCCACCGACCTGATCTTCGCCGGGGTACTGGGCCAGGGCATGTCCCCCGGGCAGAGCAAGGAGGCCGTGATCGCCGGGCTGCGTGCCAGGGGCGAGACCACCCGGGCCGACATGCTCGGCGGCGTCGACCTGGTGCCCGGTATGGGCATCGACTTCACCAAGGTCGGCCAGGTCCTGCTGATCGTGCTGGGCCTGTTCGTCATCGCGTCGTTCTTCTCGCTGGTCCAGGCGCGCCTGACCACGACGCTGGTGCAGCGCGCGGTGTTCGACCTGCGCGAGCAGGTGGAACACAAGTTCGCGCGGCTGCCGTTGAAGTACTTCGACCGCCAGCCGAGGGGCGAGGTGCTCAGCCGCGTCACCAACGACATCGACAACCTCGCGCAGTCGCTGCAGCAGACGCTCGCGCAGATCGTGACTTCGGTGCTGACGGTGCTCGGCGTGCTGGTGATGATGTTCCTCATTTCGCCGCTGCTCGCGGTGGTCGCGCTGCTGACCGTTCCGGCGTCGGTGTACGTGGCGACGAAGATCGGGAAGCGGGCCCAGCCCCAGTTCATCCAGCAGTGGGCCACCACCGGGCGCCTCAACGCGCACATCGAGGAGATGTACACCGGGCATTCGCTGGTGAAGGTGTTCGGCCGCCGCGAGCAGGCGCAGCGGACTTTCGTCGAGCACAACGACTCGCTGTTCGCCTCGAGTTTCAAGGCGCAGTTCATCTCCGGGACGATCCAGCCCGCGATGATGTTCATCGGCAACCTGAACTACGTGCTGGTGGCGGTGATCGGCGCGCTGCGGGTCGCCTCGGGTGGCCTGTCGCTCGGGGACGTGCAGGCGTTCGTCCAGTACTCGCGGCAGTTCAGCCAGCCGGTCACGCAGATCGCGAGCATGGCGAACCTGCTGCAGTCCGGGGTCGCCTCGGCGGAACGGGTGTTCGCGCTGCTGGACGCCGAGGAGCAGGAACCGGAACCCGCCGAGCCGGCGCGGCCGGGCCTCGTGCGGGGCAGGGTCGAGTTCCAGGACGTCTCCTTCCGGTACCTGGCGGACACCCCCCTCATCGAGAACCTCTCGCTGAGCGTCGAACCCGGGCATACCGTCGCGATCGTCGGCCCGACCGGCGCGGGCAAGACCACGCTGGTCAACCTGCTCATGCGGTTCTACGAAATCGACAGCGGCCGGATCACCCTCGACGGCGTGGACATCGCGGAGATGGACCGGGAGGAACTGCGCGACAAGACCGGCATGGTGCTGCAGGACGCGTGGCTGTTCGGCGGCACGATCGCGGAGAACATCGCCTACGGCGCCGACAACCCGACCCGTGAGGAGATCGTCGAGGCCGCCAAGGCGACGCACGTCGACCGGTTCGTGCGGACCCTGCCCGAGGGCTACGACACGGTGGTCGACGACGAGGGCGGCAGCGTCAGCGCGGGTGAGAAGCAGCTCATCACGGTGGCGCGGGCGTTCCTGGCGAAGCCGGCGATCCTCATCCTCGACGAGGCGACGAGTTCGGTCGACACCCGCACCGAGGTGCTCATCCAGCGGGCGATGAACTCGCTGCGGGAGGGCCGCACGAGCTTCGTCATCGCGCACCGGCTGTCCACGATCCGGGACGCCGACGTCATCCTGGTGATGGAGTCGGGCCGGATCGTGGAACAGGGCGACCACGAAACCCTGCTGCGCGCCGGCGGTGCCTACGCTCGCCTCTACGCCGCCCAGTTCGCCGAGGCACTGGCCGAAGCGGACTGAGAGCGGGCCTGCCGTCAAGGCCATCTTGCGGGCGTCCGACGCCCGCAAGATGGCCTTGACGGCGCTTCGGGCCTCTCCGAAAGCCCGACCCCCGTACGGAGGTTTTGTTGCAGGGCCGAAGGGATACGCTGGAAACAACGAACGGGGATGGGGGTGCCACGGCCGGAGATGGCGGAACAACTCGGCGAGTACCGGCGCAAGCGCGATCCCCGGCGCACCCGTGAACCGTGGCCCGAGCGGGTCGATCCCGGTACCGGCGACCTGTTCGTGATCCAGGAGCACCACGCGCGCAGGCTGCACTGGGACGTCAGGCTGGAGCGCGGTGGTGTGCTCGTGTCGTGGGCGGTCCCGAAGGGCCTGCCGATGTCGCCGGAGGTCACCCGGCTCGCGGTGCACACCGAGGATCACCCGATGGAGTACGCCGATTTCGAGGGCGAGATCCCGGCCGGCGAGTACGGCGGCGGGCGGATGACCATCTGGGACCGCGGGCGGTACGAGACGCTGCACTGGAACGACCACAAGGTGGAAGTCGTCTTCCATGGCGCGAAGGCACGCGGCAAGTACGTCTTCGTCAACCGGCACGATCCGGAGTCCGAACGGGACTGGGTGCTCAAACGACTGGACCCGGCCGAACCCGGCCGCGCGGAGACGCCGAGGTTCCTCGCGCCGATGGCCGCGAAGCCGGGCCGTCTCCCGACGGTGGCCGAGGACACCGACTGGGCCTACGAGTTCGCCTGGTCCGGACAGCGCACGATGCTGCGGGTGACCGGCGGCCGGGTCACCGCGTACGACGAGTCCGGCGCGGACGTCACCGCCCGCTATCCGGAGCTGCGCGGGCTCGGCGAGCAGCTGGGTTCCACCGAGGCGCTGCTGGACGGCGAGATCGTGGCGTTCGACGACGGCAGGCCGAGCGCGGAGGGCCTCCGGCACCGCAGCCAGGCCGATCCGGCCGCGGCGAAACGGCTCAAAGACCGTTACCCCGCCTTCTTCCTCGCCTACGATCTGTTGCATGTGGACGGTCGCTCCTGTCTCGACCTGCCCTACACCGAACGCCGGGAACTGCTCGGCGGCCTCGGCCTGACCGGCCCGTTCTGGCAGGTGCCCCAGCACTACCTCGGCGACGGCGGCGCCGTCGCGCGCGCCTGCCACGAGCACGGCCTCGCCGGGATCCTCGCCAAGCGCGCGGACAGCCCGTACCGGCCCGGCCGCAGCACCGGCGACTGGCTCACCATCGCCGACCCGCACGTGCAGCGAGTCGTGCTCGGTGGCTGGCGGCCCGGGGGCGGGCGCCGCAGCGGGACCTTCGGCTCGCTGCTGCTCGGTGTGCCCGAGGCCGACGCGCTGCGCTACGTCGGGAACGTCGGTGTCGGCTTCTCCGGCGCGGAGCTGGAGACGCTGTCCCGCAGGCTGAACCGCCTGTCCCGCAAGACTTCGCCGTTCCACGAGGTGCCGGCTCGGCAGGCCGAGAACGCGCACTGGGTGCGCCCGGTGCTCGTCGGCGAGGTGGTCTACCGCGAGTGGACCTCGGGCGGCTGCCTGGCCGCGCCCCGCTGGCGCGGCCTGCTCGAAGACGCCGCGCCCGAGGACGTCGAACCCGACTGAGCACCCGTCCGATACACCGCAGGTCAGTGGAGATCAAGCAGTGTCTCGAAACGGGCCGCGAGCACAGAGTCGAAATCACCGGTGATGTACATGCTGAGGAGTCCCGCTCCCTGTTCGCGGGCGATCCGGAGGCTGAGAGCCGGCATACCTACGACCGGATACTCGAACCATGTGTCCGTCGGCAGATCCGCGTCGGTCGGCGGGATCCCGGCGTCCAGTGCGTCGGCGTCGAAATCGTCCCAGTCGTAGTCCACCAGCCCGGCGAGGTACGCCATCACCTTGGCCAGGTTCTCCTCACGGATCCAACCGCCTGTCTCGCCCATGCGGAAATCATGGCCTGCCCGAGATTCGGCACGCCATCCCTTTTTCGCACGGCGCGGCGCGGATTCAGTACTGCTTGAGCTGTTCCAGGGCCTGCTCCGCCGATGCCGCGTGCTCGGCGAGGTCATGCCAGGGATCGGCCTTGCGGGCCAGGCGCCGTTTGATCCGCTCCGGCGTCCAGCCGTCCGGCTCGGCCTTGCCCAGTTCGTGCCAGCCGAGCGGGGTGGCGACCCCGGCGGCGGGCCGCGCGCGCAGCGAGTAGGGCGCGATGAACGTCTGCGCGTAGCCGTTGCGGTTGGTGTCGAGGAAGATCCGGCCGCCGCGCCGGTCCCGGCGCTGGGCCACCGTCAGCCGCTCGGGATCGACACGCACCAGCAGCTCCGCGGCCTTCGCCGCCACCCGCCGTACGACGGCGTGGCTCGCGGTCGGTTCGACCGGCGCCACGACGTGGAAACCCCGGCCGCCGGTGGCCTGCAGGTACGCGGTGAGCCCGACGGCGGTGTACACCTGCCGGATCAGCCTCGCGACGTCCCGCAGGTCGCGGACGTCGGTGTCCTCGGGCGGGTCGATGTCGATCACGACCAGGTCCGGCTTCTCCAGCGCGTCCACTGTGGACGTCCAGATGTGGTACTCCACCGCGGCCTGGTTGGCCAGGTACACCAGCGACGCGGCGTCGTCGCAGATCACGTGCCGCACGGTGGCCGAATCCCGTTGCGGGATCGGCTCGACCCGCAGCCAGTCCGGGAAGTACGAGCCGGCCTCCTTCTGGAACCAGGTCTCCCCGTGGATGCCGTGCGGATAGCGGCGCAGTGTCAGCGGCCGGCCGCGCAGGTGCGGGACCATCACCTCGGCGACGGTGCGGTAGTGCGCGACGACGTCGCCCTTGGTCAGGCCCTGCTCGGGGTAGAAGACCTTGTCCGGATTGGACGTCCGCACCTCGTCCGGGTTCACCGGCCCTCCCGCACCACGTCGGCCGCCGCCTTGTCGTCGCGGATCCCGGCGAACCGCGCGTGCCGGAGCTTGCCCTCCGGCGTCCATTCGGCGAATCCGGCCTGGATCACCAGTTCCGGACGCACCCAGTGACTGCCGCGTTCGCGTACCACACCGTCGAACGGCGAGGCCCGCTGCTCCAGCGGGGTCAGCCGGTCGAGCAGTGCGCGCAGCGTCTCCTCGTCGAAGCCGGTGCCGACCTTGCCCGCGTACCGCAGCGCCCCGTTGTCGTGATACCCCAGCAGCAACGCGCCGAACCCGGACCTCGTCCCCTGGGGATCGGTGAACCCGCCGACCACGAACTCCTGCTCGCGAACGCACTTGAACTTCAGCCAGTCCGCCGTCCGGCCGGGTGTGTAGGGCGCGTCGGCGCGTTTGGCGATGACACCCTCCCAGCCCTTGGCGCAGGCCTCGGCGTAGAACCGCTCGCCGTCGCCGTTGCGGTGCGCCGCGTACCGCAGCGGATCGCCGAAGTCGAACGCGTCGCGCAGCAGCCGCTTGCGCTGGCGCAACGGCAGGCCGTCCGCGTCGATGCCGCCGAAGTGCAGCAGATCGAACGCGTAGAAGTACACCTTGACGCCGCTGCGCCGGGCCCGCGCGGGATCGGCGAGGTGCATCCGCGGCTGCAACGCGGCGAAGCTCGTGCGGTGACCGTCGAACGCGACGATCTCACCGTCCACGACGAACCGCTCGCCTCCGCGCTCGGCCAGCGCGTCCGCGATCTCGGGGTAGGCCCCGTCCATCGGCTTGCGCGCGCGGGACCACAGCCGGACCTCGCCGCCGTCGCGCACGCAGAGCGCGCGCACGCCGTCGAGCTTGCGCTCGAAGACCCAGTCCGGGTCCGAGAAACGCCGCTCGGTGAGGGTGGCCAGCATGGGTTCCCGCCATCCCGGCCGGGCCAGGTCCGTCACAGCCAGCAGGGTACCCGGCGCCACCGCGCCCGCGCCGGATGAAGATCCACCGGGCCGGGCGCTGTCCGGTGCCCTCATCCGGACAGCGCCCGGCCCGGCGCGCTAGAAGTAGGTGATGTCCCAGTGGTTTCCCTCGTCGCAGTAGAGGTTGCCGGAGGCCGCCTTCCACTGCGGATAGCCGTCGCCGCGCTTGCCGATGTAGGTGAAGCTCCGTTTGACGTAGCCGTCGAGACAGCTGTTGTGCGACAGGTCCACCTTGTAGCCGTTGTAGTGACTGTAGGTGCCCGCGGCGTGGCCGACCTCGGTGCCGCCGGTGATGTTGACGCCGCAGCCGCTCGCGCGCTTGAGCGTGAGCACGCCGTCGACGGTGCCTGCGTTGATCTGCTCGTAGGAGGTGCACTTAGCGTTGGTCCGGGTGGTGCAGTTGCCGCTCGACGAGTGGGTGACACCCGCCGCGTTCAGTTTCGCCGCCGCCTGCGCCTGGGTCAGTTTCGTGGCCGCCGACGCCGTGCCGATCGTGGCGAACAGCATCGCCGCGGCCGCCACGGTCAGCCCGAAGGCCGCTCGGGGCAGCATGGGTGAGAGCCGCATGACGTGCCTTCCTCGGGGAATGGTCCGACAACGGCAGCCAAAACGGTCACGCCATAACTTCGCCAAACGCCCGCGGTCCCCGGTGCCCCGGCGGGCCCGTCAGGACGGGATTCTCGTCAGGACTTCACGAGCCCGCGCGGACGCGGGCGAGTCGCGGGCGACGGCGTTCAGCTCGCGCAGGGCCCGTAGCTCCCACAGCGGGAAACCCAGGAGCGCGAAGAGGTCCGCCGCGCGGTGCAGGACACGCTGGGCGTCGGCCGCGGCGCCGGTCTCGGCGTGGGACCGGCCGAGGCTGATCAGGGCGTACCCGGCGCCCCGCCGGTCGCCGACGTCGCGGAAGACGTCCATCGCGGCCCGCAGGTGCGCTCGCGTCCCGGCGTGGTCCCCGGCCCGTCTCCTGGCCTCGGCGAGGCTGCGGTGGGTGTAGGCGGCCGCGTGCCGGTGTCCGATGTGGTCGAACAACGTCAACGACCGCGTCAGGCATCGCTCCCCGGCACGCCACTGCCCCGCCTCGGTGTGCAGGTCCCCCATGCTCCGCAGGACGTGGGCCTCCCAGTGCCGCTGCCCGGTCCGGACCGCTCCGCCGAGCGCCTCGCCGAGCAGGTCCGCGGCCCGGTCCGGGTGCCCGCGACGGCGCAGGACGTCGGCGTAGCGCTTGGTCACCTGGTCCAGCGCGCGTTCGTCGCCGCTGTGCCGCGCGAGCAGCAGGCTCGCCTCGAAGCTCTCGACCGCGCGGCGCACGTCGCCGAGATCTTCCAGCAGCGAGCCGAGCTGGGCGGCCGTGACCGCCTGCCGCCGATGCGCCGCGCAGTCGCGGAACAGGTCGAGCGCCTCACGCAGCCCGTCGGCGGCCGCCTCCGCGCGGCCGGTGTCGACGTCGATGTCGGCGAGCGCGCTCAGCACCGCCCCGGTCTGTTCCCGGTCGCCGAGCGCGCGGAACCGGGACTCGGCCATGCCGTAGTAGGTGCGGGCCTGCCGCCAGCGCCCGCCCTGCGCGTACACGGAGCCGAGGGTGAACAGCCTCCCCGCCTCGGCACGGTGGTCTCCCCGGCGCCGGGCCGCCACGAGGCCGCGCACCGAGACCGCCCACGCGGAACGGCCGAGCCACGGCGTCTCCGCCCGCGCGGCGCACGCGTCGGCGAGCCGCCCGGTCAGCTCCGGCCAGCCGTGGCGGGACGCGAGGCGCACGGCGGCGGCGAGCTGCTCGGTGTCCGGGCCGGGCCCGGCGCCGCGCGTCCTGGCGAGGATCTCGTCCAGCGCACGCCGCAGCCGCACCGGGTCGAGCCGGGGCCGGGGATGCCCGGTCAGCAGGACCAGCCGGACGAAACCGGGCACGCGGTGCGCCGGGCCCTGGCTCAGCAGGTGCCCGTCGGCGAGGGTGTCGAGCAGGTCCCTGACCTCCGGCAGCGGGCGCCCCAGCAGCGCGGCCGCGCACCAGTCCTGGACCGGGCCGCCGAACGCGGCGAGCCGGGCCAGCGCGTCCCGTTCGGCGGCGGTCCGCTCGCCCAGCGCCGACTCCACGGCCGCCCGGACGCTGAGGTCACCCACGACGAGTTCGTCGAGCCCGCGGCGTTCGTCGGCGAGGCGGGCGGCCAGCTCGGCGACCCGCAGCCGCGGCCTGCCGACGAGCCGCGCCGCGGCGATCCGCACGGCGAGGGCGAGACCGGCGCACCGCCGCAGCACCTCCGCGACCGCGGCTGGTTCGGCCCGCCGCCGGTCCCGGCCCGCGATCGCCCCGAACAGCTCCTCGGCGTCCACTGTGGACATCTCGGGCACGGCGAACGCCCGTGCCCCGGCCAGCGCGGGCAGGGCCCGCCGGGAGGTGATCACGGTGGCGCACCCGGGCCCGGCGGGCAGCAGCGGGCGGATCCGGCGCTCGGCGGTGACGTCCTCCAGCAGCACGAGCAGCCGCCGGTCCGCGGTCATCCCCCGCCACGTGGCCACCAGCCCGGCGAAGTCGGCGGGCAGTTCGGCCGGGGCGGCGCCGAGCGCGCGGAGGAATCCGGTGAGCACCCGCACCGGATCACCGGTCACCCCGCGGAGGGTGGCCACGAGCTGGCCGTCGGGGAACCGCTCGCGCGCCCGCCAGGCCGCCCGCACCGCGAGCGCGCTCTTCCCCGATCCCGCCGGGCCGTGCACGACGACCGGCGCCCGCCCGCGCAACGCCCTCTCCAGCGCCGCCAGTTCCGCCGTCCGGCCCACGAAGTCCGGGAGGTCCGGGGGCAGCTGCGCGGGCACGCCGCCCGCGGTCCACTCGGTGCCCGCGATCCGGCGGTACACCGACCGCAGCTCGTCTCCGGGGTGCACCCCCGCCTCGTCCCACACCGCGCGCCGGGCCCGTCGCAGGACCTCCAGCGCCGCGTCCCGCCTGCCCAGCGCGCCGAGCGCGCAGGCCAGCCGCGCGGCGACCCGTTCGTCGGCGGGCCGCGCGGCCAGCACCGGCTCCAGCCGCGCCACGACCGCCGCCCCGTCCCCGTCGGCCAGCTCCAGCTCGACCAGCTGGAGCAGCACGGACCGGCGCCGGTCCTCCAGCCACAGTTTGTGCGCCTCGACCAGCGGCCCACCGGCGACGTCGGCCAGTGCCCCGCCCCGCCAGCAGGCCAGCGCCCGCTCGAACAACCGCCGCCGCTCCACCCGGTCCCCCGCGGTGGCCGCCGCGTCCGCCAGCACGCGGAACTCGTCGGCGTCGAGTTCGCCGTCGGCGAGGGTGAGCGCGTACCCGCGCGGGCCGGACCGCAGCCGCTGCCCGGCACCGTCGACCGGCTGCCCCGGCGAGACCGTCTTGCGCAGCTTGGACACCGTCACCTGCACGACCGCGGCCGCGCTCGACGGCGCGCCGGACGGCCACAGCTCGTCGACGAGGGTGTCGCGGGAGACGAACTCGTTCGGCCGGGCCAGCAGCACCGCCAGCAGCCTGCGGGGCTGGGGCGCGGACGGGAGCGGCACGGAAGCCGCCAACGGGCCGAGGATCTGGAACCGCACTGACGCCCCCACCTGCGTCCGGTCACGTGCGATCGCATCGCACAAACAGGGGCGAATCTAGCCGCCGGGCGGGTGCCGCGGTCCCGCTCGCGCGGACCTCACCCGGTTGGCCGCCTCCGTTCGGTGGGCCGGGCCCCTCAAGCGCCCCAATGTGGCGTTCGGTGCGTCCAACGCACCGAACGCCACATTCGCTGCGTGGAATCAGGGCCTGGACGCGGAGCGTCTCCGTTGAGGGTGGCGGTGGGGGCAAGGAGCGGAGCACCCAATGCCACATTCGGGCGTTCGGCCACGGGGATCTAGGCGTGGGCGAGCAGCTTCTCCAGCAGCTCCGGATTGTCCGCGAGGCCCTCCCCCAGCACCTGCTCACGGAGCGGCCTGAGCGGGCCGAAGGGCGGATTCGACCAGTCCAGCGGCCCGAGCGGCGGCTGCGGGTCGTACTCGACGCCGAACTGGACGTTCCTGGCCGCCTCGGTGCCCGCGAGCCGTTCGACGATGTGCAGCGCGAGGTCGATCCCCGCCGACACGCCCGCCGCCGTGATGACCGGGCCGTCCTCGACCCACCGCCGCGCCACCGGCTCGGCGCCGAACGCGCGCAGCACATCGCGGAACATCCAGTGCGTCGTCGCCGGCCTGCCCTCAAGCAGCCCCGCCGCCCCGAGCAGCAGCGAACCGGTGCACACCGAGGTCACCAGTTCGGCACCCGCCGCGGCGGAACGCAGGTAGGCCAGCAGCGGCTCGTGCGACAGCGCGCGCATCGTCGGCACGCCGCCACCCGGCACGAGCAGCGCGTACGGCGCGGGCACGTCGGCGAAGGTGTGACTCGGCGAGACCCCCAGGGGCGTGTCCGTGCCGAGCCCGTCGAGCGTCTCCCCCACGACCACCACCCGGTAGCGCTGGTCCGTGTTCGCCAGCGCCGAGAGCACCTGGAGCGGGCCGACCAGGTCGAGCACGGTGAACCCGGGGTACACCACGAAGGCGAAGGTCCTCTGTTCGTCGGTCATGCCGCCACCGTGGCAGCGGCCCGCGCCGCGTGCCGGGAGGATGTCCGGAATCCTGCGAACCATGTCTGACCGCCAGCTCCGGCTGTTACCGTGCGGAGTATGCCGGGTTCACCCAGACGTGTCGTGATCATCGGTTATCCGGACGCCGAACTCCTCGACATCGCCTGCCCCGCCGACGTGCTCCACGCCGCGAACCGGCTCGGCGCGCGGCCGGGGTACGAGATCTGTCTGGCCACTGTGGACGGTCGGGACGTCGAGGCCTCGTGCGGGCTCACACTGCGCGCCCAGTCCCGGCTCGACCAGGTCACCGGCGAGCTCGACACGCTGATCGTCTCCGGCGGTTTCGGGCACGAGGACGCGGCAGGGGACGCGCGGATCCTCGGGCACCTCCGGCGGCTGTCCCGGCACAGCCGCCGGATCGCCTCGGTCTGCACCGGATCCACCGTGCTCGCCGCGGCCGGGCTGCTCAACGGGCGCCGCGCCACCACCCACTGGGGCTACGCGAACCGGCTCGCCGAACGCTTCCCCCAGGTGACGGTCGACCCGGTGCCGCTGTATGTCCGCCATGGCAACGTCTACACCTCGGCCGGGGTCACCAGCGGGCTCGACCTCACCCTGTCGTTCGTCGAAGAGGACAACGGGCCGAGCCTGGCCCGCGAAACCGCCCGCGCGCTCGTCACCTACCTGCAACGGCCGGGAAACCAGGCCCAGGTCAGCATGTTCCTGTCCGGGCCGCCGCCCGAGCACCGCCAGGTCCGCGACCTGACCGCCTACATCGGCGAGCACCTCGCCGAGGATCTGGGCACCGTCGCGCTGGCCCAGCGCGCGGGCATCAGCGCCCGCCAGCTGGCCCGGCTCTTCGACGCGCATCTGGGCACCTCGCCGAGCCGGTACGTGCGCACGGTACGCACCGAGCAGGCGGCCCGGCTGCTCTCCTGCACCGAACTCCCGCTCACCGCGATCGCCCGCCGCTGCGGATTCGGTTCGACCGAGACGCTGCGCCAGGCGTTCCTCGACCACTTCGACACCCCGCCCTCGGCCTACCGCCGCGTCCACCTCCGCCAGTCGCCCGCCTGACCCCGCTGCCGCCTCCCGGGGCGCGCTGTGCAGGATGTGCCTCGTGGAGCGCCGAGACAATTCCGAGGACGACACGGGCCCGATTCGCCGGGTCTCGGACGATCCGTCCCCTTCGGCACCCCGGCGCGCGCCCGGAACGTCCCGTGCCGCCGGGAACCCGGCCCGCCGCACGCCGCCCGAGGGCGCGCGCCGTCGCGCGGACGCCACGGACACCGGCGAGACACCCCGTGCCCGCGCCGCCGCGCCGCGCCGGAAGCCGCCCGCCCGGCCCGCGCCGAAGGCCACCCCCAAGCCCGAGGCCAAGCCCACCACCAAGTCCACCGCCGAGCCCGCGGTCGGCCACGGGCACGGTCACAGCCACGGGCACGGTCACAGCCACGGGCACGGTCACAGCCACGGGCACGGCCCCGCCGCCCCGGCGTCCCGCCGCGTCCGCCTGCTGCTGATCTGGCTGCTGACCCCGCTCGCGCTGGCGACCGTCGTGGGCATGATCGTGCTCTACCCGTGGGGAAAGGCCGCGCCCAAGAGCGTCGTCCAGCAGGGGGCGCCGGTGAAGGCGTCGATCGCCGGGACCGTCTCCGGCCCGTGTCTCGCCCAGGGTCAGGTCCAGGTCGGCACCCAGCCCCCCGCCGACGGCAAGCCGTGCCTCACCGCCGAGCTGAAGATGACCGACGGTCCCGGCGCGGGCAGGACGCTGCGGCTGACCGTCCCGATCGAGCCCAGCACACCCCGGTTCGCCGCCGGCGACGACATCGTCCTCGCCTACAACGGCGGCGACGTCGCCGATCCGGCCTCGTTCCAGATCGTCGACTTCCAGCGCGGGACACCGCTGCTCGTGCTGGCCGCGCTGTTCGCCGTCGCGGTCCTCGTGCTCGGCCGCTGGCAGGGGCTGGCGGCGCTCGGCGCGCTGGTGCTGAGTTTCGTGGTGATCGCGGTGTTCATCCTGCCCGCGATCCTGGCCGGGGAGAACCCGTTGCTGGTGGCGATCGCGGGCGCGGGCGCGATCATGTTCATCGCGCTCTACCTGACCCACGGGCTGTCCGCGAGAACCTCGGCCGCGGTGCTCGGCACGCTCGTCAGCCTCGCGCTGATCGGTGTCCTTTCGGCGATCTTCTCCGCCGCCGCGTCGCTGACCGGGCTCGACGAGGACACCGCGAGCCTGATCGGCTCCCTCGGGCACGGCATCGACGCGCGCGGCCTGCTGCTCGCCGGCGTCGTCATCGGCGCGCTCGGCGTGCTCGACGACGTCACCGTCACCCAGACCAGCGCGGTCTGGGAGCTGCGGCGCGCCAACCCCGCGCTGAGCTGGCGCGAGCTGTACCGGTCCGGACTGCGGATCGGCCGCGACCACGTCGGTTCCGCGGTCAACACCCTGGTCATGGCCTACGCCGGGGCCGCGCTGCCGGTGCTGCTGACCGCGTCCCTCTCCGGTGTCGGGCTCGGCGCGCTGCTGGGGAGCGAGAACATCGCCGCGGAGATCATCCGGACCCTCGCCGGCAGCGTCGGGATCGTCGCGGCCGTGCCGGTCACGACGCTGCTGGCCGCGCTCATCGCGTCGCGGGAACCGGCCGGGCAGCTCGGTGTTCCCGCGCGGTCACCCCGGCGACGCGAGCCGGCCCCGAAGGACGAACGGCCGGTCAGTCCAGAGTCGCCACGAACCGGCTGACCGCCTCCATGGTGAACCGCTGCACGTACTTCCCGGAGGGCGCCGCGGAAGCCAGCCGGTAGAGCGGGCGGTCGGCGACCGCGTCGCCCCGGGCCTCCGACCTGAGCTCGGCGACCAGCAGCTCGGAGAAGACGAGCCCGTTCGCCTCGGTGTTGTTCAGCAGCGCGTTCGCGAGCCTGCGCAGCTGGAGCACGCCCAGCTCCCGCCCGCCCGCGCCGGAGAACACCGCCAGGTCCACCTTCGCGACCTTGCCGCGCTGTCCCGCGTTGACGAGCAGGCTCACCGTCCTGGTCCCGCGGACGTCGCCGATCACCAGGTCGAGCCGCTCCGCTCCGACCAGGTCCACGCGCCGGACGCCCCACGTGCGCACCAGCAGCGTGGTGCCTTCGAGCCAGACGCGGCGGCGCAGGTTGTACGCCATCAGGTACACCAGCGGCAGCGCGATCACCCCGGCGACGACGAGCCCGGTGATCCGGCCACCGATCAGGCCCGCGATCCCGCCGAACGCGGCGGCGACGAGCACCACCCCGACCAGACCGGAACAGCCGCGACGGCGTCGGGCCCGCGTCTCGTCGTGAAAGAGCGGCAGCCGTTCCGGCGCGGCAGGTTCCGCCGCCGGGTGCTCGTTCTCGTCGCTCATGCCACGCCCGTCGCGCTCAGGAACGGATTGGCCGCGCGCTCCCGGCCGATCGTCGTCGCCGGGCCGTGGCCGGGCAGCACCACGGTTTCGTCGGGCAGGGGCAACAGCAAGGTGCGCAACGATTTCTCCAGTTCGGCGCCGGTTCCGTCGGTCCGCCCGACCGATCCGGCGAACAGGGTGTCCCCGGTCAGCACGAGCCTGCCGCCCTCGGGGGTGGCGAGCCCGAGTACCACCGACCCGGCCGTGTGACCGGGCGCGTGGCCGACCGTGATGTCCAGCCCGGCGAAGGCGTGTGTGCCTTCCGTCAACGGCACGCTCTCACCGTCGTGGCCCTCCGCGTCGGCGGGATGCAGCCGCAGCGGGATCCCGTACGCGGCCGTCAGGTCCGCGGCGGAGCCGACGTGGTCGGCGTGGCCGTGCGTCGCGAGCATCGCGACCGGCGTCAGCCGGTGCTCGGCCAGCGCGTCGGCCACGCGCCCGGCCGCCTCCTGGCCCGGGTCGACGAGCACGCAGTCCCCGCCGGCGGCACCGGCGAGCAGGTAGCAGTTCGCCTGCAGCGGGCCGGTCCCGAACCCGACTACGAGCACGAAACGCCTCCTGTCCCCACCGGCGTCCGGGCGACGCCGCTCACGATCAGGAGAAGACTAGCCGCCCCTGTACACCGGCCTCACAGGCTGTGCCCATACACTGCCGCTACCCACTGCGGCGGCTTCGCGCCGTCGAGGCGGCGGGTGACCCATACGTGTGACACCGAGCGGAAACCTGGAGGGCCTCCGGTGGCGACCAACCAGCAGCGCCGCGAAGCTGCGAAGCGCAAACTCGAGCGACAGCTCGTACGCCGTGCGGAGCGGGCGAAGCGCCGGAAGATCGTGGGCGTCGGGGTGGTCGGCGGTGTCGTCCTCATCGTGGCGGGTGCCGTGGTGTGGATCGTGAACAGCAGCGGGAGCAGCAACGACGCGGCGAACCCGCCGTCGAGCTCCGCCGCGCCCACACCGCCCATCCAGATCCCGACCCAGCGCGCGGCGATGCCGAAGCGGCCGACGCCGCTGGCGAACCCGGTCAGCTGTGACTACAAGGCGGACGCCAAGGGCAAGACGCCGAAGAAAGCGACCGTGCCCGACGGCAAGAACGTCCCCTCGACCGGCACGGTCGACGTGACGCTGAAGAGCACCGCGGGCGACATCCCGGTCAAGCTGGACCGTGACCTCGCGCCGTGCACGGTCAACAGCTTCCTCAGCCTCGCCAAGCAGAACTTCTACACCGACACGATGTGCCACCGCCTCGGCACGAGTGGCCTGCAGATGCTGCAGTGCGGCGACCCCGGCGCGAAGGGCGACCCGCAGAACGACGGGCAGGGCGGCCCCGGGTACACGATCCCGGACGAGAACTTCCCGCAGCTGACCTACGGCCGCGGCGTGCTCGCGATGGCCAAGACCCGCGAGCCGAACTCGGGCGGCAGCCAGTTCTTCATGGTCTACGGCGACGCGCAGCTCCAACCGGACTACACGGTCTTCGGCAGCATCTCCGACGAAGGTCTCAAGGTGCTCGACAAGGTCGCCCGCGCCGGGATCACGCCGGAGTCGCAGGCCAGCAGCCCGGACGGCACCGGCCTTCCCGCGCTCCAGGTGAAGTTCACCGGCGTCAGCGTCGCGAACTGAGCGGAACACCGATCACCGGCCGACGGCCCCGGCGCGCACGCGCCGGGGCCGTCGTCGGTTCGACGCACCCACGCGGTGCGACGAACCGATGACAGTCCGGAACACAAGACTGGTTTTCGGCCCTGGACCGGGCAATAGTCGTCTGATGACGATGACGTCGGATCCGTTCGGAACGCTGAGCAAGGCACTCTGGATCGGCGGCGCGCAGTGGTCGGGCAAGTCGACGGTGGCCCGGTTGCTGGCGACACGCTACGGCCTCACCGCTTATCACTACGACTACCACGACGCCCGCGGTCACCTCGATCGCCGCGTCGCGTACCGGTTCCGGCTGCACCAGACGGCCGCCGACCCGGACCCGGAGGCCGTCTGGGTGAACACCACCCCCGAGCGCATGACCCACGAAACCCTCGCCGGTTTCCCGCAGCGGTTCGAATGGGCGCTCGACGACCTGCGGGCGCTCGATTCGGCGCGCCCCATCATCGCCGAAGGCTGGGGACTGCGGCCCGAACTCGTGGCCCCGCTGGTGGACTCCCCCGGCCGCATGGTGGTGCTGGTGCCGACCGAGCTGTTCCGCCAGCACCAGATCCGCCAGCTGCCGCGCGCGTCCGCACTCGCCACGCGGGTCAGCGATCCGGTGCTCGCGCAACGGAACCGCGTCGCGCGGGACCGGCTGGTCGCCGCCGACGCCGTCCGTTCGGCGCGCCGGCACGGCGTCCGGGTGATCGAGGTCGACGGCGCGCTGGACCCCGACGCCGTCACCGACGTCGTGGCCGGGCATTTCTCGCCCTACCTGGAAAACTGATCGCCTACCGGTACGTGAAGCGCGGGGGCCGCCGGTCCAGGAAGGCCGCGACCCCCTCCGCGTAGTCCTCGCCGTGCAGCGCGGCGAGCCGGATCTCCTCCACCTCGGCGTCGGATTCCTGTTGCCCCGCAACGATTTTCTCGATGATCCGGTTCATCCCGCGCACCGAGGCCTGCGAACGCGAGCACAGCGTCCCGGCGAACCGCAGCGTCGAAGCCTCCAGTCCGTCCGCCGGGAAGACCTCGTTCAGCAGCCCGATCTCCCGCGCGCGGGTGGCGTCGATCAGTTCCCCGGACAGCAGGAAGTACTTCGCGTGCGCCGGCCCGACGAGCGAAACCAGCTGACGGGTCGAGTCGAAGTGGTAGACGATCCCGAGCTTCGCCGGGGTGATCCCGAACCGGGAACCCTCGGCGGCGAACCGGAAGTCACAGGCCACCGAAACCTGGCAGCCACCGCCGATGCAGTTGCCCTGGATCATCGCGATCGACGGCTTTCGCAGGGCCGTCAGCGCGGCCACCGCGCCCTCGACCGCCTTGTCGTAGGTGGCCGCCCCTTCGGCCGTCGTCCGCAGCTCCCCGAACTCGCTGATGTCCGCGCCCGCCGAGAAGTGCTCCCCCGCGCCCGCGAGCACGAGCACCTTCAGCGCCGGGTCCGCCTCGACCTCGGCCACGACCTCCGGGATCGCCGACCACATGCCGTAGGTGATCGCGTTCATCTTCGCCGGCCGGGTGAACGTCAACCGCGCGACCTCGCCGTCGCGCGTGAACTCGAAACCGTCGGTCATGAAAGCACCCTAACCGGGTCGTCGCGGGGGATCACCGGCTGTGAGCAATGTCCCCCGGCGCCCCGGCTACGACGCCGAGGTCACGCGATAGACGTCGTACACGCCCTCCACACCGCGCACGACCTTGAGCACGTGCCCGAGATGCTTCGGGTCGCCCATCTCGAACGAGAACCGGCTCACCGCGACCCGGTCCCGGGAGGTGGTGACCGAGGCCGACAGGATGTTGACCTTCTCGTCGGCCAGCACCTTGGTGATGTCCGAGAGCAGCCGGTGCCGGTCCAGCGCCTCGACCTGGATCGCGACGAGGAACACCGAGGACGCCGACGGCGCCCATTCGACCTCGACCAGCCGCTCCGGCTGCGCCCGCAGGTCGTCGGCGTTGGTGCAGTCGGTCCGGTGCACGCTGACACCGCCGCCGCGCGTGACGAAGCCCAGGATCTCGTCGCCCGGCACCGGGGTGCAGCAGCGCGCGAGCTTCGTCCAGATGTCGCTGGCGCCCTTGACCACGACACCGACGTCGTTGGATCCGCGGCGCCGGGTGACCGTGGACGGCGTCGCGCGTTCGGCGAGTTCGTCCTCGGCCTCGTCGACACCGCCGATCAGCGCGACCAGGCGCTGCACGACGTGCTTGGCGCTGGTGTGGCCCTCACCCACGGCCGCGTACAGCGAGCTGATGTCCGGGTGGTGCAGCTCGGTGGCCACCGCGCCCATCGACTCGGCCGACACCAGCCGCTGGATCGGCAGCCCGACCTTGCGGACCTCCTTGGTGATGGATTCCTTGCCCGCCTCGATCGCCTCGTCGCGACGCTCCTTGGCGAACCACTGCCGGATCTTGGCCCGCGCCTTCGGCGAGCCCGCGAACTGGAGCCAGTCCCGGCTCGGGCCCGCGCTCTCCGCCTTCGAGGTGAAGATCTCGACGACCTCACCGTTCTCCAGCTTGCGTTCCAGCGCGACGAGCCTGCCGTTGACCCGCGCGCCGATGCAGCGGTGCCCGACCTCGGTGTGCACCGCGTAGGCGAAGTCGACCGGCGTCGAGTCGACCGGCAGCGTGATCACGTCGCCCTTCGGCGTGAACACGAAGATCTCGCGCGAGGCCAGCTCGTAGCGCAGCGATTCGAGGAAGTCGCCGGGGTCGGCGGCCTCCCGCTGCCAGTCGAGGAGCTGGCGCATCCACGCCATCTCGTCGACGTCCATCGCGTTGCCGTTGTGCGTGCCCTTGGTTTCCTTGTACCGCCAGTGCGCGGCGATGCCGTACTCGGCGGTGCGGTGCATCTCGTAGGTGCGGATCTGTACCTCGAGGGGTTTGCCGTCCGGGCCGATCACCGTGGTGTGCAGCGACTGGTAGACACCGAACCTCGGCTGCGCGATGTAGTCCTTGAACCGGCCGGGCACCGGCTGCCACAGCGCGTGCACCACGCCCATCGCGGCGTAGCAGTCGCGGACGTCCTCGACGAGGATGCGCACCCCGACCAGGTCGTGGATGTCGTCGAGATCGCGGCCGCGCACGATCATCTTCTGGTGGATCGAGTAGTAGTGCTTGGGGCGGCCCTCGACCTTCGCGGTGATCCGCGCGTCGACGAGGTTCTGGGTCAGCTCGGTGATCACCGAGCGCAGGTAGATGTCGCGCGAGGGCGCCCGGTCGGCGACCAGCCGGACGATCTCGTCGTACTTCTTCGGCTGCAGGATGGCGAAGGCGAGGTCCTCCAGCTCCCACTTCACCGTGGCCATGCCGAGCCGGTGGGCCAGCGGCGCCAGCACTTCCAGCGTCTCGCGGGCCTTGCGGGCCTGCTTCTCCGGCGGCAGGAACCGCATCGTGCGCATGTTGTGCAGCCGGTCGGCCAGCTTGATGACGAGCACCCGGGGGTCGCGGGCCATGGCGATGACCATCTTGCGGATGGTCTCGGCCTCGGCCGCGGTGCCGAGCTTGACCTTGTCCAGCTTGGTGACGCCGTCGACGAGTTCGCCGACCTTCTCGCCGAAGTCGGCCTTGAGCGCCTCCAGCGAGTACCCGGTGTCCTCGACGGTGTCGTGCAGCAGCGCGGCCACCAGCGTGGTGGTGTCCATGCCCAGCTCGGCCAGGATGGTCGCGACGGCGAGGGGGTGGGTGATGTACGGGTCGCCCGACTTGCGCCGCTGGTCCCGGTGCAGTTCCTCCGCGACGTCGTAGGCGTGCTGCAGCTGCGCCAGATCGGCGTTCGGGTGCAGCTCGCGGTGAATGACCGCGAGGGGTTCGAGCACCTGCTTGACCGGCGCGGCGCGCTGTGCGGTGATCCGGCGGGCCAGTCGCGCGCGCACGCGCCGGGTGGCCGACGGGGTGGGTGCCGCGCCGTTCTGCTTCGGCTGGCCCCCCTGCGCGCCCCGTGGCTCGGCGCCGTCCTTGGCGGCCGCGTTCTTCGAGGCCGTGCCCTTCGAAGACACGGCTTTCCCGGACGCGGCCTTGGCTGCCACCGCGGCGTCGAGCTCTTGGCTCACCCGCACCTCCTGCTGCTCGTGCGGCCTGGAAACACCAAGGGTAACCGCTTACGCTCCGGGATCCCCTCCGGCGCCCACCACGGGGCCCCAAGCGCCCGAATGTGGCGTTCGGTGCGTCCAACGCACCGAACGCCACATTGGGTGCGTCCAACGCACCCAATGCCACATTGGGGCGCACGACCGCGCGGTGCGGGACCCGGGTCAGCAGGTTTCGAGCGCGCGGACCTCGCGGCCGGGCACCAGGGCACGACCGCCCAGCCCGGCGAGCTCGACGACCACCGAGATCCCGGCGACGACCGCGCCCGCGTCCTCCAGCAGCTTGCAGGTCGCGGCCACCGTGCCGCCGGTCGCGAGCACGTCGTCCAGCACCGCGACGCGCTGGCCGGGACGCACGATCCCGGTCGGCAGCTCGACGCTCGCGGTACCGTACTCCAGCGCGTAGTCCACCCGGCCCGCGACGCTCGGCAGCTTGCCGGGCTTGCGGACCAGTGCCACGCCGAGGCCACGGGCGTACCCGACGGCCGCGGCGAGCAGGAATCCCCGCGCCTCGACGCCGGCCAGCAGGTCGACCCCGGGGTCGACCGTGCCGGCCAGCGCGTCGGTCACCGCCGCGAACGCCGCGGCGTCGGCGAACAGCGGGCTGAGATCGCGGAACAGGACGCCCGGCTCGGGAAAGTCCGGCACCTCGGCGATCCGGCCGAGTGCCTGTGCCAGCTCCATCCGTCGTGGCCCGCTCAGTGCTTCCGCTTGCCCGACGGCTTACCGGAGGGCCTGCCCTTGCGCTGGGCCTGCTTCGGATGCCGAGCCGGCACGCTCGCCGCGGCCGCGTACGCCTTCTCCTTGCGCAGCTCCGCCTCGAGCGCTTCCTCGTCGTTGGGGTCGAAGTCGCCCTCCGCCTGCGCGGCGGCCTTGCGTGCCTGGTTCTTGCGGCGCGCCTCGACCCGGGCGGCCTGCTGCCGGTACCTGGGCTCCCGCATCTTGAAGTCGACGAGCAGCGGGGTGGCCAGCGCGACCGAGGACAGCACACCGACGATGGTGCCGGTCAGCTGCACCAGCGCGAGGTCCTGGAGCGTGCCCGAGCCGAGCAGGACGTAGCCGACGATGAGCAGGCCGAGGATCGGCAGCATCGCGATGACCGCGGTGTTGATCGACCGCATCAGGGTCTGGTTCAGCGCCAGGTTGGCCGCCTCGGCGTAGGTGCGCCTGGTCAGCCCGAGCAGGCCGCGGGTGTTCTCCCGGACCTTGTCGAACACCACCACCGTGTCGTACAGCGAGAACCCGAGAATGGTCAGCAGGCCGATCACGGTCGCCGGGGTGACCTCGAAGCCGACCAGCGAGTACACACCCGCGGTGACCACGATGTCGTGCAGCAGCGAGATCAGCGCCGCGGTGGCCATCCGCAGGTCGAAGTAGACCGCCAGGAAGATCGTGACCGCGACGAGGAACACCCCGAGCGCGATCAGCGCCTGCTGCGAGATCTCGTCGCCCCACGACGCGCTCACCGCGCTGTCGCTGATCGCCTGCACGTCGGCCTTGCCGTTGCTGCCGATCGGGCCGAGTTCCTTGGCGATCGTCTCCTTGACCTTGGCCACCTGACCGGCGTCCAGCGTCTCGGAGCGGATCTGGATGGTCGTCGCGGCGCCCGTGCCGACCTTCTGCGTCTCCGCGGCCGCGGTCCCGAGCGCGTCGGCGAAGCTGCGCTTCACCTGGTCCTCGGTGATGGGTCCGTGCGTGCCGTGCGCGGGCAGCTGGATCTGCGTCCCGCCCTCGAACTCGATGCCGGCGTTGAAGCCGCGGAACACCATCGACCCGATGCTCACCAGCACCAGCGCGGCGAAGAAGATGTACCAGCGCTTGCGCACGCCGACGACGTCCAGCGCACCGGTACCGACGTGGAGCCGGTGGAAGAAGCTCTCCTTCTTGGCAGGCGCGGGCTTGGCCGCCTCGGCGTCCGTACCCAGCTCGTCAACCCCCACGTCAGGCCTCCTTCACGTGCGCGCGGCCGACACGGGTCGACTTGCGCTGCGAACCCAGCTGCTGCACGGCCCCGAGGCCGAGGTGCTTCGGGTTGGACAGGAACTTCGATTTCGAGGTCGACACCAGCGCGACCAGCGGATGCGTGACCAGGTAGACCACCACGAGGTCGAGCACCGTGGACATACCGAGGGTGAACGCGAAGCCCTGCACGTCGCCGACCGCGATGATGTACAGGATGGCCGCCGCCAGGAAGCTCACGGCGTCGGACGCCAAGATCGTGCGGCGCGCGCGGACCCAGCCTCTCGGCACCGCCGACCGGAACGTCCGGCCTTCCCGGATCTCATCCTTCAATCGTTCGAAGTAGATGACGAACGAGTCCGCCGTGATCCCGATGGCGATGATCAGGCCGGCGACGCCAGCGAGGTCGAGGGTGTAGCCGATCCAGCGACCGAGCAGCACAAGTACCGCGTAGACCAGTAACCCGGACAGGCCCAGCGAGAGGATCGTCAGGATGCCGAGCAGCCGGTAGTAGAACAGGCAGTAGACGAACACCACGAGCAGGCCGATGCCGCCCGCGATCAGGCCGGCCTCCAGCGAGGCGAGGCCGAGCGTCGCCGACACGGTCGTCGCGTCCGAGGAGGCGAACGACAGCGGCAGCGAGCCGTACTTGAGGATGTCGGCCAACTGCTTCGCCTCGGTCTGGCTGAACTTGCCGGTGATCTGGGTGTTGCCGCCGAGGATCGCGCCCTGGATGGTCGGCGCCGACACGACGTTGGTGTCGAGCACGAACGCGGCCTGCTGGTTGACGTTCTTCGAGGTGAAGTCGCCCCAGATCTTGCCGCCCTCGCTCTTGAAGGACAGGTCGACGACCCACTGGCCGCGCTGCTGGTCGTAGCCGGAGTTCGCGTTCGAGATCTCGGTGCCGGGCAGGAACTCCGGCTCCAGCAGGTACTTGTTCGTGTCCTTGTCACCGCAGGCGACCAGTGGAAGCTTCGGGTCGTCGTTGCCGACCAGCGGGTCCTTGCCGTTCGGAACACAGTGCAGCGACGCGAACGCCTTCTCCGCCGCGGCCTTCTGCGCGGCCTGCGCGGCCGGGTCGCTCGCCTTGTCCGGGGCCGGGACCAGCGCCGGGTTCTGCCGGATCGCCTTCGCCTGCTGGATCTCCTTCGCCGCGTCCTCCTCGGTCGCCGGACCGCCGGACGGCGGCGGGGCGGGCGCCGTGCTCTGCTGCTGCGCGGGCTCCGCGCCGGGCGCGCCGCCACCACCGGGCTTGCTGCTCGGCGCGCCGCTCGAAGCGGGCGGCGGAGTCGCGTTCGAGGAGGGCGCCCCCGTCGCGGGCGGCTGCCCCGGCTGCCCGGGCTGACCAGGCTGTCCGGGCTGGCCCGGCTGCGGCGCCACCGGCTGGGACGTGACGACCTTGCGGAAGCCCAGTTTCGCCGTCCGGCCCAGGTTCTTCGCCTCGTCGCCCTGCTCACCGGGGACCGTGATGACGACGTTGTTGCCGTCGAGGACCACCTCGGTGCCGCCGACACCGATCCCGTTGACCCGGTTCTCGATGATCTGGCGCGCCTGGTTGAGCGACTCCCGCGTCGGGGTGCCGCCGTCCGGCGTGCGCGCGGTGAGCGTGACCCGGGTACCGCCCTGCAGATCGATGCCGAGCTTCGGCGTGGGCTTGCCGCCCCCGGTGAAGAACACCAGGGCGTACAGCGCCACCACGATCAGGGCGAAGAAGGCGAGATAGCGTCCCGGGCGGAGATGCCCGGCCGATGCTGCCACTGTGCTTCGGTCTCCTCGGACTGGGTGTTCCCCATCGGTTTCGGTCAGGCGACGTACGGTCGGCCTGCTGCCGCCCGGCCACGGGCATGGCCACAACGGCACGCACGCAGCACCGAGACCTTACTCGGTGCTGCGTGAGCCTGGCGTTGACCCACACACCGACTTTCGTCGGGATGTGGGCCGCCCGGGGAAGCTACTTCTTCCCGTG
Source organism: Amycolatopsis samaneae (assembly GCF_039541975.1). Classification (NCBI taxonomy): domain Bacteria; kingdom Bacillati; phylum Actinomycetota; class Actinomycetes; order Pseudonocardiales; family Pseudonocardiaceae; genus Amycolatopsis; species Amycolatopsis samaneae. The sequence goes on from NZ_BAABHG010000014.1 coordinate 63,816, forward strand.
CTCCAGCGGGGGCGCGACCTGCGCGGTCGACGCCGCCTCGACCGGCTCGTCCTTGGCCTCGGCCTTGGTGTCGGCCTCGGCCGGGGCCTCGACGATCTCGGTCTCCGCCGAGTCCGCGGTGCCGTCCTCGACGACGGGCTCGACCTTCTCGCGCACCGCCAGCCGCAGCCACGTGGTGACGACGCCGGGGGCGATCTCGATGTCGATCGTGGTGTCGCCGCTCGCGTCGGCCACGGTGCCGTACAGGCCCGAGGTGGTCATCACCCGGTCGCCGGGGCCCAGGCTGTCCTGGAGATCCTTCTGCGCCGCGGCCTGCTTCTTCTGCTTGCGCGTGCCCATGATGAGTGGCACCGCCACGACAAGCATCAGCAGCAACGGCAGCAGTAACTGGTTCATGACTCTCCATTCGGCGGACGCCGCTTGTTCGCCGATACGTCCGTTTTGGCGGGATGTGCTCTTCTTCGAGTGTGCCAGGTGCCGGCGAGAACGCCAGCACCCACTGCCTGTAGGTACCCGGTTCGACGTCTCGTCAGTCCTGGTCGAACAGGGACGGGCCGCCCTGTTCGGGCCGTCCGGGATCAGCGGGCGGCACCAGGCCGAGGTGCTCCCACGCCGCCGGGGTAGCGACCCGGCCGCGGGGCGTCCGGGCGAGCATACCGGCGCGTACGAGATAGGGCTCACACACCTCTTCGACCGTTGTCGCCTCTTCACCGACCGCGACCGCGAGGGTCGAAATACCGACCGGTCCGCCACCGAACGACCGCGTCAGCGCGGACAGCACGGCCCGGTCCAGCCGGTCGAGCCCCAGCTCGTCGACGTCGTAGACGGCCAGCGCCGCGCGTGCCACCGCACGGGTGGCCTCGCCGTCGGCCCGTACCTCGGCGTAGTCGCGGACACGGCGGAGCAGCCGGTTCGCGATCCGGGGCGTGCCACGGGAACGCCGGGCGATCTCGGCGCAGGCGTCCCGGTCGATGGGAATGTCCAGGATCGTCGCGGCCCGGCGCACCACCAGTTCCAGCTCGGTGTCGGAGTAGAACTCCATCTGCCCGGTGAACCCGAAGCGGTCGCGCAGCGGCCCGGTCAGCGAGCCGGACCGGGTGGTGGCGCCGACCAGCGTGAACGGCGCGATCTCCAGCGGGATGCTGGTGGCGCCCGGTCCCTTGCCGACGACGACGTCGACCCGGAAGTCCTCCATCGCCAGGTAGAGCATCTCCTCGGCGGGCCGCGCGATGCGGTGGATCTCGTCGATGAACAGCACGTCGCCGGGCGCGAGGTTGGACAGCATCGCGGCGAGGTCGCCCGCGCGTTCCAGCGCCGGGCCGGAGGTGATCCGGATGGCGGCGCCGAGCTCGGCCGCGACGATCATCGCCATGCTCGTCTTGCCGAGGCCGGGCGGGCCGGACAGCAGCACGTGGTCCGGCGGGACGCCCCGCCGTCGCGCGCTCTCCAGCACCAGTTCCAGCTGTTCACGGACCCGTGGCTGGCCGACGAACTCCTCCAGCTTGCGCGGGCGCAGCGTGGTTTCGAGGTCCCGCTCCCCCGTCTGTGGCAGCGCGGACAGCGTCTCGTCGTCCGGCTCGTACTCGGTCACCGCGTCGTACTCCACGGGCCGCTACCGCTTACGCCCGAGCAGGCCCAGCGCCGAGCGCAGCACCGTCGAGGTCGTGTGCCCGTCGCCGGCGGCGAGCACCCTGTCCACCGCCTGCTCGGCCTGCTTCGCCGGGAAACCGAGGCCCGCCAACGCTTCCACGACCTCCACGCGCAGCGCGCCGGGTGCCGTCACGGCGGGCACCTCGTCGCTCCCGCCGAGGGCGGTGACCTTGTCCCGCAGTTCCAGGCTGAGCCGCTCGGCGCCCTTGCGGCCGATCCCGGGCACCTGCGTGAGCACGGTGATGTTGCCCTCGACCAGCGCGGCGCGCAGCTTGTCCGGTTCGAGTACCGCGAGGGTGGCCAGCGCGAGCCGAGGCCCGATCCCGGACACCGTCTGCAGCAGCCAGAACAGCTCGCGCGCGTCGGCGTCGGCGAACCCGAACAGGGTCAGCGAGTCCTCGCGGACGACGAGCGCGGTGTGCAGCCGGGTCTCCTCGCCACGCCGCAGCGTCGCGAGGGTGGACGGGGTCGCCTGCACGGCGAAGCCGACACCGCCGACCTCGACCACGACGTGGTCCAGACCGACGGAAAGCACTTCGCCGCGTACCGACGAGATCATCGCGCCACTCCTGTGTTCTTCTTCGGGCCGGTGTTCTTGGCCGCCGCGGCGAGCCGTGCCTTGTGCACGCGGGCGATCTCCGCCGCGCGTGCCTCGGCCTCGGCGAGCCGCTGCCGCATCGGCTCCCGCCACAGATGGCAGATCGCCAGCGCGAGCGCGTCCGCGGCGTCCGCGGGGTGCGGTTTGACCTCGAGGTTGAGCAGGCGCATCACCATACCGGTGACCTGCGCCTTGTCCGCGCGGCCCGACCCGGTGACCGCGGCCTTGACCTCGCTCGGCGTGTGGAACACGACCGGCAGGTTCCGGCGCGCCGCCGCGAGCGCGACCACCCCGCCCGCCTGCGCGGTGCCCATCGCGGTGCGCACGTTGTGCTGGGCGAACACGCGCTCGACCGCGACCGCGGCAGGCCGGTACTTGTCCAGCCAGCTCTCCACCTCGTCGGAGATCCCGAGCAGCCGCCGGGACAGTTCGGCATCGGCGGGTGTGCGCACGACACCGACGGCGACGCAGCGGACCGCGCGGCCCTTGCCGCCGTCGACCACACCGAGACCGCATCTGGTCAGACCGGGGTCGACCCCGAGCACGCGCACGCGTCTCCTCCTCGACGAACATCAGTTCGAGGTGAAGGCTACCCGCCACCGTGGCCTCGGCCCCGCAGGACATGCCGGGCTCGTCGCGGGGTCATGCACCCAATGTGGCATTCGGCGCGTTCCACGCACCCAATGTGGCGTTCGGTGCGTTGAGCGCACCCAATGCCACATTGGGGCGCTCGTCCACGTCGGATCAGGGCCCGTCGACGCCGGGGCGCCAGCTCTCCGGCACGCCGCTCTCGGTCAGCACCGGCTGCCATTCGGCGAAGCCCTCCGGAGCGTCGGAGTGCCAGGGGAAGTGCCCCTCCGGGGTCGCGACGATCAGTTGCAGCGCCGGGAAGTCGCCGTCGGGGTAGACGAGGAACGCGCTCCCGAAGTACTCCGGGTAGTGGCCCTTGGCGACGCGCTCGAACACCACCGGGACGCCCTCGAAGAAGTCCTCGTAGGTCTTGCCGACCTCGAAGATCTCCCCGGCGGCCGAACGGTCCACATAGGCGTCGAGGAGCACGGGCGCCATCTGCTCCGGCAACCCGACCACGACGGCCTCGGGAACGTTGTGGAGCGCCCACGCGCACGCGGTGAAGCAGTAGCCGGAACCCTTGTCGTCACTGGGAACCGCGATGACGGCGTTGCCTCTCTCCTTCGCCTGGGACTCGATCCACGTGATCAGTTCCTGGTCCGCGGCGGTGAGGGCTGGTGTCGTCACGGCGCACATTCTGCCGTACGACGGCGTCCTCGGACAGAGCACACGCCCGGAAATCTCCGAACCTGTCAAGGATTCCGGCTACACAACGGAAAAACCGTCAGCCGACTTCGGCGAGCACCTCGTCGGAGACGTGGAATGCGGCACAGTGCGTAAACGTTCCGGCCGCGCCCCACATCATCAACCGACCTCCGCCAGCACCTCGTCGGAAACGTCGAAGTTGGCGTACACGTTCTGGACGTCGTCGCAGTCTTCGAGCGCGTCGATCAGCTTGAAGACCTTCTTCGCGCCGTCGGCGTCCAGCGGCACGCTGACCGAGGGCAGGAAGGTCAGTTCGGCCGAGTCGTACTCGAAGTTGTTTTCCTGCAACGCCTTCCGGACCGGCACGAGATCGGTGGCCTCGCTGACGATCTCGAAGTTCTCGTCGAGGTCGTTGACCTCCTCGGCGCCCGCGTCGAGCACCGCCATCAGGACGTCGTCCTCGGTGGCCTCGCCCTTGGGCATGATCACCACGCCCTTGCGGTTGAACATGTAGGACACCGAGCCGGGGTCGGCGAGCGAACCGTTGTTGCGGGTCAGCGCGGTGCGGACCTCCATCGCGGCCCGGTTCTTGTTGTCGGTGAGGCACTCGATCAGGACCGCGACGCCGTTCGGGCCGTAGCCCTCGTAGGTGATGGTCTGCCAGTCGGCACCACCAGCCTCTTCACCCGCGCCGCGCTTGCGCGCGCGCTCGATGTTGTCCTGCGGGACGGAGTTCTTCTTCGCCTTCTGGATGGCGTCGTAGAGCGTGGGGTTGCCGTCCGGGTCACCACCACCGGTGCCGGTCCGCGCGGCCACCTCGATGTTCTTGATCAACCGCGCGAAGAGCTTGCCGCGCTTCGCGTCGAGGTTGGCCTTCTTGTGCTTCGTGGTGGCCCACTTGGAGTGGCCGCTCATCTCTCCTCCATCTGTGTCGCGCCCGCCGGGTGCCTTCCGGTGGGCACCGCGTCCCTGCTCAGGCTTTTCGCACGAGGTCCACGAACAGCCGGTGCACCCGTTCGTCCCCGGTGACCTCCGGGTGGAACGCGGTCGCCAGCACCGCCCCCTGCCGAACCGCGACGATCCTAGCGACCGTGCCCGGTTCTCCGGGGACCTCGGCCAGCACGTCGACACCGTCACCCGCTTTTTCCACCCACGGGGCGCGGATGAACACCGCGTGCACCGGCGGCCCCGCGATCCCGGCGAAGTCGAGGTCGGCCTCGAACGAGTCGACCTGCCTGCCGAACGCGTTGCGCCGCACGACGACGTCGAGGCCGCCGAGCTGCTGCTGGTCGGGACGCCCGTCCAGCGCCTGGCGCGCGAGCAGGATCATCCCCGCGCACGAGCCGAACGCGGGCATCCCGGCGGCGATCCGTTCCCGCAGCGGTTCGAGCAGCTCGAAGCTCTCCAGCAGCCGCGACATCGTGGTCGACTCGCCGCCGGGGAGCACCAGACCGTCCACCACGGACAGTTCGGCGGGGCGCCGGACGGGCGTGGCCCGTGCCCCGGCGTGTTCGAGCATCGCGACGTGCTCCCGCACGTCGCCCTGCAGCGCGAGCACGCCGATGTTCGGCGTCGCCCCGGACGTGATCGCCACCCGACCTCCCGAAAAGACCTTCGTACCAGCTTAGGCGGCCTCCGGGCGGGCGCGAACGGCAGGTCAGGGCACCCCGGCCAGCCGCAGCAGCGCGGCGGTGGCCGCGGCCGCGACCACCACGACGACGAACGGCGCCTTCCGCCAGGCGAGGACTCCCCCGACCAGTACCCCGGCGGGGCGGGCGAACCCGGCGAACCCGTGTCCTTCCACGAACGTGCTGGTCGCCACGAGCGCCGCGAGCAGGACGACCGCGGCCAGTGTCATCAGCCGTTCGGCCCTCGGTGACAGCTTCACCCTGGTCTTCAGAAGCGGACCGGCGAACCGGAAGGCGAAGGTACCCGCGGCGAGGATCCCCGTCGCGACCAGCAGTTCCATCCCGTCCATCAGCGCGCCTCCGCCAGGTCTCGTCGCCGCTCGCCCGGCTCCTTCGCGGCGAGCCCGGCCAGCACGCCGACCAGCGCGAGCAGCACCGGGAGCCCGGCGGGCAGGAACGGCGTCGTCGCCAAGGCCACCACGACGCCGAGAAGCACCGGGAGCCGCGCCGCGCGGTCCTTCAGCGACGGCAGGACCAGCGCGAGCAGGACCGCGGGGAACGCGGCGTCCAGGCCGAACACGGCGGTGTCGCTGATCGCCGTCCCGGCGAACGCTCCCGCCAGCACTCCGAGGTTCCAGCAGACGAACAGCCCGATCCCGCAGGCCCAGTAGGCCGCGCGCCTGCGGTGCGCGTCCTTCTGGGCGAGCGCGAAGGCGACCGACTCGTCGATCATCAGGTGACTGCCCGCGATCCGGGCCGTCCAGCGCGTGCCCAGCGCGTCGCCCACGGCGAAGCCGAACGGCACGTGCCGCGCGTTGACCAGCAGTCCGGCGACGACCGCTGCCAGGGGATTGCCACCGGAGGCCACGATCCCGACGAACATGAACTGGGACGCGCCCGCGAAGACGAGCAGGGACAGCAGCATCGGCATCCAGAGCGGGAAGCCGGAGCTCACCGCGATGGCGCCGTAGGAGACCCCCACGAGACAATCGGCGAGACAGACCAGCCCGATGTCCCGTGCGAGGTCCCGATCGAGAGTTCGCCAAATCGAACGCATAGCACCATATACTGAACAACGGATCCGCTGTTCGTCAAGACGAACAGCAAGACTGATGGAGCGAACACACATGCCGCAGGACAGCGCGCCCCACGGCGGCGCACCGCTGGAGCTGATCGCCGCGTCGCTGCGCCGCGAACGCACCCGCGCCGGCCTGTCCCTTACCGAGGTCGCCCGCCGCGCCGGGCTCGCCAAGTCCACGCTCTCGCAACTCGAATCGGGCACCGGGAACCCCAGCGTGGAGACGCTCTGGGCGCTCGGGGTGGCACTCGACGTCCCGTTCTCCCGGCTGGTCGAACCGGACCGCCCGCGTGTCCGCGTCATCCGGGCGGGCAAGGGGCCCACGGTGTTCGCCGAACACGCCGACTACGCGTGCACCCTGCTCAGCGCCTGCCCGACCGCGGCCCGCCGCGACGTGTACCTCGTCCGCGCCGAGCCGGGTTCGCCGCGCCGGTCCGACCCGCACATGACCGGCGTCGTCGAGCACACCGTGCTGTGCGCCGGGCGGGCCAGGGTCGGCGTCCTGGACGACCCGGTCGAACTGCTGCCGGGCGACTACATCTGCTATCCCGCCGACGTGCCGCACATCTTCGAAGCCCTCGAGCCCGGCACCTACGCCGTCGAGATCTCCGAATACAACTGAGGTGCGCCCGTCTGTCGTCTCCTGACCCCCAAGGAAGGTGGACCACCGCATGAACGACGCGCGGCACGCAGGACTGAACCGGCGCCGGTTCCTGGGCGGGGCGGCGGCCGCCGCCGTCGCGGCGGGCCTGACCCCCGGCCACGCGGCCGCCATTCCGGCACCGACCCCGCCCGATCTCGCTCGCTGGCGCGGGCAGGCGGCGCGGGTGAGGATCACCCGCGACGACTGGGGAATCCCGCACGTCGAGGGCAGGACCGATGCCGACGCGGTGTTCGGGATGATGTACGCCCAGGCCGAGGACGACTTCGCCCGGATCGAGACCAACTATCTGACCAGCCTCGGCCGGCTCGCCGAGGCGAACGGCGAGAGCGCGATCTGGCAGGACCTGCGTCAGCGGCTGTTCGTCGATCCCCAGGTACTGAAGCGCGATCTCCATCCACGGTGCCCGGCCTGGTTGCGCAGGCTGACGGAGGCCTGGGCGGACGGGCTGAACTACTACCTCGCCACGCACCCCGAGGTGCGTCCGCTCGTGCTCACGCGGTTCGAGCCGTGGATGGCGCTGAGCTTCACCGAAGGCAGCATCGGCGGTGACATCACGCGTGCGCCGCTCCCCCGGCTCCGGGCTTTCTACGACAGCCAACCGGCCGCGCGCGGGGACGAGGAGCCGGTGCCGCCGCGCGAGCCCACGGGTTCGAACGGCATCGCGATCGCGCCGGACCGCACGCGGGACGGCCACGCGCTGCTGCTGATCAACCCGCACACCACCTTCTACTTCCGCTCGGAACAACAGGTGACCAGCGGCGAGGGGCTCAACGCCTACGGCGCGGCCACCTGGGGACAGTTCTTCCTCTACCAGGGCTTCAACGCGAACGCGGGCTGGATGCACACCTCGACCGGCGCCGACAACGTCGACGAGTTCGCCGAGACGATCGTGCGGGCGGCGGACGGCCGCCTTCGCTACCGGTACGGCACCGAACTGCGGCCGGTGACGACGAAGACGATCACCTTGGGCTATCGCACGCCGGACGGCGGACAGGCTCAACGCCGCTTCACCACCTTCGCCACGCATCACGGCCCGATCGTGGGCGAGGCGGACGGCAAGTGGATCGCGTTCGCGTTGATGAACAAACCCGTCGAAGCGCTGCAGCAGAGCTACCTGCGCACCAAGGCCCGGGACTACCGGGAGTACCTCCGGGTGGCGGAATTCAAGGCCAACAGCTCCAACAACACGATCTTCGCGGACTCGAAGGGCGACATCGCCTTCCTCATGCCGCAGTTCATGCCGATCCGCGACGATCGCTTCGACTACACGAAGCCCGTCGACGGCAGTGATCCGGCGACCGACTGGCAAGGACTGCACAGCCTGGAGGACCTGCCGCAGGCGGTGAATCCGGAGCAGGGCTGGGTGTTCAACTCGAACAACTGGCCATGGACCTGCGCCGGCCAGGACAGCCCCCGAGCCACCGACTATCCGCGGTATTTCGACCAGGCCGGTGAGACCGAACGCGGACCGCACGCCGCTCGGCTGCTGACCACGCGGCACGTGTTCACCCCCCAGGTGCTGCGCGACATCGCCTTCGATCCCCACCTCCCGGCCTTCGCCCCTGACGCGGGCGACGGGGAGCCGGTGAGCGGGCTCGTCCCGCGCCTGGTCGAGGCGTGGCACAACCTGCCGGGGAACGACCCGCGGAAAGCGAAGCTCGCCGGACCGATCGGACTGCTGCGGGGCTGGGACCATCGCTGGGGCACGGACTCGACCGCGACTTCGCTGGCCGTGTTCTGGGCCGAGGGGCCACGCGACACCGACGAGCAGCGGCTCGCCTCGCTCGAGACGGCGGTGGAACGGCTCACGCGCGATTTCGGCGGCTGGCGAGTGCCCTGGGGAGAGATTAACCGCTTTCAGCGCCTCGACGACGCGATCGACCAGAGATTCGACGACGCGAAGCCGAGCACCCCGGTGCCGTTCGCCTCCGGGACGTGGGGGTCCCTCGCCTCGTTCGGGGCGAAGCGGCAGCCGGAACCGTCCGGTGGCACGACGAAGCGCTTCTACGGCACCAGCGGCAACACCTTCGTGGCGGTCGTGGAATTCGGGCCGAAACTGCGTGCCAGAGCGGTGCGGGAGGGAGGCGCGAGCGGACATCCGGACTCGCCGCACTTCGCGGACCAGGTCGAACGCTACGCGAGCGGCAACCTCCGGCCCGTTTATTTCCACCCCGGCGACCTCGACGGCCACATCGAGCGGAGCTATCACCCCGGCGAATGAACCCGGCCGGGCCGAGCACGCGGAAGAGGCCCCGTGAACAGACGTTCACGGGGCCTCCCGATCGACCGAAGTGTTTTACCAGCCGCGCTCGGCGAGCCGGTGCGGCTCGGGAACGTCCTCGACGTTGATGCCGACCATCGCCTCACCGAGGCCACGCGAAACCTTCGCGATGACGTCCGGGTCGTCGTGGAAGGTCGTCGCCTTCACGATCGCCTCGGCCCGCTGCGCCGGGTTCCCCGACTTGAAGATGCCGGAGCCGACGAACACGCCCTCGGCGCCCAGCTGCATCATCATCGCCGCGTCGGCCGGGGTCGCGATCCCGCCCGCGGTGAACAGCACCACCGGCAGCTTGCCCTTCTCCGCGACCTCCTTGACCAGCTCGTACGGCGCCTGGAGCTCCTTGGCCGCGACGTAGAGCTCGTCCTCGGGCAGCGAGGACAGCTTCCGGATCTCCGCGCGGATCTGGCGCATGTGCGTCGTCGCGTTGGAGACGTCGCCGGTGCCGGCCTCCCCCTTCGAACGGATCATCGCCGCGCCCTCGGTGATCCGGCGCAGGGCCTCGCCCAGGTTCGTCGCCCCGCACACGAAGGGCACGGTGAACGCCCACTTGTCGATGTGGTTCGCGTAGTCCGCCGGGGTGAGCACCTCGGACTCGTCGATGTAGTCGACGCCCAGCGACTGGAGCACCCGCGCCTCGACGAAGTGGCCGATCCTGGCCTTCGCCATGACCGGGATCGAGACCGTTTCGATGATGCCGTCGATCAGGTCGGGGTCGCTCATCCGCGCGACGCCGCCCTGTGCGCGGATGTCCGCGGGCACGCGTTCGAGCGCCATCACCGCGACCGCGCCGGCGTCCTCGGCGATCTTCGCCTGCTCGGCGGTGACGACATCCATGATGACGCCGCCCTTGAGCATCTCCGCCATCCCGCGCTTCACCTTGGCGGTCCCCTTCGCGGACTGGACTGCGGGCGGGACGGCTGGGGTGGACTGAGCTTCAGACACGGCTGGACCTTTCGGGGAACGCTGCGGTTACCCCTCGAGCGTAAGCCGATTGTGGACCGCCGAAGCAGGCCAGTAGGCCACTATCTGGCCAGTCCACTTCGGGTCAGTCCAGGCCCTGTGGGAAGGCGAAGACGCGGTCCGGGTCGTACCGGCGCGCGAGGGCGCGCAGCCGGGGCAGGCTCCGGCCGTAGTAGGCGTTCGCCCAGTCGGGCATCTCCGGGTCGAGGTAGTTGACGTACCCCGTGGTGCCGACGTCCTCCCCCAGGCCGTCGCGTACCAGGCCCACCGCGCGCCGCGCCGCGGCCTTCCCGCCGGGCCCCGGCGCCACGTCGCGCAGGACCTGGATGCTCGCCAGCGCGTCCCGGTGCGCGAACGCCGACTCCCCCGGCCCCACTTCCGCGATCGCCCCGCCGAACCCGTCGATGATCGTGTAGAGGGCAGGATCGCTGGTCAGCAGCCGCGCGACCTCGCCGGGATCGGTGAACGGCCGCCGCAGCATCCGCGACGCCGCCACGTAGGTACCCCGCCCGATCGCCCCGCCCCCGCCGTTCCACGACGGCGCGCACGCGGACCCGGCGAGATCGGCGCATCCGGCGTAGTAGGTCATGGTCGCCAGGTAGTCACGCTCGGCCTCGGTACGCTCCAGCGGTTCGGCGCCCATGCGGCGGACCAGGTCGTCCACCATCGGGCGGAGCCGCTCGACCGGCCCGGCGAAACAGCCACCGGTGACGATCCGGCCGTCGCCGTGCAGCCCGCAGTTCGTCCACAGTTCGTCCGGCATCCCGTGCTGCCACCGCGGCCAGATGTCGAGCAGCGTGGCCATCGAGGCGGGCGGGAACTTCAGCTCGAACGTGCTCAGGCGCGGGGCCCGCGCCGTGCCGAAGGTGAACGAGGTGACGATGCCGAAGTTCCCGCCGCCGCCTCCGCGCAGCGCCCACAGCAGATCGGGTTCCGACTCCGCGGACACGGTGCGCGCCCGTCCGTCCGCGGTGACCAGCCGCGCCGATTCGAGGTGATCACAGGTGAGCCCGTATTTCCTTGCCACGACGCCGATCCCGCCGCCCAGCGTGAGCCCGCCGATCCCGACCGCCGCGCAGGTCCCGCCGGGCAGCAGCCGCCCGGCGCGGCCGAGCGTCGCGTAGATCGGGCCCAGCCGGGCACCGGCACCGATCTCCGCCCGCCCGTACCCGCGTACCCGCACCGTGTCCATCCGGCTCAGGTCCACCACGAGCCCGTTGTCCACAGTGGAGTATCCGACGTAGCCGTGCCCGCCGCTGCGCGCGGAAACCGGGAGCCCGCACTCCGCGGCGAACTCGACACAGGCCTGGACGTCCTCGACGCGCAGGCACCGCGCCACCGCGGCGGGCCGTCGGTCGTAGAGCGTCATGAATCCCTGACGGGCGACGTCGTACCCCGCCTCGCCGGGCCGGATCAACGGGCCGGACAACCGTCGGCGAAGCCGTTCCCAGCGATCGTGCCCCGGCCATCCGTCCTTCGTCACCATCGCGGCCGGGACCCCACCTGCCGCGATGAGAAAGGTTCGCCTGGTGAGCGCCATCGCTTCCCCCAACCCCGAGAGCCCCGTCGCCACGGTTCACGAGCGCCCCTCAGCATATCGGGCGAAGTGGGCATTCGGCTGGTCCCGGGCGTCCCGCCTTGCCGCGACCAGCGTCGCGGGTGTGTGATCGAGGACACACCTCAAGTGAAGAGCCGTCCGGTGAGGAGGCCGTCATGGCCGAAAAGCAGAGCAGGAACCCCGATTCCGGGGCCGCCGTCGCTGTGGACGATCCCGCGAAGGTCCGCAACGTCGTGCTCGTCGGGCCGTCCGGTTCCGGGAAGACCACGCTCACCGAAGCCCTGCTCGCCGCGTCCGGCACCGTGTCGAGGGCCGGTTCGGTCGTCGAGGGCACCACGGTGTGCGATCACGATCCCGCGGCGGTGCGCCAGCAGCGTTCGGTCGGGTTGTCGGTGGCCCCGGTGCTGCACGACGGGTACAAGATCAACCTGATCGACACGCCGGGCTACGCGGACTTCGTCGGGGAACTGCGCGCCGGGCTCCGCGCGGCCGACGCGGCCCTGTTCGTGGTGTGCGCCGCGGAGGGCGTCGACGCGGCCACGATCGCGGTGTGGGACGAGTGCGCCGCCGTCGGGATGCCCCGCGCGGTCGTCGTCTCCCGGCTCGACCACCACCGCGCCGACCCGGCCGCCGAGATCGCCGCGTGCCAGGCCGCGTTCGGGGCGGGGGTGCTCCCGCTCTACCTGCCCGCGGGCGACGGACTCGTCGGCCTGATCACCCAGCGGTACTTCGACTACTCGGCGGGGCACCCGCCCCGGGTCGGCGAGCCCGACCCCGCCGACCTGGCCAGGATGGAGCAGGCGCGCAACGAGCTGATCGAGGGCGTCATCGCCGAGAGCGAGGACGAAACCCTGATGGACCGGTACCTCGCCGGCGAGGAGATCGCCGAGGACACCCTCATCGCCGATCTGGAGACCGCGGTCGCGCGCGGCACGTTCCACCCGGTGATCCCGGTGTGCGCGCAGACCGGCGTCGGGCTGGCCGAGATCCTCGACGGGATCGTCCGCGCGTTCCCCTCCCCGCTGGAGCACGCGCCGCCCGACGTCACCTCGCCCGACGGCGCGCCGCACACCGATCTGAAGGCCGACCCCGACGGTCCGCTGGCCGCCGAGGTGGTGCGGACCGCGGTCGACTCCTACGTCGGCCGGGTGTCGCTGGTGCGGGTGTTCTCCGGGACGCTGCGCCCGGAACGGCCGGTGCACGTCTCCGGACACGGGCTCGCCGAACGCGGCCACGAGGACCACGACGCCGACGAACGTGTCGCGCACCTCTACTCCCCGCTCGGCGCGAACCTGCGCGAGGTCCCGTACTGCGTGGCGGGCGACCTCTGCGCGCTGACGAAGGTCGGCTCGGCCGAAACCGGCGACACCGTGTCGTATCCCGACGAGCCCCTGCTGATGCGGCCGTGGACGATGCCCGAACCACTGCTGCCGGTCGCCGTGGTGGCGAAGACCCGCAGTGACGAGGACACCTTGGCGCGCAACCTTTCCCGGCTCGTCGCGGGCGACCCGACGCTGCGGCTGGACCGCAACGCGGAGACCGGCCAGCTGGTGCTGTGGTGCATGGGCGAGGCACACGCCGACGTCGTGCTCTCGCGGCTGCGGGCCGGTGGCGCCGAGGTCGACACCGAACCGGTGAAGATCAGCCTCCGCTCGACGTTCGCGAAACCCGCCAAAGGCCACGGCAGGCATGTGAAGCAGTCGGGCGGGCACGGGCAGTTCGCGGTGTGCGACATCGAGGTCGAACCGCTGCCGAGGGGCGGCGGGTTCGAGTTCGTCGACCGGGTGGTCGGCGGCGCGGTGCCGCACCAGTTCATCCCGAGCGTGGAGAAGGGCGTGCGCGCGCAGCTGCAACGCGGGCTCGTCGACGGGCATCCGGTGATCGACGTCCGGGTGACGCTCGTCGACGGCAAGGCGCACAGCGTCGACTCCTCCGACGCCGCGTTCCAGACCGCGGGCGCGCTCGCCCTGCGCGAAGCGGCCGCGTCCGGGCACGTCACACTGCTCGAACCCCTCGAAGAGGTCGCCATCCAGGTCCCGGACGACCACCTCGGGACGGTGCTCGGCGATCTCTCGGCCCGGCGTGGCCGGGTGCTCGGGACGGAGTCCGGGCAGGGCGGCCGCACGCTCGTCAGGGCCGAGGTGCCCGCGGCGGAACTGCTGCGCTACGCGATCGACCTGCGCTCGATGACCTCGGGCACGGCGACGTTCACCCGACGCCACGCCCGGTTCGAGCCGATGCCGGAGGGGGTCGCCGCCCGGTAGCGCGCGATCACGGGAACGCGAACCCGCCGGGGCGGCCGGTCCGGTCGGCGATCAGCCCGGCGATCGTCGCGATCGCGATCTCCGGCGGGGTTCGCGACCCGATGTTGAGCCCGACCGGCCGGTGCACGCGCGCGATGTCGGCGTCGTGCACACCGAGCGTCTTCAGCGCGGCCACGTGCGGGCCGGGGTGGCGTGGATTGCCGAGCACACCGATCCAGCGGGCGTGGCCGGCCAGCGCCGCCTGGAGCGCCGGACCCAGCTCCGGCCGGTGGTGATCGGTGACGACGACGTCGGCGCTGCCGTCGAGTTCGGGCATCGACGTACGGATGTCGAATCCGTCCGGCACGTCGGTCGCGCGCGCCGCGTCGGGTTCGTACAGCACGACGTCGTACCCGACGTCGCGCGCGTACCCGAGCAGATGACGCGCCACCGGCGAAGCGAACACCGCGACCAGCGTCCGCTTTTCCCGCTCCGCCTCCGCCTTCCCCTGCGCGACTTCACACGCCTCCGGTCCAGTCATGCGCCCCAGTCTCCGCCCGATCACGTGAGATCTCCATCCAGACACGGGAAATCTCCGTTCGCGCACGTGACCCGTTTCGGAGATCTCGTGTGATCAGCCCGCGTTCTCGCGTGATCAGACGGAGATCTCGCGTGATCAGAGGTCGGGTTCGGCGATTTCGAAGTATTCGGGGAGGGGGGCCGTGCCGGCGAGGCCGAAGTAGCGGACCTTCCGGCGGCGGCGCAACGTCAGGGTGTCGCGGACGGCGTCGTTGTGGACGCGGCGGGCGATCACGACCCGGTGTTCGGCGTCGGTCAGTTCCGCGGCCAGCGGGGCGGGCAGCCGGTCCCGGCCGACCCGCGCGAGCCGCAGCGTCAGCTCGTTCTCCTCGGCCTCCCGGTCCGGCCGCGCGGCCGCCTCGGCCCGTTCGGCCGCGGCACGCAGCTCGTCCTCGCCGAGGACGGCGGCGGCCGCGCGGGCGACCACCGCCCGGCGGGCCAGCGCGGCGTCGAGCGCCGCCCAGCCCGCGTCGGTGCGCACGTGCAGCCGGTCGAGCCGGTTCGCGGTCGCGAGGAGGAACAGCCCGCCCAGCACGACGATCGCCGCCACCGCGGGCAGCAGCCAGCCCAGCACGCTCACCGCGCGGGCTCCCGGTCCGGGGCGCCGACCCGGCGCGGGTCGGCCGCGACCGCGGTCTCGTAGACCCGCAGCACCTGGGTGACGACCACCGGCCAGTCGTACATCGTGACCCGCTCCCCCGCGGCCGCCGCGAGCGAGGCCCGGCGCGCCGGGTCGCCGAGCAGTTCCCGCAGTCCGTCGGCGAGTGCCGCGGCGTCACCGGTCTCGACGAGCATCCCGGCCTTCCCGTCGTCGAGCACCCGCCGGAACGAGTCGAGCCCGCTGGCGAGCACCGGCGTCCCGGCGGCCATCGCCTCGGTGAGGATCATGCCGAAGCTCTCGCCACCGGTGTTCGGCGCGCAGTAGACGTCGACGCTGCGCAGCGCGCGGGCCTTCGTCAGATCGTCGGCCTGGCCCAGCAGTTCCAGACGCGGCGCCAGTTCGGGGCCCGCCTCGCGGCGCAGCTGCTCCGGGTCGCCCCTGCCTACCACGAGCAGCCGCAGGTCCTCGAACTCGCCCAGCAGCATCCGCGACGCCGCGAGCAGCACGCCCATCCCCTTGCGCGGCTCGGTGAACCGGCCGACGAACCCGACGGTGCCGCCCGCCCTCGGGTATCCCGCCAGCGGGGCGGCCCGCGCGAAGAACCCGGCGTCGACGCCGTTCGGGATCTCCACCGCGTCGCCGCCCGCGTGCTCCACCTGGACCCGCCGGGCGAGCGCGGACACCGCGATCCGCGCGGTGATCTTCTCCAGCAGCGGGCGCAGCACCGGCTGGAACGCGGCGAGGGTGCGGGAACGCGGGGTCGCCGTGTGGAAGGTGGCCACGATCGGCCCGTCGGCGACCATCAGCGCCAGCAGGGAAAGGCTGGGGGCCGCGGGTTCGTGCAGGTGCAGCACGTCGAAGTCGTTCTCCCGCAGCCAGCGCCGCACCCGCGCGTAGGACACCGGGCCGAACTGCAGCCGCGCGACCGATCCGTTGTACGGGATGCCGAGCGCCTTCCCCGCGGGACAGACGAAGTCCGGCAGCTCGGCGTCCTCGTCGGCGGGCGCGAGCACCGACACCCGGTGGCCCCTGGCGATCAGCGCCTTGGCCAGGTCGAGCACGTGCCCCTGCACCCCGCCCGGGACGTCGAAGGAGTAGGGGCACACGATGCCGATGTTCAGCACGCGCGCCGTCGGGGAGTCCATGTCAGCTCGCTTCGCTGACGCTGAGCTGCCCGGCCTCGAAGTCGGCGGGCCAGAACTTCTGCAGCATGTGCCAGTCCGCCGGGTGCGCCGCGATGTCGGCGGCGAAGATGTCCGCGAGCGCCTGGGTCGCCGCCGGCACCTCGGCCCGGTTGGTCACCCGGATCCGCGGGTGCACCCGTACCTCCCAGCCGTCCTCGGTGAACCAGCAGCCGACCGGGACCAGTGCCGCCCCGGTGGTCGCGGCGAGCCGGGCCGGACCGGCGGGCAGGCTCGCGCGCTCGCCGAAGAACGACACCGGGATCCCGCTGCCGGTGAGGTCCCTGTCCCCGACCAGGCAGATGATCTTGTTCTCGCGCAGCCGGGCGAGCAGCACCCGCATGCTCGAACTGTCCCCCGACAGCGGCACGATCTCGAATCCGAGCGATTCGCGGAAGGCCACGAACCTCCGGTACAGCGACTCGGGTTTCAGCCGCTCGACGACCGTGGTGAACCCGCCGCCGTAGTCGGCGAGCCAGACCCCGGCGGCGTCCCAGTTCCCGGTGTGCGGCAGCGCCAGCACCACGCCGTTGCCCTCGGCGAGCGCGGCGTCGATGTTCTCGGCCCCGGTCAGGGAGACCCCGCGGACGATCTCCTTGGGGTCCATCGAGGGCATCCGGAACGTCTCCAGCCAGTAGCGCGCGTACGACCGCATCGCCCGGCGGGTCAGCTCGTCGAGTTCCTTGCCGTCCGCCTGCGGCACCACGCGCTGGAGGTTGCGCCGCAGCTGCCGGACGCCGCCACCGTCGCGCCGTACCGCCAGATCCGCGCCGAGCGAGAACAGCGCGGACCCGAGCGACCGCGGCATCCAGCCCGACAGCCGCCAGGCCGCCGTGTAGCCGAAGGAACTCAGCCGCTCGGACAGCGTCGTCATGGTCGCGCTCCTCCCGGCCCCGCCGCCCGCGCGGCGGCGGCCACCGCGGCGGCCCGTTGCACGAGGGTCACCACCGACAGGACGGCCAGCAGCCACAGCGACACCTCGACCGCGTACGGCACGCCGAACCCCTGCAGGCCGGTGCCGACCAGTGCGATGATCAGCCGCTCCGCCCGTTCGACCAGCCCGCCGTCGGCTTCGAGGCCGGACGCCTCGGCGCGGGCCTTGACGTAGGAGATGACCTGCGCGAGGACGAGGCAGATCAGCGCCGCGGCCGCGGCGCGCTCGTTCCCGGCGCGGACGAAGCACCACCAGGCGATCGCGGCGAAGAGCGCCCCGTCGACCAGCCGGTCGCAGGTGGCGTCCAGCACCGCGCCGAACGGGGTCCCGTAGCCGCGGGCCCTGGCCATCGCGCCGTCGAGCAGGTCCAGCATGGCGAAGCCCCACACCGTGAACGTGCCCCACAGCAGCATGTCGCCGGGGAAGAACACCAGCGCGCACACCATCGCGCAGGCGGTGCCCGCGACCGTCATGGCGTTCGGGGTCAGCCCGGCCCGGACCAGCGCCCTGCCGATCGGATCGGTGACGCGGGAAACGGACGTACGCGCGAAGATGTTGAGCATCGTTCTCTGATTGCACCTGGCTGCCGGTTCGGGTGGGCGTGGAAAGCCTATCGACACCGCCCGGCGCCGCCCGCGTACCCGTCCCCCGACCCGCCGGGGCTAGCCGGATTTCGGCAGTTCGACGACCTCGCCCGCGTACTCGGCGGCCTCCTCGGCCGCCGCGGCCGCGGCGCAGCGCGGCGAAAGCTGCCGCCGGATCGCGGCGCTGATCTCGCCCAGCGTGGCCACCTGCTCCTCGGTCAGCGGGTCGAAGACACTCTCGCGGACCGCGCCGACGTGCCCGGGCGCCGCCTCCTCCAGCGCGGCGAACCCCTCCTTGGTCAGGACCGCCCACGCCCCGCGCTTGTCGGTCGGGCAGGACTCACGGCGCACCCAGCCGTTCGCTTCGAGCCGGGACACCGCGTGGGACAACCTGCTGCGTGACGAACGCCGCTTGTCGGCCAGTTCACTCATCCGCAGCCGGCGACCGGGGGCCTCCGACAGCGCGACCAGGACCTCGTAGTAGGTGTAGGGCATGCCCGAATCGTGCTGCAGCTGGCCTTCCAGGTGCGCCTGGAGCATCGCGATCGCCTGGCCGAACTCACGCCAGACCTGCTGCTCCCCCGCGGTGAGCCATCGAGTTTCGGACATGGCACCCATAGTACCTCTAGTTGAGGACTCAACCAGATATCGCTACACTTCGGTTGAGCGCTCAACCACACGAGCGTAACCCCGAAACCACCAGGAGAACTGATGAGCGCCACCACGGAGATCCCCGGCTACGTCGCCGCGAAGTGGACGATCGACACCGCCCACTCGAACATCGCCTACACCGTCAAGCACCTCGGGCTGGCGAAGTCGCGCGGCAACTTCACCGCGTTCACCGGCACCGTCGTGACCGCCGAGGACATCCTCGGCTCGTCGGTGACCGTCGAGATCGACGCCGCCTCGGTCGCCAGTGGCGTCGACGGCCGCGACGAGCACCTCAAGGCGGAGGACTTCTTCCACGTCGCCGAGCACCCGACCATCACCTTCACCTCGACCGGGATCCGCGCCGAGGGCGGCGACGACTACCTGCTCGACGGCGAGCTGACCTGGCGCGGCAAGACCGTCCCGGTGACGCTGCAGGCGGAGTTCAACGGCATCGGCGTCAACCCGGCGAACAACAACGCGACCACGCTGGGCGTGTCCGCCAGCGCGACGGTCAACCGCCGCGACTTCGGCATCGGCCCGGAGGGCAACGCCTTCCTCTCCGAGAAGGTCAAGATCGACATCGAGCTGCAGGCCTACCTCGAAGCCTGAGCACACCCCCAACCGCTAACGAGAAAACCCCAATGTGGCATTGGGTGCGTCCAGCGCACCCAATGTGGCGTTCGGTGCGTCCAGCGCACCGAACGCCACATTGGGGCGCATGACCCCGGGAACTACCAGGCGGCGGCGAGGAGATCCCGGGTCTGGCCGAGTAGTTGCGGAAGCACCTTCGTGTGCCCCACCACCGGCATGAAGTTCGCGTCGCCACCCCAGCGCGGCACCACGTGCTGGTGCAGATGCGCGGCGATCCCGGCCCCGGCGACGACACCCTGGTTCATCCCGATGTTGAACCCGTGCGCGGCGGAGACCGCGCGCACCACGCGCATCGCGTGCTGGGTGAACTCCGCGAACTCGCGGGTCTCCTCCGGGGTCAGGTCCGTGTAGTCCGGGATGTGCCGGTAGGGCACCACCATGAGGTGCCCGGGGTTGTACGGGTACAGGTTCAGCACCGCGTACACCAGTTCCCCGCGCGCCAGGATCAGCGCCGTCTCGTCGTCCTTGCCCGGCAGTGTGCAAAAAGGACAGCCCTCGTCGGCCTTCACACCACTTTGGACATACGCGAGCCGGTGCGGGGTCCACAGCCGCTGCAACGCGTCCGGGACCCCGACACCGTCCTGCGCGACGAGATCGGGGTCGTCCACCCCGCTCACCGAAGGATCGTCTCCAGCGCCTCGGCCGAGGGCGACACGTTCTCGCGGCGGGCGATCCAGCCGTCGATCGCCTCGATCGCGTCGGCCACCGGCACGCCGTTGACCTGGGTACCGTCGCGGAACCGGAACGACACCGCGCCCGCCTCCACGTCCTTCGCGCCGGCCAGCAGCATGAACGGCACCTTCTGCGTGGTGTGCGTCCGGATCTTCTTCTGCATCCGGTCGTCACTCGCGTCGGTCTGCACGCGGATTCCCTTGGCGCGCAGGGCTTTTTCCACACCCTGCAGATGCTCGACCTGGTCGGCGGTGATCGGGATGCCGACCACCTGCACCGGGGAGAGCCAGGCCGGGAACGCGCCCGCGTAGTGCTCGGTGAGCACGCCGAAGAACCGCTCGATCGAACCGAACAGCGCGCGGTGGATCATCACCGGCCGCTGCCGCGAACCGTCCGGCGCGGTGTACTCCAGCTCGAACCGCTTGTTCTGGTTGAAGTCCAGCTGGATGGTCGACATCTGCCAGGTGCGGCCGATCGCGTCCTTGGCCTGCACCGAGATCTTCGGGCCGTAGAACGCCGCGCCGCCCGGGTCCGGGACCAGTTCGAGACCCGAGTCGACCGCGGCCTGCCGCAGCGTCTCGGTGGCCTCCTCCCACTCCCAGTCCTCGCCGATGAACTTGTCCGAGTCACCGCGGGTGGACAGCTCCAGGTAGAAGTCCGACAACCCGTAGTCGGCCAGCAGGTCCAGCACGAACTTCAGCAGCGACCGCAGCTCGCCCGGCATCTGCTCCTTGGTGCAGTAGATGTGCGAGTCGTCCATGGTCAGCCCGCGCACCCGGGTCAGCCCGTGCACCACGCCCGACTTCTCGTAGCGGTAGACGGTGCCGAACTCGAACAGCCGCAACGGAAGTTCCCGGTACGACCGCCCGCGCGAGCGGAAGATCAGGTTGTGCATCGGGCAGTTCATGGCCTTGAGGTAGTAGTTCTCCTCGTCGAACTGCACCGGCGGGAACATGGTGTCCGCGTAGTAGGGCAGGTGGCCGGAGGTGTGGAACAGCTCGCCCTTGCTGATGTGCGGGGTGTTCACGAACTCGTAGCCGGCCTCCTCGTGGCGGCGGCGCGAGTAGTTCTCCAGCTCGCGGCGGATGACGCCGCCCTTGGGGTGGAACACCGGCAGCCCGGAGCCGATCTCCTCGGGGAAGGAGAACAGGTCAAGCTCGGCACCGAGCTTGCGGTGGTCGCGCCGTTCGGCCTCGGCGAGCCGCTCCAGATAGGCGTCCTGCGCCTCGGCCGACTCCCACGCGGTGCCGTAGATCCGTTGCAGCTGCGGGTTCTTCTCGCTCCCCCGCCAGTAGGCCGCGGCGACCCTGGTGAGTTTGAACGCCGGGATGAACTTCGTGGTCGGCACGTGCGGACCACGGCACAGGTCGGCCCAGACCTTCTCCTTGGTCCGCGGGTCGAGGTTGTCGTAGATGGTCAGCTCGCCCTCACCGACCTCCATCACCTCCGAAGTGTCCACTTCGGACTTGAGGTCGACGAGTTCGAGCTTGAACGGCTCGTCGGCGAGCTCCTTGCGCGCCTCGTCCACGGAGTCGAACACGCGCCGGGAGAACTGCTGGGCACCCTTGACGATCTGCTTCATGCGCTTTTCCAGCGCCTGCAGGTCCTCCGGGGTGAACGGGGTGTCGACGGCGAAGTCGTAGTAGAACCCGTCCTTCACCGGCGGGCCGATGCCGAGCTTCGCCGACGGGAACTGCTGCTGCACCGCCTGGGCGAGCACGTGCGCGGCCGAGTGCCGGATGACGCTGCGGCCGTCCTCGCTGCTCGCCGCGACCGGCTCGACCTCGGCGTCGGCTTCCGGCGCCCAGGACAGGTCGCGGAGCTTGCCCTCGGCGTCACGGACGACGACGACCGTGTCCGGCCCCTTGGTGGGCAGCCCCGCTTCACGGACCGCGGCCCCGGCCGTAGTGCCCGCCGGTACCACCACGCGCTGGGCGGGTACGACGGAAACTGGGGGCTGCTGGGACACGGTCGGCTCCTCGTGAATGCGGATGCGGAGATGCCAACACCGGTGTTGACATCTCCGTCATGTTATCTGCCGCCGGTACCCGGCCTCATCCGCATTACGAGCGGAACAACCCGCAGCTCAGAGCGTCTCGACGACCTGGTCGAAGGACAGTCGCGGCAGCCGGTCGAACCAGGGGTTCTCCCCGGGCTTGCCGATGTTCACCACGACGAGGGACTTCCACGGCCGGTCGGCGAAGAACTCCTTGTCCACGCCCTCGGCGTCGAACCCGGTCATCGGGCCCGCGGCGAGCCCGGCGGCGCGCACGCCGATGATGAAGTACCCGATCTGCAGCGAGGTGTTCAGCTTGGCGACCTCGACCCGGCCGGGCTCCTCGCTGAAGACGTCCTTGGCGCCGGGGAAGTGCGGGAACAGCTCGGGCAGGTTCTCGTGGAAGTCGACGTCCGCGGCCAGCACGACGGTCAGCGGCGCGGCCTCGGTCTTGGCGCGGTTACCCTCCGCCATCAGCGGCAGCAGGCGCCGCTTCGCCTCGTCGCTCCGGATCACGAGCGCCCGCAGCGGCTGGGTGTTCATAGACGTCGGAGCCCACTTGACGAGCTCGTAGATCGCGCGGACCTGTTCGTCGGTGACCTGCTCGTCGCTGAAGTTGTTCGCCGTGCGCGCCTCCCGGAACAGGAGGTCCTGGACGTCCGCGGGAAGCTGGAGTGCGGTCTCGGTCGGCTCGGTCGTGGTCATCAGGGCGTTCCTTTCGCTTGCCGGTTACCCTGCCCAACCTAGTTGAGCGTTTCACTATTTCCCGCCCGGTTCGATATGTCGCGGATCACAGCGGGAAACGGCGACGGCCGCCGTCCCGGTCGGGAAACGGCGGCCGTGCGAGGGAACCGGAGCGTGGTGTCAGTAGGCCCCGTGGCCGAACACCACCGCGCGGAAGGTCTTCCAGAGGATCACCAGGTCCAGCGCCAGGGACCAGTCCTCGACGTACCGCAGGTCCAGCCGGATGCTCTCGGCCCAGGTGAGGTCGCTGCGGCCGCTCACCTGCCAGAGCCCGGTGAGCCCCGGCTTCACCAGCAGGCGGCGCCGCGCGTCCGGCGCGTACTTCTCCGTCTCCTCCGGCAGCGGCGGGCGCGGGCCGACGAGGGACATCCGCCCGGCCAGCACGTTGACCAGCTGGGGCAGTTCGTCGAGGGAGTAGCGCCGCAGGATCGCGCCCACCCGGGTCACCCTCGGGTCCCGGCGCATCTTGAACAACGGCCCGGCGCCCTCGTTGCCCGCCTCCAGCGTCGCGCGGATCCGGTCGGCGTCGGTGACCATGGTGCGGAACTTGAGCATGGTGAACGTCGCGCCGTCGCGGCCGACCCGCCGCTGCCGGTAGATCACCGGGCCGCGGTCGCCGAGCTTGACCGCCAGCGCGATCACCAGCAGCAGCGGGGAAAGCAGCGTCAGCAGCAGAGCCGAACCGCAGCGGTCGACGATCTCCTTCACCACCCGCCGTCCGCCGGTGAAACTCGGCGCGGTGACCCGCAGCAACGGCATGCCGAGCACCCCGGAGACGTTGAGCCGGGGGCCGGCCACCTCCATCAGCACCGGCGCGACGACCATCTCGGCCGAGGTCCCCTCCAGGTCCCACGCGAGCCGCTGCAGCCGCTGCGGGCTCCAGTACTGGTCCGCGGTGATCGCGACGACGCGGTAGCCGCCGCGGCGGACGTGCCGGGCGAGTTCGTCGAGCTTGCCGACCACGGGGACACCTTCGACTTCCCCCGGCTCCGGGGCGCCGCCCGCGCCCGAGGCGCACACCGCCTCGACGCGCCAGCCGACGTGGGCCTCCCGGCGGGTGCGCTCGATCAGGTCGGCGAGGGTGTCCACGCTCCCCGCGGCCATCACCGGCAGCAGGCAGCGGCCGTGGCGGCGGCGCCGGTGCAGCACCTGGCGCAGCACGTACCGCTGCGGGAACGCGACGAGCGCGATCGCGGGCACCACGATGAACACCCATACCTGTACTTCCAGCGCCCCGAACAGCAGCCCGCCGAAGGCGACGGCGACCGCGGCGAGGATGAGACCGCGGCCCAGCGTCCGGTACTCCTCCGCGCCCTCGCCCAGCACTCGCTGGCTCCACGCGCGGCTGACGGGCAGTGAGAACAGGACGGCGGCCGCGGTCCCGAACGCGTGCATGTCGTGCGGGGCGACCCGATCGATGATGTACGCGCTCACGGCGATCACGAGCGCGACCGCGAAAACGTCACTGCCGACGACCCAGGCCCAGTACCGTCTTTCCCAGGCCGCGGGCGTCGTTCTCGACAGCGGCGCGGTGCCGGGTTCGAGCACCTCGGGGGAGGCGGCCGACTCCTCGGCCGGATGCGGAACAGCCTGGAGGTCGACGTGCGGCGGCGAAGTCCTGACCGAGGACGAAGGCCGCGCCGACTCTTCCATCAGACCTCCCGAAACCAGGGAATAGGGTCTCTGCGAGCACTCTGCGTAAAGCAGGATGATTGCGCCAGGTAATCGCTTCTCATCCTCGTACGGGCGCCAGCGGAGCGACACTCGCCAAGGTATCGGCGCCTCTCGGCGCATCGTTACAAGGATTTTTCCGCCCGATCCCGGGGGTCGGCCGCACGAAGAACGGCGACAACATTACGGGATGATGACGACTCGGAGTAAAACGTATCCCGGGCAATAATTACCTAAAGTAACAAGAAAATTTGCCGTGGACACACTGCGAGTGAGTAACCGACCCGGCGGCGGAACCGGCGGTTGATCATCCATTGTGGACGATCAAACCGTCCGCCGTCCACAGTGGAACGGAGCGCGCGGGCACCGGCCGCAGGTCACGCGGTGACACTCCCCGGAAATCCGTCACGGCGGCACCGTTTCGTCACAGATCGGCCACGCGGGAGACCGTCACCCGATCGGCCGAGTCACGCGGCGACGCCCGGACACCGCCGGGACGCCGGACACTCCGGGTCAGTGGTCTGGACCGCGCACTCCGCCGCGGCGGCGGACGCTTACCCGGATACGGGCCGCATCGCTTGCGTGGTGGCCTTTTCCGAGGCGGCGGCCAGGTAGGTGACGCGGAGGAAGCCCGTGGCGGGTTCGCGGTCGACGAGCGCCTCGACGTGGTAGACCGACGCGATCAGCTCCGCGGTCAAGACGGTCTCGGGGGCACCCGCGGCGACCACCCGCCCGTGGTCGAGGAAGACGACGTGGTCGCAGTAGCGGGCGGCGAGGTTGAGGTCGTGCAGGGCGACCACGCAGGTGATCTCCAGTGCTCCCAGCAGGCCGAGGAGTTCGAGCTGGTGGCGGATGTCGAGGTGGTTGGTGGGTTCGTCGAGCAGGATCTCCCGGGGCTCCTGGGCGAGGGCGCGGGCGAGCTGGGTCCGCTGTTTCTCCCCGCCGGAAAGGGTGTGCCAGCTCCGGTGCTCCTTGTCGGCGATGTCGACCCGTTCCAGCGCCGCGTCGACGATCCGCCGATCGTGCTCGGTCAGCGCGTCGAAGCGGCCCCGGAAGGGGGTGCGGCCGAGTTCCACGATCTGGCGGACGGTGACGTGGTTGTGGGCCACCACGTCCTGTTCGACCACGGCGAGGCGCCGGGCCAGCACCCGGCGGCCGAGGTCGCGCAGGCCGGTGCCGTCGTACCGGACGGTTCCGGTGTCGGGACGGCGCAGTCCGGCGAGCAGGCGCAGCAGGGTGGACTTGCCCGAGCCGTTGGGGCCGAGAAGCCCGACGACCTTTCCGTCGTGGACCGTCAGGTCGATGCCGTCCAGCAGCCGGTGTCCCTTGACCGACCAGGAAAGACCGGTGGCGGTGATCCGTCCCATCAGGACTCCAAACGCTTGAGGACCAGCGCGAAGGCCGGTGCCCCGAGCAACGCGGTGATGACGCCCGCGGGCAACTCGTGCGGCGAGAACGCGGTGCGCGCGAACGTGTCCACCCAGATGAGGAAGACGGCGCCGGCGATCGCGGACAGCGGGAGCAGGGATCGGTGCATCGGGTTCGCCAGGACGCGGACCACGTGGGGGACGAGCAGCCCGATGAACCCGATCGCGCCCGAGGCCGCCACGGCCGCCGCCGTGACGACCGAGGTCAGCACCATGAGCCAGACGCGGGCGGCGAGGACGTTGATCCCCAGCGCGGTGGCGGAGTCCCAGCCGAAGGTGAAGGCGTCGAGGGCGGGCGCGAAGAACTGGATGGCCACCACCCCGGCCAGGATGACCACCGCGGTGACGGTCACCCCCTCCCACCGGGCGCCCGAAAGCGTGCCCAGGAGCCAGTAGGTGAAGCCTCTGGTGGAGTTCGCGTCCCCGCTGACCATCAGGATGACCGAGGTGACCGCGGCGAAGAACTGGGACACGAGCACGCCGGTGAGCACCACCCGGGAGGGACTCGCGACCCGGCCCCCGCCGAGCAGGACCAGCAGCACGGCGAAGGAGACCAGGCCCCCGGCGAAGGCCCCTGTCGAGAGGGAAACACTTCCGCCGATTCCCAGCAGGAGGGCGGCCACCGCGCCGGTCGAGGCGCCGGAGGACACGCCGAGCAGGTAGGGATCGGCCAGCGAGTTCCTGGTGACCGCCTGCAGCACCGCGCCGGAGACCGCCAGCGCCGTGCCGACGGCGGCGGCCAGCAGCACCCGCGGGAAGCGCGACTCCCAGATCAGGGCGTCCAGCAGCTTCGGCAGCGGCGGGGCGGGGGCGATCCCGCCCAGGCCGACATGCCGCAGGATCGTGGAGACGACGTCGAGGGGGCCGACGTTCGCGCTCCCCACCAGGGACGCCGCGACCACCGACACCAGCAGCGCCGCCGCGGCCACGATGAACAGCGCCACGGTCGAGGCGCGCCGCGCACGCGCCGGGGCGCTCTCGCCGCCGGTGCCCGGGTTCCCGGCGCGCCCGACCGTCCTCTTTGCACTCATCGACATGACAACAGGCCGTTCATCGGAGCTTGTTCAGGGCTTCGACGAGCGCGGGAACCAGATACGCGCTGCCGTAGCCGGGATCCATCTGGGCGCCGGGGACGGTGATGAACCGATCGGCCGTCACCGCGCCGAGCTTGCTGGTCAGGGGATCCTTCTTGAGCAGGTCGATCTTTTCCCGCGCGGTGTCGTTGGGTTCGCCCCTGGTCAGATCGGCCAGGATGATGACGTCGGGATCGCGGGCGGCGACCGTGTCCCAGCTCACCTCGGCCATTTTCGTCGACACGTCGGCGAAAATGTTCTCGATCCCGAGGAGGTCGGAGATGTTCTGCGGCAGACCGCCGGGACCGGCGGCCCACGGAGTGCCCGAGTAGGTGGAGTAGAACCACATCACCTTCAGCGGCTTGTCCCGCTTCCGGTAGCCGGCGAGTGCCTTGTCGATCATGGCCTGCTGCTCGGCCGCCAGCTTCTCTCCCGCGGCCGGCACGTCGAAGATCTTCGCCAGCCTGCGGTACTCCTCGTACATCATCGGGAAGTTCGCGCCCGGCACGCTGACGTGCTCGGTGCAGTCGAACTCGGTCAGGTAGGTCGGCACGCCCAGCTTGTGCAGTTCCGCCCGATCACCGGCACTCGCCGCGGTGAAAAAACTCCCGAACGAGCTGTAGACGAAGTCCGGCTGGGCCTCCAGCAGCTTCTCGTGCTTGATCTCCTGCCCGCGCCCGGACAGGATAGGGATCTTCTTGTACGGCCCCGCGATCTCGTCCGGCACCTGGTAGACCTCGTAGCCCGATCCGACGATCCGGTCACCCACCCCCAGGTGAATGAGAATCTCCGCGGCGGTCTGGTTCAGGGTGACGACTCGCTGTGGCGCGGCCTGGTAGGTCACGTCGGTACCGCAGTTCTTCAGGGTGAACGGATAGGCCGTGGTGCCCGCACCCGTGGCCGTCTTCGACGCGCCGGGATCGGCGGGCCCGCCCGCGCAGCCCGCGAGCGAGGCCGCCGCCACGACGGCGACACACATGATATTGATCGTTTTTTTCATGAACACGAGATTGGTAGTCCGTCCCTGGTGGTAGAAGGGTTTTCGGCGGCCGAAAGATCAACTCGCGCGCCGGTCAGGAAGCCCGTTCGACGAATCCTTCGAGTTGCGAGGCGAGTAGTTCGACGTAGGCGCCGCCCGCGGCGAGGAGTTCTTCGTGGGTCCCGGTTTCGGCGACGTGCCCGTCGACGATCACGACGATCCGGTCGGCGGTCCTGATGGTGGAGAGCCGGTGGGCGATGACCAGCGTGGTGCGGCCGTGCCGGGCTTCCTCCATCGCCTGGCCGACCGCCTGCTCGCTGGCGGCGTCGAGATTCGACACCGCCTCGTCCATGACGAGGATCGGCGCGTCCTTCAGCAGGGCACGGGCGATCGCGATCCGTTGCCGTTGCCCGCCGGACATCAGCGCGCCGAGTTCGCCCGCGACGGTGTCGTATCCCTCCGGCAGCGCGGCGATGAACTCGTGGGCCTGCGCGGCCCGCGCGGCGGCCTCGACCTCGTCGTCGGAGGCGTCGGCGCGGCCGAGCCGGATGTTGTCGCGCAGGCTGGTGTTGAACAGGAAGGTGTCCTGCGGCACCAGCGTCATGAGGCGGCGCAGATCCTCCTGCGGGAAGTCGCGGACGTCGTGCCCGCCCACGGAAACCGATCCGGCGGTGACGTCCCAGAACCTCAGCAGCAGGTTGGCGCAGGTCGACTTGCCCGCACCGGAGCGGCCCACCAGCGCGACGGTTTCGCCGGGACGGATCTCGAACCCGACCTCGCGCACGGCGGGCCGCTGGTCGCCCCGATAGGAAAAGGTCACGTCGTCGAAGCGGACGTGCGGCACGACCGGGCCCGCCGGTGCCCGGCTGACCAGGTCCGAGACCGGGGCGGGCGTGTCGAGCAGCGTGGTGATGCGGTCGGCCGAGGACGCCACCATGGACAACTCGCGCGCGACCTCGGTCACCTTCAGCACCGGCAGCATCGCCATCGCGGCGAGCACGACGGCGACCGGGAAGAGGGAGCGGTCGAGGTCGCCCGCGATGACGAGCCGCGCGCCGAGGACGAGCACCGCGAGTATGCCCAGGAGGGCGATGGTATCCGTGGCGACGTACTCGATGCCGCCGCGTCGTCCGTGCCCGGACTTCGCCTTGGCCAGCCGGGCGCCCTGCCCGCGCAGCAGTCCGAGCCGCTGGGCGTGCGCGCCGAAGTTCACCAGCTCGCGCAGGCCCTGGAAGGTGTCGGTGCTGTCGGCGCTCATCCGGCCGAGGGAGTCGCGCAGTTCGTGTCCGTGTAGTTCGGCCTGGCGCCGCAACCATGCCGGGACCGAGGCGAGCAGCAGCAGGACCGGCACCAGAACGCAGGCGAGCCTCCAGTCGAACCAGCACAGTGCGACCGTGGTGGCCACCGGAACGGTCGACGCGACGGCCAGCGGGCTGAGCGTATGGGCGAAGAACAGCTCGATCTGCTCCACGTCGGAGACGGCGGCCGAGCCGAGGTCGCCGGACCGCCGTTCGAGCATGTACCCGGGCGAGAGCCGTTCGAAGGCCGCGAACACCTTGGCCCGGGTGTCGGCCAGCGCGCGGAAGGCGGCGACATGGGCGGAGGTGCTGTCGGCGACGCTCATGACGACCAGCGGCACGATCAGGCAGCCGAGCGCGATCAGCCAGCCGGTGAGCTGGTCCAGCGAGGCGCCCCCGGCCGCCCGCGCCACCACGTACGCGCCGATCCCGGACGAGGTGAGCAGGAGCAGCTGGTGCAGCACGCCGGCCAGGTAGGCCACCACGATCAGCCGTCGGTGCTCGCCCAGCAGCGGCATCAGGCTCCGCAGCCGGGTGACCAGCGACCGGCCGGACACCGGCGCGATCCCGTGGCCGTGACTGTGGCCGTGCCCGTGGGCGTGGGTGGGGGTGGTCATGCCGGCACTCCAGTCTGGGTCGCGACGAGTTCGGCGTAGAGGCCCTTGCGCGCCACCAGATCCGGGTGGCTGCCGAACTCGGCCACCCGGCCGGAATCCATCACCACGATCCGGTCGGCGTCGCGCACCGTGGACAGCCGGTGCGCGATGACGATCGTCGTCCGGCCGCGGGTCAGCGCCCCGAGCGCCTGGGTGATCTCCGCCTCGTTGGCGGCGTCGATGCTCGACGTCGGCTCGTCGAGGACGAGCACGGGAGCGTCCTTGAGCAGGGCGCGGGCGATCGCGATGCGCTGCCGCTCCCCGCCGGACAGTTTCAGGCCGCGTTCCCCGACCACCGTGTCGAAGCCCTGGGGCAGCCGAGCGATGAAGCCGGACGCCTGCGCGGCCGACACCGCGCGGCCGATCTCCTCGTCGGTCGCCCCTGGCTTCGCGAGCAGCAGGTTCTCCCGGACCGTGCCGTGGAACAGGTACGTGTCCTGTGCCACGACACCGACCAGCGAGCGCAGGTCGGCCAGCGGGAACTCGCGGATGTCACGGCCGTCGACACGGACGGAGCCCGCGTCGACGTCGAAGTACCGCATCAGCAGCCCGAGCAGGGTGCTCTTGCCCGCTCCGGACCGGCCCACGATGGCCACCCGCTCCCCCGGCGCCACGGTCAGGCCGAACCCGTCCAGCGCGGGCACACTCCGGGTCGGGTAACAGAACCGGAGATCGCGGAACTCCAGACCGGGAGGATTCTGCCGCAGGACGGGTGTCGTGGTCGCGGCGTCGGGCACCCGCGGTTCCAGGCGCAGGACCTCGGCGATCGCCTGGCCGGCCGGGATGGCGTGGTACGCCGCGTGATAGGCGGCCTCCAGCTCCTGCATGGGCCGGAAGGTCTCGCGGGTCAGCATCAGGATCGTGAACAGTCCCGCGACACTCACCACGCCGGTGGCCGCGTGCCAGGAACCCAGTGCCACCGCGGCCGTCGTGCCGATCGGCACCATCAACGCCGCGACGCTCGAGGTACCGCACCACGCCACCATCAGGCCGATGGAGTCCCGGCAGAACCGCTCACCGCGCTCCATCAGCTCCCGGCCGCGCCTGCCACTGGCATTGAACGCCTTGAGCGTCCCCATTCCCTGCACGGCGTCCAGGCTCTCGGAGTACATGCCCCGGTAGGACACCATCCAGCGGCTTCCCCGTTCCCGGATCGCCTTTTCCCCGAACAACTTGGACAGCGGGGCCAGCAGCGCGCACACGAGCACGACGAGGCCCACCACCGGATCGACCGCGATCACGTACACCGAAGCGAGACAGGACCCGAGCACGGACGCCGCCGCCGTGGGGACGAACCGCCCCAGCAGCGGGTCGAGCAGTTCCACCGAATCCACCAGCGTCGACTGCAGATCACCGGTACGCATCCGCTGTGCCTGGCCGGGCCCGATCTCCATCAGTTTCAGGGTCAGTCCTTCACGCACCGCCTCCTTCACCCGCGCCGACACCCGTGGCGCCCACCAGTCCCGCACCACGACCAGCAGGACCCTGGCCAGCTGCAACACGCCGATCACGGTCAAGGACACCAGCAGCGCACCGGCATCGACCGAGGAGAACACCCGGAACAACAGTTCCGCGATCACCAGGCCCTGACCGACATACGTCGCCGTCACCAGCAACGTCAGCAGGACAAGGCCGGCCATCTCCACCCAGGCCCGCGGACGCGGGCTCACGAACAACTTGATTGTCGACCACACGGCCGCACCTCCACAGAATATCGCCTACGGACAAACCTCGGCACGCTCTTCGGGGTGGGAGGTTTTGCCCGAAACGATGGTGTTCAGCTCCTGGCACTCGGTTGACAGGCAGGCAGCGCGGCGAACAAACGGGATTCTTCGGTGGATTTCCCGATTCCGCCGTCCGGGGCGTGCCGCAACATCGAGGCGAGCCGGTCGACGACGCGCGCGTCGGACAAACCGTTTTCCGCCATCCATTCGTCGTTGAACACGGTGTCCAGATAACGTTCACCGCCGTCGCACACCAGCACGACGATCGTGGTCTCGGGCCCCACGCTTTGCGCGCGTTCCAAGGCCTTGTAGACCACGCCGCCCGCCGACCCGCCGATCAGAACGCCGAAGTTCCTTGCCAGGTAACGACAGGTCTCGAAGGCCTCCGCGTCGCTGACCTTGATCCCCTCGTCGATCAGGTCGTGGTCGAGGACCTCGCAGATTTCCGAGACCTCCGGCGTTCCGGTGCCCGACTGGTGATAGGGGGCCTCCTCCCCGCCGAAGTTGACCGAGCCCATCGGCTCGACGCCGATGATCTTCAGGTCCGGGATGCGCTCCCGCAGGGCGCGACCGGCGCCGCAGAGCGATCCACCGGTGCCGACCGCCCCGTACAGGTAGTGGATGTCCTCGCCCAGGTCGTCGTGCAACTCGCGGGCGAGTGGCCGGTAGCCGTTGGGATTCCCCGGATTGCTGTCCTGCGCGGTCAGGTACGCGCCCTGTTCGGCCGCGAGCTTGCGAGCCGCCTCGTAGCGTTCGGCGGTGGCCAGTCCTTCCGCGTCTCCGGCGATGTTGAACAACTCGGCGCCGTAGGCGAGCATTCCCCGCAGTTTGTCCACACTGGAGTGGTTGTCCACCACGGCGGTGAACCGGTAGCCACGTTCGGCGGCGATGAGCGCCAGTCCGAGGCCGGTGTTGCCAGAGGTCGCCTCGACCAGCCACCCGCCGGGCGGGAGCAACCCCTGGTTCTCGGCCTCGTCCACCATGTTCCTGGCCATCCGGATCTTGGCGGTGCCGGTGGGATTGAACTGCTCCAGCTTCAGCAGGACGGTGGCGGCCCCGTCCGCCACCGCCAGCCTGAGCAGGGGTGTCCGCCCGATCAGGTCGGACACTCTGTCCTTGATCATCGTTTTCCCTTCGCGCAGATCTCCGTCAGACGCCGCACGAAGACATCGTTGTCTTCCGGGGTCGACAGGGAGGCTCGGATGAAGTTCTCGTACCCGGGCTCTCGCCACGCCTTGACGATGATCCCGGTGCGGTGCAACTCCCGGGTCACCCGGTCGGCGCGGTGGCCCGTATCGATGAACAGAAAGTTGGCGGAGGACGGCGCCACGCGGAATCCCTTGTCACGCAACCGATCCGCGACCCTGGCGATCTCCAGACCGGTGCGGCGCACCGTTTCCGCCAGGTGTGCGTGGTCCCCCAGCGCGGCGATGGCGGCGTCCTGTGCGAGCTGGTTGACGTTGTAGGGAGTGCGGACCCGGTCCAGCGCCTCGACCAGCGCGGTGTCGGAGGCGACGCCGAATCCCACCCGGAGGCCCGCCAGCCCGTAGGCCTTGGAAAAGGTGCGCAAGACGATCCACGGCCGGTCCTGTCCGCGCAGCACCGCCAGCCCGTCGGGGTACTCCGGGTCGGGACGGGCGAATTCGCGGTACGCCTCGTCGAGCACCAGCAGGGCCGACTTCGGGGTGCCGGCCACGACGCGTTCCAGTTCGCCGACGCCGAGGATCGCACCGGTGGGGTTGCACGGGTTGGCGAGGAAAACGAGCTTCGGCCCCGCGGCCAGTGCGGCACCCCAGGCGGCCGCGTCGAACCCGAACCCGGCGGTGACCGGGACCTTCTCGACCCGGGCGCCCATCACGCGCGGGAAGATCTCGTGCAGGCTGAACCCCGGCGCCTGGGTGGTCACCAGGTCGCCGGGGCCGAGTACGGCCTGGCACACCAGCTCCAGGATGTTCTCCGAACCGTTGCCGAGCACCACGCGCCCGGCCGGCACGGTCAGGCTCCTTCCGATGGCCTCGGCCAGCCGCTTGCCGGTGGGGTCGGGATAACGGGAAACGCTTTCCGCCAAGCGCAGACGGACCGCTTCGGCGACCGCGGGAGAGGCGCCGAACGGGCTCTCGTTGTTGGAAAGCTTGATCACGCGGGCGGCGCCGCTGAGGGCGGCCACCTCGCCGGGGTCGGCGCCGGGATCGTAGGCGGGCAGGCCCGCCACCTCGCGGCGCACCAAGGAGGTCGCTGGTTCGAGGACGTGGTTCATGAGGCCTCGATCGTGCCGGTGCTCACCAGAAGCCGACCCTTTCCCCGCGCCCGGCCGCGAGCGCCAGATCGGCGATGTAGCGGCCCAGCGCGGCGTCGGTGACCGCCATGCCGCTGTTGTAGGCGAAGACCACGTCACCGGGATCGCGCCGGGCCGGCGCCCGGCCGAGCAGGATGTCCGGCAGTTCGGCGTCCACCGGGGGCAGGCTGCCGTCCTCGGCACGCAGTTTTCCGCAGGTGACGTGCATCTGGGTGATGTTGGTGGCGATCCGGTAGTCCGCGCCGTGGAACACGTCGTGCACGCCGTACCCGAGCAGCACCGAGATCGATCCCGGTTTCACCCAGTCGCGCTGGACCACCTCGGTCACGGACAGACCGGAGGCGCCGATGAGGATGTCCGCCTCGCCCGCGGCCTTCCGGAGGTCGTCCACGATCTCGACCTCGCGACCGTCCACACTGTCTTGCACGGCGCGCAAACCCTCGGGGTAGGTGCCGAACACCCGCAGTCGCTCCAGTTCCGGAAGCGCCGCGACCAGCATCGGCAGGGCCATCTGCCCCTGGACCCCGGTGCCGACGACCAGGGCGGTGCGGGCGTCGGGGCAGGCCGCGCGGGCGAACAGCGCGCTGGTGGCCGAGGACCGCAGCGGTCCGAGTTTCACCACGTCCATCAGCGCGATCGGCGCCCCGGTGGCGTCGTCGGCGATGAAGATGAACGAGTGGAACCGGTAACTGTCCCGGCCGCGGGCCGGATCGAACTCGTAGACGGCCTTGAAGCACACGGTCTCGCTGGCGGCGTCCCTGGCCACCATCGAATAGCTCAGCGAGTGGTCGTCCGGGTCCTCGATGACCGTCTTCACCGGGCTGTCCGATCCGTTTTCCCGCACTGCGAGGTAGGCCCGCTCGACGACCTCGAGCACCTGCCGGTAGTCGAAGTCCAGTCCTTCCTGCTGCGACTGCGGCAACAGCCACAGCTCCCCTGGCGCGGCGTAGGTCTGTGTCATGCGATACGTCTCCCTTCGGTGAAGCAGAGTCAGATTCCGTCCAGTCGCCAGCGCGGTGACGCCCCGTCGTCGCCGAGCCGGACAACCGCTTTCAACGGCAGTGCGGTGTCGTGGAACCGTGATTCGAGAAAGTCCATGTGGTAGCCGGCGGTGTTGAGGTAGACCAGCTGGTCGCCGGGCCGTACCGGCCGGGGGAACCCGATCTTCCGCCAGGTCACCATGTCGTTTTCCAGACAGGTCGAACCCGCGACGCACGCCGGGAACGGTTCGTCGCCGGCGGGCTCGGCGGAGATCAGCACGGGGTCCGGGAGGTAGTCGGTGTTGAACCACTGCTCGCAGAGACTGAGGCTGGTGCCCGCGACGGTGACGATCGCGTACCCGTCGGTGTCCCGCCGGTCCTCGACCTGCTGCACGCGGTACACGGTGAATCCGGCCTGGTCCAACAGGGACCGGCCGGGCTCCGCGAGGAAACGGATGCCGGTGCGGGCCGCCTTCGCGGACAGGCTCTCGTCCCCGTCCACCGGGTGCCCCATCAGCGTGCGCGCCGCCTGGGCGGGCGGAGGCCCTCCGTACGGATAAAAGGAAAAACCCCTGGAGGCCTTGGTCCCGTGGTAGTGGGCGGGCTCGTTCTGCCGGAGGAACTCCTCCCAGAGCGGCGGATCGACGTAGCGCATCGGCAGCCCGCCCCCGATGTCGACCAGGTCGACCGACCGCGCGCCACGCCGCCGGGCCTCGAGGCAGTGCTCGATCATCTCGTTCGCCGCGGTCGCGCGTTCCTCCGGGGAATAACCGTTCAGGTGAAAGGAAAAACCCTGGAAACGCACGTGTTCCGCGAGTTCCAGGCACAGGCCGACGGCAGCGTCGCGCTCGGTGTCGGCCATGCCGAAGCGGCTGCCCGGTTGACTGTCCACTCGGGACCGCAACAGCACCCGCACCCGCCGGTGCGCGAGCCGCGCGGTCGCGGCCAGCCTGCGGAGTTCACTGATGGAGTCGACGGCGACGACGCAGTTGTGCTGGACGGCCAGCGCGTGCAGGGTGTCGTCCTTTTCCGGGCCGGAGACACCGATCCGGTGCCCTGGCACTCCGCCCGCCAGGGCCTTGACCAGTTCGGCGGTGCTGGCGACGTCGGCTCCGGCGCCGAGGGCGGCGGCCGAGGAGACGTAGCAGGCGGCCTTGTTCGCCTTCTCGGCGAACAGGATGTCGACCTCGGCGCCCGCGTCGGCGAACGCCTGCCGGAGGCCGGTGATGTTCTCCTCGAAGATCTCCGGCAGCACGACGTGCAGTGGTGACCCCAGGCCGTCCAGAAGGTCGGCCAGCAGGTCCCGGTGCTGGTCCAGGAGCGTGGTGACGATGGGATGTTGCAGGGCGGTGAACGCGAAGGGGCGGACCCCGGACACCAGAGCCCCCTGCTCTTGGCTCGACATGGGCACCTGACCTTTGTACCTGGAATTGATAATCGTTTGCAATAGTCCGGATGGAGTCATCCGGATCCGCGATCGCGAGCCCGGGACCAGCTCCGTCGTCGACCCCACGGTCACACCCCCACCAAGACATCGCTCGCTCCGGCCGGACCGGGACCACGAGGCTCATCCCGGCCGCCGCGACCGATCCACCGATCGCGCCGCGGTCAACCCTATAATGACAACGATTATCATTACCAGTAGGGTCTCGTGTCCAAGTAGGACGGTCAGCTGGGACGACCACGCGACATCGGCGAGCAGCGGAACCAGAGGGGCCGCCGTTGCATTTCGTTACGCGTATCGATACGGTCGGGGCATGACACCCGAGCCGGGACGCGGCACACGGTCAGGACGGCCGAAGGCGGCGAGTGAAGCACGGATCCTCGAGGTCGCCGCACAGCTCGCGGACGACGGCGGGCTCGACGCGGTGTCGTTGCGTGCTGTCGCCGAACGGCTGGGAACCTCGCCGATGTCGGTGCACCGGACCACCGGCGGCATCGACGCGCTGCGCCGTGACCTGGTGGCGGCCCTGGTGGGTGAGGCCATCAAGGCCGTCGACTGGCCGACGGGCTGGCAGGAGGTCTGCCGTACCTTCGCCCGTGCGTTGCGTGACCTGCTGATGCGTCATCCGCTGGTACTGGAAGCACACCGGCAACGCGCCCTCGAAGCCCCGGGCGCCGATGACGTCGCGCACCGGATAGTCCGTGCGCTGCGGGACGCGGGGCACGGTGAGGAAGAAGCCGTGTACGCATACGCGACGCTGCACGACTTCGTCACCGGCCACGTCTCGATCAGGCTCGGGCGCGGTGCCTTCGAGGAGGTGACGACGCCCGATGAGCGGCGCGCCGCCTCGGTTTTCGTCGACCATCACGACTACGACCGGCGCTTCGAGACGGGGATTTCCCTGCTGTTGAGCGGAATTCGTGCGACCTGCGCCCCTGGGACGCGCTCGTGAGCGCCCTTCCCGAGACCCACGCGATCTTCGACGCCGCCGGCCGTCGTATCACCTGGTGCGAGTACGGCGACCCGAACGGGCGGTTCGCCATCGCCGCCCACGGCACGCCCGGTAGCCGCTACCAGGGGATCCCCCTGCACGAGCCCGCCGCCGCGGCCGGTTGGCGGCTGATATTCCCGGATCGGCCCGGGTACGGGCGAACCTCACCCCTGGCCGGAACAGCGTCGCCGGACCCGGGATTTCACGACTGGGACGACGACGCGCTGGCCATCCTCGATCACCTGGGCGCCGACAAGGCCACGCTCCTCGGCTTCTCCGGCGGAGGCGGCTACGCGCTCGCGCTGGCGGCGCGGTTCCCCGCGCGCGTGGAACGACTCGTGCTCGTCTGCGCGATGATCCCCGGCACACCCCGAAAGACCCTGCGCCGGAGAATCCACCTGGTCAGCGCGCTCTACGCGGCGGCACGGTGGGCACCCGGGCTCGCGGGCGCCATGCTGGCCGGAACCGGCGTCTTCGCCCATGCCCGGCGGAACTCCGTTTCGGCGTGGCCGGTGGCCGACCAGGCCGTCATGAACGACCCGGTCGCGAAGAAGAACTCCGACCTCGACGGCCACGAGGCCAGGACACAGGGCACCGCGGCGGCCGTGACCGACCTCCGTCGCTACGACCGCGAACTGCCGGAACCGCTCGAATCGATCACGGTGCCCACGGTGTTTCTGCACGGAAGCGCCGACGGGAACGTTCCGATCGAGGTCGCCCGGCGGGCACACGAAAGGATCCCGGGTTCCGTTTTCGAGACTGTCGCCGGTGCCGGGCACCTGTTCCTCGCCCAGGATCCGGCCCCCTTGCTGCGGGTGCTCCGATGACGCGTCGCCGGCTTCGTGCCCGCCCGGCGAGGACACCCGGTGCCGGGTT
Source organism: Amycolatopsis samaneae (assembly GCF_039541975.1). NCBI lineage: Bacteria > Bacillati > Actinomycetota > Actinomycetes > Pseudonocardiales > Pseudonocardiaceae > Amycolatopsis > Amycolatopsis samaneae. The sequence goes on from NZ_BAABHG010000014.1 coordinate 101,759, forward strand.
CAAGCCCGCGGCACGCGGTGTCCGGTACCTTTCGGCGGTCGGAAGATCGTCGCCCCGAGCCGCCCGGCAGGCCGGCGTCCGGGACGAAGGAGGTAGCGAATGGCCGCGACCAGCGACAACACCGCGAAGCTGGCGGTGCTCATCGACGCCGACAACGCGCAGCCCTCGATCACCGAAGCCCTGCTCGCCGAGGTGGCCAAGTACGGCACCGCACACGTCAAACGGGCCTACGGGGACTGGACCGGCACCAGCCTGAAGGGGTGGAAGGACCAGCTGCTGGCCCAGTCGATCCAGCCCATCCAGCAGTTCGCGTACACCACCGGCAAGAACGCCACCGACGCCGCGATGGTCATCGACGCGATGGACCTCCTGTACTCCCAGCGCTTCGACGGGTTCTGCATCGTCTCCAGCGACTCCGACTTCACCCGCCTGGCGGCGCGGCTGCGCGAGTCCGGGCTCACCGTGTACGGCTTCGGCGAACGTAAGACACCCAAGCCCTTCGTCGCCGCCTGCGACAAGTTCATCTACGTCGAGAACCTCACCTACGCCGAGAACGCCGCGACGGCGACGGAGACGGCTCTGCCGTCGAAGGCGGTCATCTCCAGCGTGCAGCTCAAGGGCGACGCGGCACTGGTCGCCCTGCTGCGCAACGCCGCCGAAGCCGCGTCCGACGACGACGGCTGGGCCCCGCTGTCCGCGGTCGGCAGCATCATCACCAAGCAGCGCCCGGACTTCGACTCCCGCACCTACGGCTACTCCAAGCTCAGCGACCTGATCACCGCGACCACGTTGTTCGACGTCGACCGCCGCATCCCCGGCGAGGGAAAGCCGGCGACGATCTACGTGCGCGACCGGCGCCGCAAACCGGATCGCGACGCCAAAGCGGCCCCGTGAACCGATAGAGCAGGCACGGGGAACCGTCGCCTTCCGGCGCGGCGACAGGCTAGGGTGCAGTCGGAGCGAGGGAGCACGATGACTACGGGCCTGGGGCGGACTCGGTTGCGGTCGGCCGTTCTCGCGCAGGCCTGGCAGCGGATTCCGGGAGTCGAGGTCCTGTCGTCGGGCGACGGCGGACCGCTGACCCGCACGGTGAAGAAGATCATCGACCCGCTGGTGATCCGCACGGCGGCACGTCCCCGGCTGGGCCGCCCGCTGCTGGATCCGGCCGCCGCGACGGAACTGACCGAGTCGCTGCTGGCCGACGCTGCCCGGCTGCGCGCCACCGCGGCCTGGTTCACCCACCTGAAGCGGCAGCGCCGGGCCCTGCGCATCACGACGGGAAACGTCCAGGACGTGTGTTTCCCCCTGGCCTACGAACTCGCGACCGGCTTCGGTATGCCCGGCCCCGAAGCGCCGGAGCGAGCCGCGGCCGCGTTGCGCGAAACGCACGGCGAGGAGGGCGCGACCGGCGTCGACCAGCTGCGCGGATACCTGGCCGATCCCCGGGTGACCGCGGAGCTGACCGCCGAACTGCGCCGCCGCTGGCACCACGAGCCCGGCACCGAACCGGGTTCGGAGGACTTCGTCGCGCTGCTCGGTGCGGCCGTCGACGGCCTCACCGACGCGACCTGGCAGGCACTCGCCGGCTCCGGCGCCGGGCACGCCTTCGGCCTCGGACTGCGCCGGCCCGAGGGCGCCGCCGTTCTCGCCATGGCCGTCCGCGCCGTGTCCGGCCTGCCCACGCCCGATCTCGGCCTTCAGCGCGGGGAACGCACCACCGTGCCCCCGCTGCGCCGGCGAGACGAAACCGGCACCGAGCTTCTGGAACGGAGCGTCGAACGGCGGGTACGCGCGACGCTGCGCCGCCTGCCCGCCCCCGACCGCGGTCCCGTCGCCGACCTGGTCGATGACGAGCTCAGCCGCACCAGCGCCGGATTCGGGCTCGGACTTCCCGTGCTGGCAACCTGTTTCGTGCTCGGTGTCGTCCTCGCGCCCGCGCTCCGCCCCCTCGACGGCGCGGCGCCCGGCGAGGTCCCCGAATTCGCGCGGCGGCTCAACGCCCAGGTCGCGCGGGAGGGATACGTGCTGCACGCACGCCGGGCGCTGGCCGGTGTCACCCCGCTCACCCCGTGGCCGGACGCCGAGATCCTGCGGGAACTGCGCGAGTTCGCCAAGCGGTTCCTCGGCAGGCTGTGGGTCCGGTTGCACGGCTTCGACGTCACTGGCGAGGTCCCGGCCACCGCGGCCGAGGTCCGCGATCTGCTCACCGGGGTCGTCCGTTCGACCTCGCTCGATCTGCGGACGAAGGTGCGGCGCGCGCTCGTGGCCGGTCCGCCGCGGCTGGAGGCCGTCTCGTGACGCATCCGGTGCACACCCCGGTCATCGCCGCGGACGGCGGCCTCGTCCGCTTCGCGCTGGCCGATCTGCTCACCGCCTCGGTGTCGTCGATGCGGATCGAACTCGGCGACGCCGGTGCGGCCGAACCGTGGCTGACCCGTCTCGTCGGCGCCGACGCCGGCGTGACCGCGCTCCGGGCAGGACACGTCGAGGTCCCGGCCCGGCCGGAGCTGGCCACCCTCGCGCTCCTGCTGTGGGCCCGGCGCTGGTGGCCGGCCAGCCCGGTGCTCGGAGTCCCTTCGCTCGATCCGGCGCTGCTGGACTTCGAGGCGGCCCTCGCGACGGCCGCGGTCGAGGACGTCGCCGAGGGGATGCTCGACGGCTTCGAGGCCGCCCCGGCGGAACTGTTCGACCTCGCGGCGGGCTCCGGCCTGTTCGCCGCCGCGCGGCCGGTCGCCGAGGAGGTCCGGCGCCGGTGCGGGCAGCTCTCGGCCTGGTTCGACGGCCAGGACGACCTCGTCCGCGCCGAGGCCGTGGCCGAACTGGCGGTGCGGCTCGAATCCGTGGCCCCGGGGCAGGGCGCGTACGCGCTGGCCGCCGGTTCCGGCCCCGCCGCGGTCGGCGAGGGCGTGCTGGCCGAAGGACGCGCGAGCGTCGACTGGGCGCGGGTGCCCCCGGGCGTCCTCGACGCCGCCGAGGAGACGGTGATCTGGCGGATCGTCACGACCACGGCCGCCGCCCGGCTCGAGGTCGAGGTCGCGGGGGCGCTCGGTGACGCGTCCCTGCGTGCCGTCGCGACCCACGACGGCACGCCGTTCGCCGAACTCGCCCTGGATCCCGGCGACGGACGGTTCACCGGGGCGGCCGAGCTGGACGAGGCCGCGGCCCGGCTCGCGGCGGCGCCTTCCGGCCCCCTCGGTGTCATCGTGGGTGTGGCGAGCGCGGACGTCACCGGGACCACCCCGGAGGACCGCGCCGAGGTGGTCGCGCTCGTGCGAGCGCGCGAGACGCTGCCACCGGCGGCCCGGACCCTGGCCGAGCGGGCCGCGACCAGAGACGCCGACGAGGAGTTCTGACGTGCTCGCCGGACTGCCGCCACCGCTCACGCCGCCGGACCGGCCGCTGCCGCCGGACCTGGCGGGGGCGAGTTCGCACGGCTACAACTGCCGTTGCGTCGCAAGGCATTTCGGCCTCGACCCGGCGGCCTACGGCGCACTGCCCGCGTGCTCGCTGACCGAAGCCGAGTACGACGAACTGCTCAGCGAAGCCATCGCCGTCCAGACCGAGGCCAAACGGCTCGCCGCGGCGCGGGACGTCACCGGCGCGCAGCGGGAATACGCGCGGATGCGGCAGCTCGCGCGGCGGCTCGACCGCACGAGCCTCGAACTCGCCGCCGTCAGCGATCTGGCGACCGTCTGCTATTCCGCGGGCGACCTCGGCAACGCGCGGCAGTGCGCGGAAGCCGTGCTCCGGGTCTTCCGGGTGAGCACCGCCGCCATAGTCCATTTCGGACAGTACGCCGAGCTGCGGATGATCGAGGGTTCCCGTGAGGTGGCGGAACGCGTGCTCATCTCACTGTCCACTGAGGAGGGAGACCTCGGCGGGGCACGCGAGCTGATCGCGGGCCAGCGGCGCCGCGCGGCGCTCCGGAAGGAGGCCGGGCCCGGCCAGTTCCCGCGCGAACAGCTCGATCCGTACGGCGCCGACGAGCTGGAACTGCGCGTCCTCGAGGTACGCGTGCGGATGGCCGCCGGGGACCCGGCCGGTGCGCGCGACGCGATCGAGGAGATCCTGACGGAGCTGGCCGCCATCGCGGACGTCGGCGAGGTCCGTGACCAGGTGGCGTCACTGCGGGCGATGGCGCTGGCCGAACGCGCCCGCGTCCGCCAGGCGGGCGGCGAGGAGGCGGACGCGTCGGCGGACCTGCTGCGGCTCACCGCCGGGCACGAGGGGCCGGCGGCGGCGAAGTTCGCCATCGGGCTCGCGGAAACCCGGGCGCTCGGCGGGGATCTCCCCGGCGCGATCGCGGCGATCGTCACGGCCAGGGACGAACTCGCCGCGGCGGGGGTCACCGGCGACGTCGCGGAGGCCAGCCACGCGCTGGGTACGCTGCTGCTGCTCGCGGGCGAGGTGCGGCAGGCACGGGACCAGTTCGAGCACGCCGGAACACTGTGGACGGCGAACGGCGACACCCCGGGCGCGCGCCGGCTGGAGGTGGCGCTGGCCCGCTGCGCCGCGGCGGAAGGCCGCTGGACGACGGCGGAGGAGCACGCGAACAAGGCACGGGAATCGGCGCGGGCCTCGGGAGACTGGCCAGCGTGTCTGCACACCGACTTCGTGGCGGCCACGATCGGCTTCGCCCGCGGCGAAGACCTCCCGGCGGTCCTGGACCTGCTGTTCCCGGTGGCGCTGGCGGCGGCGGACTACCGGTTCGAGTTCACCTCACCCCGGGCGCGCACGGCCTGGGCCCGCGACGTCGCGGGCCCGGCCACGGAACTGCTCATGGCCTTGCTCGCCCGGCTGCGGAAGCCCGGGGCGGCGGCGGAACTGATCGAGCGCGCCTGTGCCGTCGGGGCGTACACCGGTGCGGAAGAGCGTTCACTGGACCTGACCGGCACGGTGCCCGCCCTGGGCCCGGTTCCGGCCGCACGGGACGAGCGGCTTCCCCTGGCCGCACTGGGTTCGGTCACCTCGGCACTCCCCCTCCGGCTCGCCCCGCCACCCGCCCTGCGCTGGTCCCCCGCCTCGCCCATGGAACTGGACCGGTGGCGCGAACTCGCCGCCGAGCGCTATCACCTGCCCCCGCATGTCGACGAAACCGTCGAGACCTGGCCCGCCGCCCGGCCAGGCCGCGAAACCTTCCTCCTGCGCTTCGCCGACGTCGGGCACACCTTCCTCAGCTGGCGGACCACCGAAGACCTCGACACCGTCCACACGCACCCGATCGACGTCGCGCTGGTCGCGACGGCTCGCGAGTTCCTGAACGCCGCTTCCCCGACGCCGCACGAAGGCGAGAGTGTCACCGACGCGGTCCGGCGCTCGCTGGGTGAGGACGCCTTCGGCAGTTTCGAGGGCGAACAACGTCTGGCCCGTGTCCTCGCCCTCAATCTCCTGCCCGCCGATCTCGTCGGACGGCTCCGCCGCGCCGCGGCGGCGGGACGCCGGCCCCTGCTGCGGGTGCAGCCGTCGCCGAGTCTCGCCGGGGTGCCGTGGGGCCTCCTGGCGCTGCCCGACCGGCGCCCCGGCCACGCACTCGACGCCGGCGAGACCGACGCCGTGGCCACCTGCTTCGACGGGGACGACCGGGTCCTCGACGTCGCCGACGTCTCGCTGCTCGCCCCCACCGGGATCCCGCGCCGCCCACCGGCCGCCGACGGTCCGCCCTGTTACCTGCTCGATCCGCGCATTCCCGGCCAGAGTGCCTTCGGGGAGCTGGGATCCGTGCTCGGCAAGCAGGGCACGGCATCGCCGTTGATCCGCCACCTGGACGCACGGCTGGCCGAAGGCCCGGTCCGCCCGGCCGCCGGCCACGGGCTCGAGCTGGTCCGCCGCACCGACACCGACCGCCGGTTGCTCACCGAGCTGCTGGCCCAGCCGTGCTCGCGGCTGGTGTTCGTGGGACACGTCAGCCGCGTCCGGGACGAGCACGGCGCGCAGACCGCGCTGCACCTGTCCTGCGCGGCCGAGCTGCCCGGCACGGCCGCGCCGATCGGGGCGCACCGGCCGTTCACCGCCGCCGACCTCGCACTGTCCGAAGTGGACACCATGCCCGCGCGGGTGGCGCTGATCGGCTGTGCCAGCGCGAGCGACTTCGGCCTGCCCGAACCCTTCGGCGTGCTGCTCGCGACCGTCGCGGCGGGAGCGGAACTGGTCGTCGCGACCGGATGGACGCTGCCGACCTCGGCCGCGGTGCCCGGCGCGGACCCGATGGCGGAACTGGTCATCGCCATCGACACGGCGCTGGCCGGTGACGACCCGGTCACCGAGCTGTGCGCCTGGCAGCGGACCCGGCTCGCACACTGGCGCGAGCACCCCGAACCGGCGCGCTCCCCCGTCTTCTGGGCGGCACTGACCTGCCTCGACGCCCGCGACGACCGGCAAACCTGGGTTCGGTAGCGGCCGCCGCGGGCGAAGCTGTGTACGACACAGCGACACAGCGAAAGGCGGAACCCGATGTTCAAGAAGATCCGGGACAAGATCAACGAAGCCACCCAGCAGGGCATGCAACGGGGCGAGCGGGACTTCCAGCAGCACGCCGAGCAGTTCCGGCAGGCCGCCGCCGCGCAGGGACACGACATCACCCCGCAGCTGCCGACGCCGCAGCTGGCCGCGCAGGCGTTCCGCAACGTCGCCGCCGATCCGGACACCGCGGCGTTCCTGGCGTTGCCCATGGACGAACAGCTGCGCCAGCAGCAGGAACTGCAGGCCTACGGCACCGAGCTGCGACGGCTCTACGACACCGGTGAGCGGGCCACCCTGGTGATCCGCGCGCTGGAGCCGAGCGGGCGGACGGTCGCCGGGCAGGCCCGCTACCTCGCGACACTGGAGGTCACCCGCGCCGAGGGCACCACCTACCGGACTGTCACCCCGCTGATCACACCGCAGGCGACGATCCAGCAGTACGCGCCCGGCACCCGGCACGAGGCCCGCGTCGACCCCGCCGATCCGGCGAAGGTCGCCGTGTTCGGCCCGATCGACTAGGCGGCCGCCGTGTTCGGTTTGTTCGCCTCCGCGCTGCCGGAGGAGCCCCGGGAGGCCCGCCGGACGGGCAGGCGGCTGTGGCTGCTCGGGGTGCCCACGACGCTCGCCTGGGCGGCCGCGGGCTGGTCGGGCGCTCTCGGAATACTGGACAGTTTCCGGCTGATGTCACTGAACCGCGTCGACGCGTGGGGGGACGGCGCGGGCCCGGCGGCTTCACTCGTGCTGTTCTTCAGCCTGTCGGTCATGGTGGCGTCGTCGCTCGGCTTCGCCATGTTGTGGGGCGGCGGCATGTCACTGGGCCGGATGGGTGTCGGCTTCCGGGCGAGCTCGCTGGCCGCGGCCCTCGGGGTGGCGCTGGGCGGCGGCGTGGCGATCCCGTCGTGGACACCGCCGGAGGCGGTGGGACACCGGCTGCCCCTCCCCGGCGGCAAGGCCGAGCCATGGTCCGATGTGGACTGGGTCGTCTACTACGAACCGTACCTGGTGCCCGCGGTGGCCGGGCTGACCGCGCTGGTCCTGATCGTGGTGCTGCTCCGGACCTTCCTCCGCGAGGCGGAGGCGGACGACCGCGCGCAGAGCCTGCGCCGACTGGGGCGGCAGGTGACGGGTCACCTCACGCAGGTGGAGTTCACGAACGTCTGGGTCATGGGGAACCCGCGGTTCGCGGTGCGGGTGCGGTTTCCCACCGAGACCGGCGAGCGCGAGATCACGACCACGATGGTCACGCCGCTGTTCCGGGCACCGTCGCAGGGCTCGACGGTGCGGGTCCGCTACGACCCCCACGATCCGGACGCGGTCCTGGTGGAACCGGATCCGGCGGGCGGGCCGTTCGGGTACGCGCCGCCCGGCTAGTTCCACCCCGGCGGTCCTTCCACGACAGCAGAAACCCTTCCAGAGTCCGGAGCAGGTCCATGTCAGGCACGTACGGCTCAGTCGCTCCCACCCGGCTCCGCCCGGTCGCGCTCGCGCTCCGGTTCCTGAACGGCGGCGTCATCGGAGTGTCACTGAGCGCGCTCGTCGTCGGTGTCCTCATCGAAAGCGTCCCCCTGGTGCTGGCCGGGCTGGGACTTCCGCCGGCCTACGGCCTTCTCCGCTTCGTCGGCGGTAGGCCGCGGCGCGCCCGTGAGGCGGCGATCGTTCCCCTGGTGGCGCTCGCGAAAGTCGAAAGCCTGCGCGCGGGCGGCACCGAAACGGGCGATCTCCCCGTCGAATTCGTCCTCACGGTGGCACCGGACGGGGCACCGGCATACCGCGTACGGGTGACCCACCACGTGAACCTGGTCGATCTCCCGAGCTACCAGAAGGGCGACGTCCTGGTGGTCGACTACCCGCCGGACCGGCCGTGGCGGGCCCGGATCGTGTCCCACCCGGCGCCGGAATGGCGGCGCCGGGTGGCCGAAGCGGTCATCGAGCCGGCTCCCGAATCCACCATGGTGCGAAAGCCGCCGGAGGGCTGCGCGTCCGGTGTCCTCACCGTTCTCGGGCTGCTGCTCGGCGCGGCCACCGTCGCCGTGCTCTTCCGCGCCCAGCTGTTCGCCCCGGAAACCGGCACCCGGCCGCCGGAGCCGCCCACCTCGTCGTCCTCCACCACGGTGACCTCCTCCGGCTCCGCGACGATCGATGTCGGTCAAGGGCGATCCTTGCTCGACGCGGGCGAGCTGCGCCATGCCATCGATTCGCTGGCCACGAACACCGACGTTTCGCAGACACTCACCGCCGTCGTCCAGGAACGCCGGCTGACGGTCGTCTTCGCTCCCACCGGTGCCCAGGTCCCGCGGTTCGATCTGCGCGCCCTGCGTGTCGACGACATTCCCGGCCTGGTCAGGAAAGCGCTGAGCACCCTCCAGGTCGGCACACCGCCGACCTGGCAGGTCACGATCGTCCAGCTCCCCACCACGCTCGCCGTCCGCGTCACCGTGACCGGCCCCCAGGGCAGCGCCTCCCTCGCCGCGGACGGCGGGTGACCGGCTCGCGGACCGGTCCGGGCGACCGGGGCTCGGCGGGTGCGGGTTCGGCAACGGCGGGAACCGCTCCCGCGGGAACGACTGGTAGCCCCGTTCCCGGCCGCGTGGGCACCGCGGGCGAATACAGGCGTCGTCGGAGCGCTGACTTTGGCAGAATGCCGCGAATGGGATCCGGACAGGGCGTTACTCCCGAGGCCGACCGCGCGTTCGCCGCGCACCTGGCGGACTGGTTGGCCGAGGTCCTGGCCCATGCGGATGTCCGGCTGGTGCGGGGTCCCGACGATCTGGACCTGCTGCGCGACGCGCTGGTCAGATCGCTACCGGGGCTGTTGCGGGAGGCGGCGTTCCCGACCGCGCTCATCCCGATGCACGGGGAGGACGTGCACGGGCGGCTCCGGTCACTGCTGAGCGGAGTGCCACCGCGACACCGGCTCACCCCGTCCTCGTCCGAGCCCGCTCTTCGGACGTTGATCAAGACGCAGGTGGGACCTGCCGAGTCACTTCGCTTCTACCGACTGGTCTTTCAGGGCGAGCTGCCCGACATGCTGTGGAACCTGTTCGCTCTCGCGGTACGGCAGCTGACGGCGATGGGGAGCGCCGCCCGGCTCGCCGGGCCCGACGCCGAACACCTGGCGCGGCGGCTCGACGAGCTCGGTCTCGTCAGGCGGTCCGCGTGGACAGTGGGCAAGGACGTGTCCGGCACGGTCAACGGGCCCGTGATCCAGGCCGAAACCATCCACGGGGAAGTCCATGTGTCCACCACACCGCGGGAACCCGGGCCGGGGGAGGCTCCCGTCGTCGTCACGATCGAGGCGGTCGGCAAGACGTTCGCGGTGGTGGGCGATCACCATCCCCGGCAGATCCCGTTCAGCGGCGAAGCCAAGGTCCAGGTACTGGTCGAGGCGACCGGTGCCCGCGCGGTGGTGCTGACCCGGCTCAGACCCGTTGTGCTCTCGCGCCGGGTCCCGGAGCGGACCCGATCCGTCGGCTGGGTTCTGGGCGGCCTGGGCGCCCATGCCTTTCGCGCCCAGCTGGAGGAGGAACCGCCTCGCCTGCGACCGGTGGAGCATCCGAAACCCAGCGATCCGCCGATGATTCGACGACTCGGCACCCTGTTCCGGACCAAGCGGGTAACCGACTTCCCGTTCACCGTCGCGCCCCTCGACCCAGCCCTGTTCATCGTCGAGCCCCACGCCGAGCGGCACGACATCGAATGGCGGCTCGAACTGGACTGGACCTACCAGGGCCGCCGGGGAACCACCGTGATCGACGACCACGGCCACCCGTTCCTGATCGGCCCCACCCATCGCCCGTAGCGGCCCACCTTGCCGGGCGAAAAGGACGACGCGGACGGTGGCGAGGATCCGGCTACTCCGCGGCCTGCCGTCGCGTGACGAGCTCCAGCACACCGCGCACCGCCGCGTCGGCCTCCTCGGCCCGGTGGATCGCGACGATGGTGGTTTCCAGGTAACGCGATCGGTCCCCCAGCGGGACGAACCGGATGCCCGGCATCGTGTGCCGGCGCAGTTGCGCGGGTACGAGGCAGACACACACGCCTGACGCCACATAGCTGAGCAGACCGAGCAGATCGTCGGAACAGCCGTGGAAACGCGGCACGAAGCCCGCCTCGTCGCAGGCGAGCCGGACCTGCTCGGCCAGCCCGGGCAACGCCCCGGGGCTCACCCCGGCGAAGGGGTGCTCGGCCAGCTCGCCCAGCGCGACGGTGGCCCGCTCCGCGAGCGGGTGTTCCCGAGGCAGCGCCGCCATCAGCCGCTCCGTGAGGACGTGGTGGACCCGCAGCCCGTCGGTGTTCTCGAGCGGTGCGCGGACGAACGCCAGGTCCAGTGCCCGGCCACGGACCTGGCCGGCCAGTACGGCCGAGGACTGCTGGCGCAGGTGCGCGCGTAACCCCGGGATGTCTTCGGCGATCCGGCGCAGGAGCGACGGCAGGTACTCGTAGCCGAGGCTGTTGATGAACCCGACGCGCAGATCGCCCGCCAGCCCCGCCGCGGTACGCCGGGCACGTTCGGCGGCCGCGGCGTGCAGGTCGAGCAGTTGCTCGGCGTCGCGCGCGAAGGCCACGCCCGCCGGGGTGAGCCGCACACTGCGGGTGCCCCGCTCCAGCAACGCGACACCGAGCCCGCGCTCCAGCCGCTGGATCGCCTGGCTCAGCGGCGGCTGGCTCATCGACAGCCGCCGCGCGGCCCGCCCGAAGTGCTTTTCCTCGGCCAGTACGACGAACTGCTCCAACATGCGCTGCGTGAAGTCCACCCGGCCACTATACGTTCATGCATATTAATGAGCCGACAGATTGATATTGGACGATATCAATCCTGGGAGCTTTCCTGGAAGGGACGGACGAACACGAGTTCCGGGGAGACACAGGATGCGAGAACAACACGGGCCGGGTCCCTTGGCCGGCGTGCGGGTGATCGAGCTGGCGAGCGTGATCATGGCGCCGTACGCCGCGCAGCAGCTCGGTGATCTGGGCGCCGACGTGATCAAGGTGGAGCCGCCGCAGGGCGACATGACGCGGCAGTACCCCCCGCGTCGTCATCCCGGGATGGGCGGCCTCGCGCTGAACCTCAACCGCAACAAGCGCAGCGTCTGCCTCGACCTCAAGACACCGCACGGACGGGACGCGCTGGTGGCCCTGCTGCGTGGCGCCGACGTACTGATCACCAACATCCGCCCGCAGGCGCTGGCGCGGCTGCGGCTGAGCTATTCCGACGTCGCCGAGATCAATCCGGACCTGATCTACGCGAGCGCGCAGGGATTCCGCGCCGACTCGGAGTGGGGCACGCACGCCGCCTACGACGACATCATCCAGGCGGTGTCCGGGCTGGTCGCGCTCAACCAGCAGGTCACCGGCGAACCGTACTTCCTGCCGACGGTGCTGGCGGACAAGGTCTGCGGGCTGCAGATCGCGCAGGCCGTGCTCGCCGCGCTCCACCACCGCGACCGCGGTGGCTCCGGGCAGCACGTGGAGGTGCCGATGGCCGACACGATGCTGGCGTTCAACCTGATCGAGCATCTGTCCGGCGCGACGCTCGACGTGTCCGACCGGCGAGGGCCGTTCGGCTACGCCCGCGCGTTGAGCCCGCGTCGCAAGGCGCAACGCACCGCGGACGGCTGGATGTGCGTCCTGCCCGCGACCGACGCGCACTGGACCGCGTTCTTCGCCTTCGCGGGTTCCCCGGAGCTCGCCGACGATCCACGTTTTCGCACCCACGCCGACCGGGCAGGGCACATCGACGAACTCTACGATCTGCTCGGCGAGCTCACCCCGCGCCACACCACCGCGGAGTGGCAGCGGTTCTGCGACTCGGTGAGCATCCCGGCGGGCCCGGTGCTCGACCTCGACGCCGCCACCGACAGTGCCTACGCCCGCGAAGCGGGGCTGCTCACCGAGGCCGAACACCCCACCGAAGGCCGGTACCGGGTGATCGGCAGGCCGGTGCGCTACTCCGCCACCCCCGGCCCGGAACTGCGGCACTGCCCGGCGATCGGGCAGCACACCGACGAGGTACTCCGCGAAGTCGGCTTCGTTCCCGCTCCCCCGCACCAGAAATCGAGGTGACCTCATGTCCACTGTGGATCCGTTGCGAGTGGACCGTCGCGCCGACGGCGTCGCCGTGCTGACCTTCACCAACCCGGACAAGCGCAACCCGATGACCCCGGCGCTCACCGAGCGCTGGGCCGCCACCCTGCGAGAGCTGCGCGGGGACCGCGACCTGCGCGCCGTGGTCGTCACCGGCCAGGGACCGGCGTTCTGTTCCGGCGCCGATCTCGGCGAACTGGGCGGGACCGGCGAGGCCGACCTGATCACCGCGCGCACCGGGCTTGCGGAGTTCTACCGCACCTGGCTGACGATCCGGGATCTCCCGGTGCCCACGGTCGCGGCCGTCAACGGTCACGCGATCGGCGCGGGGCTGGCCGTGGCGCTGGCCTGCGATCTCCGCTATGTCGTACCCGGCGCCAAACTCGGCGCCCCGTTCGTCAACCTCGGCCTGCATCCGGGCATGGCCACCACCGCGCTGCTGGCCGAGGCGGTCGGCGTCCAGCGTGCCAGGGAACTGCTGTTCACCGGCAGGCTCGTCAGCGGCGCCGAAGCCGCCGAAATCGGTATCGCGCTGGCAAGCGAGGAGCCCGTGCTCGACACCGCGCTGCACACCGCGTCACGGATCGCCGCCGCGGCCCCGATCGCGGTGCGGCTGACCAAGACCGCCCTCGCCGAGGGGCGACCCACCGTCACCCAGGCGCTCGCCTGGGAGGCACTCGCCCAGCCGGTCACCACGCGGACCGAGGACTTCCGCGAAGGCGTCGACGCGCGCATCGCCCGCCGCACACCACGTTTCCTCGGGCGCTGAAGGAGTGAGCACCGTATGACATCGTTCGATTTCCCTCCCGTCGCCCTGCCGGAACCGGCACGGCGGCTACGCGAAGAGGTCCGCGACTTCCTCGCCGCCGAACGTCGGCGCGGCACGATCATGGGACGCGCCGACTCCTGGTTCACCGGCTGGGACGCCGGATTCTCGCGGCGGCTGGCCGAACGGGGCTGGATCGGGATGACGTTGCCGAAGAGGTACGGCGGCCACGAACGCGGCGCGCTGGAGCGCTACGTCGTCATCGAAGAGCTGCTCGCCGCGGGTGCTCCCGTCGGCGCGCACTGGATCTCCGATCGCCAGGCCGGGCCGTCGATCCTGCGCAACGGGACCGAGCGGCAGAAAACGCGCTTCCTGCCCGAGATGGCCGCCGGCCGCTGTTTCTTCTCCATCGGCATGAGCGAGGAACACGCCGGGTCCGATCTCGCGTCGGTACGCACCCGCGGCGAGCGCGTTCCCGGTGGCTGGCGGCTCACCGGCACCAAGAAATGGACCGGCGGGGCGCACGTCAACGACTACGCGATCGTGCTGGCCCGCACCGACGAGGCCGCCGGAGACCGGCACGCCGGGCTCAGCCAGTTCATCGTCGACCTGCGCGCACCGGGGGTCCGGATCGAACCCATCAAGCTGTTGTCCGGCGAGCACACCTTCAACTACTTCCACCTCGACGGCGTCGAACTCGGTGAGGACGCGCTGCTCGGCGCCGAGGGCGACGGCTGGCGGCAGGTCACCGGGGAACTGGCCTGGGAACGCAGTGGCCCCGAACGGTTCCTGTCCACCTTGCCCCTGCTGGTGGCGGCCGTCCGGAAGCTGGCGGGCACGACGGTCACCGGCGAGCAGCAGGCACGGATCGGGCGGCTGGTCGCCCGGCTCCACGCGCTGCGGCAGCTCTCCCTCGGGGTCGCGATGGCGTTGCAGGCCGGTCAGTCGCCCGACGTGCGGGCGGCGGTGGTCAAGGACCTGGGCACGCGGTTCGAGGGCGAACTGGTCAACGAGGTGCGGGCGATCCTGCCCGCGGTCCCCGATCCCGCCGCCACTCCCGGCTCGTATCCCGAACTGCTGGCCTTCGCGCTCATGCACAGCCCCGCCTACACGCTGCGCGGCGGCACCAACGAAATCCTGCGCGGCATCATCGCCCGCGGTGGGGAGAACCGATCATGACCAGCGTCTTCGCCGAACTGTCCACCGACGACGTCGTCGCGGCGCCCGCCGACAGCGCACCCGGACTGTGGCGGGCCGTGGCCGCGGCGTTGCCGGCGCCGGAGGCGACCACCGGCGAACTCGCCGCCGTCGCCAGGGACGCCGGGTACCACGCCACACCCGGTCCCGTCGCCGAGACACTGCTCGTGGCCCGTCCGGTACTGACCGCCGCCGGGCTCCCGGTCCCCGACGGGCCGCTGAGCTACGCGACCGGTGACCTGCGGGTCAGCTACGCCCATCCCGACCCGGAAAGCCGGGTCGGCCCGTTCGGCGCGGCGGGCACCGACCACACGCTGCGGGTCAGCGGCACTCTGCACCGCGTTCCCTGGGCACGGATGTGTTCCGAGATCGTCGTGGTCGGCGACGCGCCGTTCGGCCCGGTGGCGTTCCTGCTCGACCCTGGCGACGCCACGCTCCGGCCCGGCGGCAATCTCGCCGGCGAGCCCCGCGACACGCTCGCGCTCACCGACGTCGAGATCCCCGCACACCGCGTACGCGCGACCAGCCGGGCACTGAGCGCCGAAACGGCACTCCGGGCGGCACTCGCCCGCGCCGTGCTCATCGCCGGTGCCGCGCAACGCTGCGCCGAACTCACCATCCAGCACACCGCGACCCGCGAGCAGTTCGGCAGGCCGCTGCGGCATTTCCAAGCGGTCAAACAGGAAGAGGCCAAACTCATCGAGGAAACCGCGCTCCTGCGCGCGGCCGTCGACGCCGCCGTCACCGGCCTCGGCACCTCACGGGCGGAGTTCACGGTGGCCGCCGCCAAAGCGCAGGCATCCGATTCGATCGCCGAAATCACCCGGATCGCGCACCAGCTCCACGGCGCGATCGGGTTCACCGAGTTGTCGTCGCTGCGCTTCGTCACCACCCGGCTGTGGTCCTGGCGCGACGAGGACGGCTCCGAACAGCACTGGTCACAACGCCTCGGCCGGCAGGTCCTCGGCACCGACGCCGACCGGTTGTGGCCATTGGTCACGGCAACGACCTGAGTGGTGGTGGCCGGTGCTCGCCGGTGACGAGCGCCGGTCACGGTCACACACGGACCGGCCCGCTCGCGCTGCCGGGCCTGTCCCAGACGGACATCGCTCCCCGTCGCCGATGGTGTGAGTGACGACACAGTCGAAATTCCGGGGCGGCGGGAGCGGAACGACGGGCGGACCTGACAGGAGAGCGACGACACAGAGCCGGAAGGGGTCCGCCCACTTCGGATACGAGGATCAGCAGACCGCGTTCCCCCATTTGCTCCCCGAAATCACCAACGGCCTGCCGACGGATTCCGTCGGCAGGCCGTGTGACCAGCGCAAACTGTGGGCGATACTGGGATCGAACCAGTGACCTCTTCGGTGTGAACGAAGCGCTCTCCCGCTGAGCTAATCGCCCCCTCGCGGTGTGAAACACACTCTACAACACGACTTTTGGGGGCCTGCAAACGGGTGGTTCAACGCGACCACACTCCGCATAACCGCAGGTACAGAGCGAACAACCCCGAGCTAACCGCGGTCATCGAAGCCCGGGGCCGCGCGACGCGCCGATCGGCGTCCGTGCGACGGTGCTATCGCACGGCGACTAAACCGCGCAGTATGTACGTGTGGCCTGCCCGCAGGCGCACGCGAAGGCTGCGCGTCGTGGACGTTGACGAGCGCCGCAGGGGCCGATGACCCCGGACGGGTGATCTCCGGAGAACCCGCGAGCGAATCGGCCCCCTGGCGCGTCTCACCATCGTCCTCGGTCGGCCGGGCCGGGAAGGAGAGGAAAGGTAGGACGATGCGCAACGATCACGTGACGCTCCGCTCGACGGCGGTCTTCGACCTGCTGGCGCCGCGGACTCCGGCGGTTCCGGTGAAGGTGGAGCTCCGCTACGACACCCGCGACCCGTACGCGGTCGTGGCCGCCTTCCGCACCGGCCGGGCGGGCTGGGTCGAGTGGGTGTACGCGCGCGACCTCCTCGCGGACGGCCTGCTCGCCGACGCGGGTGACGGCGACGTCCGCATCCGCCCCTCGGTCGAAGATCCCGAATCCGTGCTCATCGAGCTGAACTCCCCCTCCGGGCACGCCATGTTCGAGGCGTCGGCCCAGGAGCTCGCCGACTTCCTCGACCGGACCTACGACGTAGTGCTGCCGGGCAACGAACACCTGTGGGTCGACGTCGACGACGCGCTCACCCACCTCATCCCGAACGATCTGACCTGATCAACCGGCCCGCGAAGGCGAGATGACACCCCGGTGTCCGGCCGGTTTTCCGGGTCCGATACTGTACTTACACACCACGGAGACGAGCCGAGGAACAGAGCCGACGGCACTGGACCACCGATTCGATTCCGCGGAAGTGCGGACGTAGCGCAGCTGGTAGCGCATCACCTTGCCAAGGTGAGGGTCGCGGGTTCGAATCCCGTCGTCCGCTCGGAAGGCTTAAGAGCCTTGCACGGTGGAGTGGCCGAGAGGCGAGGCAACGGCCTGCAAAGCCGTGTACACGGGTTCGAATCCCGTCTCCACCTCGCGCGATTAGCTCAGCGGGAGAGCGCTTCCCTGACACGGAAGAGGTCACTGGTTCAATCCCAGTATCGCGCACCACCTGAAACAGCATGACTGAAGCCCTGTCCCTCCTCGGAGGGACAGGGCTTCAGTCATGCAATGGCAATGAAATGGCGATGGTCCGCCGGGTGGGTTCAATCCCGTTCCGAGACCGGATCTCGTCGACCATCGCCTGGGTCACCTGGTCGGTCAGCCAGGCGCCGCGGATGTGGCGGCATTCTCTTGCCTCGCCGTCCTGTCCGCCGTGTCGATGCCGGGCGACCGTTCGAGATCCGCCCCGTGGGCACCGCCGGAGAGGCCCGGAATCCCGGTCGACGGCGACCGAGGACCGGAGTAACAAGGACATCGAGACTCCGTTGAGATCCGAGGGGAAATGAGCAAACACTTCGCCTTCGTCGTGCCGCCCGCGCACGGCCACGTCAATCCCACCCTGCCCTTGGTGGAGGAACTGGTGGCCCGTGGCCATCGGGTCACCTACGTCACCGGCGCCGACCTGATGCCCACCGCTGCCGCCGCCGGCGCCACCCCGCTGGAGATGCGCTGGGAGTTTCCCCGCCCCAGCCAGGACGACGGCAAGCCCTTCAAGTTCACCATCGAGGCGTTCGGCGCCATGCTGCTGGGTTTTCAGGAGCAGGCCGAACTGTCGTACCCGTCGCTGGTGGCGCACTTCCAGCGGGACCGGCCCGACGCGGTCTGCTTCGACATGATGGGGACGCTCGGGCCGCTGATCGCCGACAAACTGGGCGTGCCGATGGTCACGTTGCTGCCCAGCATGGCCAGCAACGAGCACTTCGACATGCGCACCCTGCTGACCCCCGAAGGGGCCGAAGACGACGGCGGTGTCGGCGAGGTGTTCGCCAAGGTCTTCGAGGCGCAGGCGAAGTTCCGGGCCGCGAACGGACTGCCCGCGCCGACCGCGCCTTCCCCGCTGGCGGGCCCGTCCGCCCCGCTGAACCTGGTGTTCGTCCCGCGCGAGTTCCAGGTGGCCGGGGACACCTTCGATGACCGGTTCCGGTTCCTCGGCCCGTCGATGGGCTCGCGGGCCGACGCCGGGGGCTGGCAACCGCCCGCCGACGGCTCGCCGGTGTTGTTCGTCTCCCTGGGCACCGCGTTCAACGACCACCCCGAATTCTTCGCCCAGTGCGTCGAGGCGTTCGGCGACAGCCCATGGCACGTGGTGATGGCCGTGGGCGAACGGGTGGAGATCCCGCCGGTGCCCGGCAACTTCACCGTGGCGGCGTACTTCCCGCAGCCGGTGGTCCTGGCCAGTGCCACGGTGTTCCTGTCGCACACCGGCATGAATTCGACCATGGAATCGCTGTACTACGGGGTACCGCTCGTGTCGGTCCCCCAGATGCCCGAGCAGGCCCTCAACGGCGGGCGCGCGGAGGAACTGGGGTTCGGCCGCCGGCTGGACTCCGAGGCGATCACCCCGGAACTGCTGCGCCGGACCGTCGACGAGGTGGCGAACGACCCGGTGATCCGCGCCAACGTCACCAAGTTCGGCGAGCAGTTGCGCGCGGTCGACGGTCCCGCCCTTGGCGCGGACGCGCTGGAGGAACTGCTCGGCTGAGCCGAGCCGGACAAGGGCAACCGGCGGCCTCCTAAGAGGACAGTGGGTTCCCACCGGGCAGGCGCGTCGGTGGCCTACGAACCCGCGGCCCGCTACGGAGAAACCGTTTGGGCCGAGTCTTCGGTGTGCTCCGAAGACTCGGCCCGTGGTGTCCCCCGGCAGGGCCGGGGCACGAGCCGCTGCCGGCCCTTTGGTGCCAATGGGGGTACCGGATAGTTTACGGGCCACTACGGTCGGGTGTTGATCGGTACGACACTACAGAAGCCCGTCCCCTGCTGGACTCCCATGCTCTGCAGGAGGTCGAAACACCATGTGGATTCGCCGTATCTCGATGATCATCGCCGCCGTCGTCGCCGGGTCGTTCCTGGTCGGACCCGCGTCAATGGCCGGGCCACAAGCCGGGCCGGAGGCCGAACCCTTCATCATCGGCGGCAAGGTCGTCACCACTCCCTACTCGTTTTTCGCGTCGCTGCAACGCAGGGGTCGTCATTTCTGCGGGGCATCGCTCATCGCTCCACAATGGCTCGTCACCGCCAAGCACTGCGTCCAAGGCTCCACCGGCGGTGGTTTCTCCGCCCGGATCGGTGCCGTCAACACCGGCTTCGGCGGCGAACTCGTCACCGCCGCCGGCGCGATCCTCGGAGAGAACGACATCGCCGTGGTAAAGCTGTCGAAGGCCGCCACCGCCAAGCCCATCAAGATCGCGGCCGGTAGCCCGGCAGTCGGCACCGTCAACAAGCTGATCGGCCACGGGCAGACGTGCGGTCCCCCCGGTTGCGGCGGTACTTCGCCGCAACTCCGGGAGGTGGACACCACCACCGTCGCGGACTCGCGGTGCACCGCCGACTTCAAGAGAGGCAAGGAGATCTGCTTCCAGGGCGCGCCCGGAACCAGTGCGTGCTACGGCGACTCCGGCGGACCGTCCATTTTGGGCGGTGAGCTGACCGGCGCCACCAGCCGATCCGGCAACAACAGCAGCAACTGCCTCGATGGTCCCGGCATCTACAACAGTGTTCCCGGTTATCGGGCCTGGATCGACCGGGTCACCGGCGGTGCGGTGACCGCGTGGGAAGCGACGTCATAACCTCCTGACGGTTCCGGCATGAGCGTCCGCGGTGAACGCGGGCGCTCATGCGCCGCGAGGGGCGCGGCCGTGGCGGGTGGCCGGATGTCGGCGACGTCGTCCGCACCACGCGCGAATCAGTCCTTCGCACCTACCCCGCACCCGAATCCGATGAAAAAATGGCACCGGCAAGGTTTGGCTTCATTGACCTTTCGTGATTGGTGGCCATTCATGCACAGACGAATCGTCGTCTTGGCGACGGCGGTCATGATCGGGTTTTCCCTGGCGGGTTCGCCTCAGGCACAGGCCAGGCAGCCGGGCATCGAGGTGCGCGACGGGGCGACGCAGCCGGTCTTCTCCCGGGCCAACGCGATTGTCGAGTCCGTTTTCGTGGAGGCCGACATGGACTCCGACGGGGACGGGAAAAAGGACCTTATCGCCCTGGACGTCATCCGCCCGGCCGAAACCGAGAAAGGCCTGAAGGTACCCACCGTGATGGAGGCGAGCCCGTACTACGGGGGTCCCGGATCCCTCGCGGGCGCCGGGACGCGACCGAAGGGCTTCGGCGACTGGTACGACGACTACTTCGTGCCCCGTGGCTACGCCGTCGTCGAGGTGGAGATGCAGGGCACCTCCCGCTCCACCGGCTGCCCCACGACCGGTGGACCGGAGGACACCCGCAGCGTGCAGGCCGCGATCGACTGGCTGAACGGCCGCGCGCGCGGGTTCCGCGCGGACGGCGGTGCGGTCACCGCGGGCTGGAGCACGGGCAAGGTGGGGATGAGCGGGGTCTCCTACAACGGCACCCTCCCCAACGCCGCGGCCGCCGCCGGGGTCGAGGGCCTCACCACGATCGTGCCGATCGCCGCGATCTCGAGCTGGTACGACTACACCCGGGACCAGGGCATCGGCTACCCGAGTATCTGGAGCCAGCGGTACCCGGAGTTACTCGCCCAAGCGGTCGCCAGCACGCGGCAGCGGGCGATCTGCCGGGAGGCGTTGGCACGCCTGGGAGACCTGGCCGCGGACGGCACCTACACCTACACCCCGTTCTACGACGTGCGCAACTACCGCACCACCGCGAAGAAGGTGCGGGCTTCGGTGTTCGTCGTGCACGGCCAGGAGGACTGGAACGTCAAGCCGGCCAACTTCTCCCGCTGGTGGGCCGCGCTCGCCGAACAGAACGTGCCGCGCAAGCTGTGGCTGCACCGCGAGGCGCACACCGACCCGATCGCGGTGCGGCCCGAGGAATGGCAGCGGCAGATCGGTGCCTGGATGGACTACTGGTTGCAGGGCATCGACAACGGCATCATGAGAGAGCCCATGGTCGACCTGCAGCGGCCGGACGGCCGCTGGGAGACCCACGCCAACTGGCCTGCCCCGGACGCCGCGCCGTCCGCGCTGTGGCTGGGGCCGCTCGGCACCCTCACCCCGAACCAGCCCGGTAACCACTCGATCCGGCGGTTCGCCGACGACCTGGAGCAAAGCGAGGACATGATGGTCGCCGAGCCGGACCTCGAACGGCCCCACCGGCTGGCCTTCGCCACCCAGCCCCTGAAGCGGCAGACGCGGATCTCCGGCACCCCTTCGCTCCAGGTGGAGATGGCCGCCGACCGGACGAGCACACCGCTGACCGCGCTGCTGATCGACTACGGCCCCGGCCCCCGCCTGATCCCCCAGGACAAGACCGAGGCCGAGTTACACACCAGTTCGTGCACACTGACCGACATCGCCGACCGCACCGGCTGCGCGAAACCCGCGACGATGCTGCAGGACGACAAGCCCTACGCCGTGGTCACCCGTGGCTCGATCGACACCAAGAACCGGGACGGGCTGACCGAGGACAAGCCGTTGCAACCCGGGCTGCAGTACCAGGTCAACTGGGAGACCCATCCGAAGGACTATGTGTTCCCCGCCGGGCACCGGATCGGGGTGGTGCTGGTGGGCAACGACAAATCGTACATCGCCACCGACCCCGCGGAGGCCACCGTGCTGGTCACCCTCGGCGCCGGCAAACTCACCCTGCCCGTGGTCGGCGGGCCGGCCGCGCTGTCCGGCGCCCTCCGTACCACCGGCTGACCCACCGCGCCGCGGGGAGGGATGCGCGACCACGCCTCCCCGCGGGCCCGGGACCAGCGGCAGAGGTGCGTCAGCCGCGCAGCGTGGTGAGCGCCTCGTGGGTGATCAAGGCGTGGACCCCGACCGTGCCGTTGGCGATCTGGGTGATCCGCAGGTTCACGACCAGGCTGGCCACCGCGACCGCCGCCGAACGGTCCAGGCCCAGTTCCGCCCGCAGATACGCCAGCGCTCCCTCCACCGCCATCTCGGTCGCCTCGTCGAGGTCCGCGCCCAGTCCCAGCACCACCCGACCGGCCGGGGTGCGGGCCTGCGGGCCGGCCAGCTCGAGGCCTTCGCGGACGCGGACGGTCAGCTCGACCTCCGCCATCGGGCATTCGAGCGCGGTGGACGAGAGTTCCCCGTCGCCCTGCGCCGCGTGTCCGTCCCCGACGGACAGGAGAGCGCCCGCCACCTCGACCGGCAACAGGAGTGTGCTGCCCGCGACCAGCTCGCGGCAGTCGAGATTGCCGCCGACCCGGCGGGGATACCGGGTGGCGTGCCGGCCAGGGGCGGCGGGCGCGGTGCCGATCACGCCCAGAAACGGCGCGAGCGGCACGGTGACGCCCAGACCGTTCGCGTCGTGTGCCTGCCCGCGCGCCACGTCGAGATGCCAGCCGACCAGGATCTCCTCGTCCCCGCTGACGCCGCGGCGCAGCCGACCTTCCCTCGGTCCCGCGGCGGTCCACCCCCAGCTGCCGGGGCGGACCGACACGACGGTCACCTCGAGCACGTCGCCGGGGCGCGCGTCCCGGACGAAGACGGGCCCCAGCAGCGGGTGGCCGTCGTCCGCGCCTCGTTTC
Source organism: Amycolatopsis samaneae (assembly GCF_039541975.1). Taxonomy (NCBI): domain Bacteria; kingdom Bacillati; phylum Actinomycetota; class Actinomycetes; order Pseudonocardiales; family Pseudonocardiaceae; genus Amycolatopsis; species Amycolatopsis samaneae. Next base: position 124,375 of record NZ_BAABHG010000014.1, read on the forward strand.
GCCGCGCCCGGCGGCAGCCCGAACAGGCGCGCCCCCGCCTCGCCCCAGCTGCCGTCCATGGTCGCGCACCGGATCGTGTCGCCGGAGTCGACGGTGAGGACCGGGGGCAGCGTGTTGTCGAAGCAGCCGTGCACGGTGTCCGGGGACGGTTCGAGAGTGTGGACGCTCATCCGCGCTCCTAGGCGCTGAAGTTCGACAGCAGTTCCGGGACGCGGTCCAGCACGGACTTCTCGTCGGGGAGCCTCAGGTACAGGCTGCGCGCGGCCACGGACTCGGCGTTCGGGAAGTCGCCCTTCGCGAAACCGAGCCCGGCGAAACCCGGCTGCAGGTGCAGCGGCACCGGCCACCACGGCTCCGCTTGGATGCCGTACTCGCGAAGGTAGCGGCTCAACCCCTCCCGGTCCTCGGCGAGGATGACGAACCGCGTCGCCGCGTCCTGCGTGGCACCGGGCACCTTCAGACCGTCCACAGTGGATACTGCGCGCTGGATCAGCCGGGCGCGTTCGCGGCGCAGGCGCGCGGTTTCCGCCCAGCGGTCCAGTTTGCGCAGCAAGATGGCGGCGTGCAGGGTGTCCATGTGGAAGTTGCCCGCGGTGATCCCCTGGTAGACCTCGTGGTACTCGTCCTCCTTGCGGATCAGCCGCAGCCGCTCGGCCACCGCCGGGTCGTCGGTCCAGATCATGCCCGCGTCGCCGTAGGCCCCGAGGGTCGTCTCCTCCCGCAGGCACGCGGTCGTCACCGTGCCGTAGGTGCCCGCGCGGCGGCCCGGTTCGACCTCGGTGCCGAACGAATACGTCAGCACCTCGATGATCGGCACGTCACCGGCCGCGGCGCGGATCACCGGCATGTCGGCGGCGCCGCCGAACAGGTGGTGGACGACGAGCAGCTGCATGCCGTCGACGTGGTCGCCGATCGCGGACGCGGAGACGTGGAAGTCGTCCTCGTCCACGTCCGCGAAGTGCAGGCGGGCGTTGCGCCGCACCACCGCGCCCGCGAAGCTCGGCGGCGAGAACGGGCTGACCAGCACGTTCGAACCGACGCCGATGTCCAGTGCCAGCAACGACAGCAGGTGCGCGCCGAACCCCGAGTTGCACCCGACCGCGTGCCGGGTACCGAGGTAGCCGGCGAGCCGGTCTTCGAGCATCGCCACCTCGCGGCCGAGCACGTAACAACCGTGTTCGAGCACCGGCTCGCTCGCCTCCGCGATGACCGCCGCTTCTGCCCGCGCCCAGGTGCGTGAATTCATGGCTTCCCCCTAGATGGTTTCTCCTGGTGTCGTGTGGATGACCGTGACGTCGGGCGGTACCAGCGCGGCGAGGTGCTCCGGCCGTCCCACGTGGACCGACCGCGTGCCGTAGTGCATCGCGACCACCTGCTTCACCCCGAGCAGTTCCACGGCCTTGGCGGCGCGCCGAGGTCCCATCGTGTAGAAGTCGCCGATGGGCAGGAACGCCGCGTCCGGGTGCTCGAGCTCGCGGATCAGCGCCATGTCCCCGAACACGTCGGTGTCGCCGGAGAAGTAGATCCGGAACCCGTCCTCGAACGTGATGACGTACCCCACCGGCGCGCCGGCGTACGCACCGTCCGGAGTGGACGACGAGTGTTCCGCGTGGACCATGGTGAACGTCAGTCCGTGCGCCTCGACCGTGCCGCCCTTGTTGAACCCGATCACGGTGTCCTCCGCGACGCCCTGCCGGACGAGCCACTTGCCCAGCTCCATCGTGCAGAGGACGGTCGGGGCCTTGTCCCGCGCGATGCCGACGACGTCGGCGACGTGGTCGATGTGCCCGTGGGTGAGGATGACGACGTCGACGTCGCCGAGATCCTTGACCCGCTCCGGCGCGACCGGGTTCGACGCCACGTAGGCGTCCATGAGCAGGTGCCTGCCCGCCACGGTGCGCACCGACCAGGTGCCGTGGCCGATCCAGGTGAAGCCGATTCGCTCGTGGAGTTTCATCGCCGTTCCCCGTTCACCGCACCGGCGGGCCGAGCCGCAGCCGCGCGCGCATGTCCTCGAAGGACCCTCGGAAGGAATGCAGGTTCTCCACCCACCAGGTGACGCCCGCTTCCGCGTAGGGCGCCGTGACGTCCGCGTCCGCGTTCCGGTCGGTGCCCGCGGTGTACCCGCCGATCACCACGTCCGCCGGTTCGGGCCGGACCCGGTGGGCGGCGACGTAGGCCACCATCTCCCGCACGTCCTCCAGCGGCCACAGCCGCGGCGTCCACTTCGCCCGGCGCTCCTTGGTCAGCCGTCCGGGATACACGCCGTCCCAGCGAGCCGCACGCCGGAACGGCGCCCTGTTCGGCCAGTAGCCGCCGACCCAGACCGGGATGCCCGGCTCCTGGACCGGGCGGGGCAGGAACGTCGTCGGCCGCACGGTGAAGTGTTCGCCCGAGTACTCGAACGGTTCGCCGGTCCACAAGCCTCGCAGGATGTCCAGGCTCTCGTCGAGCTTGCCCGCCCGCACCCGCTCGTCGCCGTCCTCGCCGAAGGCTTCGAACTCCTCGTCTCGCGGGTACCCGAGGCCGACGCCGAGCACGAGCCTGCCGTCCGACAGGCGGTCGAGGGTGGCCGTCTCGCGCGCGACCTTCCACGGACGTCTGCGCGGCAACGGGGTGAGCATGGGCCCCAGGCGGATGCGCCGCGTGCGCATCGCGATCGCCGACAGCGCCACCCATGGATCGGCCAGCGGCCCGTCGACGTCGTTGAGGTGGTCCCAGACGAAAAACCCTTCCCAGCCGGCGTCTTCCGCTTCCCGCGCCATCTCCGCCAGCACGCGGGCGTCCGCGTAGTCGCCGTGCGTCGGCACGGAGATACCGAAGTGCATGGCGCCCTCCCCTGCTTCCGCCCCACGCTCGTCCCCGCGTGGGTTCCCTGTGCTCAGAACCATTTCTCCACCTCTTCGGCGACTCCGTCCTGCGCGAACGAACCCGTGACGGCGTCGGCGATCTCCTGGACTTCCCGCGGCGCGTGTCCCATGGCGACTCCGCGCCCGGCCCACGCCAGCATCTCCAGGTCGTTGTGCCCGTCGCCGATCGCCAGCACCTCGGCCGGGTCGACACCCGCGGACGCGGCGACGCGGGCAAGGGTGGACGCCTTGGACACGCCGCGCGGGCCGAGGTCGAGCCACGCCAGGAACCCGACCGCGTAGCTGGCCCCCCGGATGCGGAAGCTCTTGGTGAGGGCGTGGAAGTCGGCCGCGCTCCCGTTCGGATCGCGGACGACCACCCGGGTCACCGGTTCCGCGAGCACCGTTTCCAGGTCGCAGACGGTTTGGCTGCCGAGCATCTCGTCGCGCGGGAACTCCTGGGTCACGAAGTAGCCGACGTCCGGGACCTCGACGGCGACCCGCGCCGTGGGCACCCGCCGCAGCAGCGCGCGCAGGACGGGCCGCGCGTTGAACGTGTGGGAGCTCAGGATCTCGCCGTCGGGCATGGCGGCGACCACGGCGCCGTTGCTGCACACCGCGGTGGTCTCGGGCAGACCGGTCTCCGCGAACAGGATCGCGACCTCGAAGGGTGCGCGGCCGGTGGCGAGCACCACCCGGCAGCCCGCCTCGTGCGCACGCGTCAGCGACGCCCGGACCCGCGCGGTGATCTCGCGCCCGGGCCCCAGCAGAGTGCCGTCGACGTCGAGAACCAGCATCCGGGGAGGACCGGACCACCGCTCACGCATACGCCTTCCCCTTTTCCTCGCTGACGAGCGCGACGCACACCAGCCCGGCGACGGCGATCCCCAGCATCGCCAGGAAGGCGGCCCGTGGGCCGGTGAACCCGGACAGCCAGCCGACGACGAGTGCCGCCGAGGCGGTGCCACCGTAACTCCAGAAGAAGAACAGGGCGACCGCGTCGTTGCCGCCCCGCTCGCTGTCGGCCCGGGCGGCGACGGCCACCGACCCACCGACGAGCGCCCCCTGGCCGGCGCCCGCGCCGACGGACGCCGACGCCAGGAGTGCCAGGTTCCCGCTGTACAGGGCGACGGCGGCCAGCACGAGCCCGGTGACGAACAACGCGGTACCGCTCCGCCGTGCCTTCCGGGGGTGCCGGGCGAGCAGACCGCCGGCGAGCCCGTTGGCGGTGAAGAACGCGGCGATCAGCGCGCCGGCGGCGACGGCGGAATCGAGCAGCAGTACGTCCTTCACGAGCACCGCGGTCAGCGACACGAACAACCCGCCCACGCAGAAGGACAGGTACCCGGTCGCCAGAGTCGTGCGCAGCCTCGTCCTGGTGAGGGTCCCGCCCGGCGCCACGGTGGTGGTGACGGGCGGAGCCGTCCCCGGTGCGGCCCTGACCAGCGGCACCGCCGCCACCAGGCAGGCCAGCGCGTGCACCAGGTACACCAGCGCGTATGGCAACGGCAGGAACTCGTTGCCGAGACCGGCGAGCACCGGGCCGGCCGCCATCCCCGCCGCGTTGGCCACTGTGACCCACCTGCCCGCCCGCTCCGCGTCCGGCAGGGCCGCGACCGTCGCCGCCGGCGCCAACCCGCAGGCCAGCCCCACCGCCACCCCCTCCAGGGCACTCGCGACCGCGATCTCGAGGTAGGAACCGGCGAGGACGAACAGCACGTCCCCGGCCGCTGCGGCGCCGAGGGCGGCCATGAGCAGTTCCCCCCGTCGCCGACCGGCGGCCGCCGAACGCGACCACCAGAGACTCGCCATCACGAGGGAAACGAGGATCGCGAACAACGCGGTGACCTCGCCGTCGACGAGGCCCAGCCGGGCCCGGTAGTGGGCGTAGGCCGGCGATGGCAGGCCGGCGCCGATCTGTGCCAGCGCGATCGTCGCGGGCGGCCAGAACGGCAGTGTGCGGGGGCCGGGACGGGTCATCCGCCGGTCGCCTCGAACCGGTGCGGGGCGTCAGTCACGTCGCCACAGCCCCGCGGCGAGCCTGCGCTCGTAGGTCCCGGCCGAGCGGACGTCGGTGAAAGCGAACTCCTCGGTGTCGAGCAGGCGCAGCGACGGGCCGAACAGGTCGCACAGCTCCGCCACGCGGTAGACGCGCTGCCGCAGCCCGGTGACCGGATCGTGGGTCAGCGACCGGTCTCCGAAGCCGGGTTCGATGAGCGGGCGGTAGTAGGTGTCCTCGGGGGTCATGAAGTAGACGAGCCACAGCCCGCCCCGGCACAGGACCCGGCGCACCTCCCCCGCCAGCACGCGCAGATCCTCGTCGCGCCGAAGGTTCTCCACGCTGGTGAACGCGGTGACCGCGCTGAACACGCCGGAGCCGAACGGCAGCGGCGCGGTCATCGACGCCTGCACCAGGCGGGTGGCGAACCGGCCCGCCCTGACGAGCGGCCGGTGCGCGTAGTCCATGCCGTGGAAGTCGAATCCGGTCTTCTCCAGCACGGGCACGTTGCGACCGCCGCCGCACCCGAGGTCCAGCAGCCTCGGCGGCCCGTCCACCGCGGCGATCGTCGCCAGGTGGCGCTCGACGAACGTGGCGCCGTGCGACGGCCGGACGTTGGTGGACGAAGAGATCGCGTGTTCGAGGTACTCGCGCTCCCACAGCTCCCGGCTCATCGGACCTCGCTCACTCGCAGGCGGTGCACGTCCCCTCCTGGACGTCGCAGGACCGCTGGTCCGGCCCGGTCTCCAGCGGAGCGCGGGTCCACTCGATCGCCTGCTCGGACCGGGACCGGTCGCGGTAGACGGTGATCCCCTTGCAGCCCAGCCGCCACGCCTGCAGGTACACGGCGGCGACGTCGTCGGGGGTGGCGGCGGAGGGCAGGTTGGCGGTCTTGGTGACGGCGTTGTCCACGTGCCGCTGGAACGCCGCCTGCATCCGGACGTGGAACTCCGGCGCTATGTCATGCGCGGTCCCGAAGATCCGCTGCACCTCCTCGGGCACGCCGTCGACGCCGCGCACGCTGCCGCCGTTCGCCGCGATCCGCGCGAGCAGCTCCTGCTCGGACCGCGGCGAGCCGGAGATCGCGTCGAGCAGAAGACGGTTGACCGACGACATCGACCGGCCGCCGAGCACCCGCTGCGTGTACGTCATCCCGAAGAAGGGCTCGATGCTGAAACTGGTGTCGAAGATGACGGCGTTGTTGCCGCTGGGCGGCAGCGCGAGCACGGCCACGTTGCGCGGCTTCCGGTCGGCGTCACGCCAGCGCGACCGGTTCACGTTCGGGAACGGGCCGCGTTCGACGGCGAGCGCGAAGGACGCCTGCTCCGCCGCGTCCCGCAGCAGCGCGGCGAGCCGCTCGGCACACTCGAGTGCTTCCTCGGAGTCGTAGGGGATTCGCGCCGTCGCGAGGCACTCCGCCCACCCGGTGACGCCGAGCCCGACCCGCCGGTTCTCGGCCACGGTGCGGCGGATGCTGGGGATGGGGAACCAGGACAGGCTGATCGCGTTGTCGATCATGCGGACGCCGACGGCCACCGCGGTCCGCAGGCGCTCCTCGTCGAACAGGAACGGCGCGCGGTGCCGCGCGTCCGGCGCGAGCAGGCGGGGCAGGTTCACGTACCCGAGGTTGCACGCCTCGTACGGATACAGACCGATCTCGCCGCACGGGTTGGTCGCGACGATGTCCCCCAGGTCGTCCCGCAGCGGGTTCTCGCGGTTCATGTGGTCGAGGAAGATCAGCCCGGGGTCGCCGGTGTCCCTGGCCATCGCGCAGGCCGCGGCGAAAACCTCGCGCGCGGGGACCGTGCGCACCACGCTCCGGGTGCGCGGGTTGACCAGCGCCCAGTCCGTGTCCGACTCCACCGCCCGCATGAAAGCGTCCGGCACACCGAGCGAGATGTTGGTCATGCTCAGCGCGCCGTCCACCCGTTTGGCGGCGATGAAGTCCAGCGCGTCGGGATGATCGACGTTGAGCACGGCCATGTTGCCGCTCTCGTAGTGCCCGCGCTGCCGGAACAGTTTGGTGGCGTCGTCGAACATCTTCAGGAACGCCACCGGTCCGGCGGCCAGCCCGGGAGCGCCGCGCACGTCGTCGCCGCGGGGTCGGATCCGGGAGTAGTTGAACCCGCAGCCGCCGCCCATCCCCTTGACGGTGGACGACTCGGAAAAGGTGCGCAGAATGCTTTCCTGCGAATCCTCGAGGGGGAAGACGAAGCAGTTCGCCAGTTGCGGCCGTGCCGTGCCGGCGTTGGCCAGCGTTCTGCTGCCCGGGTGGAACTCCAGCCGGGCCATGATCTCGTAGAACGCCTCCGCCCAGCGCTCGGCGGCGGAGCCGTCCTCCACCTTGGCGAGTTCGACCGCCACCCGGCGCAAGAACTCCTCGGGCGTCTCGGCGACCTCTCCGCCGGGACCGCACGCGAGGTAACGCTCGCGCAGCAACATGAGCGCGTTGTCGGAGAAACCGACCCGCTCGGTGCGGGTCGACGACAGGCTGGACAGCGCCCGACCGAACAGAGAGTCAGCCTGAACGGGCATTTGTCAACCTCCCCCATGCTGCGACAGCAAGCAGTAAAACACGCGCCGCGAGATCAACACAAGGCTGCGAGACCTGCCACCGCCAAGTCAGCACAATGTCCACAATGGAGTTGTGCGAAGGACGTGAAAGCGCCCATCTTTTCCCCTTTTTTTGGCGGCAAACAATTCTCCCGTAGAAGCGAAATGCCGGAATGCGACGTCCGGCGTGGAAAGCGCTGAGGACCTCGGCCCGAGTCGGACCTGGACGGGCCGGACTCGAACAGGTCGGCGAAATCCCGAAACCGGCCGCTGCTTTTCCGGCGGCGAGGATACGGCGGATCGTGCCCGAGCCGGACCGACAGTTCGTGCTTTCAGCCCTGGCGAGGACGGCTCGGCGTTGAGCAGGCTGGATTGTCCGCGATCGATCCGGGCGGGTGGATCGCCGGTGGAGTTCTCAGGCGGGAGGGAAAATGGGCTACCAGCGAGGAATCCCGGTCGGGGCGAGACCGGGCGGCACGGGGCCGGCACCGGGTCCCGACACCGGGCGCGGTGTTCTCGACGGGGCGTTCGCCCTGCTGGACGCGTTGTGTGACGCGGGCGAGGCGGGGCTGACCCACCTTTCGGTGGCGGCCGATCTGCCCAAGGCGACGGCGTACCGGCTGCTGGAGCAGCTGACCGCGCACGGCGTGGTGGAGAAGTCGGCCGGGCGCTACCGGGTCGGCCTGTGCGTGCCGATGTGGGGCCGGGCGTGGCGCCCGCGCCCGGCCGCGCTCCGGCTGGCGTTCGGCCCGATGGCGGGGATGGCCAGGGCGACCGGGGCCACCGTCGGCCTGGCGGTCGTGTCCCGTGGCCGCGCGGTGTCGGTGGGCGGGGTTTGGGGCAGGGCGGCGGCCAAACGGGTGTCGGTGACACCCGGCATGGCCTACCCCCACGACACCGCCGTGGGCCAGGCGCTGTTCGGTCCGCTCGCCACGAGCGCCGCCGACGGCGGCCCCGTGCCCGGCGAAGCGGACGTGGTGCTCGACCGGGAGGAAATCGCCCATGGCGTGTGCTGCGCGGCGCTGCCCGTCATCGGCCCCTCCGACACACCCGTCGCGGCGCTCTGCGCGGTGGTGGACCCCGCCTATCCGCTGCCGTCGCTGGCCACCGTCCTAGCGAGGACCACCGCGATCATCCAGGCGGCGCAGCACTGACCCCGCCGGTCGCCGCCCGGACGAGCGCGGACCGCGTCCGTGGTCCGCTCAGCGAACCACCACACGACACGGGGACCCCGCGCGCGTGACGATGGCCAGGGCCGCGCCCACCAGAAGTGGCGTGTTTCGGCCGCGAAGACCCGGGGGTGGAGATGGCTGCCGCCGGGGACCCAGCCCCGGCGGCGGTCCACGTAAGCGCCAGGACGGGACAGGCTGTCCCGTCCTGGCGCCATCACGCCGCCTTGACCAGCTCGGCGGCGCGGGTGGCGTATTCCCCTTCGGAGGCGGCGAGTTCCCGCAGCACGTCCTCGGCCTCGCCGGTGCGCCCGAGTTCACCGAGAGCCAGGCCCCGGTGCAGAACCGCGCGGCCGTCGTCCGGCGCGATCTCCAGCGCCCGGTCGAGCTGGGTCAGTGCCGCGGCCGGACGTCCGGCGGCCAGGTGCAGCACGGCGAGGTCGACACGGGCGCCCGCCGCGGCGGGATCGAGCCGGAGCAGCTCGGTGAGCTCCGCGGCGGCGTCATCGTTGCGGCCCAAGGACATCAGGGCGACGGCGAGGTGCGCGCGGGTCGCGGTGTCCTCGGGAGACAGCGTCTTCGCGCGGGTCAGCGCGCCACAGCCGGACGCGAGATCCCCGCGGACCACCAGGATCGCGCCGAGCTGCGCCCACGCCGGGGCGTACTCCTCGTCCAGCGCCAGCGCCTCGTGGAGGATCGCCGCGGCCTCCCCCAGCCTGCCGCCGGCCGCGATCACCGTGGCCAGCGCCGTCCGGGGCCGGGGGTCGGCCGGGTCCAGCCGCACGGCCTCGGTCCAGGCGGCCTCCGCCTCGGGCAGCCTGCCCCGCAGCAGCAGGAGCTGGCCGAGGTTGTCGAAGGCGGTCACGTCGTCCGGTGCCAGCTCGGTGGCACGCCGCACCTCCTCGATGCCGCCGTCGACGTCGCCGAGCGCGGCGCGGGCGTTACCGAGGTTGAGCCGGGCGACCGGGCGATCCGCGTCGAGAGTCAGTGCGCGTTCGTACCAGGTCACCGCCTCGGCGAGACGTCCCGACTGGGCGAGTGCGAAGCCGAGGTTGTTGAGGACGACCGGGTTCTCCGGCTCGCGCTCCAGCGCGGCGCGGTACAGCTCCTCGGCACCGGTGAGGTCGCCGTTCAGGTGCCGCAGCACGCCCAGTTCCAGCTCGGTGGCCGGTGCGTTCATGATCCGCTCCTTACGCGATGCGTTTGACGAGGTCCTTGACGATCTGGCCGGGGTCGACCTTCGGCAGCTCGAACTGGACGTCCTCCATCGAGAAGCTGAACGGCTTGCCCTGCTCGTAGTGCACCGGGGCCTGGACGCCGATGCGCAACCCGGAGCCGTAGGCGAAGGACGCGAGGTTCCAGTGCTTCTCGTACAAAGTGGCGGTGAGCCCGAACGCACCCGCCTCGACCTTGACGAAGCCGTTGACATCGAAGGTGAACTGGGGCTCCGCGGACAACCCGACCTTGGCGTCGAGCACCAGGCCCTGCTTCGGCGTCCAGTTGATCTGCACCGAGGAGTCGAACGCGCCCTCCAGGCCCAGCTTGCCCCCGACCTCGATCCCGGCCTCCGCGCTGACCAGCGGAATCCCCGCGCCCAGCGCGCCGCGTACGAACAGCCGCAGCCCGGCGTGCGCGGGTACGTGCAGGGCGGCGCCACCGGTGATCGAGGTGTTCTCCTCCTTGCCCGGCTCGTAGTGCACCTTCAGCCCGAGCTTCTGCAACTGGCCGGGACCGATCCCGGCCTCGGCGTCGAGCCCGCCCTGGATGGTGGCGAAGATGCCCACCCGCTGCCCGAACACCGCGATGCCGACGATCGGGATGTCCAGCCCGATCGTCACGATGTTCTTCTTGATCTCCTTGGCGGGGAACAGATCTATGGCGTCGGGAAGCTTGACCTCGCCGTCCAGCTGGATGTTGCCCGCCGGATCGAACTTGACCCCGGCGGTGGCCTGCAACCACGGCGCGAGCTTCAGCGTCAGCTCGCCACCGCCGTAGACACTCAGCGTCGAACCGGCGTCGCCCTTGCCCGCGGGCGCCTTCACCGGGGCCGCCGCCGGGGCGCCGGGTGCCGCCGGAGCGGCGGGAGCGGCGGGTGGCTGGTTGCTCACCCCGATGTGCACGTGCCCGGAGAGCATCCCGCGTGCGTAGGAGGCGTCCCCCTCGACGGTGAAGACACCGTCCTTATAGGACGCTTCAAGGCTCGCTTCCACCCCGGGGATCTTCGGCTTGGCGGTGCCGTGCGCGGACAGCTGCCAGGCGTTGTCCGGCGGCGTGCGGGTGATCGTGGCGGCGACTTCGCCGCCTTCGATACCCGGGACGTCCTTGGACAGCTGGAAGGCACCGCCGATGGTGAGCCCCTCCTGCTCGCCGAATTTGAGGTCGAGTTTCCCCTGCTGCAGGCCGGGCACCGAAAGCTCCGCGTCACCGTCGGCGGCGAACACGTTGTTTTCGTAGTGCACGTTGAGGTTCCCGGACTTGACTCCCGGCACCTTGCCCAGCCCGAGGCGGCCGTCCAGCTTCCACCGGTAGTCGCCGCTCGCCTTGCCGTACTCGAACGAGACGTCGGCGTCGAACAGCTTCTTGTCGAAGTCGATCCTGCCGCCGACCATCAGGCCGTCCTTGTTCATCTCGGCCTTCAGCTCGCCGTGGGCGACGTTTTCGAGTTCGACCTGGAGCGCTCCCCGCGCGCCGATCCCCGCGCCCTTGGAGTCCAGCCCGGCGAAGACCGTGATGTCACCGGACGCCTTGAACGGCTTCGGTATCGGCAGCTCGCTGGCGACGAAGGTGCGCTCCAGCCCGACCCGGTCGCCTTCGAGGACCAGGCTGACATCGAGGCCCTTCAACAACGGAATCGTGGGCGAGAGTGTCCCGCGCGCGACGAGCCCGACCCCGTCGACGATATCGACGTCGTCGAACTGGACCGGGCTCAGCTTCACCGCCTCGGCCTTCAGCTTCCTGCCGAGCGAGCGTGGGCTCAGCTGTCCGCCGTACTCGATGCCGGCCCGCTTTTCGTACGGGATCTCGAAGTTCGGGATCTCCTTGAACTCCGCGTGCTCGCGGAACGCGGCTCCGATCAGCTTGCCGCCACCCTTGGGATCCTGCTCCACCCTCCGCAGTTCGAACGGGGTCTGCGACAGGAACCGCTGGTCGGTCTTGGCGACCTCCGGGAGACCCGCGGCCTTCAGCTCGACGTGCCGGACACCACCACCGCCGAGATAGAACGTGAGGTTGTTCGGCGAGCCTTTCAGGTTGTACTTCTTGTAGTCGGCGTCGGTGAAGGGCTTCAGCGCGGCCAGCTGCTGCCCCTGGCTGATCTGTTCCGCCTCCCAGTTGAGTTTCGGATTGCCGGACGGCTCTCGCTTCGAATCGACGACACCGGTGAGCTCGACGGGTTCGGCCTTGTCCGGCGTCGCCAGGTTCTTCGGCAACTCCTCCTTGGGGTTCCTGTTCCGCAGGACCTTTTCCAGCCGCGCCAGCACATCGGCCCTGGTGTGCGCGAGGCTCGATTCGATCATGGGCCCGACACTCTGGTTGGCCGACGAATCGAGCATCCACAGGTTGCCCTTCGGCGTGGTGTCGGTACCGCCGAGCTGCAGGTCCAGCTTGTGATCGACGTCGAACCGCGAGGACTTCCCCTCCACCGTCCACATCGGACGCGTCACCGTCTGCACGATGTCCTCGACGGTCCCGAAGACGATCTGCTGGGAATTGACCTTGTAGTAGTAGAGTGGCGGGTCGCCGGGCTCGGAAGACCGGCCCTTCTTCCCCTTTTCGTCGTTCTTGACGAAGTTCTCCACGGTCGCGACCAGGCCGCCCGCCTTGACGTCCTTCGCCCATTGATCACGTTGCGTGTCGGTCCGCTTCGTCCCCGGCTTCGGAAGCGTGGAGGGCAGACGCGGCTGGATCAGCTTCGCCTTGAACCACGGCACCGGGAGCTTCTTCAGCACCAGCGTGTTGGGTGACTTGATCTCGGCTTCGGCGTTCAGCGCCTTCTCGTCCACGGGCTTCTCACCATCCGTGCCACCCGTGGGCCCGGTGGTCGCCGGAGCGGCCGCCTTGCTCTTCGGTGCGCGGTGGACGACGTGGTCGTGGTGTTGCAGGACGTGGGTGACCTCGTGCGCCATCAGGTGCAGGTCGTTCGGCGAGGAGTCGCTCGCCAGCCAGATGTGGTTGCCCCGGGTGACGGCGCGGGCGGCCAGTGCCCTGGTGGCGAGGTCGGCCTGGGTGTCGTGGTGGACCACGACGTGGCGCAGGTCGGTGTTGAGCTTGCGTTCCAGGATGCCCAGTGTCGGCTGCGGGATCGGGCTGCCGGGGCCGGGGTGGTCGAGGATCGCGGCCGGGGAGGTCTGGTCGGGCGCGTGGCCGGGGGCCGGTGGCGGCACGGCCGGGGCGACGGCGTGGGCGGCGCCGGGCGCGGCGGGGTGCGCGGCGCCGGGGGCGGCGGCACGGTGGATAACGGGGGTGGCCGGGGGCGGATCGCTGGTGACCTGGCGGGGGTCGCCGGGCACCGCGGCCGGGTCGCCGTGGGCCGGGGCCGGGTGATCGCGCGGGTGGGCGGGGGCGTCCCGGGTGACCTCGCGGGCCACGGCTTCGGCCTCCTTCTCCGCCTTGTCGTCCGGGTGGCTCACCGGCAGCGCGGGTTTGCCGCCCTGTTCGCGGGCCGCGCGCAGCAGCCGGTTCGCCTGCTGGTTGCCGACGCTTTGCTGGAGTTGCGACGCGTTCTGTGCCTGCTGCTTGGCCGGCGCCGAGGCGTCCGGGGGCTTCGCCGGACCAGCCGTCCCCGGCGGTTTCGGCTCGGTCTTGCGCCCGGGGCCGTCCTTCTTCTCCGCCGCGGGGGCCTTGGCGGTGGCGGGCGCGGGCGGGGCCGGTTCGGGCTTCTTCTCCGCGCGTGTCTTTTCGTCACCCATGAAGCAGTTCCTCCCCGAACCATTCGTAGAACGGCGTGCCGAACCCGCCGGGGGTGATCGGCAACCCGAGCTTCTGGTACTCCCGCCCGACCGACAGCACCAGCTCGCGCAGGCTCACCGCGGTGGCCGCCGGATCGGCGCGCAGCGCGCGGAACGCGGCGTCCAGCACCACGTTCTTGATGCTGCCGCCCGACAGCGAGAACCGTTCGGCGAGCCGGGAGAGCTCGTCCGTGCCGGGCGCGGTCACCGCGTCGGGGAACATCCCGCGCCAGATCCGCAGCCGGGCGTGCGCGTCGGGCGGCGGGAAGTCGACGATCGCGTGCAGCCTGCGCAGGAACGCGGTGTCGATGTTCTGCCGCAGGTTCGACGCGAGCACCACGACGCCGCTGAACTCCTCGACCCGTTGCAGCAGGAACGCCATCTCGACGTTCGCCCAGCGGTCCTTGGCCTCCTTGACCTCGCCCCGCTTGGCGAACAGCGCGTCGGCCTCGTCGAAGAAGATCATCGCGTTGGTCTGCTCCGCGTCGGCGAAGACACGGTCGAGGTTCTTTTCGGTCTCGCCGACGTACTTGCTGGCCACCGCCGAAAGGTCCACTTTGTACAGATCGGCGCCCTGCTCGCGGGCCAGCAGTTCCGCGGCCATCGTCTTGCCGGTGCCCGATCCGCCGGTGAACATCGCGACGACGCCGCGGCCGAGGCTGAGCCGCCGGTCGAAACCCAGCTCGCTGAACACCTTGCTGCGCAGGGTGATACGCGCGCGCAGCTCGTCCAGCTGGACCCGGTTCGCGGTGGGCAGCACCAGGTCGTCGAAGCCCAGCTCGGTCCTCGGCTCGATCCGGCGGGCGAAGGCCACCAGCCGTCGGGCCGCCTGACGGCGGCACCCCTCGTACAGGTCGTCCTGCGACAGCGCGGCCGTCCCGGGTGCCCGCACCTTCGCGGCCCCGCGGGCCGAGCCGATCGCGTCGGCGATCTGTCCCGCGGTCAGCTGGAACGTGTTCGCCAACAGCTCGGCCAGGACCTTCCGCGGCGGCGTGTCCAGTTCGGCGTCCGGCGGCAGCATCGCCAGCCACAGGTCACGGCGCGGCCCGTACCCCGGCGCGGGCAGGTCGACGCGCAGGAACCCGGACCCGGTGCCCTGACCCGCCGGATCCCACGGCGTTTCCGCGGTGGCGAAGGTCAGCCCCGGGTTCGCCCGGTCCACTCCCAGCGCCGGGTCCGCGTCGACCCAGCACAACGCGGCGCCGCGCAGCAGCGCCTCGCGGCGGCACAGGTCCACCCGCGACGGATCGGTCACGTGGGCGTAGAGCAGCGGACGCCCCGTTTCGTGACACAACGCCGCGGCGAGCGTCCGGCGCCCCGCCCCGTACGGGCCGTGCAGCAGCACGAACGCACGCTCGTCCAGTGCCCGCGCCAGCTCCCGCAGCCGCGCGCGCATCGCCGGATCCAGGACCAGTTCGTCCAGGGAAGGGCCGGGCGAGGCCACCGTGAGCACGTCCGCCACCCGGTCGTCCGCCGTGTCGTCGCCGGTCAGGAACCCGGCGATCCGCCGGTCCAGCCGCAGGCCGCCGGGACCGTCGACGATCAGCTGGTGCCGGACGAGCGGACCGGTGGCCGACAGTGGCGACGGCCCGGGCACGATCCGCGCGGCCAGCTCGCGGGTGGGGCCGGTGACCGTCGCGTCGTCGGCGAGGTAACCGAACAACCGCCGGTACCGGCCGTCCGTCCCGGGCAGCAGGCACAGCAGCACGAGGTCCCGCTCGGCGCCGGAAAGCCCGCATCTTTCGACCAAAGTAGACAGTCGCAAGGGGACGGTCGTGACGCGGACACGGGCGGCGATCTCCTCGGCCTCGTCATGCGCCGCGGTCAGCTCCGCCACGACCTCCGGCGGCGGCTCCGGCGGCCCCTCGGCCGCGAGGTACGCGTCGACCTCGGCCTCGCCGACGCTCGGCAGGCCCCACTGGTCGGCGGGCTTGAGCCGCCCCAGTTCGTGCCGGAACCACAGCACCTGGGCCCGCACCAGCCGGTCTGCGCGGGCGAGTTCGGCAGCCAGATGCTCGGCGCTGTCGGAATAGCCGTCGTTCACGTGTCCCCCAACCGGAAACTCACGCGCCGGTCCCCCAGCCACGGGACGGACTCGATCGGCCGGTCGTAGCCCGCCTGCCGGAGGACGACGTCCAGGATCCGCGAATCCAGTTCGACCCGCAGTTCCCTCGGCGGCCAGCTCAGCCGCCCCGGACGCCGGACGAAGTGGGTGAGCAGGTCCTTCTCGGGCAGGCCCGCACAGCGGCCCAGCCAGCGCGACCAGGCCGCGAGCACCGCGCGGGCCAGCCGCTCCGTCAGGTTCGTACCGGCGACGGAGCCGATCCTCAGGCCGTGCAGGACCGCGCCCAGTTCCCGGTCGACGGCCTCGCCGTGTTCGCTCTCGACGGCCTGCCAGCGCCGGGTTTCCCGCTCGACGTCGGCCGGGAGCCCGGCGAACGCGAGGATCGCGGGATCCACCGGTTCGGCCCCGCCCAGCCGGGTCCCGACGGCGAGGAGGGCGGGTGTCAGCGCGTCCCCGAGACCGAGCCGGGCGAACATCGCCGGCAGGCCGAGATCGGCGACCCCGCGCAGGAGCACCAGCAGACCGGCACACGGGGTGTCCTCGAAACCCGGGGACCCCGCCTCGCCCGCGGTATCCACAGTGGACTCTTCGAGGACTCTCGCCAGCACCGTCTCGGCCAGCGGATCACCCGTCCATTCCGGATTTCCGGCGAACACCGCGCCCCGCACCAGGATCCGCGCGACCGGCCCGGCCCGGAGCGGGCCGAGCCCGGCCACCGCCGCCCGCACGACGGCCAGGATCTCGGCCTCCCGGTCCGAGGGGCGGCGGTGTGGGGACGGCGTGCCCGTCAGTCCCCGCGCCAGGTGCCGCGGGTCCAGCCAGCCGAACTCGTCGGCCAGCGACGGGGGCGGCGGTCCGGCCGGGCGGCGGATCTCCTCCAGTGACCGCAGGACGTCCACCACGATCGCGGTGAGCGCGGCCGGATCCCGCCAGTCCGGCACCGGACGCGGCCGGTACCGCCGGGCCACCTCCAGCGCGGTCAGCGGCGCCGAGGCCCACAGGCCCCAGGCCCCGGCGATCCGGGTGGCGGCGACCAGCAGCGGCCACAGCCCGGCGAGATCGTCGGCCGCCGCCCCGCGCTCCCCGTACAGTCCGGAAAGGACGGACACCGGCACCGCGGCCAGCACCTCGCGCAGCCGCCCCTGCCGGTGCAGGGCCGCGAAGACCCGGTCCGCGGAGACGTCCGCGGCCAGTTCCCGCAGCACCTCCCCGATCGGCAGCTCGTGGAACTGCCGCAGGGATCCGAAGTACCAGTGCCCGGCGGCCTCCCCGCGCACGTGGTCGGCCAGATAGGCCGCCAGGAAGGCCGGTTCGTCGTCGAACTTCACCAGCCGCGCGCCGTCGCCGGTGGCGACGGTCTCCACGATCGCCACCGCCAGCGCCTCCGCCCAGTGCCGCGCGACGTCCGGCGCGTCGGCGCGCAACGCCAGTTCGGCGTGCACGTCACGCAGCACGTAGACGGCCTCGTCGTCCTCGAAGGTGCCGGCCAGCGCGCGCTCCAGCGCCGGGCCCAGCTCCAGCCGGGCCACCGTGTCCAGCCGCGACGCCTGTGCGGCGGCCGTCGTGCCGCGGACGACGTATTCGCTGCTCAGCAGGCCGATACGGGCCGGGACGGCGGTCACGGCCGCTGCTCCGATTCGCTCAGCTTCCGGACCAGCCCGGCGGCGACGTCCCCGTGGTCGGCACGCAACCGGTCGGCCACCTCCGCCAGCAGCGCCGGGTTCGCGGCCAGCACACCGGCGAGGGCCTCGCCCGCCGAACCCTGTGGTTCGTAGAGCTTCGCCGCGACACCCGCGGCGCCCGCGATACCGCTCAGCATCGTGCCGGTGGCCAGCGACTTCGCCGCGTCGTCCGCCGCCTGTGTCCGCACGTCCTTCGCGATGAGCTTGCCCGTGACGTGCAGGGTGCCGTGCACGGTCACCTGGTCGTCCCCGGTCACGGTCAGGCTCGGCTCGAACTTCCCTTCGGGCGAGTACCTCCCGATGGACAACGCCGAGTCCCCGTCCGGCGCGATCACCACCTGGATCTCGCGCTTCGTACCGTCCTTGACGGCGCGGATCTGCCACGGATCCTTGCCCTCCTCCGCCGAGGGCGGCAGGTTCAGCGCGCCGGTCCTGATCCGCAGCTCGCCCTGGACGGCGAGATGACCGCCGGCGTTCAGCGTGCCGCGGCCGTCGATGGCGAACGGGGTCGCGCCCGCGCCGTCCCGCACCGCGAACACCGTGTCGGCGTCGGGGGTGAGGTCGGCGCGCGCCGTCCCGGCCGGATGCACCACCGACGCGGCGACCACCCCGGCGTAGCGGCGGGCCGCACCGTCCACAATGAACTTCCCGGGGGCCGGCCCCGGCGAGATCCGCGCCAGGAACACCGGCCACGGATGGTCCTCCTCCGGCGCGGTGCGTTCGGGCCCGAACCCGAGATCGCCGTCGGGCACGCCCGGTGGGCGCGCCGGGTCGGGGTCCCCGTCGGCCTCGGTGAGCAGTACCCGCGGCCGCTCCTGCCAGCGGTAGTAGGCCGTGCCGGTGCCGCACGCGGTGTAGCCGTCGGGTGCCTGGTCGGACCCGACGCGGTCGTAGCACAGCCAGACGTCGTAGGGCACCTGCCCGCCGGGCGGCGGGGCGGGCAGCGGTGGGACCGCCAGCCGCCGCAACACGGCGATCTCCCGTCCGTAGCCGTCGACGGCCAGGCCCGGTTCGACCACCGGCGGCCCGCCGGACGCGGTCACCGCGAGCCCGGCGGCGATGCCCCAGCTGTGCCCGGCGAGGTTGTGCCTGCGCCGCATCGCGACGTGGTAGTCCTGCTCGTCGGTGAAGTCCCGCGGGCGCAGGTACTGGCCGTCGAAGTACCGCACCCGGACGATCCGGTCGGCGTCCACTTCGCACCTCCGAAAGTTCAGTGGATGGGCGGCGGGGCCTGGTAGTCCAGGACCCCGCCGGCGTAGGCGAGCCGTCGTCCGGGCAGCAGGCCGAGCGCGGCGGCCGTGACGTGCACCTTCCCCGACGCCCGCACCGGCGACACGGACTTGTCGAGCTGGTGCGTCGTTCCGGGCCCGAGCGCGAGGCCGTCGGTCACGTCGTGGACGGCGGTACCACCGTCCACAGTGGAGGCCAGGACCACCGAAAGGCTCGTGACCAGCAGGGAACTCGTGTTCTTCACCACGACGCGGTAGGGCAGCGTGGTGCCGTCGTACGTGCCGGGAGTGAGCGTCACCGAGATCGTGTCCGGGTCGACCGACGGCCCGCTGAACCGCGCGTCGACCGCCCTGCTGGCCACGTCCACCGCGTCCACCCAGGTGCCGAGCAGCTGTTCGCGCACCCGCGGATCGTCGGGATCGCCCGCCGGGGCGGTGCGCACCAGCGTGCCCTTCACCTCGAGGTCGCCCTCCACGGTGGTGGTGCCCCCGGCGTCGACCGCCAGCGGCGTGCCGCCCCGGCAGGTCAGCACCGCGAACCGGTACCACTCCGGCACCTCGGTGCGCGCGGGCGCGGCCAGCTCGACCCGCAGGCCCTCCCCCGCGACGCGGTACCAGCGCCATGGCCTCGCTTCCTTCGGCGCGGGCGCCGCCCTGCCGAACCGGATCGGGCCCCCGATCCGGCCCGAGGCGGCCGACAACGTCCCGGTCACCTCGGTCGCGTCCCCGGTGACCGCGAGCCGCCGCACCGGGCCGGGCGCGTCCACCGCGAACACCGGGTCCTCGCCCAGCCGCAGGGCCGCCCCCGACGGCGCGGCGACCGAGGCCGCCTCGGCGTCCGGACAGGACAGCGGGACCTCGATCGGCACGTACGGCGGCATCCCGGCGTGGTGCACGAGCCTGCCCAGCGCGATCAGGGAATCCGCGGGAGACGAGGCGGCGACGCCCGGCATGACCCGCTGGATCCGGACACAGACGCCCTCCTCGGTCCGGTCCCCGGTGGTCGTCTCCTCGTAGCTCAGCCACAGATCCAGCGCGTACGCGCCGGTGGGCACGTCCTTCCACGGCACCCGGATCGGCGCGGGCACCACCAGGGTCCGGCCCGCCTCGTCCACCGCCACCCCCGGCGCGACGAACACCCCGGTGGCGGCGGTGGTCAGGCCGAGGCCGTGCGCGATGCCGGGCCCGTGCGCGACGAGGTCGTGGCGGCGGCGCCCCTCGACGAGCCAGTCCTGTTCGGACTCCAGCACGCCGACGTCGAGGCGCTGGCCCTCCCGGTACCGTGGCCGATCCGTCATGAGGTCCCGGTCCCTTCACTGTTCGGCGGCGGCCCCGGTGCTTCGCCGCCCAGCAACCCCGGTGCTTCGCCGTCACCGGCCGGGGCGGGCGGGTCGGCGCGGAAGCCGACCACCCGGACGCCGGTCGGCGGCGCCTCGGGCGGCATGGTGACGTACCGGAGGGTGACCTGCTTGTCGCAGCAGTACACCGGCGGCTTGCCGAGCATCCAGTCCAGTTCGCCCAGCGTCCCCGGGATCCGCCATTCCTGCGGCGGCGCCGCGATCGTCAGGCCCAGTTTCCGGACCTCGAAGCAGGCCTCCTCCGGCTGGTGCCACAGCAGGCGCGCGAAGTTGACCTTGCCGCGCGGGGCGGGCCAGTCCGCGGGGCCGAACGGCCGCCGGTACAGCGTGCCGGGGTCGATCGCCCGGACGATCCACTGCCAGCGCCCGTCCGCGGTCCTGGTGCGGTGCAACCAGACGCGGGCCAGCGACACCGCCTCCCCCGCGCAGCCACCGGGACAGCCGTCACCGAGGAAGGCCAGCACGCTGTCCTGCACCAGCCAGTACAGCAGCCAGACGAACCGAGGGCCGGTCACCTGCTCCGCGTCGAGCAGGTCGACCACGAACCCGAAGTGCGCGGGCGGGCGGGTACGGACCGCTTCCCGGAGCCAGGCGAGCCGCGCCTCCGGCGTGACGCCGTCCCCGGCGACGCCGTCGGTGCGTGCCTTCTCCAGCAGGCACGCGGCCTCGGCGTAGCCCTCGCGCCAGCGGCGCCAGTCCGGCCGTTCCGGCTCGGCGCCGTCCACCGCCCGCGTCGCGACGAACCGGAAGGACTCGACGATGCGGCTGTTCTCGCACTCGCCGGTCTCCCCGCAGACCGAGCGGCCGAGCGCGAGGACCGGGTCGCCGCCGACCTCGGCGTAGGCCACGCCGAGGTCGAGCACGCAGTCCCCGGGCGGTTCCTGTTCGCCGGTGCTGCCGCAGGGCACCGGCGGCGGGCAGCTCGCGGTCAGGTCGAACGCGACCTGTTCCGGCAGCACGATGTCCTCACCGCAGGAGCTGACCGCGTACCCGGAGCGCACGAGGATCCCGCCGGGCACCCGCGGATCCGCGCGGACGTCGAGGCCGCACAGCACGCCCCAGCCCTCGCGGAACCGCGCCAGCGCGCGCTTGTCGCGGACCCAGCCGGCGAGCTCGGACAGGTCCTGGTCGGTCAGCAGCTGGCCGCAGAAGAACCTCGGCCGGGCCGGCGACGCCAGTTCGCACGTCTTCTTCCCGCCGCAGCCGCACCCGCAGCCGGTTCCGGTCGAAGCGTCGCTCATGCGATCGCCTCGCTCCGCGAGACAGTGTGGAATCCCTTTTGGCGCATGACATCCATGATTCGCTCGCAAGCGTCGCTCATGACTCCTCCCTCTCCTCTTCACGGTCAGCACGGTCACTGTGCCCGCCGCGCACCTCGAACCAGCTCTCGAACAGTCCACCTTGGACACCGTCGCCCGAGGGCAGCAGGCCGCGCAGGTGGTTGCCATCGACCGGGATGCCGCGGCAGTCGGGGATGAAGTCGCAGCGCAGCGACACGTACACGACCACGTCGTGCAGGCCGCGACGTCCGCGGCCGCTCAGGTAGTCCGGGTCGATGGTGAACACCGCGGTGCGGCCGTCGTCCTCCAGCCGCGGCGGGCAGTCCTCCGGATACGGCACGAACTCCAGTGCCTCGTTCGGCCCGCTGTACTGGACCACGAAGGTGAACGGGTTGACCCCGCGCGCGTTTCCGCAGTCTTCGTCGTATTCGCGCAGTGGCCGGTCGAAGCAGATGCGCAGTTCGCCGTGCTTGTGGTGCCGCAGATCGTGCAGGCTCAGCTTGCCGCCGTGCGGCCAGTTGATCCCGGTGACGTGCGTCAGCATCGCCGGCGGCGGGGGCAGGACCCGGCGGCCGTCGAGGTCGATCCGGTAACCGCCGCCCTCGTACGGGACGATCCGGGCCAGCGGCACGAGGTCACCGCACGGGCAGTGCGGTTCGAAGCACGAGCCCCCGCAGTCGCAGCCCTCCGGTTCGTGGCCGCAGCCGCAGTCGTGGTCGTCGGGCTCGTCGTCGCACCCGCAGCCCTCACCGGGCCAGCAGCCGGGGGTGACGTCGGAGACGACGAGACACACCCCTTCGCGGTAGCGGTTGAACTCCGTGTGGTGCGGGTCGCAGGTGCCCTCGGCGTACAGCGCCGGGACCGGCTCGATCTTCTCCTGGTGGTATTCGGCGCACAGCAGGAAGGGATCGGGCCGCGGCGGGCAGTCCTCGGCCGGCGGCTCGCCGTCCGGGCCGGGCGGCAGCGGCAGCCGGAACGCGGTGTCCCGGGTGAGCACCAGCTCCCTGCCACGGCAATCGATCGCGAACCCGGCGGTGACCACCACCCAGTCCCGCGCGCACTCCGGCCGTGGATGCGGGCGCACGTCCAGCCCGCACACGATCCCCCAGCCGTGCAGCAGCCGGTTGTGCAACCGGTGCCGGTTGAGCAGGTACTCGGTGTCGGCGGCGAAATCCCTCGCCGCCATGAACTTCCCGGTGAAGTACCGGTTCCGCTCCACGACCACGGGGCCGTGCGGTGCCGGTCGCTCTGACCTCGCTGACATCGGTGACTCCTCGACTTTCATTCCGACGGCCTGATCACCGTGACGGCCCGTGGCCGGGGCCGGGCGGCCAGCACGGTGTCCATGCCGAGGCGGTGCCTCGGCGGGCGGCTGGGCGGGACGGTTTCCTCGTGCGGGCAGGCCAGCCGTGCCACGGGTACGCCCCCGACGACGGTGTCCAGGCCAACGGTGGACTGGGTGGCCACCCGCAGCCTCGGTTCGACCAGGCACAACTGGTAGCGCGTGGTGGCCGGGCGTTCCGCGGCGAGCAGGCGCCGCACCACCCGTTCGTCCTCCGCGGTGCGGACCCAGGACGACGGGAGGTACACGCGGAAGCTGTTGGCGCTGCTGGTGAACACGTCGTGTGAAGGGTCCGAAGTGGACACCAGCTTCGCCTTGCCGACCCGCGCGTAGGACGGGGTGCGCAGCCGCCCGACGACGTCCGGGCTCCACAGCGGCGCCCGCGCGTCCACCTCCCCCCACCGCGGCCCGCCGACGGACTGGCGGTTCCTGGTACGGAACCCCTCCACCAGCCGGGGCAACCCGTCCGGCCGCGGTTCCACGCCGGAGAGGTTCGCCGCCAGCGCGGCGAGCAGTTCCCGTACGGCTTTCGGTGTCCCACGGCGACGCAGGACGGCCAGGCTCGCGCGCAGCCATCGGCGTTGTGCTTCGACATCCCAGCGCTCGTCCAGCGGGATGCCCAGCCAGCCCGCCAGGAACTCGAGCGGCGCCCCGGCGGGCACGGCGTCCGGATCGGCGTAGGCGGGCAGCTCGGCGACGCGGGCCGCGAGGTGGTCCCATTCCGCCTGGAACACGCCGAGGAAACGTTCCAGGAAGTCCTTCCCCTCGGCGTCCGCGGCAAAGATCGACGGCAGGAACTCCAGCGCCGATTCGCGCGGGTACCGCGCGCGGACCCCCGTCACCGCCGGGGTGGCGCGCCCCGGCCCGGAAAGCCGCAGCCGCAGTGCGAGATACCGGCCCTGTGGGCTGCGTACCGGCCAGTCCAGTGTCCGCGACGCCGCCACGCCGGGCGCGTGTTCGGTCCCCGCCTGACGTCCCGCGGTTGTCCAGTCCACATCGGACTCTTCGGTGGGCGGCTCGTCGAAGGTCGCCGTGTCCAGCGCGAGCGCGGTGCCCGCGGGCAGGTCGGCGACGTCGAGTTCGATCCGGTCCCAGACGCAGTGGTAGACCCGGCTGTCGAGCACGGTGCTCGTCCACTGCCCGGCCCGCACGTACGGCGCCGGGCCACGGCTCGCGCGCGGCTTTTCCCTCGGGTGGCCGGAGCGGTCGAACGCCTGGCCGTCCGGCAGTACGAAAACGCCCTGGAGCACCCGGATCGGCACGGTCCTGAACCGGTCCCGCACTTCGCCCGGATCACTGTACTCAGTGGACGGACGACCGAAGCGGCTGTAGCCACGGAGCCGTTCGTAGGCCGGGTCGTAGAGATGGACCAGCCCGGCGGTGTCGACGGCGACCGCGCTCATCCGTCCACTTCGGACGACGTCGCGGACCACGAGTTCCGGGTGGTCGCGGCCGGGCCGGTGCCGCCAGACCCGCGACTCGTGCCGGTCGAGGAAGTAGGCGGCCTCGCCGTCCGAGGTGACGTCGGCCAGGTCGTGGTAGCCCGCCCAGACGTGCCGCAGGCGCAGGTCCGGCACGCCGAAGGCGAGCACGCGCCCGTCCCGCCGGTCGGCCAGGTACAGCAGGTCACCGGCGATCGCGAGGTTCGCCACCGAGCCGAACGCGGAGCTGTCCTCCGGCGGGCGCGCGGAGAGCACCGGCACGAACCGCTTTCCGTCGAATCGTCGCACGATCGCGCCCGCCGGGTCGAGCAGGTAGCAGACTCCCTTGCGGGACAGGGCGATCCCGGTCGGCAGCCGCAGGCCGCCGAGGCTCCCGTCGGCCGCGGCGAAGCCGAGCGGCCCGGACGGCACGGCGGCCAGGGTCAGCCGGGCGCCGACGGCGACGTCCTCGGCCGTCCCGGTGCACCATCCGGTCCGGGCGTCGAGCAGCCAGTGTTTCGCCACGATCAGCTCACCTCCGAACGCACGTCGACCCGGTGGGCGCCGTTGACCGGCAGCCCGCCCGGCGGGAGCGGCACCGGCTGTCGCGGATCGTCGACCGGACGGCCGTCGACGACGAGGTCCAGCGCGGTCACCGCGACCACGCCGGGCACCGCCAGCAGGGCGCCGTAGAGCCCGGTCGGCTGGAACCGGCTCTCGAACCGCGCGGTCCGGCTGCCGTCGGGCTGCCGGTGCAGGGGGCCGAGAAACGCCTTGATCGCCGTTTCGGCGGCCAGCGCGACGGCGTCGGCCGCCGCGTAGGGGGCCGCGGTCAGCGAGGCGTGCACGGTGATCGGGACGAACGCCGGACCGCTCACGTACAACTCGGTCGCGAGCAGGCGGACCTCCTCCAGATCCCGGCACACCGCCGCGATCAGCTCCCCGCTGGGCGCCGGTTCGGGATCGTCGCTGTCGGCGACGATCACCACGGTCACCGCGCCCGCGACCTCCACCCCGGGATGGTCGGGATGGGTCACCGGCAGCGCGATCGCGTCGGCCACGCCGCCGACGCGCCGGGCGAGATCGGCGTAGTCCCGCGCGGTCACGGCGCGGTTCTGGTGCCGCAGCAGGTCGGGTGCCTCGCGTTTGAGCTCCGCCAGCGACTGCCGCGTGGTCCCGCCCGCCGCGGGCCGCTTGTTGGTCACGGTATCGACGCCGGGCCGCGCCGACAGCGGGGCGTTGACCGCGCCGGCGGGCACGTTCCCCGCCGAGCCGCCGCCGTAGCGGTATTCGACCGCGACGATCTCCGCGTCGGCGGGCGGAATCAGACCGCGGACACCGTCGCCGAAGGTGACCGTGCCGCTGTCCTCGTCGAGGGTGTAGGCCAGGTCGTCCGGTCCGGCGGCCAGGAAGTCGGGGACCCGCTTCCACCGGTGTGTCTCGTCCCCGCGCACCTCCAGCGTCAGCGAGGCGACCGGCGTCCGTCGGGTGTGGACTGTCGCGTTCGGACTGCCGTCGGAGACGCCGAGCAGTTCGTCGGTCACCGTCGCGAGGTTGCGCGCGGTGGTGGTGTTCGGGGTCAGCCCGTCGATCTCCGGTTCGTGCCCGGCCGGGTAGACACCGCTCGCGACCCGCACCCGCAGCCAGTACCGCTTCTCCGCGACGTCGGCGACGTCGGCCACGGCGGTGATGTCGGCGGCGGGCCCGGCGATGGTCAGGTACCCCTCGCGGGTGAAGGCGCCCGAGTCGTCGGCGTAGGTGTTCAGCCGTCGCCAGCTCGCGCCCGCCCTCGGCAGGTACTCCCACACCAGCCGTACCGGCGGGTCGGGCGGCCGCACCCGCGCGCCCGCCCGCTGCGGCGCCCCGGCCGACGCGGCGGCGGGCAGCGTCACCCGCATCCGCAGTTCCGGTGGGAACTGCGCGGGCCCTGGCGTTTCCGGCGGCTTGAACCCGAGGTACACCGCGTTGCCCGGCTGGGGAATCCAGCCCAGCGGATGGAACGAGACCCCGTCGGTGTCGTTCGCCTCGGTCACCGGAGTGAACACCGCGCCGTCGTCCACCACCACGTCACCGAGCGGGTACGGCACGAGCGCGAGCCCCTGGTCGGTCTCGAACACCAGCGGATCCCCGTCCGCGCCGGTCGCCGACACCTGCGTGCGCGCGGGCACCAGCACCGGGCCCGCTCCGTTGGTCGCGGTGAAGGTCAGCTCGGCGACCGCGGGCGCGGCCGGGGCCTGGGCGAGCCCCAGCAGGTCGAGGAACTTGACGTAGGTCAGCTCCGGCACCTGGTTGAGCTGGAACAACGTGATCTCGGTCAGCCAGGCGAACAGCTCGACCAGGGTGATCCCCGGATCGCTCGCGTTGAAGTCCGTCCACTCCGGGGTGTACCGGGCGATCCGGCGTTTCGCCTCGGCGACCAGCTGGTCGAAGGTCCGGTTGTCCAGATTGGGCACCTCGAGCGCCATATCAGCCTCCGGCTCCTTCGGTGAGATAGAACGGGTAGACCAGGTTGTAGACGGAGTTGTTCGCGCGGATCCGGTAGGAGATCCGGATCAGCAGCGTGTTCGGCCGGCCCGCCGGCGCCTCGACGACGACGTCCAGCACCTCGATCCGCGGCTCCCACGCGAGCAGCGCCGAGCGCACCCGATCGGTGACCGCGCCGTGCAGCGCGGTGGTGTTGGCCTGGAACACCAGGTCGTGGATGCCGCAGCCGAAGTCCGGCCGCATCCGCCGCTCCCCCGGCGCGGTGGCCAGGATCAGCCAGATGCTCTGCCGCACCTTCTCCTCGCCCTCGGCCATCGGCAGCGACCCCGAAGGTCCTGGCTTGATCGGGAAGGCCGGGCCACGGCCCAGAAACCCGGGAGCCGTCATGGTCATCCTCCGATCCGGACAGTCGAAACCGCGACGACCGTCCCCACCGGGAGATCGACGGGATCGTTGCAGGTGAGCGCGGTGTCCCCGGCGCGCGCGGCGGGCTTCCCGTTGATCCGCACGGTCAGGCTGCCGAGGGTGATCTGTCCCCGGTTGCTCGGCGGCTTCACGAACGTCCCGCCCTGCGGGAGGTGCGGCGGGGTGTTCGTCGCGGTGCTGCCCACGGTGGCGGCGAAACGGCCCTCGATCCGGACGTTCGCGGACACCCCGGCGTCGATGATCCCGCTGAACGGGTGCGGCACCGGCGCCGGTGGCGACGGGCTCGGCGGCTGGATCAGATGCAGGTCGAGCGCGGTGATCAGGTCGCCCTGTTTCGCGGCTGGCTGGCCCATGTGCTCCCCTAGTTGATGTCCACGGTCAGGCCCGCGACCTTCACGCCGGTGTCGCCGTTCAGCGCCAGCGAGCCGGTCGCATGCACGGTGATGTCCTTGGCGGACAAGGTGATCGAGCCACTGGGCGCGGAGACCTCGACGTCGCCGGTGTCGGCCGACACGGTGATCTTCCGCTTGTCCAGTACCACCCGGCGCTGCCCGGCGGAGTCGATGATCTCGATCTTCTCGGCCCCGCCGGTGTCGTCGAACCGCAGCACGTGCCCGCTGCGCGAGGTGATCGACCGCCAGTTGTTCTTCGCCTGGTCGCCGTCGTCGGGCGGCGGCGGTTCCGGCTTGTTCCACACCCCGCCCAGCACGTACGGCGCGCGCATGTCGCCCTGCAGGAACCCGACCAGCACCTCGTCGCCGGGCTCGGGCCGGAACAGCGTGCCCCGCTTCGGGCCCGCCATCAGGGTGACCAGCGGCGCCCAGTCGCTCAGGACGCCGCCGAGTTCCGGGAACTTCACCCTGACCCGGCCGAGGTGGTCGGGATCGGCCAGGTCGGCGACCTCGCCGACGAGCAGGTTTCCCCGTTCCGAAGCCATCTCAGACTCCCCTCGGCCCGAACCGCCGTGGCGGAAGCGGGACGTAACTCGCGTGATTGAGCACGTCACTCGCGTGATTGGCGGCGGTCCGTCTCTGGTCACGCGAGTTACGCCTCTGGTCACGTGAAGCACGCCTCTGGTCACGCGAGTTACGCCTCGGGGATCCGAGCGGCGGATCCAGGGTTGAAACCGTGGACGGGATGTTCGGTGCGTGCGGCGTCGCTGTGTCCTTTGTGGACCTTACCATCCTCACCCCTCCTTTCGGCAGTCGAAAGAGGTCACGTACCCGGCGTCGGAGAAGCTGTGCCGGGTGCCGGTGAGGAAGTAGCCGCCGTCGAACCGCGTTCCCAGCCCGCCGACCCGGATCATCCGGCCGGCGCGCAGATCGGGCAGGCCGACGGTGGACCCGCTGGCCTTGATCATCTCGTGTGCGATGTCGCGCAGCCGGTCGCGGGCGATCCGGTCGGCCTCGGCCTGGTCGGCGACGACGACGCTGGTGATGTCTTCACGCTCGTTGAAGGCCTGGGAGACCCCCTCGTCGTCTTTGGAGCCCAACGACTTCCGCTTCGCGGTCGCGGTGATCATCTTCTTGCGGCGGCGATCCCACGCCCGCACGGTCACGCTGCCGACCTGGCGCGCGGTGGTCAGCGTCGGCTGGAACTCCACCAGCGACCGGCCCCACACCAGTTCGTAGGTGACCTTCCGCAGGTTGTCCGACGGCTCGAAGTGCAGCGTCGGCTCACCGGACTGGTCCTCCTCGACCCACAGGTCGTAGCCGATCCGGTGCGCGCGCTCGAACAGGAACACGATGTCGTACTGGTTGTCCTGCACCAGATACGGATAGGCCTGCTCGGCCAGCGGCTGGGTGTGCACCTTGACGCCCAGCCGCTTGCCGATGAGCTTCGCGATCTGGCTGTCGGTCTTGTTCTCGTACTTTTCGGTGACCTGTTTGGTACGGAAACGGTGCAGCACGTTCAGCGCGCTGACGGTCAGCGTCGGCTGGCCCGCCGCCGGGAAGCTCGGCCGCAACGAGGTGATTTCCCCGGTGGCGACGCGCCGCAACGGGTCCTTGCCCCGGT
This sequence comes from Amycolatopsis samaneae, assembly GCF_039541975.1. Taxonomy (NCBI): domain Bacteria; kingdom Bacillati; phylum Actinomycetota; class Actinomycetes; order Pseudonocardiales; family Pseudonocardiaceae; genus Amycolatopsis; species Amycolatopsis samaneae. The sequence continues at coordinate 153,194 of NZ_BAABHG010000014.1, forward strand.
AGCCCATCCACAGCTCGAGCTTCTGCCCCGGCAGGAAGGTGTTCCCGTTGCTGTACTTGAACGTCCGCGTCCGCGCGTCCCAGTTGTTGACGACGATCTCGAACTTGTCGATCTGGGTCAGGTCGTCGCTGTAGTTCACCGAGATCACGTCGTGCAGGACGTCCTTGGGCAGCGGCCGTCCCGGCGGGCGGATCTCGAAGGCGGGGACGTAGAAGTCCTGTCCCCGCGCGATCGGCTGGGCCGCGGTGGTGGGGGTGCTCACGTGCGGGCTCCCTTCGGGTCCAGCACCGGGATCACCAATGCCGTGCCGGGCTTCGGACGGCGTGGGTCGGTGACCGCCGGGTTGGCCGCGGCGATGACGCGCCACGCGCCGGGGTCGCCGTACTCGGCGGCCGCGACGTCCGACAGCGTCTGGCCGCGCACCACCACCCGGGACTTCGTGTGGTCGGGCGACTGGAGGTTCAGCTCCTTCAGCTGTTCCTCCAGGGTCTTGTACTCGCGCAGGGACAGCGAAACCGTGGCCCGCAACGGGATTCCCGCCGGGCTGAACAGGGTGAACTTCTGCTGCACCTGTTCGGCGATCGCGACGAAGGACATCCCGGTGCCCCAGCTGACCCGGAACTTCGGCGGCGCGTGCGTGTCCGACCGGATCTTCACCAGCCGGTAGACCTTGTCGGTCAGCGTCGTCACCGGAACCGCGCGGACGCCGAGCCCGCCCTGGTCGGTGCTGTCGAAGAGCAGGTCGAGGGTCAGCCGCTCGTTCTGGCCCCGCACGAACTGGAGGATCGGCGAGTCGATGCCGGGGACGCCGATCTCGGCGATCTGCGCGGCCTTGGTGCGGCTGTAGTCGGTCGGGTTGAACTGCGCCTCGAAGCTCGACGGCTTCCCGTCGAGGATGTCGAAGCGGATCTTCGTCACGGTCATGCCCATCGCGGCCGCCCTCAGTCCCGTACCGGATCGGCGGGCGCCACGCTGCGGCGCAGCCGGGTGGCCTCGTCGCTCTCGCGCGCGTCGCGTTCCTGACGCGCCAGCCGCGCGCGGACGAGCTCGGCGAGCCGGTCCAGCTGCTCGTCGGTGAAGGGCAGGTCGCCGGTGGCCACGTGCACCCGGCTGCTGAGGTTGTCGATCTGGATCGGCATCGCCGCTCACCTCTTCCGAAGGCCTTCGTAGGCCAGCTCGATCGTCTCGGCCGCGACCTGGTTCTGCGTGGCGTTGAGGTCAGGCCCCTGCCACTTGACCGGGTAGGCGCGGCTGAACTGCCACTCCGTCTCGACCGCGCCGGTGCCGTCGGTCAGCTGGACGGACCCGTTGCGGCGCACCAGTTCCCCGTCGACGACGCGGGCGTACCACTCCCACAGCGCCCGCCCGGCCAGTCCGCGTTTGAGCCGGATGTTGGTCTGCTTGACCCGGCCGGGCAGCTTGTGCACGTAGGTGTTCTGGCCACCCTCCGGGTAGTCCTGGACCTCGGTCTCCAGCTGCAGGCCGCCGCATTCGGTGAACCCGCCCAGCACCAGGTCGTCGACGCGGACGACGAACCGGAACGCCACGAGCACCTCGGTCACGGGATCCCTCCTTCGGCCACCGTCACCCCGGCCGGGGTGCGGATCACGCGGACGACCACGAACTCGGCGGGCGGGGGCGGGTTCAACCCGATCTCGCAGACGAGCTTCCCCGCCGCGAGGTCGACGGGCGGGTTCACGGTCGCGTCGCAGGTCACCGTGTAGGCCTGCTCCCGGGTGGCGCCGCTGAGCATCCCGCGTTCCCAGGCCCGCTCCAGCACCCCGCGCACGACCCGGTCCACCTCGCGCCACAACGGGGTGGCGTTCGGCTCGAACACCGTCCACGCCGTTTCGGCGACCAGCGTTTCCTCGATCGCCGAGACGAGCCGCCGCACGTTGAGATAACGCCATTCCGGCAGGTCCCGGCTCAGCGTCCGGTCGCCGAGCACGCGGACGCCCCGCACCGGCCGGATCGCGTTCACCGAAAGATCGTTGAGATCGCCGTGGGTCACCTCGTCCACAGTGGACACCGTGTCGACGGCGAGCGGCACGACCGCGTTGGCGGGCGGTTCGTGCACGCCCACGGTGAGATCCGTGTGCGCGCACACCCCCGCGAGGTGCCCGGCGGGCGGCACCGCGGTGACGTCGTCGTCGGCCGAGAGCGGGTCCACCACCAGCACCCACGGGTGGTAGAGCGCGCCGAACGGCGAGTCGAACGCCTTCCGCCACTCCAGTGCGCGCGCCGGGGTGGCGCCCGGCGGGGTTTCGAGCAGTGCCACCCGATCGCCGAGCTTTTCGCAGCGGGCCAGCATTTCCCGCTGCAGCTCGGTGACCTCCGGCTCGCTCAGTGTCGCCCGTGCGGCGGGCGGCACCGGTGGCACGGACGGCGCCGGTCCGGTGAGGACCTCGCAGTGCGGCCTGCGCGGCCGGGGCCGCCCGCTCACCGGGACCGGCCGGGTCCACAGGTCCGGGACGGCGACCAGCGCGATCTCCTCCACCACGTCCAAAGTGGACAGCGCGGTGGAGAAGTGCCCGCCGGTCAGCGTCTCCAGCCCCTCGGCGCCACCGGTCAGGAATCCCTGGCCCGCCGAGGGCGGGCCGTGGTACTCCGCCACGGTGACCAGCCGGGACCCGGTGTCCGGATCGCCGAGCAGCTCCTTCGGCGGGCGCTCGGGGCCGAGGTTGCGCCAGACCTCGGTCACCTCGTCGAGCCGCAGGGTGAGGGTGAACCGGCCGCCGGGCACCGGGTCGATCCGGTAGCCGACCCGCGCGCCCCACGTCCCGGGGCTGCTCGCGGTGAGCACCAGCGCGGCCGGTCCGGACGCGCCGGGCAGGGTCACCGCTGCCGGGGCCGCCGTTGCCGGGTCGGCGACCCTGGCGACCCAGCACCGGTCCCCGCCACCGGCGAAGAAGCCTTCGACGGCGTAGGCGAGATAGGCCTCGGGCCGGTGTTCGCCGAAGACGCCGCGGAAGCCTTCCCAGCTGTCCACCCGCACCGCCCGGCCCAGCACGCCGCGCTGGGCGATCCCGGCGAACCCGGCGATGTCGGTCCGCACCAGGCTCCTGGCCTGGGGCGCCGCGTCGAGCCATTCCAGCCGTACGCCGGGGGTCCGGTACGCGCCGAGCGGGGCCGCCCTCGCCACCGGCGTGGTCATGCGGTCGCCTCGCTCCGCGAGACAGTGTCGAATCCCTTGAGACGCATGATGTCCATGGTTCGCTCGCAAGCGTCGCTCACGGCGATCGCCTCGCTCCGCGAGACAGTGTCGAATCCCTTGGGGCGCATGATGTCCTTGATTCGCTCGCAGGCGTCGCTCATGCGGTGTCCAGCCGCATGTGCTCGACGGCCAGCACCAGTTCCTCGATCGCGACCTCGTTCGTCTTGGCGTTGAACGCGGGCGCGGACAGCTTCTTCGGCAGCGCGTGCTCGAACTTCCAGGTGAGCACGACGTTGCGGGTCTCGTCACGCAGGTGGATGGCACCGTCGTAGCGGGTCACCTGGCCGTCGATCAGCTGCGCGCGCCACTGCCACAGCGCCTTGTTGTCGGTGTAGCCGCGTTTGAGCGTGATGTCGCCGAACTTGTTGAGTCCGGGGATCTTGCTCACGTAGTTGACGGGGTCGGCGCCCTCGCGGTATTCGATCAGGTCCTGTTCGGCGTTGGCGCCGGTGATCTCCGAGAAGCCGGCCACCCCGATCGGCAGCTCCAGGGTGAAGTTGAACGCGGGAAACGGGTCGTTCCGCCGGGCGGGCTCGGCCATGGCGGTTCCTCCTTGGGATACGCGGGTCAGTTGCCCGACTCGACGGTGAACTGGGAGAAGCGCAGGACGACGAACTCGGCAGGCCGCACCGCGGCGAGCCCGACCAGGCAGATCAGCCTGCCGTTGAGGATGTCGTCGGTGGACATCGTGGTGCGGTCGCAGCGGACGAAGAACGCCTCTTCGCGCTTCTCGCCGAGCAGCGCGCCGTCACGCCAGACACGTTCGAGGAACACCGAAATGCTGCGGCGCACCCGGTCCCAGGTCTCCGGTGAGTTCGGCTCGAAGACCACGAACTGCAGGCCCTCGTCCACGGACTCCTCGACGAAGTTGAACAGCCGCCGGACGTTGACGTACTTCCAGTCCGGATCGTCCGAGATCGTGCGCGCGCCCCACAGCCGGATGCCCCGGCCCTGGCCGCGGAAGTCGCGGATCACGTTGATCCCCACCGGGTTCAGGATGTCCTGCTGTCCCTTGGTGACGGTGAACTCCAGTGGTCCCTCGACCGGGCTCAGGTCCGTCGACAGGATGCCGCGCACCTCGTAGTTGGCCGGTGCCTTGTGCACGCCGCGGGTGACGTCGTTGAAGGCGTAGATCCCCGCGACGAACCCGCTCGGCGGCAGCAGCTGGGTGGTGCGGCTGCGTGGGTCGAACACCCGCACGTGCGGGTAGTAGATCGCGGCGAACTCCGAGGGGCCCACCGGAATCCGGTTCTGGTCCGAGGGGAGGTTTCCCTTGCCGGGCGCGATGTCGAGGACGGCGAAGCGGTCGTGCAGCTTTTCGCACTGCGCGACCACGGCCTCGGCCACCGCGTTCTGGTCCGCGAGGTTCGGGAACAGCTGCGCGTTCACCGCGTCCGGCACCGCGAGGATGGAGATCTCGTCGATCGCGGCCAGTGCGGCGAGCCCGGTCTTCTTGTTCGAAGGAGCGTTCTCGTCGCCGATGAACTCCTTCGCGGTCATCTCGGCGTCGCCGTCCGCCCCGCCACCGAGCACGGTGAAGTTCTCGCCCGCCTCGGGTTTCGTCACGGTGCCGTCGACCGAAAGGGAGATCAAATGCGACGCGGGGTTGATCGCGCCGACGACGTACCGCGAGTCCTTGGGGTTGACGCTGAGACCGTCGTAGTCCTCGACGACGGCGGCCTGGCCGATCAGTTTCTTCGGGTCACCATCGGGCTGGACCCCGGCCGCGAGGTAGGCGACCGTCAGCCGGAATCGGTTGGCCGGGTCCTTGGAGGAGGCCCGCACCCACACCCGGACCCGGTCGCCCCACTCCCCCGCGCCGTGCGCGGTGACGGTGAGACCGTCGGAGAGTGCGAGGTTCGCGGACTTGGCGTCGCCGCGGGTGACCCGGGCGACGAACACCCGCTGCCCGCCGTTGGCGAAGAACCCCTGCACCGACCAGGGCAGCGCGGACCGCGCCGGATCGAGCAGATCGCCGTACCAGCGCTGGAACTCCGGCATCGAGGTGATCAGCAACGCTTCGGTCGGGCCGCGCTCGGTCAGTCCGACGAAGCCGGCCGTGCTGGTGCCCACCCCCTGGATCGGCACTACGGCACTCCGGACCTCCTCGACGTAGGTGCCGGGAGCGAGGTACTCAGGCATCGGAACTCCTCATCTCGGGAAAACTGAACTCGGGCACGGTGGTCGTCGTCCTCGGCGTCACCGCCGCGGTCCGGGAAAGGGAACGGCCGTCGGGCATGGCCGCGGTGACCGTGACCGACGCGGCGGCCTGGTCCGCCGGGAAGCAGTAGGCCCAGACGCCGTCGCGGCGGACGCCCGCGGCGCCCGGCGCGCCGGTCACCCGCACCGTCGCGCCGGCGATCTCCTCGCGGGGCGCGGAAATCCGGCCGCGCAGCGCGGTCTGCGCCAGCGCCGTGGTCCCGCCCGAGGTCACCGCGACCGCCGGGAGCACCACCGGCGGGGCACCCGGGACGGCGATCGTGACCTCGACCGGGCCCGAGGCGCCCCGCGGGAACACCAGCACGTACTCGCCGTCGGCGGCGGTGCGATACGGGGTCGCGCCCGGCGCGGTCACCCGGGCGTTCGCGACGCCGGTGAAGTCCGGCGCCAGCACGGAGCCGCGTACCAGGGCCAGTGCCGGGGGCGGTGCGCCGGTCAGATCGGGAACCGGCGGCACCGCCGTCTGGGGGAAGGGGTAGCCGTAGGCGGGCCGCAGCAGCAGTTCGAACGGCTCGGCCTGTGCCCCGGCCGCCGGGATGGACACCCCGGTGAAGTCGGCGGTCTGGTAGAAGGCCGAGGTGACACGCAGGTCGTACGGCCCGCCGCCGAACGCGTGCCGCAGCACCCGCCCGCCGTCGTCCCGCAGGTCCCCGTAGCTGATCACGTATCCGTGGGTGTTGCGGCCCACCACGAACTCCGGCGGCCGCGGGAAGACCCGTTCGGCGCCGGGAGTGTGGTCGGCGAGCAGGAACAGGCGCACCCGGCCGATCGGCCGGGGCCGGGCACCCTCGAGCCCCCGGTCCCTGGCGAACTGGTCCACCGGGTCGAAGACGCGGACGGCGGTGCGGGTGCGGTACTCGATCACGACGGCACCTCCGAACCCATCCCCGTCGTGATCTCCCGCACCGCCGCGTCCGGGCGCAGCGTGTCGGCGTCGATCTCGATGACGCGGACGAGGTAACACACCGAAAGCCGGTAGGGCTCCTGCAACGCCTCCCAGATCCGGGTGACCTCCTCCAGCGGCAGGCGGCAGAGCACGATCCGGATCTCGTCGATGACCCGGTCGGCGGCGCGGGAGACGTACACGCTCGAGTTCTCGTGGAACGCCTGCAGCACCTTGCCGAGCAGCACCTGGTCGTTCTCGGCGTTGCCGGTGAACGGCGTGATCAGGTAGTGCAGATCGACCGCCAGCGGCGACATCCTCGCCGGGTCCGGCGCGGGCACGTTCTTGAGAAACTCGTTCTCGGTGATCCGGTACAGCCACAGGGAAACCCGCTGATCCGCGTGGGCGGCCGTCTCGGTCGGATTGGCCAGTGACACCTGCTTCGGATCGCCCACCAGGTGCTTCAGCACCTCGTCGCCGCGACAGGCGTCGACGACCAGCGCGCCGAGCACCGTGCTGACCGCGTTCAGCGACAGATGCCCGCTCATGCGCGGACCCCGTTCCAGGAGAATGTGCCGAATCCCTTGTGGTGCTTGACATCCATGGCCCGCTCGCAGGAATCGCTCATCGCGCGGCCTCCAGCACGGCCTCGGCGAGGGAACCGGGGGTGAGCGCGGCGAGCACGGTGTGCTGCGGACGGAGCCGCCAGACCGCGCCGCGATCGCCGTCCGGGCGGACGGTGAGCACCGAGGTCGGGCGCGGCGCGCCGAACAGCTCGGGCCGCCCCGCGAGCACCCGGTCGTCCTCCAGCGGCCAGACCACCACGTCCGGGCGCCACCAGCGCACCGCGCGCGCGAGCCGGCGCCCGCCGCCCGGCAGGTCGCGTACCACCCGCACCTCCGGGAGCGCGGCCAGTGTTTCGCGGATCAGCCCGCCGAGCAGCCCGGAGCAGGACACCAGCACCACCCGCACGGTCGTCATGGCGGCCGGTCACCGGGCCTGCGCGGCCCAGCGGCGCCGCAGCTCGGCGACCCGGTCGGCGGTCAGCGCCGCCAGGCGCAGCGTCAGCTTGTCCACCGCGCCCTGCCGGTCCGCGACCGCCTTGCCGGCGTCCCTGGCGGCCTGCTGCGCGGCGGCGACGGCGTTCCAGTCGGCGATCAGCAGACCGCGGAACGCGGTGAGCGCGGGCGGTTTGAGCGTGTCCGCCTCGCGCAGGATCTCGCCGTCGATGGCGAACGCGCCGAAGTGGTCGCTGCCGTCGAGCGCGGCCTTGAGCGCGGTCTGCAGCTTCGCGAGCGCGCCCACCGGGGTGGCGAGGCTTTCGGGCAGGGCCAGCCGCGCGGCGAACTGGGCGGTGGCCTCGGTGAGCGCCTGTGCCTTGGCCGCCGCGTCCCGTTGGGCGGTCTTCAGGTCCCCGGTCGCCTTCGTCAGCTCGGCCGCGACGCCGTCGATCTCGGCGTTGAAGTCCGCGACCAGTTTCTTGGCCGCGGCCAGCTTGTCACCGAGCGACGCCTCGACACAGGACCGCTTGTCCTCGGCGTATCCCCGGACCGCCGCGATCGCCTTCGGATAGTCGGCCTTCTGGTAGGCCACGACCGCTTTGGCGATGTCGTCGCGGTTCTTGGTGAGCGCGGTGATGGCGTCGTTCAGCGACTTCACGTCGGCGGTGAGCGCGTCGGCCGCCGCCTTCTCCCCCGCGGCCTGCTCCCGCAGCGCCTGCAGGACGGTGTCGGGGTCGGAGGTGCTCGTGTCGGTGTCCGGCATCGGTTCGTCTCCCAGCTATCCGGCGTGGACTCGACGTCAAGTAGGCCGCACGAAACCCCTGCCACACAATGAATCCGCGGACCGGTCCGGACCGGATACCCACGGGGGCCCCGATCCGGATCCCTGCCCGGAAGGGCGGTCTTCCGGGCAGGCGGGGACGAGCGCCCCAATGTGGCATTGGGTGCGCTCAACGCACCGAACGCCACATTGGGTGCGTTGGACGCACCGAACGCCACATTGGGGCGCATCGCCACCACACCACCGGCGCGGAGGGTTCACCGTCCTCGACGACGCGTTCGCGACCTGACCCGCCAGGAGGAGACGGAAACCCTTGTCCCGCAAGCAAAGGCCCCGGCACAGCAGTGCCGGGGCCTGTGGTGAAAGCGCCGCTACACGGCGGCGCGGGCGAACGCGGCGACGTCGGAACGGCGGGTGACCCCCAGCTTGTGCAGGATGTTGTGCACATGGTTCTTCACCGTGCACAACTCGATCCCCAGCCGTGCCGCGATTTCGCGGTTGATCAGCCCCTGCGCGATGAGGTCGACGATCTCCCGCTCACGCCGGGTGAGCCGGCCCGGCGGCCGGGACGAGGTGCCGCCGTGGGACAGCGCGGCGACCCGGCGCATGAGGCTCGCGGAGATCCGCGGCGAGCAGACCGCCTCCCCGCGCGCCGCCGCGCGGACCGCGGCGACCAGATCTCCCAGCGATCCGTCCCGCGCGACGTAGCCCGCGATGCCCGCCTCCGCGCAGGCGAGCACCTCGGTCTCGGCGACCCCGAGTGCCAGCACCGCCGTCCCGGGCGCCACGCGCAGCACCGCCCCGGCGATCCGGGCGGCGTCCGGCAGCGCCATGTCCAGCAGCACGATGTCCGGCTCGGCGCGCCGTAGCTCGGCCAGCCCCTCGGCACCGTCGGCTGCGGTCCCCACCGCGCGCACGTCCGGCAGTTTCGCCAGCACCCCCGCCAGCCCGTCCCGGTAGAACCGGACCCCCGCGATCACCAGCAGCCCCACCGCTGCCTGCGACGTCTGTGTGAAATTCACCTGGACTCCTCCCCCGCCTCCGGCCGCTCATGCTACGAGGATCCGGTTCCCCTTTGGACCACACGGAGCAGCCCCGGCCCCAAAGGGCAGCGAATTCATCCTGTCGGCGGAAGCGGAGACGTCCACAGGGGAAGCCGGATGATCACTATCGGCCCCACCACTCGCGACGGGCCACGATGAGTTCGTCACCTGTGGACGAGAACGCCGAGCACCGCGGAAAGCCATCCGCCCCATGCCGTCACGCCGAGCAGAAACGAAACCCACCAGTGCGAGGAAAATCCCGGCCATCAGCAGCACCGAGGTCACCACCGCGCACGCCAGGCGGAACGCGGGCTGCCACCGCGTGCACACCGGGAGCACGGGAAGCGCGACCCAGAACAGGAAGAGCCCCCACCTGTTCGGCGTCGCCCCGGCGATCACCCGGGCCGCACCCGCCTTTTGAGCGCTCGCTCAAACACGCTAGCATTGAGCGAGCGCTCAAACCAGGGCGGGAGCGGGGGTGCGGTATGGCGACGGTGCTGATCTGCGTGTTGTCCGCGAAGGGACACACCGGGCCGGCCCGGCCGGTCGCGGAGGCACTGGTCCGGGCCGGGCACACGGTCCACGTCCTCACCGGGCCGGAGTACCACGGCGAATTCGCCGCAGTGGGCGCCCGGACCGCGACACTGCCCGCGGGCGCGGATCTCGGCGGCGGACCGTCCCCGGAACGCGAGGCGTTGCGGGGGACGCGCTTGGCGCGGTTCGACCTCACCGCGTTCGTGACGAGGATGGGCCCGCAGCTGGCCGCGCTGGACGAGGTGCTGGCGGCGCATCCGATCGACGTCGTCCTCTGCGACCCGCTGTTCATGGCGGGACTGCCGCTCACCATGCGCCGCCACCGCCCGCCGGTACTGGTGCTGGGGTTCCTCCCGCTGACCGTGCCGCTGCCGGGGCTCGCGCCACCGCGGACGCTCGCCGACCGCGCGCGAGCGGTGGCGACCAGGGTGATGATGCCCCGCGTGCTGGGGCCCGTGCAGGCCACCGCGACCGCGGAGGTGCGGGCACTGACCGGCCGGGCACCGGAGGTCCTGTTCCTGGACTGGCCGCTGGGCAGCGACGGCGTGCTGCAGATGACCTGCCCCGGATTCGAGGTTCCGCGAGCGCGGCCGATGCCGGTCGAGTTCGTCGGTCCACTGTCGACGAGCGGCACCGACCGCCACGGCCTGCCCCCGTGGTGGTCCGATGTGGACGGTGCGCGCGCGGTGGTACTGGTGACCCAGGGATCGGTCGCCAAAAACGATCTCGGTGACCTGGTCCTGCCGGCACTGGCCGCGCTCGCCGATCGGGACGTGCTGGTCGTCGTCTCCACCGGGGGCGCCGCCCTGCCGGGAGACCGGCTGCCCGCGAACGCCCGTGCCGCCGAGACACTCCCCTACGACGAGCTGCTTCCCCGGTGCGCGCTGATGGTGACCAACGGCGGCTACGGCGGGGTGAACCACGCGCTGCGCCACGGTGTGCCGCTGGTGTGCGTCGGCGCGACCGAGGACAAGGCCGCGGTGGCCGAGCGGGTCCGCTGGTCCGGGGCGGGCGTCGGCCTGGCCCGGCGGCGCGTGTCCGCGCGCACGGCGGGAAAGGCCATCACGCGCGTCATGGACGACCCGCGTTATCGGGCACGGGCACGGGAGCTCGCGCGGGAAATGGCCGCCTGCCCCGGCACGGACGGGGTGGTGGCCGCGGTCGAACGGGCAGCCGGGCGGCACGGGCACCGATAGCGGGGCGAGCACGACAGGGCGGCCGCGGACAATCCGCCCCGGCACCACCGAGCACCGCCGCGGCGCTAGGGTGGCGGAATGGGTGGGGTACGGGGGTACGAGACGGCGGTCGAGGCCGGGATCGCGGCGTTCTGCGCCGGCGAGGAACCGCCGGGCGACGAACAGGTGTGGGAACGGCTGACCGCGGCGGGTGTCGAACCGTGGCTCGCCGAGCGGCTGCTGGTGTTCCTGCCGATGGCCTACGCGCGGCGGCTGCTTTCGGACGTGTCCTTCGCCGACACGGTGCTCTCCCCCGGCGAGGAGAAGCGCCTCACCGCCGAGCCGGTGTTCGTGGCCGCCCTCGAACGGGCCCGGCAGGGCGACCGCGGCGAGATCGAACGAATCGCCTTCCGCGGCAGCGAGTTCGCCGCGATCACCAACGCGCTCAACGCCGGGTCGAAGCTGGCGGACCTGCGTCTCGGCCCGCCCACCCTCGCCGAAGACCTGACACCCGCCAAGCCGGGTGACGGCGGCGTGCCCTCACCACGAGCCGCGTTCGCGGAACTCCTGCGCGAGCACGGCGTCGGCGACGAGACCGCCGCCGACGCGACGGTCCACGTCCATCCCGCGCCGCCCGGCGTGGTGCTGGCCCAGGTCGACTTCACCGTGACGCATCCGGCGCTGGCCCGCTCACCACTGATCGAAAGCGTCGCCGGGCACGGTCCCACCTGGCGCGACGCGATCGGCCGGGCGCTGAACCTGTTCGCGCACGGCTCCCTGCACCCGATCGTCGACGGCCTCCTGCGTCCCGGCTCCGCCGCCGATCAGGTCTCCCGGACGCGCTACGAGCACCCGGGCGGCGCGTTCGACCTGGTTCTCGGACCCCGGATCACCTTCTTCACCGAGCAGGAGGTCCCCGGCACCCAGCACCTCCTCGACCGGCTGCTGGAGACGCTGCGCGCGGAACCACTCACCCGGCGGACGCACGCGCTGCGCCTGTTCACCGCCCACCACGACGGGCAGCTGCAGACCAACGAAGTGTTGCTGGACAACGAACCCTGGGCCGCGGGCGAAGCGCTCGTCGCCACCTTCCCGGCGCCCCTGTCCGAACGAGTGGCGGTCCGCGTCTTCGGACTGCTCGTCCCCACGACCGACGAATAGGCCGCGCGGCCCGCTCAGGTGTCGAGCAGCGCGGGGACGAAAATGTCCTCACTGGTCAGCAGCCGCTTCGACAGGCCCTGTTCGTGGTGGTAGCGCAGGAACGTGTCGATCGCCTCGCGGTTCGCGCCGAGGCCGTAGGGCCACCAGTCCTCGCCCAGCAGCGCCCGGTTCTCCTCGAAGTGCCTGCTGAACCAGGGAGTGACGACGTCCATGTGCTGTTTCCGCGCGCCGTGGCGGTACTTCCGCTGGGCGATTTCCTTGGCCGCGTGGAAGGCACGGTAGATCGACCGCATCAGGTCGGCCCGCGTCGCCAGTTCCCGGGGGACCGCGACGACGTGCATCTGCGGGAAGATCCCGGTACGCCGGTAGTAGTCGCGCTCCACGGTCTCGTAGTCGGGGAAGAGCCGGGCGATCTTCGTCGAGCCGTTCAGCAGGGCCTGGGGGACGTCGACCGAGATGAGCGCGTCGATCTCGCCGGACTCGAGCAGCGCGCCCAGGGTCTCGCCCTCCCCCGCGTGCCGCACGTCCACCCCCGCGGGCACCGGCTGGGGAACCCAGTCGAACGCGGGGATGGGGTGATCGGTGCCCCCGATGACCCAGCGGGACCGGTCGGGGGTCAGACCGTATTCGTCGGAGAAGATGCCCTTGATCCACACACCGGGGTCGTGCCCGAACATCGCGAACTCGCCGATCGTCCTGCCCGCGAGGTCCTGCGGCTTCTCGATTCCCGCCGCGGTGTTCACGAAGACGGCCGAGTGCCGGAAGTTACGGTTCGGGAAGATCGGCAGCGCGAGGAACGGCGAGTCCTCGAGGTCGAAGGTGCGCAGGAAGTAGGTCAAGCCGTACTCCGAGACGTCGTAGCGCCTCTCGACGGTGCGCCGGAAGATGTCCGACACCAGCGAGGCCGTCTCGAAGGTGGCGTCGGCTCCTTCGATCGTGACGCGGCCGTCGAACAGCACCTCGGTGTGCTCGTAGACGTAGGCGGCGACACGCAGTTTTGTGGTCATCGCGAGTCCTCTTTCCGTGAATGACCTTTCACTTTTACACTAGGACGACCACCGCGGATCGTCAAGGTAAACGACCATTCATGTTGAGGAGGACCGGTCATGCCGCGCATCACGCCCGAGCGCCGCGAGGCCAAGCGCGCGGAGATCGTGGCGGCGGCGCGCCGCTGTTTCTCCCGCGACGGGTTCCACCAGACCTCGATGCCCGACATCGCCGCCGAGGCCGGCGTTTCGGCCGGGGCGCCCTACCGCTACTTCGCGAGCAAGGAGGAGATCATCCTCGCCATCGCCGGAGACGCGTTCCGGCTGATCTTCGCGCCGGTCGAACGGCTGGCCGCCGGCACCTCCGCCGCCTCGGTCGCCGACCTGGTGACGGCGTCACTCGAGGCGCTGAGCGCCGAGACCGTCACCGATGCCGCGGGAAACACCGTACCGGTCGAGGAACTGCTGCGCTGCGCCGTGCAGACCTGGTCGGAACTGCTGCGGAACGACACCGTGCGCGCTCGCGCCGTCGAAGGCTTCGAGTCCGTACGCCGCGGCATCGCCGACGCGCTCCGCCGCGGCCAAGCGGCCGGCACTGTGCCGCCCACCGTGCCGCCGGAACGTGGCGCGCGCGTGGTGATGGGACTGCTGCACGGGTTCCTGCTCCAGCGCGTCGCCTTCGACCTGGCCGACACGACCGGATTCACCGAGGACCTCCGGACGCTGCTCGAAGGCACGGGACGGCCGGACACGGATCCGGCCTGAACGCACACCGCGGCGGGAGTGCTTACGCGCCAGGTGATTCCGGCGCCTCGGACTCATTCCCTCGTTCCGGCCGCCGCCGTTCCGGATCGCGTTCTTCGAGTTCCCGCGCGAAACGCAGCCAGGACTGGGCGCAGCCACGCGCCGCGTGTGCCACCTCGGTCCGGCGGTGCACCGGCACCCCCGCCACCAGCCAGGTCCACCGGTCCGCGTCCGCGGCGTGCGCGTCGAGCAGCCGCAGCAGGTCCCGGCCCGCCTCGGTGTAGCGCAGCGACGGATCCCGTTGGAGCTCCTGGAAAGCCTGTTCGGAGCCGGAGAACCGGGCGAGCCCCGCCGGTCCGTCGTGCTCCCCCGCCGTCGCGGCTTCCCGCACCGCCGCCCGCGGGTTCTCGGCGAAGTGTCCCCGGATCGAGGCGACCGTCGTGTACGCCAGTCCCGTCGCGGCCGCGATCGTCCGGTCGGACCAGTGCGGGTGGGTACCGACGATCCGCGTGGCGGCCGCGCGACGGTCGGCCGGGGACAGCGGCAGGCCGTGCACGGTGTTCAGCCCGACCGCGAGCACGAACGCGTCCTCCGCGCTGCCCTCGAAGAACCGCGCCGCTATGCGGGTTTCGCCCCGCAGCACCGCGGCGCCGAGCCGGTGCATACCGTCCACGACCCGCATCGTGGGCCGGTGCACCACGATCGGCGGCAGCCCGGTCACGATCCCGGCCAGCCTCCCGACGTGCTCGCTGTCCTCGCCCTCGAGCCGGGGAGAGTCGGAGGGCCGCACCGCCGCCACGGGAATCGTTTCGACCGGCAACAGTTCGATCCGATCGGTGTTCCAGCCGGGCGGCCACGCCTCCGTCATCCCGGTTTCCCGCTCCGGCATGGGTCCCCTCTCGTCGCGGCACTGCTCACGACGAGAGGACCGACGGCGTCGCTCGCACTCGGCCAACCGTCGCAAGCGGTCCGGCTGAATGGTGCACGGGCGAGCGCGTTCGCTCGCCGCACGCCGGACGAACCGTGTCCCCCGCGGTGCCGGCCGAAAACGCCGCCAGCCCCCAGGATGCACGGTATCCGCTTTCGCGGGCGGTACCGGCTTCACCATTTCACCGTGCGGACGAGCGCGGGGAAACCCCGTGGACGGTCAGAATGGTCAGCATCGTCAGCTCCGTCGGCGAGGACGAGGAGGTGCCACCGGCGCCGGCCGCACGCCACCGGTCAGCCCGCCGACCGGTAGGCGGCACCGCCGGCGTTCGCCCGCGTACCGTCGTAGAGCCCGGTGGGCGCGGTCTTCACCGACAGCGTGAACCACGAGTAGCGCTCGACGAAGGGCAGGCCCTGGAGCATCGCCGTCGACCCGCGGACGAACTCCGCCTGCTGCTCCTGGCTCGGGTACCGCGGGGCACCGTGCGCGAAATCGGTGAGCGCGTATTCGGTGAGCCAGATCGGCTTGTGGTAACGGCTGTACACGGCCTGCAGGTAGCCACGCAGCTGACCGACCGCGGCGGCGGAGAAGTCGCCGCCGTACCAGTGGAGCGGGACGAAGTCGACACGGTAGCCACGGGAGGCCGCGCCGCCGAGGAACCGGTCGAGCCACCCGCCTGCCCGGTCGCCCCCGGTGGCCACCGCCGGGGCGCCGAGGCGCATCCCGGTCTCCTGCAACCGGGGCCACAGCGAAAGCGCCTGGTCCACCGACATGTTCGCCTGCCCGCCCATATCGGGTTCGTTGAAGCCCAGCAGGGTGCTGCCGAGCGATTTCGCCTTCGCCAGCTGTTCGGCCGTGACCGAGCCGGGACCCCAGATCATCGGGACGAATTCGGCACCGGCGGGTTTCGCGATTCCCTGGAGATCCGAGGCCCAGTCGTAGAACCAGCCCGCGCCGACGTCACGGATCGCTTCGCTCACCCCCGGCACGTTGTTCACGTTCACCCCCTTCTTCTTGCCCGCGAAGGAATCCGCGGACGCGGACACCGGGACCCACACCAGCGCGATCAGCAGGGCGAGCAGGGACATGGTCATCTTTCGGCCGTGGGACATGCCATCCTCCTTGTCCGGATACCCCGGAATTAAAGGCCGTCCCGGTGTCCGGCGAGTCCGCGTGACCGCGAAACCGCGGGGCGGCCGCACCAGGGCGCCGAATCACTGCGGGCCTGCCACAGGCTTTCCGCGCTTCCCTTGTCCCCCTTGCCATCGGGCGGGAACTTGGGGTTGTCGTCCCAGCTCGGGAACACCTCCAACGGGAAAGGTTGTCCTCACCATGCTCAAGCTGAGAAACGCGCTCGGCGTGGCGGCCTGCGCCGCCACCCTGCCCTTCCTCGTCGCCGGCACCGCGGACGCGGCCCCGCGCGAAGCGGTCAACGGACGCGCGACCTACTACACCGACGCGGGCTTCGGCGCGTGCGGCACCCGGATCAACGCGTCCACGGAGCTGCTCGTCGCGGCACCGGCCGGGCTCTTCACCTCCCCGAACCCCAACAACGATCCGTTGTGCCGCAAGTCCATCCGCGTGCGCTACAACGGCAGGACGATCACCGTTCCCATCAAGGACAAGTGTCCCAGCTGCGACAACAGCAAGATCGACCTCAGCCTGCCCGCGTTCCGGCAGCTGGCCGACCCGAACGTCGGGATCATCTCGGTGAGCTGGGACATCGTCTGACCGGCACGCGACGCACTCGCATCCCGGGACCGCTCCCGGGATGCGAGCCGCGCACAGGGTCTCAGAACAGCTGACCGGGCAGCGCGACGAGTTCCCGCCGCCCCGAGATCCCGAGCTTGCGGTACACACTCGACAGATGGAACTCGACGGTTCGCAGGGTCAGGTACTCCCGCTCGGCGATGCGGCGGTTCCCGAGCCCCGACCGCGCCAGTCTGGCGATCTTCCGTTCCTGCCGGGTCAGCCGGTCCCCGGTTCGCCGGCTCATCCTGCCCGACGCCGTCTCCGCCTGTGCCCGCCACCGCCGGTACCCGTGCTTCCCGGCGATGTCCGCGACCTCCCGCAGGCAGGCCCGCGCCTCGCCGTGCCGTCCCTCCGCGGCGAGGAAATGGGCCAGATCGTAGCGTGCGCGAAGTGTTTCCCCCACCGCCGGGAGCTCCGCGAGCGTCGAGACCGCCTCCCGTACGGCGTCACACGTCCGGTCGACGATCACCGCGTGGGCGTGCTTCGCCACCCCGAGCGTCCGCGGGTCGGCCCACCGCCTGGCCCGGATCAGCTCGCGGTTGGCCAGGACGACCGCGAGCCCGCGCCGTCCCGAAGCCTCCGCGCACAGGGCCGCGCGTGACTGCCAGGGGACGACGGCGGGGTTCCGCACCCCGAGGGCCGTGAGCTTCCGGCCGCATGCGAGGAAACCCGCCCTCGCGATGTCGTGACGCCCGGCGGCGAGGTCCAGTTCTCCTTTCGCCGCAAGCAGTTCGGCGTCATCGACCGGGTTACCGGAGTCCCCGCCGAACGCGTGGTCGAGCACGAGCCCGTACGCCGCGTCGAGGTCCCCGGTGTCCACGGTCGCGGTGATCAGCCAGGCCATCGCCACCTCGCGCAGCCGGGGATGGCGGCCGAGGGACCGGACGACCCCGCGCAGGAGATCGGCCGCCTTCGCCGGATCGCCGCGCTGCCAGGCAAGCCGCCCCAAGAGCGTGGCACGCAGGGCTTCGCCGCCCTCCGGCACGCCGGGAGTCCAGGATCGGGCACAGTACCCTTCCGCGAGCTCGGTCTCGCCCGCGTACATCAGCCCCAGCACGGCACACCAGCAGGAAACCGGATCCCGCCTGCCGGGCGAGCTGAGGACGCGGACGGCGTCACCGACGACCCGCGCGCGTGCCACGCCCTGGTTCACCATCCGCATGACGTGCAGCGCGTAGCGGCGCTCCGGCGGTGGCGGCCCCGCCGCCTCGGCGACGGCCACGCTCCCGGGAAAACGCTCGTCGAGACCACCGGGAACCGGTTCCACGGCCATGCGGATATCGCTCACGGGAAAGGTGTCCCAAGGTCGGGTTTCGGATTTCCGACAGTTTATCCGCGACGCACCGTCATCGATGTCGCCCGAACGCACCAACCTTTTACCCGACCTCGACATTCGATCACCCACCGCACCGGTCACCACAGTTCAGCGACTATTCAGCCACAGATTCACCGGACTGCGAGGGCACAATTCCTGCACTTTCGGTCACGTGCTTTGCGCGTTCTTCCGGACCCCGGGCACAACAGGCCGGGCACTTGTTCACGACCGCGCCGAAGTCAAGCCCTTTGTCCTGTCAGAATGCTGTCGATACCAGCACGACGGCGTCAGCACACGCGGCCCGGTCCGCTCGGCCGTTCCGGCGAGGCGGCGGAGATCCCCACCCGGCGGCACCCGGTTTCGAGTTCCGGCAACCGGGTGCGCAGTTCCCGGCGTCCCCTGATGCCGAGCTTGCGATAGGTCTGGGAAAGGTGCAACTCCACGGTCCGGACCGAGACGAACTCCCTGGCCGCGATGTCCCGGTTGCTGTAGCCGCCCAGCGCCAGGCACGCGGCCCTCGCCTCGGGCTCGGTCAGCGCCGGGCCAGGAGGTTCCCCCAGCCCGGCCAGTGCCTCCCCGGCCCGCCTCGCCCCGTCCCGGTTCCCGATGCCCCGGAACTGTTCCGCGGCCCGGACGAACTGTTCGCGGGCGAACGCCGGTTCACCCTTTTCCAGGAACCGGCGGCCGAGCTCGTAGCGGGTTTCCCCCGCCTCGAATCCGGCGCCCGCGACTTCGAGGAGTTCCGCGGCCTCGCTCAGCAATTCGCTCTCGCGGCCTTCGGCGGCGACAACGGCGAGAACCGCCAATGCCTGCCCGACGGCCCTGGGCTCGCCCCATGTCAACGCCGCGCCGTGCTCACGCTGGGCGAGTCCGGCCGCCAGTTCCCGGTCCGCCAGCGCGTGGGCACAGCGGGCCGCGCCCCGCCGCCACGCGGATCGCGCCGGACCGGTCATCCCGCGCGCGAGCATCTGCCGCCCGCACCGGAGGAACTCGGTCAGCGCGGTCCGGAAGTCCCCTGCCGCCAGGGAAAGCGTGCCGCGGGCGCACAGCAGTTCCGGCGCGGCCGGGCCCACCGTCCGCGCGCCGCCGGCGAGGACCGCCCGCGCGCCCGCCTGGTCTCCCCTGGCCAGCAGCAGTTCCGCCGTTTCGGCCACGATCGCCGGCCCGAGCGCCGCCTCCCGGCACGTCCGGTACAGCCGCTCGTAGCACTCCCACGCTCCTTCGAGATCGCCGTACCACCGGGCGATCCTGCCGCGCAGCAAGGAAATCCGGCCGGCGAAGGGCGCGGCCCGCGCGGTGTGCCACTCGAACCGCGCCGCCACCTCCTCGGCCGCGGCCGGTTCCCCGGCGACCACCAGTGTCGTCAGCGCGTCGAAAACGCAGGAAGGCTCCCACCGGCACTGGCTCCCGCCCAGCGCCCGCTCGGCCAGCCGGACCGCCACCGGCAGCTCGCGCCCGGCGTCCGCCAGGGAGATCGCCCGGCCCGCCGGGCACAGCGCGTTCGTTCCTGGCGTGCCAGGGGCACCGGTGCGCGGATGTCGTGTCATGACCGCTGGCGACTCCGTCGTCGGGGGTGCCCGCCGTGTCCGCCGCCGGAGTTGCCCCGGCGATGCTTCCGCGAGCGCCCGTTGGCCGGGCAGAGCGACACACAAACCCGGGTTTCGAGCTTGGGTGTTCGGCGTCATACCCGTCAACGGACGAACGGGAACCGATTTTTGTCCCGTAGTCACCGCCCGCCGAAGAACTGCGGGAGAACCGTAAAGACCCCGAACGCCGAAACGGCGAGGATCGGCCTGTCCGGCTTCATGGAGCCGCAGGGCATCTCGCCGCCGAGCCGATCCGGGCCGGGCAGGACGGCCTGCCCCCGCGGCACGCACAGGACGGAGAAGCGATGCGAAAACTCTTTTACGCGGTGCTGGCCGTGCTGGCGGTCGTGGCGACCGCCGCCGGTACGGCGTCGGCTCCCGCCGCGACGGCGGCGGTCACCGCCGAGCACACGGTCACGCTCGTCAACCGCACCGGGGAAACGATCTGGATCGGCACCGGCGTGAACGCCGACGGTTCGAGGAACCTCTCCGGGCTCCCCGTGCTGCGCGACAGCCAGCAGGCGACCGTGTCCATCCCGGAATCGGGCGCGCCGGGACACTGGCGCGGCAAGTTCTTCGCCCGGCAACGCTGTACCGGAAACCCCGGCAGCACGTTCCACTGCGAGATCGGCGACTGCGGCAACCTGGCCGACCGGTGCACCACCGGCGAGCAGCCCGCGAGCCTCGCGGAGTTCAACTTCGATCAGCACGAACCCATCAAGCTCGCGCCGTGGTACGACGTCAGCTACGTCAACGCGGTCTCCCTGCCGATCACCATCGAGACCCGGGACGGCAAGGCACCTCCCGGCTCCACCGAGTGCGAGCCGGTCGGCTGCTCCGACCGGCTGTTGCGGTACTGCCCGCCGGCGAACCTGACCAGGGACCGCGCGGGCAAGCCGGTGCTCTGCACCAATCCCGACCGGGACGCGAAAACCGCGTACAGCAACGCCATCTCCAGCCACTGTCCGAAGGCGTACGCCTGGTCGAAGCAGGACGCCGAGCAGGGAAACCAGACCGTGCGCCAATGCCGCCAATGCAGCGGCTTCACCGTCACCTTCCACCGCGGAATCTGACGGCACCACCGAAACGACGCCTGCGGCCCGACCGTAGAGACATTCCGGTGACCGGCTCGCAGTGTTGGTACGGACCCGGTCGATCGCGACCGGAAGGCGAAGGAGTGGAGAAGTGTCCTTGAAAAGATTCTTGGGCGTGCTGGTCGCCGCCCTCATCGGATTCGGTCTGCTGGTACCGGCGAGCACCGCCGCGACCGCCGCGACCACGGCGGTCCAGGCGTGCGACTTCCCGGTCTGGGCGGCAGGAAGGAACTACGTCGCCGGCGACATCGTCAGATACACCAACGGCCGGTACTACAAGGCCTCGCACGACAATCCGGGCTACGACCCGGTCATCAGCACCTGGTACTGGGACCCCTACACCTGCGGTGGCGGCAACCCGCCCGGCGGCGACTTCGTCGTCAGCGAGGCGCTGTTCAAGCAGTACTTCCCGAACCGCAACGGTTTCTACACCTACCAGGGCCTCACCGCGGCACTGAGCGCCTACCCCGGCTTCACCAAGACCGGCAGCGACACCGTCCGGCGGCAGGAAGCCGCGGCGTTCCTGGCCAACGTGAGCCACGAGACCGGCGGCCTGGTGTACATCGTCGAGCAGAACACCGGGAACTACCCGCACTACTGCGACGGCGCCCGGCCCTACGGCTGCCCGGCCGGACAGGCCGCCTACTACGGTCGCGGTCCGCTCCAGCTCAGCTGGAACTACAACTACAAGAACGCGGGCGACGCGCTCGGCATCGATCTGCTGCGCAACCCGTACCTCGTCGAGCGCGACCCCGCCGTCGCCTGGAAGGCCGCGCTGTGGTTCTGGAACACCCAGACGACCGCGCCGGGCACCATCGTCCCGCACGACGCCATGGTCAACGGCCGCGGCTTCGGGGAGACCATCCGCACCATCAACGGCATCGAGTGCAACGGCGGCAACCCCGGCCAGGTCCAGAGCCGGATCGACCTCTACCGCAGGAGCGCCGGGCTCCTTGGCGTCGACCCCGGCGGAAACCTGGGCTGCTGATCGGCAGGGCATCGGGCGGCGCGCTCCGACGAGCGCGCCGCCCTTCGCCATGGACGGGAGCCGGCCCGGCTCGTCGAAGCCGAGCCCGACAGCACGCCCGCCAGGTCGAGCGCGTCCGCCCCCGGCGAGTAAGCGCTGCCCGTCGCCGTAAACCTGTCACCAATCTGAAATCGACTTTGCGATCTCTTGACTACGGTCCGGCGCCGGGATTATGGTCTAGACCACAGTCCCCGCTTCGCCTCGCTCCCCCTCCGAACCAGCGGCCAAGGCCGCCGCTTCGGCGTGCTCCCCGGCGGGAGTGAGCCCTCCCTTCAAAGGAGCTGGCATGAAACTGAACCGGAAGCTCGTCGCCGCGCTCGCCGGTGCCGCCGTCGCCCCCGTGCTCGTCGTCGTCGGCCCGACGGGCGTCGCGAGCGCACACGGCTACGTGAACGCCCCCGCCAGCCGTCAGGCCCAGTGCGCGCAGCACGTGGTGTCCTGTGGTGCCATTCAGTGGGAACCGCAGAGCGTCGAAGGCCCGAAGGGCCTGCGCAGCTGCAACGGCGGCCTGCCGCAGTTCGCCGAGCTCAACGACAACAACAAGGGCTGGCGCGCCACCAAGGTGGGCAGCACGGTGAACTTCACCTGGACCTTCACCGCCCGCCACCGCACCAGCAATTACGAGTACTACGTCGGCGGCACCAAGGTCGCGGACGTCAACGGCAACGGCCAGCAGCCGCCCGCCACCGTCACGCACTCGGTCAACCTCGGCGGCCACACCGGACGCCAGACCGTGCTGGCCATCTGGAACATCGCCGACACCGGAAACGCTTTCTACGCCTGCGTCGACCTCGAGGTCGGCTGAGCGCTTCCGCTGATCCCGGCCCACCTTTCGCTCAACGAGGAGTGAAACCATGCCGAAACGGCGCGTTCTTTCCTTCCTGGCCACCGTGGCGGCCGCCGCCGGACTGGCCGTGACGCTGTCCGTGACCCCGGCCTCAGCGGCCGCGTTCCCGGTCAGCGAAACACAATTCGACCAGATGTTCCCGAGCCGGAACGCCTTCTACACCTACCAGGGCCTCACCGCGGCCCTGAGCGCGTACCCCGGGTTCGCGAACACCGGAAGCGACACGGTGAAAAAGCAGGAGGCCGCGGCGTTCCTGGCCAACGTGGGCCACGAAACCGGCGGGCTCGTGTACGTCGTCGAGCAGAACAAGGACAACTACCCGCACTACTGCGACGCGACCAGGCCCTACGGGTGCCCGGCCGGACAGGCGGCCTACTACGGCCGCGGGCCGATCCAGCTCAGCTGGAACTTCAACTACAAGACGGCGGGCGACGCGCTGGGTATCGACCTGTTGCACCAGCCGCAACTGGTGGAGCAGGACGCGGCGGTGTCGTGGCAGACCGGCCTGTGGTACTGGAACACCCAGCAGGGCCCCGGCACGATGACCCCGCACGACGCGATGGTCAACGGGCGCGGCTTCGGCGAAACCATCCGCAGCATCAACGGTTCGCTGGAGTGCGACGGCAGGAACCCGGCCCAGGTGCAGAGCCGGATCGACAACTACAACCGCATCACCGGGATCCTCGGCGTCAGCCCCGGCGGCAACCTGGGCTGCTGATCCCGCTCCCTGTCCACAGCGGACTTGCGGTGGGCTCGCCGGTTCCGGCGGGCCCACCGTGGGTTTCCCGTCCGACGTTCCATCCCTTGTGGACAGTGGCGCGCCACCCCGCTACCGGGAAAACGGCGTCTCGGCGACCAGTTCCTCCGGCGCGGACAGCCGCCATGCCTCGTAGACCAGCTCGGACAGCTCGTCACGCTCGATCCCGGCGAGGTGGACGACCACCCAGCCGAACCCGCCCATGGTGAACTGTTCCTCGAACACCTCCGGCCGCTCGGCCACCAGTGCCCGCTGCTCGGACAGCGTCTGTTTCAGGCCGACGGTCTCGGTCCGCGGCCAGTAGTACCCGAACCGCTTGCCGCGCACGCTGAACGTGGTGTAATCGCGGCCCTTGCCGCGTTCGACCTCGGCCAGCGCGTCCACCAGCCGCTGGAACTCACCACTGCGCACACTCACCCAAGGCCCCCAGTCCGACCCGGCCGAGTCTAGCCACGCCGCCCGCCCGTGCCCACCGCGGTCCGGCCCTACCGGCTCGTCGCGGGCCGGTTCCGCACCGACCACGGCACGCTCGTCCGGCGCGCGGCCACCGCCGGGAGCGGCCTCGACTCCGTCAGCCGCTGGACGCGGACGCGCCGGCCCGGTCCCTCGCGCTCGGCTACGGCACCATCACCCTCCGCACGGCCTCGGCCAGGCCATGGCGGCGCTCGCCGGGGTCATGCGATCCGGTGACCGATCCGTCCACAGTGGTCCTCACGCACGGTCGAAGACGGCTTTTGTCGGTGGGCACCGGTACGGTGCTAGCCGTGGACGAACGGGAACGCATCCAGGAACTCGCCGATCGGATCGTGGCGCTGCGCGACGCCTACTACCGCGGCTCGCCGCTGGTGGCCGACGCCGAGTACGACGCGATCGAGGACGAGCTGCGCGGGCTGATCGCGGCGAACCCGGAGCTGGCGCCCGAGCCGAACCCCCTGGAGCAGGTGGGCGCGCCCACGGTGCTGCACGCGCCGATCCGGCACTCGCGCCCGATGCTGTCGCTGGAGAAGGCGACCAAACCCGAACAGGTCGAGGCGTTCTTCGACCGCTTCCCCGGTCAGCCCGTGGTGGTGATGCCGAAGCTGGACGGTCTGTCGCTGGCCCTGGTCTACGAGGGCGGGCGGCTGGCGCGCGCGGTCACCCGGGGTGACGGGACCACCGGTGACGACGTGACCACGCTGGTGCGGGCGCTGACCGACGGGGTACCCGAGCGGCTCGACGCGCCGGGCCGGGTCGAGGTGCGGGGCGAGGCGGTCATGCTGCGGTCCACCTTCGCCGCCTACAACACCGCGCATCCGGACAAACCGCTGATCAACCCGCGCAACGCGGCGGCGGGCACGCTGCGGGCCAAGGACCCGGCCACCGTCGCCGAGCGGCGTCTGCGGTTCCTGGCCTTCGACCTGACCACCGACCCGGACAGCACCGACGCCGACCTCGACCGCGCGCTGCGGACCCTGGGGTTCGCCAGCGCCCGGATGCGCCACTGCGCCGACGCGAGCGCGGCGCAGGAGGTGATCACGGCGATCGAGCGCGAGCGCAACGAACTCGACTACGACCTGGACGGCGCCGTGCTGCGGCTGGCCGACCGGGACGCCTACGCCGCGGCGGGCACCCGGTCGAGCTCACCGCGCGGCGCGCTGGCGTACAAGTTCGCCGCCGAGGAGAAGACCACGGTGCTGGCCGACGTGGTCTGGGACGTCGGCAAGACCGGCAAGATCGCCCCGGTGGCCTGGCTGGAGCCGGTGTTCGTGGGCGGCACCACGGTCACCAGGGCCACGCTGGCCAACCAGGAGGTCATCCGCGCCCGCGGCATCAGGATCGGCGACACCGTGCTGGTGCGCCGCGCGGGCGACGTGATCCCGTTCGTCGCCGGCGTGCTCGACGCGTCGAAGCGCACCGGCGCGGAGCGGGAGATCGTGCCGCCCTCGGTGTGCCCGTCCTGCGCGCAGCCGCTGACCGAGCAGGGCAACAGCCGGGAACTGTTCTGCACCAACGTTTCCTGCCCCGCGCAGACCGTGCGGCGGCTGATCCACTGGGCGTCGCGGGCCGCGGCGGACATCGACGCCATCGGCGGGGTGTGGATCGAACGGCTCGCCGAGGCCGGGCTCCTGGAGCACCCCTCGGACTTCTACCGGCTCACCAAGGAACAGCTGCTGGAGTTCGAGCGCATCGGCGAGGTCTCCGCCACCCGGATGATCGAGTCGATCGACGCGAGCCGCGGGGTCGGCCTGCGCCGGGCGCTGATCGGGCTCGCCATCCCGATGGCCTCCGACGGCACCGCCGCCCGGCTCTGCCGCGCCGGGTTCGGCTCGTTGGAAGAGGTCGCGGACGCGGGTGAAGACGGCCTCGTGGCGGTCGAGGACATCGGGCCGAAGGTCGCCGCCTCCCTGATCGAGCACCTCACCCGGCTGCGGCCCGAACTCGAACGGCTACGGGCGGCCGGGGTCTCCCTGGACGTCCGCGAGGAGGACCTGCCGCCGGTCGTCGCGGCCGGCGCGCCGCTGGCGGGCAAGACCGTGGTGATCACCGGCGCGATCAACGACCCGCGCTCCGGCGAGAAGGTCGCCCGCCCGGCTTTCCAGCGCCTGTGCGAAAAAGCGGGCGCGAGCATCGCTTCGTCGGTCTCGGCGAACACCGACCTGCTCGTCACCGGCGCCGGTGTCGGGGACAGCAAGCTCGCCAAGGCCGAGAAGCTCGGCGTCGAGGTCGTCGACCAGGGCGAGATCTGGCAGCAGCTGATCGCCGCCGACGTCGTCTGACCGGACCTCCGCCGCGGAAACACGTGGCAGCGGAGGCCGGGCGTCAGCGTTTGCGGATGGAGACCGCGTTCTGGCCGAGCCCGCCGCCATGGGGATAGATGCACTGGTACGCCGCGACGACGGCGAGCAGTTCCCAACCGGACGGCGCGTTCTGGATGCCGCAGATGACGATCGTGAAACCCGTGGCCACCCCGTTCAGGTTCGTCACCGCCTGCAGGTTGTTGAGCAGCCTGTTCGGTGTCTTGCTGGCCTCGCAGGCCACCGAATACGACCACGAGGTGGCGTAGAAGCCGCTCGGTGGCGGCATCTGGCACGCGGTCACCGCGCGCCCGGACGGCGTGTCCCGCACATCGGTGACCTGTTTCGCGTTGTACACGCCGCTGCCCGGAGTACCGCAGGTGTACGAGTCGAAGTACGCGGTGATCA
Source organism: Amycolatopsis samaneae (assembly GCF_039541975.1). Taxonomy (NCBI): domain Bacteria; kingdom Bacillati; phylum Actinomycetota; class Actinomycetes; order Pseudonocardiales; family Pseudonocardiaceae; genus Amycolatopsis; species Amycolatopsis samaneae. The sequence continues at coordinate 179,424 of NZ_BAABHG010000014.1, forward strand.
TCCAGCCGGTCGCCGGTGGCGTGTTGATGCAGATCGTCTGGGTCTGCCCGGGCAGCCGTGCCGGTGCCGCCCCGGCCGGGCTGCCGGTGAGACCGCCGAAAACCATGATCGCGACAAGGAACGCAGCCAACCGTTTCATGACACTCCCGTGCGGATTGTGGAGGGGACGGCGAGGCCTTGCACTCGGGGAGCGAGCGATGGGAGCCGACGCTACCCCGCGGTTCGCCGTGCCGTCACCGCTGACCAGCCGAATTCGCCGTGCGCCCCGCCCACGGCGCCCACGAGGTTTCCGGCGGTGCTCACGCGAGGTGCCCGGCCCCGCCCGCGAGCGCACTTTGTCCGAAAAGGACGGTCAGTCGTCGTCTCGGCGGCCGGGTTCGCCCATCCCTCGCCACAGCAGGTCGGTGAGGCGCGCGGTCTGGCCCTTCCAGTCGCCGTGCGGGTCGAGATACAGCAGCCCGCCCAGCCCGCGCAGGACCGTCTCCGCTTCCAGGCCCGCGCGGACCGTCCCGGCCTCGGCGTTCGCCCGTAGCAGGGTCTCGACCGCGGCGACCATGGACTCGTAGGCGTTCGCGGGGAGCTGACCGCGGGAGGCCGTCGCGACGCGCAGGGCGTCGGCCAGACCCCGCTTGGTCATCATGTAGTGCGCCAGGTGATCGACCGTCCAGACCCGGAAAGCCTTCTCCGGCGGGTACTTCTTGAGCAGCTTCGGCACGACCTCGACGAGGTGGCGCACCTCGCGCTGGTAGACCGCCAGGATGAGCGCCTCCGGGGTCGGGAAGTGCCGGTAAACCGTGCCGACGCCGACCTCGGCCTTCTTCGCGATGGCGTTGAACGACAGCTCGCCCGAGCAGGCCAGCGCTTCCGCCGCCGCGCCGAGGATGCGCTCGTGGTTGCGCCGGGTGTCCGCCCGCCGGGGACTGACCGATCCCGCTGCCCCCGTCTCCATCGCTCCTCCTGGTTCGCCGCCTGCCCCTGCAATGTAATGCACGGGCCCACGGGACCTGGAGTAACTCCGGGCAACGGGATTTCGTTGCGAAGCGGATTTCTATCCGCTAGCCTCGGCGGTCAAGACGGGACGGAAAGGGGAATCCGGCTCCGCCCGCCGACGCATCTCAGCTGTCTCCCACCACCACACCCTATGCCGCCAGGCCCGTCGTTCGCACGGACCGCGGGGAAGAGATCCAGTGGACATCTCACTCGAAGTCAATGGCAGTACCGAAGAACTGAGCGTCGATCCCGGTGTGACGCTGCTGGACGCGCTGCGCGAGCGGCTCGGCGTCACCGGACCCAAGAAGGGCTGCGACCGGGGCCAGTGCGGCGCCTGCACCGTGCACGTCGGTGGCAGGCCGGTGCTCGCGTGCCTCACCCTGGCCGCCACCGTGCGCGAACCGGTGACCACCGTGGAAGCGCTCGCGGAACAGGACCGGCTGCACCCGGTCCAGCAGGCGTTCGTCGACCAGGACGCCCTGCAGTGCGGGTTCTGCACCTCCGGGCAGATCATGTCGGCGGTCGCCGCCGTCCGCGACGACGTCCAGGACGTCCGGGAGTTCATGTCCGGGAACATCTGCCGATGTTCGGCCTACCCGAACATCGTCGCGGCGATCGAGCAGGCGAGGAGCGCCGATGCGTCCCTTTGAGCTCACCGCGCCCACGACCGTCGAAGCCGCGCTCGCCACGCCCGGCACGTTCCTGGCCGGCGGGACCACCCTCGTCGACCTGATGAAGCTCAACGTCCTGACCCCGCCGCGGGTGCTGGACATCAACGCGCTGCCGTTGCGCGGCATCGACGCCGCCGACGGGCTGCGGATCGGCGCGCTGGAGCGGATGGGCGACATCGCCGCGCATCCCGGGGTGTACCCGGTGATCTCCCGCGCCCTGCTGCTCAGCGCGTCCCAGCAGCTGCGGAACATGGCCAGCATCGGCGGAAACCTGTTGCAGCGCACGCGATGCAGCTACTTCCGCGACGTCGCGACACCGTGCAACAAGCGGGAGCCCGGCAGCGGCTGCCCGGCGATCTCCGGGGCCAACCGGATGCACGCCGTGCTCGGCACGAGCGAGAAGTGCGTGGCCACCCACGCCAGCGACGTCGCGGTCGCCCTCGTCGCGCTCGACGCGGAGGTCCGGCTGGCCGGTTCCGACGGGGAGCGCGTGGTCAAGCTGGCCGACTTCTACCGGCTGCCCGGCGAAACGCCGGAGGTGGAGAACGACCTGCGCCCCGGTGAGCTGATCACCGAGGTCGTGGTGCCCCGGCTGGACTGGGCGACGCGGTCCACCTACGTCAAGGTGCGGGACCGGCAATCCTACGAGTTCGCGCTGTGCTCCGCCGCGGTCGCGCTGGACATCCGGGACTCGCGCGTCGTCGACGCCAGGGTGGCGGTGGGCGGCGTGGCGACCGTGCCGTGGCGGCTGCGGGCGGTCGAGGACGCCCTGCGCGGCGAGCCCGCGGGGCTCGCGTCCTTCGAGGCCGCCACCGCGCTGGCGGCCGAGGGCGCCGAACCGTTGTCCGCGAACGGTTTCAAGGTCGCCCTGCTGAAGCGGACCATCGTCCGCGCCCTGCACGAACTGGCCGAGGAGAGCCACTGATGACCAACCGGGTGGACGGCCCACTGAAAGTCACCGGCCGGGCCAAGTACGGGGCGGACAACAACTTCGCCGGCCTCGTCCACGGATACGTCGTGCTCAGCACGATCGCCCACGGCGAGATCACCGCCATGGACGTCACGGCGGCGAAGAGTGCTCCCGGTGTGCTCGGCGTGTACTCGCCGTTCGACCCGCTGGGGCTGAACGCGGCGAGCACCCCGATCTTCGGGGAGACCTGGGTTCCGTTGCGGAGCAAGGAGGTCGCCTACTACGGCCAGCCGATCGGCTTCGTCGTGGCGGAGACCTACGAGCAGGCCAGGGACGCGGCGATGCTGGTCAAGGTCTCCTACCACGCGCGGCCGGCGCTGACCTCGCTGGCGGACGGCCTCGCCACCGCGGAGGACGCCCCCGAGGCCAGGGACGGTTCGCCTTCGGAACTGTCGGTGCTCGCCGACGGTGTCGAGTCCATCGAGGACGCGCTGGCGGCGAGCCCGGTGGTGATGGAGGCGACGTACTCCACCGCGACCCAGCACCACACCCAGATGGAGCCGCACTCCGCGGTCGCCGTGTGGGAGTCCGGGGTCATGACCGTCTACAGTGGAAACCAGGGTGCCAACCTCCAGGCGATGGAGCTGGCCGGGGCGCTCGGCCTCGACCTCGGCTCGGTCCACGCGGTGAACCCGTTCGTGGGCGGCGCCTTCGGCGGGAAGGCACGGACCTCCGCGCCCGCGTTCCTCGCCGCGGGCGCGGCCAGGGCGCTCGGCAGGCCGGTCAAGGCCGTGCTTTCCCGTGAGCAGGTCTTCAGCGCGACCGCGGGCCGCGCGGCCACGGTGCAGAAGATCGCGCTCGGCGCGGAACGGGACGGGACGCTGATCGCGCTGCGGCACGACTCGTGGTGCAGCACGGCGATGGACCGGTCGTTCGTCGAGCCGACCTCGCACGGCACCTCGCGGGAGTGGTACGCCACCCAGAACCTGGCGATCAGCCAGAAGATGGTCCCGCTGCACATCCCGCCGACCACGTTCATGAGGGCACCGGGCGAGGCACCGGGTTCCTTCGCGCTGGAAAGCGCTATCGACGAACTGGCGATCGCGCTCGAGATGGACCCGATCGAGCTGCGCATGCGGAACAACTCGACGGCGCCGCCCGGCAAGGACCTCCAGTGGTCGAGCAAGCACCTCGACGAGTGCTTCCGCATCGGCGCCGCGCGGTTCGGCTGGGAGCGGCGCACGCCGAACGGCCGGGTGGAGGGCGACTGGCTCGTGGGGCTCGGCACCGCCACCGCGATGTTCCCCGCCCTGCGGTTCCCGGCCACCGTCGAGATCGTCCTGCGGGACGACGAGACGGCGGTGGTCTCCACCAGCGGCGCCGACCCGGGCACCGGCCTGCTGACCGTGGTTTCCCTGGTGGGCGCCGAATCGCTGGACATCCCGGCCGAGCGGATCACGCCCCGGCTCGGCGACTCGGCGTTCCCGCCCGGCGGCATGTCCGGCGGGTCGACCGCGACCGCGAGCACCGGGACGGCCATCATGGCCGCCGCGGCCACGGTGCTCGACGAGCTGCTGGCACTCGCGTCCGCTCCCGGTGGCCCGTTCGAGGGCGTTGAAGTGTCCTATGCGGACGGTCAGGTGCTTGGCGGCGGCCGGGCGATGACGTTCGGCGAGGTCCTGCGCGCGGCGGGCCGCGCGGAACTGGCCGCGAACGGGTCGTCCGCCCCCGGCGAGGAGCTGACCAAGCACTCGTTCAGCTCGTTCGGCGCCCAGTTCTGCGAGGTGCGCGTGCACCGCTGGACGCGCGAGGCCAGGGTGTCGCGGCTGCTCGGGGTGTTCGACTCCGGCCGGATCATCAACGCGAAGGCGGCCCGCAGCCAGGCGATCGGTGGGATGATCTGGGGCGTGTCGGCCGCGCTGCACGAGGGACTGGAGATCGAGGAGAACGGCCGGTTCGCCAACGGTGACCTCGCGAGCTACCTGGTCCCGGTGAACGCGGACATCCCCGACGCCGACGTCCACTTCGTCCAGTACCCGGACACACTGCACAACGCCGTCGGCGCGAAGGGGCTGGGCGAGATCGGCATGGTCGGCATGGCCGCGGCGATCGCCAACGCCATCCACAACGCCACCGGCGTCCGTGTCCGGCACATCCCCATCATGATCGAGGACCTGCTCGAAGACGAGTAACACCCGGACCTACCACCGGCGAGCCCCCGACGCGCTCGCCGGTGGTGGGTCAGCGGGCGGGCGCGATTCCCGGCAGGCGCTCCCCGATCGCGGTGATCAGCCGTTCGCTGACGGCGAGCGCGGTGGCGAGGCCCGCTTCCGGTGTCCCGCCGGGGTTCTGGTGCAGCACGACCCCGAGCACCAGTCGTTTCCCCGCGCCGCCGTCGGCTTCGGCCGCCCACATCAGCGCGCCGCCCGCGGCGGTGGTCGCGCCGGTCTTGAGGCCGATCACCCCGTTCCGGCCCAGCAGCGTGTTCGTGGTGGTGAGCGTGCCGGAACCCCCTTCGCCCCGGACGCTCCGCATGGCCACGACGGACCGGATGGCGCTCTCCCGCATGGCCGCCCTCGCCAGTGCCAGCTGGTCGGCCGAGGTGCTCGTCGTCGAGTCCTCGACCCCGCTGGCGCCGGTGTAGGTGGTCCTCGTCATCCCGAGCGCGGCCGCCGCGCGGTTCATCTTCACCACGAAGGCCTCCTCGCTCCCGGCGTCCCACCGCGCCAGCAGCCGGGCGACGTTGCCACCGGAGGGGACCAGCATCAGTTCGAGCAGCCGCCGCAGGCTCAGCCGCTGCCCGGCCCGCACCGGCGCCGAGGCCTCCTCCCGGGAATAGGACTCGGTCTCGGCCCGCTGGTCAACGGTGATCTCCGGACCGGGTTCCTCCTCGGCCAGCGGATGGTCCTTGAGCACGACGTAGGCGGTCATCACCTTGGTGACGCTGGCGATCGGCACCGGCTCCTGCGTGCCCGACGTGCCCAGCGGGCCGAGCCCCTCGACCTCCACGCTCGCCTGCCCCTCCCCCGGCCACGGCAGGTGCGGCACCGTCAGGCGCGGGGCGGCGAGCGCGTAGCCGTCCACCGGGCGCGGCGGCACGACGGTCCACCAGACACCGGCCGCGACCGCCACGACCACCGCGGTGACGATCAGGGACACGCTCCACCGCGACGAGAAACGCGGCCGTCGCAGGAAAAGACGCATGGAACTCCTCCGGGTACCGTGCGCCGGGAAGCGCACGGCAGCCACTCTGCGCGGAGAAGTTCGCCGTCCGATGTGGATCGTTCGACAGCTCCGCCCCGGCTGTGTGCCAGTTCTGTGCCGAAGGCCGGTGCCGCGTCCGTTTTCTTCAAGACCGCGCCGGACCGACCGCCTAGCCTTCCTGGCATGACACCTCGTTTGGACGTGCTCGGCCTCGTCGTGGCCGATATGGCCGCCTCGCTCGACTTCTACCGCAGGCTGGGACTGGACATCCCGGCCGGGGCGGAGCACGAGTCGCATGTGGAGGCGACGCTGCCCGGCGGGTTCCGGGTCCTCTGGGACACCGTCGAGAACATCCGGTCGTTCGAGCCCGGCTGGGAGGGGCGGGGCGCCACCAACCAGCTGGGACTGGCGTTCGGCTGCGCGGACGCCGCCGAGGTGGACAGGGTCCACGCCGAACTCGTCGACGCGGGATTCCGGAGCGAGCGGGCGCCGTGGGACGCGTTCTGGGGCCAGCGCTACGCGACGGTGCTCGACCCCGACGGCACCGGCGTCGACCTGTACGCCCCGCTCTGAGCCCTCAGACCAGCAGCTCCGTGACCGGCCGCCCGGCGAGCGCCTTCACCTCACGGGACAGATGGGGCTGGTCCGCGTACCCGGCCAGCGCGGCCACGGTGGCCAGCGGCGTGCCGGCGCGGGCCAGCTCCAGTGCGCGGTGCAGGCGCAGCACCCGGGAGAGGGTCTTGGGCCCGTAGCCCACGGCGTCCAGGAAGCGGCGGTGCAGTTGCCGCTCGCTCAGGCCCGCCGCGCGCGCCACGTCCGCGATCGTGCCGCCCCTGGCCAGCGCGGCGACCGCGCCCGCGCAGACGGGGTCGGGCGCGGGCAGGCCGCCCGGCCGCCGGAGCACCGCCGCCTCCAGCCCGCCGCGCACGTCGGCGATTTCCGCGAGCTGTCCGGCGAGCCGCCGGACCTCGCGCTCCGGCCAGATCGCCGCCAGCGGGACCCGCCGGTTCCGCAGCTCGCGCGCCGGGACACCGAGCACGGCGGGACCGGTGCCGGGCGCGAAGCGCAGACCGGCGTAGCCACCGCCCTCGCTCGCCGGCACGGTGCGCGCCTCGGTGTCCGGCCCGGCCACGAGGAGTTCGCCCGCGCGCCACAGGATGTCGACACACCCGTCCGGGAGCACCTGTTTCGGCCCGGCGGCCGGGGCCGCCGTCCACGACCACACCACGGCGCCGGGGACGCGGGACGGCCGTTCCTGGTACACGCCCGTCAGCATGCCGCGCCGGTGGCCGGGCGGGCAACCCGGTCCGTCCTCAATGGACGGTAGGTCACCTGGCGCGGACGGTGGGGACACGCCACAGCACCCTGGCGCGGTCCTCGCGTTCGGCACGGGCGCGCACCGCGAGGAGCCAGCCGATCCCGATCACCGAGATCACCACGAGCCCGCCCCACGACAGCACGGTGAACAGATCGGCCTGTGCCGAGGTGGGCTGTGGCTCGTACCCGCGTTCGAGCAGTTCGTACTGCCACGGTGTCCCGGTCAGCAGCAGCGTCAGCGCGAGGGCGATGCCGTGCATGGAGTCCCAGAGCGCGTGCAGCAGCGAAACCCCGAGGTAGGACAGCAGCAGTTTGCCGGTGAGGCCGAAATGCCGGTGCGCGCTGGCGGAGAACAGGACGCCGCCGAGGATCGCCGTCCACAGCCCGTGCCCCACCGGGGCGAGCAGCCCGCGCAGCAGCTCGGTCTGCACGAGGTCCATGAGTGAAAGCCCGTGCTCGGTGAACAGCGCGGTGAAGGCGTAGCCCGCCGACTCGAACGCCGCGAAGCCAAAGCCGACGGTGGCGCCGAGGATGAGCCCGTCCTTGGCCGACTTGTGCCGCAGATGACGGGCGATCACGGCCAGCACGGCCAGCTTGACCGCCTCCTCGATCAGCCCGACGCCGACGAACAGCCACACCGAGGGGTGCAGCAGGTAGGACTCGAGCAGCGACGCGGCGAGCACGCCGAGCACCCCGCCCGCGACGAAGGTGCTGAACAGCAGCTCCGCGGTGAGCTCCCCGCCGCGCCCGCGGGAAAACGCCCACGCGACGAAGGTGGTCGGGACCAGGAAACTGCCCAGCAGCACCACGGTCGGCACCAGGTTCGGGTTGCCGGTCACGAAGGTCACGAGCACGGTCAGCACCCACAGGGCCAGACCGGCCACGAACATGCGCAGCCAGACACGGCGCGGGCGGCGCGGCGGGATCGAGGGTTCGCTCACCCCTGCACTGTGCCCGCCCCGGGGCCGGTCACGAAGGACTGCGGACGGCCGGATCGTGGTGTTCACCCGGTGGGGTGGCGCGGAGCGCGGCGCGGTGCCGGTAGCCGGTGTACCAGGCGATCGCCCCGCACAGCAGCGCGAGCACCGCGACCGCGACCAGGACGTCGCTCACCGAGGACACCACGAGCGCGAGCACCAGCGGGCCGAGCAGCCCGCCGATCCGGTTGAAGAAGGAGACCGTGCCGGTGGTCCGGCCGCGGCGGCCCGCGGCGGCGAGGTCGGCCGCGATCGGCAGGAAGATCGCGGCCATCGTGTTGACCGCGAACAGGGCCGTCGCGAGCACGGCGGCGGACAACCAGGTCACCGCGGAGGTCAGGCCGGACACGGTGAGCGCGAGCAGCACCAGTGCGGTGCAGACGGCCAACCGGACCGCGAGCGGGATGGGCCCGAACCGGCGATAGGCCAGTATCAGCAGCAGCGCGCACGGCACCATCGCCAGGGCCACCACGGTGAGCAGGGTGTTCGCGGTGGTCAGGGTGAGCCCGCCCGCCCTGGCGAGGGTGGGCACCCAGGTGGTCAGGCCGAAGGTCAGCAGCCCGACGATCCCGGCGTAGAGCCACTGCAGACGGGTGGTGAACGCGCTGCCCGCGGGTTCCGGCGCGCCGCCGGTCTCCGCCGGGACCGTCGCCGCGCGGGGCGCGCGTTCGGGCACCAGCACGGTGACGAGGGTGAGCAGCAGGCCGATCGGGGCGCCGATGAGCCAGAGGATCCGCCAGCCGAAGGTCGGCTCCAGCCAGAGCGCCGACCCGGACGCGATCAGGTATCCCAGCGCCGTGGCCACCATGGACAGCCCGGCGACGACCGGGCCGCGCCTGCCGCCGGGGAACAGGTCGGTCAGGATCGTGATGAGCATCGGCGCCAGCCCGCCGACGGCGATGCCCATCAGGAAGCACATCGTCACGTTGCCGCCGAAGGAGGGCATGCACCCGCACATGCTCGTCGCGGTGAATCCGAGGGTGGCCAGCAGGTACGAACCACGCCTGCCGATCTGGTCGGCGAGCCTGCTGAACACCAGTGCGCCGGTCGCGGTGCCGGAAAGCCCGCCGACGGCCAGCAGCGCCGCGGTGGACGCGCCGATCCCGTACTCCACGCGCATGCCGGGGATGACGAAGCCCAGCGTCGAGGTCTTGCTGATGTCGATGGTCAGCGCGGCGGTGGCGACGAACGCGACGACCCCGCGCCCGCGGAACCCGGCCCGCTCGACGGCGACCGGCGCCCGCCGGGGCCCGCGCAGCAGCACCCCGGTCAGCACCACCAGGATCCCGGCCCCGGCGAGGAACATCTCCGGCATGTCCACCAGGGGCATACCGTGCAGCCGGGGCCCCATGTCCATCCCCATGCCCATGTCCATGCCGGGCAGGAACGCGCGGACGAACCCGACGACCGAGCACACCACGACCAGCACCACCCCGGCACCGGTGAGCAGCCCGGCGGGCCCGCCCGTCCGCCGCGTCATCGTCGTCACGCCGTCGCCCCCACCCTCGCCGCCCGGATCTCCTCCCGAACCCTAGAGCCTGCGGGGTGACCAGGGCCATGGTCTGGGCCGGATCAGGCACGCACGAAGATCCGCACCGCTTGCGAGATCACGACTCGGTGGCGATCGGCCGGGCCGGGTTTGCGGAGATGATCACCGGGTATTCCCGATCATGGACCCCAGGCTGTGGCGCCTGCTGGTCACCGGCTCGCTCCGGCTCTTCTTGGCCTGCACCGCGCCCGTCGTCATCCAGGCGCCGATCCTCGTCGCCGTCGCCGGTGTGCTCGTCGCCCTGCTCGTGCCCGCGCCGACGCCACTGCACCCGTTCACCAGATCCGTGCGACGCGCGAACTCCGCGGACCGGCACCCGGATCCGCCTGCCGGGTAACGAGAACGCGCTCGCGGTCAGGCGTCCATCGCGGGGTCACGCGGGATGACGAACGCCCGGAGCACCGCCGTGTCCGCGGCGATCTCCCGCCAGGGCACGGGGAGTTCGAGCACGGCCAGCGCGCAGGTCGGGAACTTCGTACGGACCCGTACGAGTGCGTCGCCCTCGCCCGATCCGGCGAGGCGCAGGGTCAGCTCGCTCATCCCGGGCTCGTGCCCGACGAGCAGCAGCGTCCGGACCTCCTCGGCGGTTTCCCCGACGATCGTCAGCAGCTCGCCGAGCCCGGCGCCGTAGAGCCGTTCGTCGTGGCCGACCGGCGGCGAACCGCCCAGCGCGCCGCCCGCGAGGCGCCAGGTCTCGCGGGTCCGCCGCGCCGGGGAGCAGACCACGCGGTCCGGGACGAAACCGTTGCGCGCCAGCCATCTCCCCGCGCGCGGGGCGTCGCGAAGGCCCCGCGCGGCGAGCGGGCGTTCGTCGTCGGCGACGCGTTCGGGCCAAGCCGACTTCGCGTGCCGGAGTAGTACCAGCCGCCATGTGGTCCGATTCACCCGGAAACTCCCGTTTTCACAGCTTACGCACAGCGAACAATCAGGTTCTCACAGAAACGTGTGATCGGATGCGGGCACCGCCACCGCCGCCGATTGGGGACCCACGATGCCCGCGCCGCCTCCCGCCGACGCCACCGCGACCACCGGTCCCGGTACGTCGCCCGGGGCGCCGGGGTCACCGGCGCCGGCGCCGCGGAAGTACCGTCCCGAGTTGCAGGGCCTGCGCGCGCTCGCCGCGGCTCTGGTGGTCGTCTACCACGTGTGGCTGGGCCGGGTTTCCGGTGGTGTGGACGTCTTTTTCCTCATTTCCGGCTTCCTGATCACCGGGCAGCTCTTCCGCGCGGCCGGGCGCGGGCGCATCGGGTTCCGGCCGATGTGGGGCCGGATGATCAAGCGGCTGTTCCCCGCCGCGCTGACCGTCCTCGTCGTCGTCGCGGGCGCGAGCATCGTGCTGCTGCCCCAGGACCGCTGGTTCCAGACCATCAAGGAGATCTTCGCCTCGGCGTTCTACGTCGAGAACTGGCGCCTGGCGGCGGACTCGACCGACTACTTCGCCCAGCACAACACCGCCAGCGTCGTCCAGCACTACTGGTCGCTGTCCATCCAGGGCCAGTTCTACCTCGTGTGGCCGCTGCTGGTGGCGCTGGTCGCCTTCGTCGCGGCGCGGGCCCGCCGTTCGCTGCGCGGCACGCTCTTCGTCACCCTCGTGCTCGTCTTCGCCGCTTCACTGGCGTATTCGGTCCACCTCACCGCGACCGACCAGCCACTGGCCTACTTCGACTCGTTCACCCGGGTGTGGGAGTTCGCGCTCGGCGGGCTGCTGGCGCTCGGGATCGACGCGGTGACACTGCCGCGCCCCGTCCGGCTGGTGTGCGGCTGGCTCGGCGTCGCCGGGCTGGTGATCTGCGGGATCGTCCTCGAGGTCGGCAGCGTCTTCCCCGGCTACGCGGCCCTGTGGCCCACCCTCGCCGCGGGCCTGGTGATCCTCGCCGGCGCCACCGAAAGCCGGTGGGGCGTGGACCGGATCCTCGCCTCGCGCCCGTTCGAATACCTCGGCGACCTCAGCTACGCGCTCTACCTGTGGCACTGGCCGGTGCTGATCTTCTACCTCGTCGCCCGCGACCGCGAGAAGATCGGGCTCGCCGGCGGCGCCTTCGTCATCGGGGTGTCGGTGCTGCTCGCCGCGTTGACGTATCACCTCGTCGAGAATCCCGTCCGCCTGTCCGCGATCGGCGCCCGCACCCGGTGGGGCGCCTACCGTTTCGGCGTTCTCGCGCTGCTTCCGGTGGTGGTCGTCGCCGGTACCTGGCAGGTGGTCAGCACGAAGAAGGCCGACTTCGCCATCGACCTCGACGATCCCGCGCATCCCGGCGCGCAGGCCAGGGCGCCCGAGGCACCCAAACGCGTCACCCCCAGCACGGTGGTGCCGCCGATGATCGCCATCCCGAACGACTGGGGCGGCATCGCGAACGCCACCTGCGTCAAGTCCGCGCGAAACCAGAGCCTGGAGATGTGCACCAGCAAGACCACCGGTACCCCGGCGAAACGCATCGTCGCGGTCGGCGATTCGCACGTCCAGCAGTACCTCGCCGCGCTCAAGCCCCTTGCCGAACAGCACAACTACCAGATCACGTTCATGCTCAAGGGCGCCTGCCCGTTCTCCACCACCTCCGACGCGATGCCGGGCGACAAGGGCTGCACCGACTGGAACGCCGCCGCCGCGCAGGAGATCGTGGCCCTGCGCCCGGACGCGGTGTTCACCCTCGCCAGCCGCGACGTCCGGGCGGGCCTGACCGAGCAGACCCCGCCCGGGTTCGTCGAGCAGTGGCGGGCCCTCGACCGGGCCGGGATCCCGGTGGTCGCGGTCCGGGACAGCCCGCGGTTCGACTTCTCCCCCGCCGCCTGCGTCGAATCCCGTGGCCGCAAGGCACCCGAGTGCGGCGTCCGGCGGGACCGGCTGTTCGCGCCGGCCCCGCCCTACCACAAGGCCGCCGACGTCCCCGCCAACGTCTCCTTCCTCGACTTCAGCGACTACTTCTGCGGCACCGTCTGTGGCCCGGTCGTCGGCAACGTGCTGGTGTACATGGACGACAACCACGTCACCGCGACGTTCATGACCACCCTGTCCCCCGCACTCGACCAGGCGATGACCGCGGCGCTCGGCTGGTGACCGGCTAAACCGCCACCGGGAGCTTCGCCGGGCCCCGCAGGTTCATCCGGCCGTTCCACACCACGTCGCCGTCGAACCGGAGCGCCGGGAAACGACCCACCAGGCGTTCGATCGCGACGCGCCCCTCCAGCCTGGCCAGCGCCGCGCCGAGGCAGTGGTGCGGTCCGGCGCCGAAGGACACGTGGTGCCGGGCGTTCTCGCGGTCGATCCGGAGCCGGTCGGCGTCCTCACCCCAGAACCGCTCGTCGCGGTTGGCCGAGGCGAGGCAGGCGATGACGAAGGTGTTCGCGGGAATCTCCCTGCCCCGCACGGTGTGCGGCGCGACGGTGACCCGCCGGGTCTGCTGCACCGGGCTGTCGTAGCGGAGGAACTCCTCGACGGCGTTGCCCGCCAGGTCCGGCCGGGCCCGCAGCAACGCGAGCTGGTCCGGGTTCCGCAGCAGCGCCACCGTCCCGTTGGCGATCAGGTTGACCGTGGTCTCGTGCCCGGCGATGTAGAGCAGGGTGACCTGCGCGATCAGCTCGTCGTCGGTGAGCCGGTCCCCGTCCTGTTCGGCCGCGATCAGCGCGCTCAGCAGGTCGTCCGCCGGATGCTCACGCTTCCAGGCGATCACCTCCCTGGTCAGCTCCGCCATCTCGTCGCTCGCCGCGGAGATCGCCTGGACGACCTCGGGATCGGCGACCGGTTCGAGCGAACGGACCAGGGTGCCGCTCAGCTCGCGGATGCGCTCGTGGTCGGTCGGCGGCATGCCGAGCATCCGCGAGATGACCGTGAACGGCAGCGGGAACGCCAGCGCCTCGGCGAGGTCGACGTGTTTCGCGGTGTCGATCCCGTCGAGCAGGGAGTCCACGATCCCGGTGATCTCGGGTTCGAGCGCCGCCACCGAACGCGGCGTGAACACCTTCGTCACCAGCGACCGCAGCCGCGTGTGATCCGGCGGGTCGCGGTCGAGCATCGAGCGGCCGAGAATGGTCAGGCCGTCCTCGCTCAGCTGGTCCTGCTGCGCGCGGAACTCGGGATCGGTCACCAGCCGCTCGTCGACCGAGAGACCCGCGCGCAGCACCGCCGCCACGTCCTCGTAGCCGGTGAGCAGCCAGAACCCGAACGGGTGCTGGTGCACCGGGTCCGCCGCGCGCATCCGGTGATACACCGGGTACGGGTCGTCGGTGAAACCCGGTTCGAACGGGTTGAACAGCAGTTCCGTGTCGGTCATCGCTGCCTCCAGAAGAATGTCGGCCTCACGCCGTGGCCGTGCCACGGACGGCGGAAAGGGGGCACCACCGCGGTGTCCGGCGGCGGCGCGGCACCGGGGTGGCGGCCGGGATCCGCCCGGGGTCGAAGCGCACGCCGGTCGCCCGGTACAGCCGCCGGTGGTGGTGTTCGGCCAGTTCGGCGAGCGCCGGATGGCCGGTGTGGGCGTCCAGGAGCAGCCGGGCGCCCGGCAGGTCCGCGGCGAGTTCGTGCCACAGCCTCGCCAGCGCGCCACGCGGGTCCGCGGGTCCTTCCTCCAGTACGGCGTCCAGGCGCGCGTCGAACGCCCGGTACCACCGTGTCTGGACCTCCCGCAGGAACCCGTCGTAGCCGCCGAACTCGGCCTCCACCTCGGCCCGCGCCCCCGATGTGAGCACCGGCCTGCCGGACTCCGCGATCTCCCCCAGCACCGCCTGGACCAGGCGATGACGACGGTGCAGCTCGTTCCACGACATACCCCACACCTACTTCGTGTCTGAAACATACACTGCGTATGTCGTATACTCCGCGCATGCCTTCTGTCAAGAGCCGGCGCGAGCAGTACTCGCAGGCGACCAAGGCCGCACTCATCGAGGCGGCGACCCGGCGGTTCGCCGAACACGGCTTCGCGGGAACCTCGCTCGAAGACGTCGCGGCCGACATCCAGGCCACCCGCGGCGCGGTCTACCACCACTTCGCGAACAAGACGTCGTTGTTCCAGGCGGTGTTCGACGAGCTGGAAACCGAGATGATGCGCCAGGTCACCGAATCGCGGGCGACCGTCGCCGATCCGTGGCAGTCGGCGTTCGCCGCGATGGAGAAGTTCCTCGACCGCTGCTGCGACCCGGTGTACGGGCGGCTGGTCTGGCAGGAGGCGCCGATCGCGCTCGGCTGGGGGCAATGGCAGGAATGCGAAGAGAAATACGCCTACGGCTTCGTCGAGCAGACCCTGGCCGAGCTGATCGACAACGGGGCACTCCGGCCGCTGCCGCTCGAACCGGCGGCGCGCGTCACGTTCCACATCCTCGGCACCGCCGGCATGGCACTCGCCGAAGCGTCCGAAGAGGACAAACCGAAGGTGCGGGCCGAGTACGCCGAGGTCATCGGGAACCTGATCAACGGCATCCGCGCCTGAGCCCGTCGTCCACAAAGGACATCGAACAGCCGGGACGGCGCGAAATCCGGCTCCCGGCCGTGCTGAAGGACGCCCTCAGTGCGCTCAATGCACTGAAGGCGTCCTTCAGCGGCACCGAAATCCACAAAGGACAACATGAAGGGCGGGCACCGCACGGGTGCCCGCCCTTCACCTTGCCACGTCCGCGTCAGCCCTTACCGCCGCCGACCTGTTGCTTGACCCAGTCCGCGTGCGCGGTGACGTCGGTGTAGATCCCCGGCTTCTCCGGGCAGTTCGCCGTCTGCCCTCGGCTGGTCGCACCGACCAGGGCCCACTTGTCGCCGTCCTTCACCACGGCCGGTCCGCCCGAATCGCCGTAGCACGCACTGACCTTGCCGCCCTGGTTGTCCATGCACAGCTCGGTCTTGGCGTCGAAGTCACCGCAGGCGCTCGCCGCGGCGATCTTCGTGTCGACCTGCTGCAGCTTGACCGGTGCGTCGCCGCAGCCACGCGTCGGACAGGTCAGGCCCCAGCCGATCTCGCGCACGGCCGCGCCCTCCTTGGGCTTGGCCGAGGCGATCGCGATGGGCGCCGCCTTCACCGGCTTGGCCAGGTGCGCCACGGCGATGTCGTAGTTGCCCGGCCCCTGCCAGCTCCACTTCGGATGCGCGACGAACTTGTCCACCGCCACGACCTCGCCACCCTTGGTCCGGTCGGTCGTGCCGATGCGGTACTGCCACTGCGCCGGGTCCTCGACGCTGTCGTCCTGATTGGTCACACAGTGCCCCGCGGTCACCAGCCACTGCTCGGCGACCAGCGAAGCGCCACAGTTGTGCTGCCCGTCCTTGGTCTGCATGGACGCCATGAACGGGTAGGTCTCCGTCGCGTCCCCGCCACCGATGATGAACGGCTGCGCGCCACCGGCCGGTGCCGGCGCGGCGGCGGCCGGGGTGACGAAACCGAGAAGCGCGGCGGACGCCGCCAGCAATCCCGCGACCATGGACCGTTTCCGCATGCGATCCCCTTCCTTTCACTGTGGTCGGTTATTTTTTTCCCGAACACAGTGGACGGTAGGTGGCTGACACACGAAACCGGTACCTACGAACGTCGGTACTGATCTTTACAAATGGATACCCCAGTGTTGGCAACGGAATTCTGGCCGGTAAATCCACTGTGGACACTATTCGCGAGTAGGCGTGGGCACGCTACCCGAGTGGGCGGGACGCGATTCGCGTCCCGCCCACGTCGTTATTGGGACGCCCGTACCGCCGCGAGCACGTCGTCGGTGGCCGGGTCGAGAATGTCGTCGAAATCGTGGTGCCGGGCCACGTACTTCACCACGAACGGGCAGACCGCCACGATCCGCAGGCCGTCGGCGCGGGTCAGTTCCAGCGCCCGCGCGATGAGTGTGCTGGCGAGGCCCCGCCCCGCGAACCGTTCGTCGATCTCGGTGTGGAAGAAGACCCGCCGTTCCCCGTGGTCGAGGAACTCGGTGAACCCGGCGGTCTCGCCGCCGGTCGCGATCTCGTACCTGTCCTGCTCCGCCGATCGGGTGACCGCGGCGTCCTGCTGCTCTGCCATGGCCTCACCCTAGGCCGGGCCCCCCGGCTACGCTCGGCCATGAGACCGGCGTGACGCCGGTGGCCGGGCGCACAGGAGAGCGGATGAGCAACCTCGAAACCACCCCCGCGGAACTGACCTGCGCGAGCGAGCGCGAAACCGCGCCGGGCCTGCTGCTCACCCCGCGCGAGGTGCCGCTCGGCGGGCCGCGCGGCATGACCGTGCGCCGCACGCTCCCCCAGCGAACGCGGTCGCTGATCGGGGCCTGGTGCTTCGCCGACCACTACGGGCCCGACGACGTGACCGGGACCGGCGGGATGCGGGTCGCCGGGCACCCGCACACCGGGCTGCAGACCGTGTCCTGGCTGTTCGAGGGCGAGGTCGAGCATCGCGACACGGTCGGCACGCACGCGCTCGTCCGCCCGGGGGAGGTCAATCTGATGACCGCGGGGGCCGGGATCGCCCACTCCGAGTACTCCACCCCGGCCACCACCGTCCTGCACGGCGCGCAGTTGTGGGTGGCGCTGCCCGAGCGGCACCGGGACATCGCGCCCGCGTTCGAGCACTACGCGCCACCGGTGCTCGACCACGAGGGCGCGCGGGTCCTGGTCTTCCTCGGTTCCCTGCTCGGCAGCACGTCGCCGGTGCGCACCCACAGCCCGCTGCTGGGCGCGGAGATCACCCTGCGCGCTGGCCAGGAGCTCCGGCTCGACGTCGACCCCGCCTTCGAGCACGGCGTGCTCGTCGACACCGGCGAGGTGCGCTGCGCCGGGGTCACCGCGGGCCCCGGCCACCTCGCCTACCAGCCGCCCGGCGGCGCCCGGCTGGATCTCGTGGCGGCCGCGGACCGCGGTGCCCGGGTACTGCTGCTCGGCGGCGAACCGCTGGGCGAGCGGATCGTCATGTGGTGGAACTTCATCGGCCGTTCGCACGAGGACATCGCCGCCTACCGCGAGCAGTGGCAGCGGGAACGGGCCGACCGTGGCGGTACCCGGTTCGGGGCCTTCCCGGACCAGTGGGCAGCCACGCTCGCCGCGCCGGAGCTGCCCAACGCGCGCCTGCGCACCCGCGGCTGACGCCTCGCTCAGCCCGGCAGGTCGGCGATCTCCCAGAGCCCCAGTGCCTTGTCCGCGAAGGCACCGCCCTCCTCGGTGCAGCCTTCGAGCAGCACGGCGAGGGGCTCCGGGAAACCGAACGGCTCCCGGCACAGGTTCAGCGCGCGCCAGTCACCGGTCGGGATGTCGACGTTGGCGCCCAGGTCACCGAACGTGGTGGTCAGCAGGTACCGGGAGCCGCTGCGCCGGAGGTTGTCCACGGCCCGCCGGATGTCGGCGAAACTGAGGTGCACCAGGCAGTCCCGGCACAGCACGAGGTCCGCCCTCGGGAGCGGGTCCGCGGTCAGGTCCAGCACCCGGAACTCGCGTGAGCCGGCGTTCCCGTAGCGTTCGGTGTTCCGGTCCACCAGCTCGGCGACGATGTCGCCGCCGATGTACCGCTCCACCCCGAGTTCCACGCCGCTGAGCCAGCCGAAGTCGCCGCAGGGCAGGTCGAGCAGCGTCCGGACGCCGAAGCGCGCGAACAGCTCGGGCAGCCCGGCACGCAGCTCACGCGTCTGTTCGAGGTCCGACCCCTGCCCGGACACCGAGACGTCCGAACCCCACAGGTTGGCCTGGTAGATATGGGTGAACCGCTCCTGGTTTCCCATCCGCTCGAGGGTCTCGGCGTGCTGCCGGTAGTTGCGCTGTGCCACCGTGATCGGTCGATCATCCATGGCCATCACCATACTGATTTCCGCCCGCGGACGGCCGCTGTCGCGATCCGCCCTACCGCGCGAGCACTTCCCGGACCGGGCGGCGCGAGAACCGCAACGCGCCGTCGTCGATCTTGCCGTACCGCAGGTTCAGCACGTCGTGCGCGTAGCTCATGCCGAGCTGCCATGGCGCGCGCGACCCGGCGCGGGGGAACTCGTCGACCGACCGCAGCACGTAGCCCGCGTCGAAGTCCAGCAGCGGCCGGGCGGTGACGGACGGGTCGTCGTTCACCGGGACGCACTGGTCGTACCCGCGGGCGTCCAGATGCCGCAGCAACCGCACGACGTACTCGCCGACGAGATCGGCCTTGAGCGTCCACGAGGCGTTCGTGTACCCGATCGTGAACGCGAAGTTCGGCACGCCGGAGAGCATCATCCCCTTGTACGCCATGGTTTCCGGCGGGTCGACCTCGTGCCCGTCCACGACGAGGCGGATACCGCCGAAGGCCAGCAGCTTCAGCCCGGTGGCGCTGACGACGATGTCCGCGTCGAGTTCTTCGCCGGACTCCAGGCGCAGCCCGGACTCGGTGAACGTGGCGATCCGGTCGGTGACCACCGAGGCGTTCCCCCGCCGGATCGCGCGGAACAGGTCGCCGTCGGGCACGAGGCACAGCCGCTGGTCCCACGGTTGGTAGCGCGGCTTGAAGTGGGTGTCGACGTCGTAGCCGGGCGGCAGCAGGCGGGTGTTCGCCCGGCGGATCAGCGCCCGCACCAGCCGTGGCCGCCGCCTGCTGAGCTGGTACAGCAGTGTCTGGCTCAGCACGTTCTTCCACCGCGCGACCGGATACGCGAACCGCGCGCCGAGCAGGCTCCGCAGGCGGTTCGCGAGGGCGTCCTCGGCGGGCAGCGCCATGATGTAGGTGGGCGAGCGTTGCAGCATCGTCACGTGGGCGGCCGTTTCCGCCATCGCCGGGACGAGCGTCACCGCGGTGGCGCCGCTGCCGATCACGACGACCTTCTTGCCGGTGTGGTCCAGCTCGGCGGGCCAGTGCTGCGGGTGCACGAGGGTCCCGCCGAACCGGTCGATGCCGGGGAACTCGGGGGTGTGTCCGGCGTCGTAGCGGTAGTAGCCGCTGCACAGGTACAGGAACTTCGCGGTCAGCCGCACGGTTTCGCCGTCGTGCGTGGCTTCCACGGTCCACTGGGCGTCCACTGTGGACCATTCGGCGCGCACGACGCGGTGCCCGAAGCGGATGTGCGCGTCGATGCCGGCCTCGGCCGCGGTGTCGCGGACGTAGCGCAGGATCGACGGCCCGTCCGCGATGGCCTTCGCCTGCGTCCACGGCCGGAACCGGTAGCCGAGCGTGTGCATGTCCGAGTCGGACCGCACGCCCGGGTAACGGAACAGGTCCCACGTTCCGCCGATGGCGTCGCGCGCCTCGAGGATCGTGTACGTCCGCTCCGGAAAAGCCGACTGGAGGTGGTGCGCCGCGCCGACGCCGGACAGCCCTGCCCCGACGATCAGCACGTCGACGTGGTCCGTCATGGTCATCGCAGGGCCTCCTGGGTCCGGGTGGCGATGGCGGACGCGTGCCCGGCGCCCCGGCGGCGGACGACGGCGACGCCGCCCTTCCCCGGAGCGTAGGCGATGCCGCGCGAGTGCCATCGCTCGTCGCGCTCGTTCGTCGGCAGCAGCGTGTACTCGCGCAGCAGCGTCCGCAGCACGACGTTCAGTTCCATGTTCGCGAACGCCGCGCCGATGCAGCGCCGCGTGCCGCCGCCGAACGGGATCCACTGGTAGAGATCCGGCCGGGTACCGACGAACCGGGACGGGTCGAACGCCCGCGCGTTCGGGAAGATCGTCTCGTCGTCGTGGATCAGGGCGATGCTGACCAGCACCGCGTACCCCTTCGGCAGCGTCCAGCGGCCGAGCCGGAGGCTGTCGGCCTTGACCTGCCTGGACGTCAGGTCGATGACCGGCCGGGTGCGCTGCACTTCCAGGATCGTCGCCTCGCGGAGCTCCTTGCCGCCCGCGTCGGTCTCTTCGACGAGGTCGCGCAGCACCGCGGGATGGCGGCGCAGCCGCTCGACCGCCCAGGCCAGCGTCGTCGCGGTCGTCTCGTGCCCGGCGGTGAGCAGCGTGAGCAGCTGGTCGGCGATCTCGCCGTGGCTCATCGCCGAACCGTCCTCGTACCGGCTCTGCAGCATCAGCGCGAGGACGTCGTCGCGGTCGTCGAGGTTTTCGCCATGGGACGCCTTGACGATCAGCCGCGCCACGATCGCGTCGTACTCGCGCCGCATCGCCCGGAACCGGCCCCACGGGCTCCACCGTGCCTCGCCGAACTTCGGGACCGGCGCGACGGCCAGCCGTGAGCCGAGCGTCACGAAGGGCGGCAGCAGATCGCGCAGCCGGGAGAATTCGGCGCCCTCGGCCCCGAACACCGCGCGCAGGATGACGTCGAGCGTGATCCGCATCATCGAGGGCAGCGTCGCGAACGGCTTCCCTTCCGGCCACGAAGCCATTTCCCGCAGCGTTTCCGCTTCGACGATCTTCTCGTACGCGCCGAGACGGCGGCCGTGGAACGGCGGGACGAGCAGTTTGCGCTGCCGGCGGTGTTCCTCACCGGACAACGCGAAGAACGAACGGGGGCCGAGTACCCGCCCGAGGTTCACCTCGAGGTTGTCGGCGGCCTCGGGCCCGGTCATGAACAGCTGCTTGATCTCGGCGGGATCGCTGAGCACCACGGCGCGCCCGAAGATCGGGATGTGCACGGTGAAGGCGTCGCCGTAGCGGTCCCGCAACCGCCGCATCCCGCGCAGCGGCATGGTCAGCGCGTACACGCCCTGGAGGAGAGGAGGCGCCGACGGGCCAGGGGGAAGCTTGACGGTGGTCATCGGCCCGGCACCCTTCTCGGCGTGGTACGTCAACGTACCGTCGGTACGGTACGCCGGAGTACCATTGCCGCACAAGAGCTTCCCTGGACGGAGGTATAGCGTGACCACGGTGACGACCGCCCGACAGCGCGATGGCGAGACGACACCGGTGTCCGACGAGGCCGGGAAGTTCCGCCAGCGGCTGCTCGACGCGCTCGCCGCGTCGATCGCGGAGGACGGCTACCGGGACACCACCATCGCCGACGTCGTCCGCCGCGCGCGCACCTCGCGCCGGACGTTCTACGAGCACTTCTCCAGCAAGGAAGCCTGCTTCGTCGCCCTGCTCGCCGACGCGAACGCCGAGATGGTGCGGCAGATCGCGGCCGCCGTCGACCGGAGCGCGCGCTGGGAAGACCAGGCGCGGCAGGCGATCGAGGCGTGGATCGCCTGCGCGGAGTCCGAACCCGCCCTCACGCTGAGCTGGATCCGCGACGTCCCGTCACTCGGCACCGCGGCCCGTCAGCTGCAACGCGACACGATGGAAGCGTTCGTCGCGATGATCCAGACGCTGTGCGACACCGACGAATGGCGGGCCGCCGGCATCGGCCCGGTGTCGCGGCAGCTCGTGATCATGCTGCTCGGCGGGCTGCGCGAGCTGACCGCGA
This sequence comes from Amycolatopsis samaneae, assembly GCF_039541975.1. Classification (NCBI taxonomy): domain Bacteria; kingdom Bacillati; phylum Actinomycetota; class Actinomycetes; order Pseudonocardiales; family Pseudonocardiaceae; genus Amycolatopsis; species Amycolatopsis samaneae. Next base: position 201,290 of record NZ_BAABHG010000014.1, read on the forward strand.
GCACCGTCGAGGACGGCGGCCGGATCGGCGAGCTGACCGAGGTCGCCGTGCACGCCACGATCGCGCTGCTCGCCCCGCGCCCCTAGACCCCGATCTCGCACGACCGCCGCGGATCACACCGCCGCGGGGGTCTCCTGGGCCAGCAGTTCCCGTACCCGCGGGACGACCTCGGTGCCGTACAGCTCGATCCCGGTCATCATCCGCTCGTGCGGCAGGGTTCCCTGCGAGTACTTGAGGGCGAAGCCGTCGGCGCCGAGCGTCCGCACGGTTCGCGCGATCTTCCTGGCCACCGTCTCCGGCGAGCCGACATGCAGGGCGCCCTCGTGGACGTCGGCCTCGAACTTCTCCCGCGTCAGCGGCGGCCAGCCACGCTCGGCGCCGATGCGGTTGAGGATGACCCGCGTGTGCGGCCACAGCACCTCGATCGCCTCCTCGTCGGTTTCGGTGACCAACCCCGGCGCGTGCACGGCCAGCGGCTGCGGCTCCTGGCCGAACTCGGCCAGCGCGCGGCGGTAGAGGTCGGCGTAGGGCACGAACCGGCCCGGATCGCCGCTGATGATCGCGAGGACCAGCGGGAAACCGTAGCGGGCGGCGCGCACCACCGACTCCAGGCTGCCGCCGACACCCACCCAGGTCCGGATGTGCCCACTCTCGGTCTTCGGGTAGACGTGCCGGCCGTCCAGCGCGGCGCGAAGGCCGCCTTCCCAGGTCACGGCTTCCTCGGTGAGCAGTTTCGCCATCAGGTCGAGCTTTTCCTCGAACAGCTGCTCGTAGTCGCCGAGGTCGTAGCCGAACAACGGGAACGACTCGGTGAAGGACCCGCGGCCGAGGATGATCTCCGCGCGCCCGGCGGAAATCGCGTCGAGCGTGGCGAACCGCTCGAACACCCGCACCGGGTCGTCCGAGCTGAGCACGGTGACCGCGGTGCCGAGACGGATCCGCTCGGTGCGGCTCGCGATCCCGGCGAGCACCACCTCGGGCGCGGAGACCGCGAAGTCGTCGCGATGGTGTTCGCCGAGACCGAAGTGGTCGAGGCCGACCCGGTCGGCGAGTACGCCCTCTTCGATCACGTTCCGAATCACCTGCGCGTACGGAAGACGCTCCCCGGCGGCGTCGACCGTGACGTCGCCGAAGGTGTCCACCCCGAATTCCACGTTCTTGGCCATGCCGTCGTCCCCTGTCCTGTGCCGATCGCGCTATTAGATGCTTCGTCAAGCAACTACAATAGTGGCATGCCTTCTTATTCCCGTGCCGAGGCGGCGGTCCAGCCGCTGTCCCCCGCCGAGGAGACGCTGTTCCGCACCTGGATGCGGGCCACGCGGCTGATCCGCCGCGCGTTCGACGAGGATCTGGCGCGGGAGCAGCGGATGTCCCTGGCCGCCTACACCGTGCTGACGCGCCTGTCCGAGGCGCCGGAACGCCGGCTGCGCATGGGTGAGCTGGCCGCGGCCGCCGAAATGTCGCTGAGCGGGATGACCCGGCTGGTCACCCAGCTGGAGGAGCTGGGCTTCGTCGTGCGGTGCCGCCTGGAGTCGGACGGCCGGGGTGCCAACGCGGTGCTCACCGATCGCGGTTTCGCCCGGCTCGAAGAGGCCTACCCGGCCCACCTGGCGAGCGTCCGGCGCCATTTCGCCGACCACTTCGCCGGGCTCGACGTCGCCGAGCTGACCCGCGCGCTCGAAGCCTGCGCGGACAGCGCCTCGGCGTAATTCGTTCGCGGGCGCGGCGGTGCCTCGGCTACGCTCGCCGCGTCCAGAGTGGATTCACCTACCGGGGCCCGTGTCGAAAAGCTCTGTGCCCTTAGAAAGAGTGAGTTGATGTCCCGGCTCGCGCCGAGCGCGCCTCCCGTCACCGCGTAACGTCTCGCGTCCGCTGCCGCCTGGTCCCAGGCAGCACACCCGGACGCCGTTCGCGGTGCTCCGCACACCCGCCCGCCGTGCCCGTTTCCCCGGGGCGCGGGGTTTTCGCGCGGGTTCTCCCGAGGTCCGCTCGGCCTGCTCTTGCTGTTCTTCCCGTCTCTTTCAGCAAGGAGCATCCGGTGTCCAGCACCGACAACACCTTCCAGACCGGCACCTTCGCCTGCGTGCGCTGTGGCCTGACCGTGTCGGCCTTCGCCGCCGACGGCACGCGGCGCAACCACTGCCCGTCGTGCCTGCACTCGCGGCACGTCCTCGACCAGGCCGAGAACGGCCCCGGCGCCTGCCAGGCGCGGATGACCCCCATCGCGATCGCCGTCACGCGTGGCGGCGAGTGGATGGTCATCCACCGGTGCGTGCGATGTGACGAACTCACCTCGAATCCGGTCTGCGTGGACGACAACCAGCTCATCCTGATGCGCATGGCGGTCCGCCCGCTGGCGCAGCCGCCGTTCCCGCTCGAAGTGTTCGGCGCGCTGTGATCGTGGCGAGCAGAAAGGAGAACGCCATGCCACGCCGGAACAACCACCGGGACCGGCGGCGCGGGCAACGGCACAAGGACGTCGGGCACGGCCACGACCGGCATCCCGGCGGGTTCCGCTGTGCCGGGTGCCGGCTCGACGTGCCGGCCACCGCCCCCGGCACCGCGCACCGCAACCACTGCCCGCACTGCCTGGCCAGCCTGCACGTCGATCGCCGGGTGCCCGGTGACCGGGCGGCATCCTGCCGCGGCAGGATGCCGCCGCTGTCGACCTCGGTACGCCCGGACGGCGAATGGCTGCTCATCCACCAGTGCGTGGCCTGTGGCGAGCTGTCGGCCAACCGGATCGCCGGGGACGACAACGCGCTGGCCCTGCTGCGGCTGGCGCTGAAACCCCTGTGTGACACCGGGGTCGCCACCCGCATGGTGCTCACCCTGTGACGCCGGGGGCCGCCGAAGGACGTCTTCGGCGGCCCCCGGCGTTCACCACTTCCCGGACGCGGCGACCGCACCGATCGCTTCGTCCAGAATGGACAGACCGAGCGCGAGCTCCTCCTCGGTGACGGTCAGCGGCGGCGCGATCCGGAACACCCCGCCCATCCCGGGCAGCTGCACGATGTTCAGGTGCAGCCCGAGTTCGAGGCAGCGCCGGGTGACCAGTGCGCCGAGTTCGTCGGAGCCGCGTTTGGTCTCCCGGTCGGCGACCAGTTCGAGCCCGGCCAGCAGGCCCCGGCCGCGAACGTCGCCGACCACCGGGTGCCGCGCGGCGAGCGCGTCGAGACCCTCGCGGAGCACCCCGCCCAGCCGGGCCGCGCGCTCGTCGAGCCGGTCGGTGGTGAGCACGTCGAGCACGGTGTTCCCGACGGCGGCCACCAGCGGATCGGCCACGTGGGTGGTCAGGAACAGGAACCCGCGGTCGTGGGCCTCCTGCTCGATCTCCGCGCTGGTGAGCACGGCGGCGAGCGGGAGCCCCGCGCCGAGGGTCTTGGACAGCGTCAGGATGTCCGGGACCACGCCGTCGCGTTCGAAGGCGTACCAGGTCCCGGTACGGCACAGCCCGGTCTGCGCCTCGTCGAGGATCAGCAGCATCCCACGTTCCCGGCACTTCTCCCGCAGCGCGGCGAAATACCCCGGCGGCGGTTCGATCACCCCGCCCGAGCTGAGGATCGGTTCCACCACGCACGCGGCGAGCGCGCCCGTCGACTGCGCGTCGATCAGGTCGAACCCGAAGTCGAGCTGACGCCGCCAGTCGAGCTCGCCGGTTCCGGTGACGAAGTCGGGCCGGTAGGCGTGGGGCACCGGGAGCGCGAAGTTGCCCGGCGCGGCGGGACCGTAGCCCTTGCGGCCCGCGCTGTAGGTCGCGCCGGCGGCGCCCTGGGTCATCCCGTGCCAGGAACGGGCGAACGAGACGATCTCGTGCCCGCCGGTGACGAGCTTCGCCATCCGGATCGCCGCCTCGTTCGACTCGGCGCCGGTCGTCAGGAGCAGCGCCTTCTCCAGCGGCGCGGGCAGCGAGTCCGCGAGCCGCCGGGCGAGGTCGACGACCGGGCGGCTCAGCATCCCGCTGAACAGGTGGTCCAAAGTGGACACCTGGCGCCGGACGGTGGCGACGATCTCCGGGTGGGCGTGCCCGAGGATCGCGCTCATCTGGCCGGAGGTGAAGTCGAGGATCTTCCGGCCGCCTTCGGTGTGGACGAAGCTCCCGGCGGCGCGTTCGACGATCTCGCCGGTGAACGCGCCGCCGCCGAGATAACGCACCAGGTGGCGGTCGGCGTCGGCCCAGAAGGTGGCGGTGGTGGACGGGTCGGTGATCGGAGCAGCCATGGCCCCGACGCTAGGGGCGCACCGAGCGACGCGTCCAGCTCACGATTCCGGCTGTGCTGTTCGGCAAAACCGCACAACAATGGGGTGATGCTGAACCCGTGGCGCCTCCATCTGCTGAGCCAGCTCGACACGCTGGGCACCGTCCGCGCGGTCGCGCAGGCGGCCACCATGAGCGCGTCGAGCGTGTCCCAGCAGCTCGCGGTCCTGGAGACCGAAACCCGCACGCGGCTGCTCGAACGCACCGGCCGCCGGGTCCGGCTGACCCCGGCCGGGCTGATCCTCGCGCGCCGCGCGCGGGCGATCCTCGATCACATGGAGACCGTCGAGGCGGAGCTGCGCAGCCTCGGCGAGGAGCCGGTCGGGCTGGTGCGGCTGGGCTCGTTCCAGAGCGCGATCCACACCCTCGCGGTCCCCGCGGTGACCCGGCTCGCCCGCTCACACCCGCACCTCGAGGTCGAACTGCTGGAGCTGGAGCCACACGCGAGCGTGCCCGCGCTGCGGGTCGGCGACGCCGACCTCATCATCACCACCCCGGACTTCGCCGAGCTGCCGCTGGGCCCGGACCTCGACGTCGTCCCGCTGGCCACCGACCCGATCGTGCTCGTGCTGCCCGCGGACCACCCCGCGGCGGGCCGGGGGCCGGTCGACCTCGCCACCTGCGCGGAGGAGCCGTGGGCGTTCGACATCCCGGGCTCGTACATGGCGAGCCTGACGATCCGGCTGTGCCGCCAGTCGGGCTTCGAACCGAGGGTGGTCAGCCGCTTCAGCAACTACCTGATGACCCTGCGGCACGTCGAGGCCGGGCTGTCGATCGCGCTGCTGCCCAGCCTCGCCGTCGACCACCGCTACCGCGTCGCCACCCGCGAACTGGCCACCCCGGTCACCCGGCAGATCACCGCCGCGCTGCGGCGCGGCGCACCGCCCCGCGCGGCGGTCACCCTCGTCCTCGACGCGCTCCGGCACCATCCGGAGCTCCCCGCGTCCGTGGCGCCCGCGGCGCCGGACGGCCTCCGGTGAGGGTCAGCCGACGGTCAGGACGAGCTTGCCGCGCGCGTGCCCGCCGTCGCTGACCCGCTGTGCTTCGGCGGCGTCGGCGAGCGGGTGGACCGCGCCGATCCGGACCCGCAGCTCACCGCGGGCGGCCCTGGCGACGACGTCGGCCAGATCCGTGGCCCTGTCCCGCTCCGTGGCCCCGCCGGAAAACGGAATGCCCAACTCCTCCGCGGCAGGATCGGCGATGGTGACGATCCGGCCGGTGCCGCCGCGCAGGGTGATCGAGTCCGGCAGCGCGCCGTACCCGCTCGCGTCGAACACGGCGTCGATCCCGGACGGCGCCAGCGCGCGGACCCGGTCGACCAGCCCGTCGCCGTACTCGACCGGGGTCACCCCCAGTGAGACGAGATACTCGTGGTTGGCGGCGCTCGCGGTGCCGATCACGGTGGCGCCGAGCGCCACCGCCAGCTGCGCGGCCACGCTGCCGACCACGCCCGCTGCGCCGTGGATCAGCAGCGTCTCCCCCGCGCCGACCTCCAGCAGGCGCAGTACCCGCCGCGCGGTCTCCCCGGCGACCGGGAGCGTGGCGGCGTCCTCCCAGCCGAGCCCGGCCGGTTTCGCGGCGACCACGGTGGCGAGCGCGTACTCGGCGTAGGCGCCGGAATCCGCCCAGCCGAGGACCTCCTGGCCCACCGAGAGCCCGGTGACACCCTCGCCCACCGCGTCCACCACACCGGCGACTTCCGCGCCGGGAGTCGCCGGGAACGTCGTCGGGAACACCGCCTTCATCGCCCCGGACCGGATCTTGCCGTCGATGGGGTTGACCCCGGCCGTGCGGACCTTGAGCCGCACCTGTCCCGGACCCGGCTCCGGAATGTCCACTTCGGACAACTGGAGCACCTCGGGGCCACCGAACCGGTCGAACCTGATCGCCTTCATGGGACTTCCTTCCGACTGCTGATCCGTATTTACCTGTCCGAACAGGGAATCCTGGCAGCCTCTTCCGACGACAGGGTGATTGTGACTCAGGTCACGAGTATCGTCGAGGCTAGCCGACGCCCACGCCCACGTCATCCCCAGCTCACTGTGCGAGCAGGTAATCTCCGAACCCGACGGAAGGACGCGCGATGGAGCAGCCGGAACCCGGGTCCGCCCCGCCCGCCGCGCGTGGCGGCCCGATCAGCCACGCGATCTTCCGGGTGGCGCGCCTGCACCGCATGCTCGCCGGCCAGCTGCTGCGCCAGGCCGGTCTGCACCCGGGGCAGGAGCTGCTGATGATGCACCTGTGGGAGGCGGGCCCGCAGCGCCAGGCCGAGCTCGTCACCGTGCTCGGCTCCGATTCGGCCACCGTGACCAGGACGGTCGCCCGGCTGGAACGCGCGGGCTTCGTCCGCCGGACTTCGTGCGCCGAGGACCGGCGCGTCACCATCGTGACCGCCACCCCCGCGAGCGTGGCCCTGCGCCGCGAGGTCGAACAGATCTGGCACCGACTGGAGGACCTGACCGCCGACGGGCTGGGCGCCGACGGCCGGGACGCCGCCGTCGAGCTGCTCGCGCGGCTCGAACACAATCTCGCCGAGGCCACCGCGGCACGCTGCGCGCGGCGCTCGTCCTGACCGACGGCTCCCGGGGCCCGCGTTCCGGGGCTAGGGTCGCGGGTATGCGCTTTGGTATCTCCATCCCTCAGTTCTTCGCCGACGGCGAGTTCGACCCCGCCGGTTTCCGCGCGTTCCTGCGCCGCGCCGAGGAACTCGGGTTCGACAGTGGCTGGACGCAGGAGCAGGTGCTCGGCACCATGCCGCACCTGAGCCCGATCGAGATCATGACCTACGCCGCCGCCTGCACCGAACGGATCCGCCTCGGCTGCGCGGTGTTCGTCACTCCCCTGCACAACCCCGTCCACCTGGCCAAGCAGCTCAGCACGCTGGACCAGCTCAGCCGGGGCAGGCTGGACGTCGGGGTCGGCACCGGCGGCAAGGCACGGGCCTTCGGTGCCTTCGGTATCGGGGCCGAGGGGCTGGTGTCGCGGTTCACCGAGGGCCTGCGGCTGATGCGTGAGCTGTGGACCCGGCCCGAAGTGACCTTCGACGGCCGGTTCTGGCAGCTGGAAAACGCTTCCATGGAGCCGAAACCGTTCCAGAAGCCGGGGCCGCCGGTGTGGTTCGGCGGCAGTCACCCGAACGCGCTCGCGCGGGCGATCCGGCTCGGCGACGGCTTCTTCGGCGCGGGTTCGTCCACCACCGCGAAGTTCGCCGACCAGGTGAAGCTGCTCCGCGCCGGTCTCGCCGAGGCGGGACGGCGGGACTTCCCGATCGCCAAGCGCGTCTACATCGCGGTCGACGACGACGCGGCCCGCGCGCGGACCCGGATCGCGGACGGCCTCGCGGAGCTCTACGGCAGCCGTGGCTTCGAGGACGTCGCCGTGGCGGGCACCGCGAAGGACTGTGTGGACGGTCTGCGCGAGGTGGTCGACGCGGGTGCCGAGCTGATCCTGTTCACCCCGCTGTTCGACCAGGCCGAGCAGATGGAACGCCTCGCCGCCGAGATCATGCCGCAGCTGCCCTGACGTCGAATCGCGGGAGAGTCCTGGTCGTGATCAAGGCCGGTTTCATCAGCAGCACCGAGGAAACCACGAGACGCTCGTACTGCTCGACGAGTCCTCCGGGGACACGCTCGAGTTCCAGCGTTCCCTGACGCACGACGCCCAGGACGTCCGCCTCGGCCAGGACACCTTCGCGATCGTGCGTGGCGGCGGCGCCGTGCACTACGGCGGACTGACCCGGTTCACCCTGGGGGACGGCGTTCTCGCACTCGACTTCGACACCGAGGCGGCGGCCGTCCTCGAACTGCCGCCGCATCTGGAGCTCGCGCTGGACGAGGAGGCCGCCCGGACCGTCGCGGATCACCTGCCCCGCATCGTGCCGCGCTCCCCGTGAGCCGTATCCGCCGAACGGGTTCGCCGGGCTCAGTTCGCCGCGGCCATGTCGAACCTGGCGATCCTGTTCGGCGTGAGCAGGCCCATCCAGACCTTCCCGGGTTCGTGGACGTGTGGGCATGCTGAACTGGGCAATCTTCCTGGTATCGAGCCTCGCGCGCCGCGACAGCCCGGAGTTCGCGGTCCTGTGGGAGCGGCACGACGTCGCCGTCCGCCGCGACGACCGCAAGCGCATCGTGCACGCGAGCCTGGGCGTCGTCGAGGTCAACTGCCTCAACCTGTTCAGCGAGAACGGCCGCCAGCGGCCGGTCTGGTTCACCCCGCCGTCGGCACCGACTCCTTCGAGCAGCTCGAACTGCTCTCCGTACTCGGCACACAGGACCTCTCCGAGATGTAACGAACAGAGGGAACGCGCGGAAGGGCTACCCTGGAATCGTGCCCGCCGCCAATCACCTGCTCCGCGTCGCACGTGAGGCGACCGCATCGCGCGTCACTCCGGCCAGTCACATGACCCGCGACGAACTGGCCGCGGCCGTGCTGGCCTGGCTCGCGGACCAGGATCCGAACCGGGCTTACGTTTTCGACGGAAACCACGTCGGCAAGCTGGAACGCGGTGTGGTCAAACGACCCAGCGCCCACATTCGTGCCGGGCTGCGCGCGGTGCTCGGCGCGTCGGACGCCGAACTGGGCTTCGCACTCGGCAAATGCCCCGACGAAGCCGAACGCCTCACGCTCGCCGCCGCGCAACCCCGCCGCGTCGACCAAGCCGCTCTCCGTACCGTGGCGGGACTCCTGGCGGGACTTCGACGGCTCGAAGACCAAACCAACGCGGCAACGGTGATGCCGACCGCGCGAAGTCACCACGACCTCGTCATCCGGCTGGCGAGCGGCGCCCGCGGAAACGTCCGCCCGATCGCGGTGGGACTGGCGTCCGAGTTGAGTCAGTATCTGGGGTGGCTGTCGATCCCGCAGGGCCGATGGGACGACGCGTCCCGTTACCTCGACCAAGCGGTGGTTCTCGGGTTGGAAGTCGACGACCCGCTACGGGTGTCCACCGCTCTCTCGTTCAAGGCCTATCGCGGGCTGCGGACCGATGACATGGCGACCGCCGAAGCGCTCAGCGCGGCGGCCTACCGCGACAGCCGTGTCCACCCGGCGCTGCGCACTTACTGTGCCTACCAGCGAGCCGAGGTTCTGGCCAAGGACGGCGAGAGGCAGGCGGCGGTCAAGCAACTCACCAAGGCCGACGGAATGGTCGACAACCTCCCTGACGAGCGCCTTCCGGATTCCGGCTACTGGTACATCCCGTCCTTCTTCCTCGGGCAGAAGGGTTTCGTGCTGCGCGCACTCGGCGACCACGCCGCCGCGCGAGAAGCGGGACGCGCGTGTCTCGAAACCATGCCCGCCGGATGGGCGAATTCGGAATGGGCGCGACGTCGGCGCGAACTCGCCGAGACCGGGTAACCCCTGCGGCGTCCTCCCCCATCTTCCCCCGCGAGTTCCCTCCAAGCCGGGCAACCGATCAACGACGCTGTGTACCGGGCCGGCACACGCGGCCCGGAGAGTGAGCAGTGATGGCCCTGAGCGCGATGATCTATCTCGACCCCGAGAAGATTCACCCCGGGGTGGATGGCGTGTGGCATCACACTCGGCTGACCTGCGTCCCGTCGCCCGGCGACCCGATCACCATGCTGTGCGGGATCTTGGCGGCCGCCGAATTCGAACAGGTGGACCGGCGCGACACGCACGGCGTTCCGCGCACCTGCTGGAACTGCGATTACCTCTACCGCCACGAGCACGGTATCGACATCTGGCCCGGCCACCCCGCTGTACCCAGCCGGTCGGCACCACACCCACGCAATCGACCCTGAACATCCACAATGGACGAGCAACCTTGACCCAGCACCTCACCCCGGCGGCCGTCGCACTGGGACTCGGGCTCCGCGCCGCTCGCACCCACCGCGAGATCGGCGTGCGCGCCCTCGCCACGGCACTGGACATCGAACCCGCCGTCGTCTCCACCGTCGAACTGGCCACACGACGTCCCAAGATCGAATACGTCATCCACGTACTGGGCTTCCTGAGCGTCACAGGTGCCGAATTCCACCGGCTGGTGGAGCTGGCCCGGCATGTCACCGATCCGAACTGGCTCGAATCCGGACCGGTGGAGTATCCGGCGTTGCGGCTGGAGTACGAGCAGGCCGCCACCACTATCACCGAATGGGCGCCCGTCACGGTGCCGGAGCCGGTGCAGACCCCCGACTACGCGCGAGCACTACTGCACGCGGGCATGTTGACCGGAGACGAAGTCGATGGAGGCGTGATGCTGCGCCTGGCCCGCTCAGCCACCCCTGGCACCGCCAACACCACCTACACCGTGCTGCTCGGAGACCCCGCGCTCCAGCACCGTTTCGGCACCGCGTTCGCACTGCGCGAACAACTGCGCCATCTGCTGGACCTGGCCGGGCAGCGCCGGATCGACGTGCGGGTCGTGCCCACCGCCGGCGACTGGCATCCCACCATGATCGCGCCCTTCGCCGTCTACGAGTTCGAGAAGCGCCTCCCGCTGGTCACGCTGGCCCATCACTACGCCGACGCCTACCTCACCGAGCAGGCCCCGGTCGCCCGCTATCGGACCTCGATGGAGCACCTCATGGCCAAACGCGCCCTCGGCGCGGACGACTCGCGGGAGCGGATCACGGCGGCGCTGACCTCACTCGGGTGAGCGAACATGTTCGTCACGAACTTGTTCGGAACGAACATGTTCGTTATCATGGAGGCATGGCACCACACCCCGAGTCCACGCCCAGTCGCCGGGAGCGCCCGGCGAAACCCGCGCTGACCAGGGCGGGCATCGTCGCGGCCGCGGTCGGGCTGATGAGCACCGAGGGACTGGCGAAGGTCACCATGCGCCGGCTGGCACAGGAACTCGACACCGGTCCGGCCTCGCTCTACGTGTACGTCCGCAACACCGCCGAGCTGCACGCGGCGATCCTCGACGAACTGCTCGGCACGGTGGACCTGAGCCCGGCCGGCACCACCGGCGACTGGCGGGACCGGCTCGTCCGCGTCCTCACCTCCTACACCGCCGTCCTGTTCGAGCATCGCGGCCTCGCCCCGTCCGCGCTGGTGGCACGACCGTCGGGAGAGCACTACCTCGCGTTGGTGGAGGCGGTGCTGGCCCTGCTCGACGAGGGAGGAGTCCCGGCGGACCAGGCGGCCTGGGCCGTGGACCTGCTGTTGCAGTTCGCGACGGCGACCGCGGCCGAGCACGCCCCCCACGACCGCGCCCCCGGCGCCGAGAAGGCGGACATGACGACGCTCGCGACGGTGCTCCGGACCGTTCCCGCCGCCACGCATCCCCGTATCGCGGAACTCGGCGAGGATCTGCTGTCCGGACCGGGTGAGGCCCGGCTGGACTGGGGCTTTCGCGTGCTGCTCAACGGAATCCCACGCACTCCCCGGCCGGCGTGACGTCCCGAAGGCTCCCTTGAAGACGCTCAACCCCTTCAGGACACGACGCACCCCCGGAAACCCCGCGGCGAGCGGGTCGGCCACGACCCGTGCCCGCCCACTTCCGCTCGGATCGGCAAAACCCAGGAGGACCTCATGACTACTCATCACCCCATCGCGGTCATCGGCGCGGGCCTCGGCGGCCTCACCCTCGCGCGCGTGCTGCACGTCAACGGGATCGAGGCCGCCGTCTTCGACCTCGACGCGTCGCCGACCGCCCGGCACCAGGGCGGCATGCTCGACATCCACGAGGAGTCCGGGCAGGCCGCGCTGCGCGCCGCCGGGCTGTTCGACGCGTTCCTCGCCCTCGTCCACCCCGGCGGCGAGGCCACGCGCGTCCTCGACAAGAACGCCGTGGTCCACTACGCGGACGACGGCGAGGGCGGCGGCCGCCCCGAGGTGAACCGGCGCGCGCTGCGCGACCTGCTGCTCGGTTCCCTGCCCGAGGGCACCGTCCGGTGGGGCGCCAAGGTCACCGGCGCGCACCCGCTGGGCGACGGCCGCCACGAGGTGACACTCGCCGACGGGAGCACGTTCACCACCGGCCTGCTGATCGGTGCGGACGGCGCGTGGTCCAGGGTGCGCCCGCTCGTCTCCCCGGCCACCCCGGTCTACTCCGGACTGTCCTTTGTGGATATCACGCTCGCGGACGTGGCGGTCCGGCACCCGGAAAGCGCCGCGCTCGCCGGTGGCGGCATGCTGTTCGCGGTCGACGACGGCCGCGGCATGTTCTCCCACCGCGAGCCGGACGGCAGCCTGCACGTCTACCTCGGACTGAAGACGCCGCCGGACTGGGCCACCTCCGGCACCCTCGACTTCGCCGACACCGACACGGTGAAGTCGAGGCTCCTGACGGAGTTCGCGGACTGGGACGAGCGGCTGCGTACCCTCGTCCGCGACGCGGACGGCGCGCTCGTCCCGCGGCCGATCCACGCACTGCCGGTCGGGCACGCCTGGGAGCGCACGCCCGGCGTGACGCTGCTCGGCGACGCCGCCCACCTCATGTCACCGTTCGCCGGGGAGGGCGCCAACCTCGCCATGCTCGACGGCGCCGAGCTCGCGGCCGCGCTCGTGGCACACCCCGGGAATCACGAAATGGCTTTGACCGCCTACGAAAAGGCGATGTTCCCGCGTGCCGAGGAGGCCGCCGCCGAATCCGCCGCCAGCCTCGTCATGTGTTTCGGCGAGGACGCGGCCGGGAAGCTGGCCGCCCTGATGAGCGGGAACTGACCGGGTAACCCGCCAGGCGCTGTTCCAGGCCGTGGATCAGCGCGGACAGGCCGACGTCGAAGGCCCGCTCGGCGTCTTCGGACGGGCCGGTGGCCTGGTCGTGGATCGAGCCGATGACCAGGTACTCGATCGCCCGCACGACGGGCACCAGGTCCTCCTCCGGCCAGCCCGCCTCGCCCAGCGCGGCGAACACCTTCTCGTAGGCGGCCAGCACCGCGGGCGAGCGGACCGGCTGCGCCGTGAGCAGCGGGACGACGTGGGGGTGCGCCGCGAACGACGCGCGGTAGGAACGGGCGACGCGATCGCAGGCCAACGTCCAGGGACGCAACTCCGCCGCGCCGAGATCCATGTCGGCGGTGAGCAGTTCCCGCAGGCCCTCGATGATCTCGTCGCGTCCGGAGACGTGGTTGTACAGCGACGGCCCCCTGACGCCCAGCTCCGCGGCGATCCTGTTGGTGGACAAGGCGTCCGGGCCGTGCTCGTCCACCAGCCGCAGTGCCGCGCGGAGGATGCCGTCGCGGGACAGCAGCGTCTGTTTCGGTCGTGCCATGGTCCGTCCTGAGGGGGTTGTTCCTCGGCCCCGGATAGCCTACCGTCCCTAAACTAGAGGTTCTAGTTTAATGAGGCGGTGGTCCGGTGGAGTACAGCGAATACCGACGGTTCGACGCGGTCGGCCTCGCCGAGCTGGTGGCACGAGGCGAGGTCTCCCCCGCCGAACTGCTGGACGTGGCGATCGCCCGCGCCGAACAGGTCAACGGCTCGCTCAACGCGATCGTGTACCCGATGTACGAGCTCGCCAGGAAACGCGCCGCCGCCGAGCTTTCCGGGCCGTTCGCCGGGGTCCCGTTCCTGCTCAAGGACCTCAAGCAGGACTACGCCGGGGTGCCGACCGGCAGCGGCTCCCGGTCCCTGCGGCACCGGCCCGCGAGCACGCACAGCGCCACCGTCCGGCGCTGGCTCGACGCGGGACTGGTGATCTTCGGCAAGACCGCGACACCGGAGTTCGGGTCCAAGGCGATCACCGAGTCGGCCGCGACCGGCGCGACCCGCAACCCGTGGCACCTCGGCCACACGCCCGGCGGCTCGTCCGGGGGTTCCGCCGCCGCGGTGGCCGCGGGCGTCGTCCCGGTGGCGGGTGCCAGCGACGGCGGCGGGTCGATCCGCATCCCGGCCGCCTGTTGCGGGATCTTCGGGCTCAAGCCGGGACGCGGGCTGGTGCCCTGCGGCCCCGACAGCGCCGAGTCCCTGCACGGGGCCGCCACCGACGGTGTCCTGTCCCGGAGCGTGCGCGACACCGCGGCCATGCTCGACGTGCTGACCCGGCGGCCGGATCCCGGCGGCCCGTACCTCGCGGCCGTTCCCGAGACCCCCTACGCCGAACTGGCCCGGCGCGAGCCCGGCAAGCTGCGCATCGGCTACACCACCTACTCCCCGCTCGGCACCGAGGTCCATCCGGAGGCCGTCGCCGCGGTCGACGACGCCGCCGCCCTGCTCACCAAGCTCGGGCACGACGTCGAGCCCGCCGACCCCGGCACCGACGGCGCCCAGCTGGCCCGCGACTTCCTGACCATGTGGTGCGCGTCGTCCGCGGCCACCATCGCCGAGATCCAGCGCACCACCGGCGCCCCGGACAGGGACTTCGAGCTGGACACCCGGCTGCTGGCCGCGGCGGCCATGGCGACCCGCGCCCCCGAGTACGTCGCCGCGCACCAGCGGTGGAACACCCACACACGGGCGCTCGCGGCGTTCCACGAGAACTACGACCTGCTGCTCACCCCGGCGCTCGCGCGGCCACCGGTGCGCATCGGCGAGCTGGACACCCCGCGCCCGCTGCGGTACGTGGGCGAGCTCCTGCTCCGGCTCGGCCTCGCCGGGCCGCTCGCGAAGACGAAGGCGTGGCACAACACGGTCATCGCGAACCTGGCGCCCGTCCCGTTCACCCAGCTCGCCAACCTGACCGGCCGCCCGGCGATGTCGGTGCCGCTGCACCGCACCGCGACCGGGCTGCCGCTCGGTGTCCAGTTCGTCGGCGGGCTCGGCAGCGAGCCGGTGCTGCTCGCGCTGGCCACGCAGCTGGAGGCCGAGCAGCCATGGGCGGACGCGGAACCCGAGTTCTGATCGGACTGTCCACAAGGGACAGATTCGCCGCGCGGGTCAGGCGGACCCGGCGCGGGCGGGCGTGAGCGAGGTCAGCACCGCCTCGGTGATCAGGTCGGCCAGCTCCCGCGCCGCGCCGTGGGAAACCATCCGTCCCGGGGTGACCGCGGCGGCCAGCACCGCCGCCGCGGTGTGGCAGGTGTCGACGTCACCGGTCAGCGTCGGCGCGTGCAGCGCGGCGCGCAGCAGCCCGGCCGCGGCACACGGCGCGGTGTGCGCGTCGTCCTCGGTGAGCACGGCGAGCGAGCCGTCGGTGCCGCCGGGAAGGGCGCCGAGCAGGTCGATGACCGCGTCCGCGCCGAAAACCGTCTGGTGCAACGGGAAGATCGCGTCGTCGGCGGCGTTCCACAGCGTGATGTCCCGGACGTTCGAGGCGATCAGCAGCGCGGCGAGACCCGGCAGTCGATCGGCGCCCGCGAGCACGACCCTCGCGTCGCGCGGCGCGCGTCCGCGCCGGGCGAGGGTGGCCAGCAGCATGCCGGCCAGCGCGGTCGCGGCGGCGTCCTGGTCCGAGAGCACGAAGCGCCCGGTGGCCTCCCGCAGGCGTGCCGCCGCCGAGGCCGCTCCCGTGCCGGGATGGGCCAGCAGGACCGCGCCGTACTCCGCGGGCAGCGCGGCGCCCCGGTCCGCGGCGGCGAGCACCCTGGCGGGAGTCCTGGCCAGCCCGCTGATCAGTTCCGCGTACTCGCGCGCCGGGGATTCCGCGGCACCGGGATCGCACACGACGGCGATCCGCCGGGTTCGCTCACCGCGCATGGACACCGACCTTGCCGGGGGAAGTCACCACGGTTTCATGATGTGCAGAGTTGAAGAAGTTTGCAAGTGCCGGGTACTGCGAGAAGAGCCACAACGGCCACGCCGAGCGCGGGTCAGCCGCCCCGGGTGTCGGACTTCCGCGTTCGCGGCCCGGCCGCCGGGGTGCGCAGATCGTCGAGCAGCTCGACCTGGCCGGACAGCACCCCGGTGAGGATGCGGCGCGCCACTGCCAGCAGCTCCGCCACATAAGGGCTCGTCAGCGAGTAGTAGACACTCGACCCTTCCTTGCGGGTCGTCACCAGGCCCGTACGGCGCAGCACCGCCAGCTGCTGTGACAGGTTCGCCGGCTCGATGCCCACCTCCGGCAGCATCTCCGCGACCGCGTGCTCCCGCTCGGACAGCAGCTCCAGCACCCGGATCCGCGCGGGGTGCCCCAGCGTCTTGAAGAAATCAGCCTTGAGCTGGTAAAGCGGCCTGCTCACCGACACTCCTCCCGGAGAGTGCACCGCCCGGCACGGTGTTCAACACTTGCCAACCTTAGCAAGTTCTAAACAACCTACCGACCGGCCGCGCCCGCTACCGGGACTTGAAGATCCGGCCGACACCGACCGCGAGGCTCAGCGCCAGCGCCCAGCCCGCGATGATGAACCCCGAGGATACCCAGGCGGCGGCACCGGTCGCGATCCACAGATCCCGCTGCTTCAGGTTCACCACCGGCAACAGCAGATCGAGGGTGTACAGGATTTCGCTCGGTCGCGTCGAACGATCCCGTGGATACAGCTGCTCCGCCCCGCTGAACGCCTTGAAGGTGATCGCCCCCGCGACCTGCAGGGCCAGAAGCCACCACAGCACCTTCAGCGGCCGGTATCCGTATTGGACGGTCCACCTCGACAACATGCCGAGCAGCCGCCAGAGCCAGCCGACCAGGCCACGCCGGGCAGCACGCCGTGCGGTCTCCCCCGCCACCGCCACGGTGATCGCTTCGTCGTCGAGACCCGCGGTGCGGTAGGCGTCCGCGAGCTGGGAATAGACCTTGGGCATGTAGCGGCTGTTCCGTTTCAGCCAGTCCAGCCGGTCGGTCACCGACGGAGCACCCGGCTCGTCCTGGGGAAGCGGAAGAGTCACATACACGAAGTCGTACAACCGCACGCTCTCCGGCCAGTTGGCCTCGCGGTCGTCCAGGCGCGCCACACTGGCCCGGCACAGATCGACCTCGTTGGACGGGCGGTGCTTGAAACGCAGGGTGAGTGTTCTGGTGACCTGCACTCCTTTCAGAATCAGCGCTTCCTTGTGGGTACCGGCCAGTTCGGCCTGGGTGAAATCGAGGTCACCACCGATCTGCGCCCCGCGCAGGGAGACGGTGCCGTCGGCGTGGAAACCCTCGCCGAACTCCGCGGACTGCTTGACCGTGATCCGTTCACCGGCCAGTGCCCGCGCGCGATGGGTGAAGGTCCCACCGGTGCAGCGAAGCCGGCCCCCGATCCGCGAGTCGGTGATGTCCACTTCCCCTTCGGCCACGAAGCCGTCATCGAACAGCGCGTCACGCGTGACCGCCAGTCCTTTCGCGGTCAGGGCCCCGTCACCGGGATTGATGAAATGCGCTCCCGAGCACCGGAGCGAGCCCATGATGGCCGCGTCGCTGAGCACCACCTCGCCGACCGAACGGAATCCTTCCCCGGTCACCAGGCAACACAGGTTCACGTCCCGTTGCACGGTGAGCCCGGTCGCGTCGATGACCACGTCCGCCCCGTTGTCGAGCTTCCCACCCTCGCACCACAGGTTCCCGCCGACCTTCGCACCGGCGAGGAGTATCTTCCCCTTGAGGTCGAATCCGCTCTGGCAGATCATGTTCTGATCGATCGAGGCGCGGGCCAGGTCGAGCGCGACACCACCGACCTTCCGGAAAGTGCCGCCGGTGAGTTCCAGTCGCCCGCCGATCGCGCACCCGGTGAAATCCACCCCACCGTCCACTGAGGACCCCTCGGTCAGCTTCACGTCCTGATCGACGTGCGCTCCGCTGAGACTGAGCGCGACACCGCCGGGGTTACGGAACCGTCCGCCGGTACAGGTCAACTGCCCCTTGATATGCGCACCGGCGAGCCGGATGGCGCCCACCGCGCGGAAGCCGCTTTCCCAGCAGACACTCTCTTCCACTTCGAGATCGCCAGCCTCGAGCGCCACACCGCCGGGATTGAGGAAACTGGCGTCATTGCACTCGAACTGCCCACCCACCCTGGTCCCGACGAGACTGACCGGGCCCGCGGCCTGGAAGCCTCGCGAACACCGCAGAGCCTGATCCACCCGCAGCCCGTCCGCGAGCAGCACCGGGCCGCGCCGATGGCGCAGCCGCGTGCCTTCGAAGTCCACCTGCCCTTTGACATGCGCCCCCGCGAGGCTGATACCTCCGTCGTCCGTACATTTGCGGACCTCGAAGCCGAAACTCGTCTGCAGTTGCTCGGCCTGGATTCCGGACAACCGGCACCGGAGGAACCCCATGGCGGGTGCTTGCGCCTGACGTAGATTCACGGGCTTGTCGAATCGGCACTTCACGAACTCGACCGGGAACAACACCTTCCCGGATTCGAGGTCCACCTCACCAACGATGACCGTGTTGCGTACGACCAGTTTCCGGCAGTCCCGTCCGGAAACCTTCGACAGGAGCACATGACAGAGGACCGTTGCCGACAGTTTCTGCGCCTCGCCGTCGAAGTCGACCGGGCCGCCCGCGGTGACCGCGTCCCACAACCTGGCTTCGTTCCCGGTCAATCCCACTCGTTCGATCATCGCCCCTCCGTAAGCACCCGCGATCTTCCCCATTCGTTCTGGAGTCGACGACGAATACGCTCCGTTAACCACAGGAGCGCGGTTCACTCGGATGCGGCGGGCTCGCGATGTGTTCGATACCGGAAAGAGTCCGTTTCGCCGTGCGGGGCTCAGCGCAACGCGATGAGCCCCGCACGGGTGGGACGGAACCCGCAGGCGCCGAAATAGAAATCCCGGAGGTGTTCTTCGAAGTCGACGTGCACCCACTCGCACCCCGCTTCGGCCGCACCGGCCACGGCGCGCCGCACGAGTTCGGTGCCGATCCCCCGGTGCTGGTGGTCGGGCCGGACCTTCGGGTCGAGCAGGAAGGCGTGGTCGCCACCGTCCCACGCGACGTTGGCGAAGCCGACGAGTTCCCCGCCGGGCTCCCGGCCGGTCACCCAGCCGAGGCTGTGCGTCCTGATCCGATCCCACCAGCCCGGCTCGGCCGTGCCGCCGTGCGAGCGGGTCAGCGCGGTCAGTTCGTCGTCGGCGAGCCGGGCCCGCCAGCCGTAGTCGATCTTCATGGTTCCATGGTCCCGGTGGGGGCCAACGGTTTTCAGGCCGCGGCGACGACCCGGCGGGGCCGCCACAACAGGACGACGACCGCGAGCCCGGCGAGGCTCGGCAGCACGCCGGTGACGCCCAGCAGTGTCGGCAGGATCCTCCGCCCGTACTCCTCCATCAGCAGGTTCAGCACGGCGAGCCCGCCGCCCAGCACGAGCAGCGTCACCGCCACCGCGCGCGTCCCCCGCTTCCCCGTCCGGACCATCCACGCGACGAGCAGCCACGACAGCACGCCGAGGCCGCCGAGTACGTACAGGTAGGTGGCGACGACGGACTGGTTGCCGGCGACCCTCTCCGGCGCGATCCAGCCGTCCTCGACCTCGTGCAGATGCCGCAGCAGGGTGTCGTTCCCGACGACGACGGCGAGCGTCGCGACGACGGTGAGCGCCAGCCCCACGTAGACGGCCGTCAGCACGCGTCGATCCACGGTCCCGGTCATGATGCGTCCCCCGATTCCCCCGCAGGACTATCCTCCTGCGAGCAAGAGTTTGAAATACTGAACTTGAGACACAGTATCTCAAGTTTGAGAGGACGGGCAAACGTGAACCAGGGCACACCCCCGCCGGGCACCGGCCTGGCCCGGCGCAGGCGCCGCCTGTCGGACGAGGAAACCGGGCAGCGCATGCTCCAGGCGGCGACCGCGATGGTCACCGAGACCGGGCTAACCGTGAGCCTGGACCACATCAGCCTCGAGGACGTCATCCGCGACGCCGGGGTCTCCCGGAGCGCGGCCTACCGCCGCTGGCCGTACAAAGACCTGTTCTTCAGCGATCTGCTCAAGGAACTGGCCAAGGGGACCAGCCCGGAGATCGGCGCCAACCCGGAGGCGCTCGCCGCCATCGGCCGGGTGCTCCTCGACCGGCTCGACTGGATCGAGACGCCCGAACGCCGTCTCGCCGTCGCGGCCGAAGCCCTGCGGCACGGCGCGCTCGACGAGTTCGAGATCTTCCACCGGTCCACCCAGTGGCGCACCTACTTCGCGTTGCACGCGACGTTCCTGAGCCTGCCCGACGGGGACCTGCGCGACGAGGTGCAGAGCGCGCTCGCGACGTCCGAGAAGACGCTCATCGCCGGGATCGCGACGGCCTACCGCCAGGTGACGACGCTGCTCGGGCTCCGCCCGCGGCCCGAACTCGACGCGTCCTACGAAACGGTGGCGACGCTGGCCACCGCGACCATCCGCGGCCTGATCCTGATGGCGCCCGCGAACCCCGGGATCGCCGAAACACGCTTCCGGGCCAACCCGTTCGGCGCACCGGAAGCGGCCGAATGGTCGCAGCCCGCGCTCGGCATCGCCGGGGTCGTGCTGACGTTCCTCGAGCCCGACCCCGAGGTGGTCTGGGACGAAAAACGCGCCGCGACCGTCCGCGAGCTGCTGATCTCGGGAGACTGGGCACGAACCTGACACCGCGGCGGGCTTCGCCCGGCCGAAACGGTGGACAGGACGCCCGCCCTCGTGTTGCGCTGTGACCCGAACCGGGCACTGGGGAGTCGGTCACAACAGAACAGGAGCGGACGCTGAGCCTCTGGGAGTACCTCCGCGAGAACTGGATCGACGTCGTCAACGACGCGATCCTGCATGTGGACGTGACCCTCGCGGCGATGGCGTTCGCCGTGCTCATCGGGGTGACGATCGGTGTGCTCACCTACCGGCGGCCGCTGTTCGCCGCGATGGCGACCACGACCACCGCGGCGTTCCTGACCATCCCGTCGATCGCGCTGCTGGGCATCCTCATCGGCCCGTTCGGGCTCGGGATCACCAACGTGCTGTTCGCGCTCGTGCTGTACGCGCTGCTGCCGATCACGCGCAACACGATCGTCGGGCTGCGCGGGGTGGACGCGGCGATCGTCGACGCGGGCGAGGGCATGGGGCTGGGCCGCGCGCGGCTGCTGTGGCGGGTCCGGATGCCGCTGGCGTGGCCGGTGATCCTGTCCGGGATCCGGGTCTCGACGCAGATCACCATCGGCATCGCCGCGATCGGCGCGTACGTGAAGGGGCCGGGACTGGGCAACCAGATCTTCGACGGCCTCGGCCGGTTCGGCTCGGTCAACTCGCTGAACCAGGTGCTGACCGGGACGCTCGGCATCGTCGTGCTGGCGCTGCTGTTCGACCTCGCGTTCGCGGCGCTGGGAAAGCTGACCACCCGGCGCCGCCGGCCGGCCGTTCCCGCCGCCGCCGGGAGTGAAACCGGTGGCAGGCCGGGGGAAACGATCGAGCTCGACGGCGTCGGCAAGCGGTACCCCGGGCAGTCCGCGCCCGCCGTCGACAACCTCACGATGCGGATCCCCGCCGGGGAGATCGTGGTGCTGACCGGACCGTCGGGCTGTGGCAAGACGACGACCATGCGGATGATCAACCGGCTGGCCGAGCCGACGTCCGGGCGGATCACGGTCGGCGGCACGGACGTGTCGGCGCTCGACGTCGACGAGCACCGGCGCGACACCGGGTACGTCATCCAGCAGGTCGGCCTGTTCCCGCACCTGCGCGTGGCGGGCAACATCGGCGTGGTGCCCCGGCGGCTCGGCTGGACACGCGGGCGCGTCGCCGCCCGGGTCCGCGAACTCCTCGCCGTGGTCGGCCTCGAACCCGAACACGGTGGCCGGTACCCGCACGAGCTTTCCGGCGGCCAGCGGCAGCGGGTGGGGGTCGCGCGGGCGATGGCCGCCGATCCCCCGGTCATGCTGATGGACGAGCCGTTCGGCTCCACCGACCCGATCACCCGTGCCCGGTTGCAGGACGAGTTCCTTCGCCTGCAACGGGAAGTGCGCAAGACGATCGTCTTCGTCACGCACGACTTCGACGAGGCGGTGAAGGTCGGCGACCGGATCGCCGTGCTGCGCCCCCGTTCGGTGCTCGCGCAGTACGGCACGCCGGAGGAGATCCTCGCCGCGCCCGCCGACGACTACGTCGCGAGTTTCATCGGCGGCGGGCGGAACCTCAGGCGGCTCGGGCTGATCCGGCTGCGTGAGATCGAACTCGGCCCGGTACCACGGGTTTCGGACGCCCCGCGGTCGCTGCCCGCCGACGCGACGCTGCGAGACGCGCTGGACGCCATGGTGCGCGACGGCGGCACCGAGGTGCTGGTGACCGACGGGGACCGGCCGCTGGGCGTGTGCGATCTGCCCGCCCTGCTCAGGGCGTTACGCCCGGCGGAGGACACTCCCCCGCTCGTCGTCGAGCAGCACGAGCCCGACGCGGATTCCGCCTCCACCGAACGGGAAACACCCCGCCGCCGGTGGCTGGGCCTGCTCGTGCGGCCCGTGCTGCTGGCCGCCGGGATGCTGGCGTTGTTCCTGGTGATGCGCGCGCAGCCGATCGACTCGATCGAAGCGCGCTACCTCAACGGTCAGGAGATCCTCGCCGAACTCGGCGCGCACGTGCGGCTTTCGCTGATCTCCACGCTGTTCACCGTGCTGCTCGCGGTGCCGCTGGGCATCCTGCTCACCCGGCGGTCGGCGCGCTGGCTCAAGCCGTTCGGGCTCGGGCTCGGCAACCTCGGGCAGGCCATCCCGTCCATCGGGCTCGTGGTGCTGCTCGCGTTGTGGACGGGTACCGGCACGGTGACCGCGGTGACCGCGCTGGTCGTCTACGCGACGCTTCCGGTGCTGCGCAACACGATCGTCGGCCTCGACGGCGTCGACCCCGCCGTCACCGACGCGGCGCGCGGCATGGGCATGTCGCGCACCGCGGTGCTGTGGCGCATCGAGCTGCCGCTGGCCGTGCCGGTGATCCTCGCCGGGATCCGCACCGCGCTGGTGCTCACCGTCGCCAGCGCGACCCTCGCGACGTTCATCGACGGCGGCGGCCTCGGCGGCGGCCTCGTGGCCGGGATCGGGCTGTACCGCCCCACGCTGAGCCTGACCTTCGGCCTCGTCGTCGCCGCGCTCGCGCTCTTCGCCGACTGGCTCGGCCTCGTGGTCGAGGAGTTCCTCAAACCACGCGGCGCCTGACCCACACCCGAGAAGGAGCTTCTCCCATGCGCAAGCCCCCACGCCCGATCGCCACCGTGCTCGCGCTCGTCGCGGCCCTGTCCCTGCTCGGCGGATGCACGATCGGCAAGGACTCCGGTGGCCCGCAGGTCGGCGAAGGGTCCATCAAGAAGATCGACGCGCTGAACGGCGTGCAGCTCAAGGTCGGCTCGAAGGAGTTCGACGAACAGCTGCTGCTCGGGCAGATCGCGCTCGTCGCGTTGCAGGCGGCCGGGGCGAGCCCGCAGGACAGGACCAACATCACCGGGTCGAGCAACGTCCGCCAGGCGCTGACGACCGGCGCCATCGACCTGTACTGGGAGTACACCGGGACCGCGTGGATCAGTTTCCTCCAGCAGACCAAGCCGATCAGCGATCCGCAGGCGCAGTACGAGTCGGTCAAGAAGGCCGACGAGGCCAACAACCTCACCTGGTGGGCCCGCTCCCCCGCCAACGACAGCTACGCGATCGCGGCCAACCAGAAGGCCCTGCGGGAAACCGGGGTGAAGACGCTGTCCGACTACGCGGCGCTGGTGAAGTCCAACCCGGCCGCCGCGTCGACCTGCATCGGCCCGGAGTTCAAGAGCCGCGACGACGGGTTCCCCGGCATCGAGAAGACCTACGGCTTCGACCTGCCGGCCGCGCAGGAACATCTCGTCAACGACGCAGTGATCTACCCGACCGTCGGCAAGGGCGACACCTGCGGGTTCGGCGAGGTCGCCTCGACCGACGGCCGGGTCGCGGGACAGCAGCTGACCGTACTGGAAGACGACAAGCACTTCTTCCCGATCTACAACCCGGCCATCACCATCGCCACTCCGCTCGCGCAGAAGTACCCACAGCTCGAACAGGTTTTCGCCGGGATCGCCGCGAAGCTCGACACCAAGACGCTGACCGACCTGAACAAGAAGGTCAGCGTCGACGGGCAGAAGCCCAACGTGGTGGCCCACGACTGGCTGAAAGCCGCCGGTTTCATCGGCTGAGCCAGGACCACCCCGGGCCACAATCCACAATGGACTGTCACGCACCCGGCCCGGAAACCTCGGTGCGCACCCGGAGGCCGAGCACCGGCGGGAGGTCCCGGGCGGCCGGGACCTCGTGGAGCGCGTCGACCGCGGCGCGGAACGCCGGGTACCGCGCGGCCAGCGTGGCGATTTCGGCCTCGGTGGCGGGCAGTGCCGCGGCGGCGAGCAGCACCCGGATCTCCGCGGTCACGCCGCCACCTCCGCCACGACCGGCGGCGTGCGCAGATGCCAGCCGGTGACCCGTTGGTACGCCTCGCCGACCCGGACCAGCTCGGCCTCCGCGTACGGGCGCCCCGCCAGCTGGAGCGACAGCGGGAGCCCGTCGGCGGTGAAGCCCATCGGCACCGCCAGCACCGGATTGGCCACCCCGTTCCAGTAGGGCGTGGTGAGCAGGCGGAACAGCACACCGCTGTCCGGCACGCCGTCGGGCCCGGCCAGCTCGTCGACGTGGGGCGCGCCGCCCGAAGCCGTCGGACACACGATGACGTCGACCTCTCCGAAGATCCGGTCGACCGCCGCCTGGGCGATCCGCCGGACCCGTTGTGCCTGCACGTAGTCCGCGCCGCTGACGAACGCGCCGTTCGCCACCTCGCCCCGGAATCCCCTGCCGTACTCGTGCCACCGGCGCGACAGCCCGCCGCGATGGTGGGCCAGGGCCTCACTCGTGATCACGGCCACGACCGCGGTCGTCAACTCCGCCCGATACGGCAGGACGACCTCGCGCACCGCGGCGCCCAGCCCGGACAGGACAGTGAGCGCGGCCGAGAAAGCACCGTCCAGCGCGGGATCCCGCCCGTCGGGGAAATGTCCTTCGCGGACCACGCCGATCCGCAGACCGGTGAGATCGCCGTCGAAGTCCGGGCAGTGGAACGGCGCGGACGCGCACTCCGGGTCGACGGGGTCCGGCCCGGCGAGTACCCCCAGTACCGCCGCGCAGTCCCGCGCGCTCCGCGCCAGCGGGCCGATCCGGTCGACGCTGTAGGCCAGTGGCACGCACCCGGTCCCCGGCACCCGGCCGTAGGTCGGCATCAGCCCGCTGACGCCGCAGAACGCCGCGGGCATGCGGATGCTGCCCGCGGTGTCGGAACCGAGCCCGGCCAGGAACATGCCCGTCGCCACACCGATCCCGGTGCCCGAACTCGACCCGCCCGCCCAGTGGTCCGGCCGCCAGGGGTTGCGCGGCAACGGAAACGGGTCGCGCTCCTCCGGCAGCCCGCAGCCGAACTCCATCGTGGTGGTCTTGCCGGTGAGGACCGCGCCCGCCGCGACGAGCCGGGTGACGACCGTGGCGTCCCGGCCCGCCCACCACGCGCGGTCGAGCACCCGGCTCTGCGCGGTCGTCGGGCCGCCGGCGGCGGCGAAGACGTCTTTGACGCCCACCGGAATCCCGTGCAGCGGGCCGCGATCCTGCCCGGCGGCGAGTTCGGCGTCGGCGCGGGCCGCGGACTCGCGGGCGGCTTCGTCGAACCGCCGCAGATAGGCGCCGTACACCGGGTCTCCGCGATCGGCGGCGGCGATGGCGGCTTCGAGCAGGCCGGTGCTCGTGACGGTGCCCGCGCGCAACGCGGCCGCGGCGTCGGTCAGGGTGTACGGGTGCGGGGATGTCGTGCTGATGGCTCGGCTCCAATCCGGACCGGGACGAACGGGTCCCGTGAACAGGGTCGGCACCAGCCTGCGTTCTCAACCTCGGTTGAGATCAACCCCCGGCGCTCAGCGGGACGAGGCGAGTCGTGAATCCGCTGTCGTGGCGGGCACGTCACCGTCGGCGGGGCCCCCGACGAGCAGCATCGCGGCCCGACGCCGATCCAGCGTCAGCGTGCCGGTGGCCGTGCGGATCCCGATCCGGTCGCCCTCGGGCGCGAACTCCAGCTCGGCGCCGGGCACGACCCCGGCCTCGTGCAGCGCGCGCAGGAACGCGACGTCCTCCTGGATCCGTTCGCTGATCCGGTACAGCCGGGCCCGCCCGCTGGGCGCGGCTTCGGCCAGCGCCCGCACCCCGCCCGGTTCCGGTGCCTGCCCGGCGGTCGCGTCGAACTCCGCGAGCCCGGGAACCGGTGCGCCGTAAGGGCTGTACCGCGGCTTGCCGCACAGTGCGAAGATGCGGCGCTCGGCCTGTTCGGACATCACGTGCTCCCAGCGGCACGCCTCGACGTGCACCGTCGCCCAGTCCAGCCCGATCACGCGCTCCAGCAGCACCTCGGCGAGCCGGTGCTTGCGCATCACCCGCACCGCGCGGCGCCGCCCTTCGGCGGACAGGACGAGATGGCGGTCGTCGTCGAGTTCGAGCAGGCCGTCACGCGCCAGCCGGGAGACGGTCTGGCTCACCGTCGGCGGGCTCTGGCCGAGCCGGTCCGCGATGCGGGCGCGCAGCGGGACGACGCCGTCCTCTTCCAGCTCGTAGGCCGCCTTGAGGTACATCTCGGTGGTGTCGATCAGGCCTTCCGCAGTCATGCGTCCAGCCTGCCACCTCAAGCTAACTTGAGGTCAAGGGAATTCCCCCGGATGTCAAGCACCCGAACGGCTGGGCTCCGGGAGCACCACGCCCGCGCGGAAGTACGGGCACTCGTGCAGCGGTCCCTCCTGCCGGCACAGCAGCAGGTGGCGCAGATAGGTCCGCGCGGCGATCAACCGGTCCATCTGCTCCTCGAGCACGTCGATCCGCGCGGCCACGGTCTCCCGCCAGTCGCGGCCCTCGGCGGGACCGGCCTGTACGACGGCGATGTCGTCGAGGCTCAGCAGCCCGAGGTCACGCCACAGCCGGATCTGCGCGACGCGGTACAACTGGTCGCGGTCGTAGTACCGCCAGCCGGATCTCCGGTGCGAACTGAGCAGCCCCCGGCGCTCCCAGTAGTGCAGGGTCGAAGCGGGCAGATCGAAGTGACGCGTGACGGTACTGATCGGGACAGGCTCCATCGGTTCATTGGACCGCAGGCCGAGCCCATTTTGCAAGGTTAGGCTAACCTAAAAGTCTGCTATTGTCGTACCATCCCCGTACGCT
Source organism: Amycolatopsis samaneae (assembly GCF_039541975.1). Classification (NCBI taxonomy): domain Bacteria; kingdom Bacillati; phylum Actinomycetota; class Actinomycetes; order Pseudonocardiales; family Pseudonocardiaceae; genus Amycolatopsis; species Amycolatopsis samaneae. Next base: position 228,456 of record NZ_BAABHG010000014.1, read on the forward strand.
CCCCGCATGGGAGACATCGTGGTGTCCATGTCGGTCTCGCTCGACGGGTTCATGGAGGGGCCGGATCGCGACATCGGCTGGCACCGGGTCGACGAGGAACTGCACACCCACTTCAACGACCATCTCCGGACGATGGGCGCCTTCCTCGACGGCCGGGTCACCTACGAGCTGATGGCGGGGTACTGGCCGACGGCCGACACGGCCCCCGGCTGCACCGCCCCGGAGGCCGAGTTCGCCGCGATCTGGCGTGACATGCCGAAATACGTGTACTCGCGGACGCTGGCGCGGGCGGACTGGAACACCACCGTCGTGCGGGAGGTCGTCGCCGACGAGGTCAGGGCGCTCAAGGAGCGGACGAGCGGCGATCTGGCGCTCGGTGGCGCCGAACTGACCGCGACCTTCCGGCGGCTCGGACTGGTCGACGAGTACCGCGTCTACGTCAACCCCCTCCTGCTCGGCCGCGGCAAGCCGTTGTTCGCCGCTTCGGACACCGGGGACGAGCTCGAACTCGCCGAGACCCGCGCCTTCGGCAACGGCGTCGTCCTGCTGCGCTACCGCGTCACACCCCGGCGACCTCACGCCTGACCTGGTCGAACTCCGCCGCCATGGCTTCCGACAGCGCCTTCGCGGCCGAGAGCGGCCGGACCATGACCATGAAGTCGTCGATCAGGCCGTCCGCATCGGTGTGCAGGAAGTCGCAGCCGGTGATCTCCTTGCCCGCCACCGTGGCCCGGAAGACCAGCGCGTGGTCGGCGCCGTCGCCGAATTCGCGCACGTAGCGGAAGTCCTCGAACACGCGGAACACCGCGCGCAGGATCGCCGCGGTGAGCGGCTTGCCCTCGTAGGGCTTGAACGCCACCGGGCTGGTGAACACGACGTTCTCGGCCAGCAGCGCGGCGATCGCCTCGTGGTCGCCCGCCTCGACGGCGGCCCGGAAGGGGTGGCTACCATTAGTCATAAAATTGACTATAGTGCTTTGTGACTATCACACAAGGGAGGCCGGGACCGGATGGCTCTGCGACACGCCGTACTCGCGGCGCTGCTGGACGGGGAGTGCAGCGGATACCAGCTGGCCAAGGCGTTCGACGTCGGCGTCGCGAACTTCTGGCACGCGCTGCCCCAACAGCTCTACCTGGAACTGGCGAAGCTGGAGAAGGAGGGCCTGGTCGCCGGCCGCCAGGTCATCCAGGAGACCCGGCCGAACAAGCGGCTGTTCACCGTCACCGGCGCGGGCGTCGACGAGCTGGCGCGGTTCGCCGCCTCGCCGGCCAAACCGTCGTTCATCCGGGACGACCTCATGGTGAAGGTGCAGGCGGCCGACGCGGCGGGCGCGGACGAGGTGATCCGGCAGCTCGACGAGCGGGTGCTGGTCGCCGACGCCAAGATCGAGGTCTTCGGCAAGCTGCTGCGGCGGATGCGCGGCGAGCTCGACGAGGAGACGTTCCTGCGCGAGGGCGCGCGCGTCGGGCCGTACCTGACCTGCCTGCGGGGCCGCGAGTTCGAGGCCGGGCACCGCGCCTGGTGCGTCCGGGCCGCGGCGGTGCTGCGCGCGAGGGTGGCCGCCGGTGTCCGCTGACGACCGGGTGTTCGCCCGCTACGTAGCCCTCGGCGACAGCCAGACCGAAGGACTCAACGACGGCGACGACGTCCTCGGCTACCGGGGCTGGGCCGACCGCCTCGCCGAGCGGCTGGCGACCGCCGCGCCGGACTTCCGCTACGCCAACCTCGCCGTGCGCGGACGGCTCGCCCACCAGGTGCGCGCCGGGCAGCTCGCCGCGGCGGTCGGCCTGCGGCCGGACCTGGCCACCGTGCTGGCCGGGATGAACGATCTCATCCGGCCGCGGTGCGATCCCGCCGCCGTCGCGGCCGAGGTCGAGCGGATGTTCGCCGGGCTCACCGGGATCGGCGCGACCGTGGTCACCGTGGCGCTGCCCGACCCCGCCCGGCTCGTCCCGGCGGCCAAGCCGCTCAGCGCGCGGGTGACGGACTTCAACGCTCGGGTCCGGGCCGCCGCGGCGCGGCACGGGGTGCTCGTCGTCGACCTGTCCGCCTACCCGGTCTGCACCGACCCGCGTCTCTGGAGCACCGACCGGCTACACCTCAACGCGCTCGGCCACGCCCGGCTCTCCGACGCCGTCGCGCACACCCTCGGCCTCCCGGGCAGCGACGATTCCTGGTCGATTCCCCTTGCCCCGCAAGAAAAACCGGTGCCCTGGCGGCGCGCGGCCACCGAGCTGAGCTGGGCGGCGGGTTTCCTGGGGCCCTGGCTCGGACGGCGGCTGCTCGGCCGGTCGTCCGGGGACGGGCGCACCGCGAAACGGCCCGAGCTCGCCCCGGTGTCCCCGCGCTGACCCGGCGGGCTCAGCGGGCCGCCAGGTCGTCGGTGGCCTCCCGGCCCGCCTCGGTGGCGCGCCGGAGGAACCCGGCGAGCAGGTCGAGCTCGGCCTCGGAATACCCGGCGCACAGCCGGTCCATCGCGGTGTTCATGCCCGCGTAGAGCCCGAAGATCTCGGCGGTGCGGTCACGCACCGCGCGCACCGTGACCGCCCGCCGGTCGGCCGCGTCCGGGTCCCGTTCGCGCACGATCCAGCCGCCGCGCTGGAGCCGGTCCAGGATGCCGGTGACCGTCGCCGGGTGCAGCCCGGCCCGCCGGGCCAGCGCGCTCGGGCTCAGCGGGCCGTCCGCGCCGATCAGCGCGAGGCAGTCCAGATCGACGTCCTTGAGCTCCAGCCGCACGCCGACCTGGTGGTTGAGTAGCGAAAGCTGTCTGCGCAGCTCCCGCATCGACTCCTTCACGGCCACTGTGGACCGTCGCCGACGCGCGGCGGCCGTACGCGGAGAAGATGTGGGACTCATCTGATATGCGCTCCGTACTGTCCGGGTCTCTTCGCCAGGGTAACGGGACGGCCGCGCGTCCGGGTTAGAGTGTCGGGCGAGACCGGGAGGCGCCGTGACAACGCCGGAGGACACTCCGCTCCGCCGGGTACTTCCCTTGTACGGCGCCGGATTCGTCACCGCGTTCGGCGCGCACGGCATCGCCGCCGGGCTCGGCGGGTACCTCGGCGGCGCGCACGCCTCCCTGCTGACGCTCGGCATCCTGCTCGCGGTGTACGACGGCGCCGAGGTCGTGCTCAAGCCCGTCTTCGGCTCGCTGGCCGACCGGATCGGGCCCCGGCCCGTCCTGCTGGGCGGGCTGGCCGCCTTCGCGGTGGCGTCCGCGGCGTTCGCGCTCGCCGACGACCCCGCGCTGGTCGGGCTGGCCCGGTTCGGGCAGGGCGCCGCGGCCGCCGCGTTCTCCCCCGCCGCGAGCGCGATGGTCGCCCGGCTCTCCCCCGCGTCCCGGCACGGCCGCGCGTTCGGCCGGTACGGCGCGTGGAAGGGGCTGGGCTACACCCTCGGCCCGGTGCTCGGCGGGGCGCTGATCGCACTGGGCGGGTTCGCCCTGCTCTTCGCCACACTCGCCGTGCTCGCCGCCGCCGTCGCGGGGTGGGCCGCGCTCGCGGTGCCCGCGGCCCCGCCGCTGCCCCGTACTCGCCAGACGCTGCTCGACCTCGCCCGTCGCCTGGCCCGTCCGGGTTTCCTGCTGCCGACGCTGACGCTCGCCGCGGCCACCGCCGCCGTCGCGACCGGGGTCGGTTTCCTCCCCGTCCGGGGCGCGGCCACCGGCCTCGGCCCGCTCGTCACCGGCGTCGCGGTCTCGCTGCTGGCGGCGGCCGCCGCGCTCGTCCAGCCGTGGGCGGGGCGGGCCAGGGACGCCGGGCGCCTGCCGGACCGGATCGGGACGACCGCGGGCCTGGTGCTCGCCGCCGCCGGTTTCGTGGTCGCCGCCGCCGTTCCCGGGGTCGCCGGGATCCTGGTGAGCGCGGTCGCGATCGGCGCCGGCACCGGGCTCGTCACCCCACTCGCCTTCGCCGCGCTCGCCGCGGGAACCCCGCCCGAACGGCTCGGCCAGACGATGGGCAGCGCGGAGGTCGGCCGCGAACTCGGGGACGCGGGCGGCCCGCTGCTCGCCGGTGGTGTCGCCGCGTTCGCCGGGCTCGGCGCCGGGCTGGCCACCCTCGCCGCGGCGCTGCTCGCGACCGCCGCGATCACCGCCGCCCGGCGGAAAACCACCGTCTAGCGCACGGTGTCGGAATACCGACACGTCGGCATTCCGCCTCCCACAATTGGTCCAGACCACGTAGCGTCGTGAGGACCACGCTTCCCGGGAGGCCGTCAATGAGGACGACGATTCGCCGTATCCGCCGAGCGGTCACGCTGAGCGCGGCCGCGCTCCTGCTGCCCGCCACGGCGGTGCTCGCCGGTACGCACCTCGCGCACGCGGCGGCGGGCGGGCTGACGGCCGCGCCGTACTACATGCCGCTCGACAACGACCCGCAGGACATCGGCGCGGCGATCGCGGCCAGCGGGCAGAAGAGCTACATCCTCGCGTTCGTGCTGGCGCCCGACGGCGGCGGCTGCACGCCGGTGTGGGACGGCAACGCCGCCCAGCCGGTCGCTTCCGACACCGTGGTGGCGGGGAAGGTGGCCCAGATCCGCCAGGCGGGCGGCGACGTCTCGGTGTCCTTCGGCGGGTACAACGGCCGCGAGCTCGGCGCGGCCTGCCGGGACGCGGGCTCGCTCGCCGACGCGTACCAGCGGGTCATCACCAAGTACTCGCTCACCCACATCGACCTCGACATCGAGGGCGACGACCTCGGCGACGTCGCGGGCGAGACGAGGCGTTTCCAGGCGGTCAAGACGCTCAAGCAGCGCAACCCCGGCCTGCACGTCTCGCTCACCCTGCCGACCACCACGGTCGGGCTGTCCGGTCTCGGCAGGGACGAGATCCAGCGCGCCCGTGACCTCGGCGCGGAGATCGACCTCTACAAGATCATGGCCTTCGACTACGGCGGCCCCGGCGGCAGCATGGCCGCCGACGTCCAGAAGATCATGGCGCAGGTGCACGGGCAGCTCCGCGCGCTGCGGCCGGACCTCGACGACGCGGCCACCTACGCCCGCACCGGGCTGATCCTGATGAACGGGCACACCGACCAGCCCAGCGAGCTGTTCACCGCCGCCACCTTCCGCACCCTGCTCGGATACGCGCAACAGCACAGGCTCGGCCGGTTCTCGTTCTGGTCGCTCAACCGCGACCGCGAGTGCACCCGGCCCACCGGCTGGGTCGACGGCAAGTGCAGCAGCGTGTCCCAGCAGCCCTACGACTTCGCCAAGATCGTCGCGCAGTACCAGAGCTGACCTTTCCCGGCACTGAGATTTTCCCGCACTGACAAGGAGAACGATGTCCAGAAAGAGATGGCACCTGTTCGGACTGCTGGTGGCAGCGGGGGCGCTCGGCGCCGGGCTCGCGGTGGCCCCGGCGAGCGCCGCGGGCACGGTGACCGCGGCGTTCACCAAGGGCTCCGACTGGGGCGCCGGCTACGAAGGCAAATACACGATCAGCAACGGCTCCTCGGCGCCGGTCAGCTCGTGGACGGTCGAGTTCGACCTCGCCGCGGGCCAGAAGATCGCGTCGGTCTGGGACGGCAGCTACACCGCCAGCGGCCAGCACGTCACGGTCAAGAGCACCTGGAACGGCACCGTCGCCGCCGGCGCGTCGGTGAGCTTCGGCTTCAACGTCCAGTACTCCGGCACCTACAGCGCGCCCGGCGGTTGCAAGGTCAACGGCGCCGCGTGTGACGGCGGCACGACCCCGCCCACCACGAGCACCGCGCCGACCACGCCCACGACGAGCACCCCGCCGACGACCACCACCCCACCGGATCCCGGCGGGCTGAAGAACGTCGGTTACTTCGTGCAGTGGGGCGTCTACGGCCGCAACTACCACGTCAAGAACATCGAGACCAGCGGTTCGGCCTCGAAGCTGACGCACATCAACTACGCCTTCGGCAACGTCACCAACGGTTCGTGCTCCGCGAGGGACGACACCTACGCCGACTACGACAAGTTCTACGACGCCGGGTCCAGTGTGGACGGTGTGGCCGACACCTGGGACAACGGCGCGCTGCGCGGGAACTTCAACCAGCTCCGCAAGCTGAAGAAGATGCATCCCGGGCTCAAGGTGATCTGGTCCTTCGGCGGCTGGACCTGGTCCGGCGGCTTCGGCCAGGCGGCGAAGAACCCGGCGGCGTTCGCGGAGTCCTGCTACAACCTGCTCAAGGACCCGCGCTGGGCGGATATCTGGGACGGCATCGACATCGACTGGGAGTACCCGAACGCGTGCGGTCTCAGCTGTGACACCAGCGGTCCCGACGCCTACAAGAACCTGCTCGGCGCGTTGCGTTCGAAGTTCGGTTCCTCGTACCTGGTCACCTCGGCGATCACCGCGGACGCGAGCAACGGCGGCAAGATGGACGTGACCGACTACGGCGGCGCGGCGCAGTACCTCGACTGGTTCAACGTGATGACCTACGACTTCTTCGGCGGCTGGGACGCCAAGGGCCCGACGGCACCGCATTCGCCGCTGACGACCTACCCCGGCATCCCCAAGGACGGTTTCAACACCGACGCCGCCATCCAGAAGCTGAAGTCGAAGGGCGTCCCGGCGAACAAGCTGTTGCTGGGTGTCGGTTTCTACGGCCGCGGCTGGACCGGCGTCACCCAGGACGCGCCGGGCGGCACCGCCACCGGTCCCGCGCCCGGCACCTACGAGGCGGGCATCGAGGACTACAAGGTGCTCAAGAACAGCTGCCCGTCCACCGGCACCGTCGCGGGCACCGGGTACGCCAAGTGCGGGAGCAACTGGTGGAGCTACGACACCCCGGCGACGATCGGCGGCAAGACACGCTACGTGAAGGAACAGGGTCTCGGCGGCGCGTTCTTCTGGGAACTCACCGGCGACACCGCCAATGGCGAACTCATCAGCGCCCTCCGCGGCGGTCTGTCCTGAAAGGACACACGATGCGTAAGCGATTACTCGGAAAAGTGCGCTCCTCGATGAGCCTGGCGGCGACGGCCGCCGTCCTCGGCACCACTCTCGTCACGGCGCCCACCGCGTCGGCCGCCCCCGCCGCGGCCGGGCCCGCCGCGGCCGGGCCCGGCGCGCCCTACCTCTTCCTGGGCTGGGGCAACCCGCCGTCGGCGACGTCGGTGATGAACGCGACCGGGGTCAAGGCGTTCACCATGGCGTTCGTGCTGGCCTCCGGCGGGTGCAACCCCGCGTGGGACGGCCAGCGGCCGCTCGCCGGCGGCGTGGACGCGCGCACCATCAAGGCGATCCAGGGCGCGGGCGGGCAGGTCGTGCCGTCGGTCGGCGGCTGGAGCGGCAACAAGCTCGGCCCGAACTGCCCGGACGCGGCGTCACTGGCCGGCGCGTACCAGAAGGTGATCAGCGCCTACGGGCTCAGGGCGATCGACATCGACATCGAGAACACCGACGAGTTCGAGAACGCGACCGTGCAGGACCGCGTCCTCGGCGCGCTGAAGATCCTCAAGCAGCGCAACCCCGGCCTCCAGACGATCCTCACCTTCGGCACGACGACCTCCGGCCCGAACTCCTGGGGCAACCGGCTGGTCGAGCGGGCGAAGGCGCTCGACGCCGGGGTCGACGTGTTCACGCTCATGCCGTTCGACTTCGGCGGCGGCGCGGACATGTACGGCAACACCGTCAAGGCCGTGACGGCGCTGAAGGACAAGCTGAAGTCGGTGTTCGGCCTCTCGGACGCCGAGGCGTTCCGCCGCACCGGGATCTCCGGCATGAACGGGCTGTCCGACCAGCAGGAACTGACCAGCGTGGAGACCTGGACCCGGATCACCGGCTGGGCGAAGTCGAACGGGCTGGGCAGGCTGGCGTTCTGGGCGGTCAACCGCGACCGCCCCTGCCCGGGCGGCGGCGTGCAGTCGACCTGTAGCGGCATCGCGCAGAAAGACTGGGACTTCACCAGGGTGACCGCCGGATTCTGACCCGACTCTCTCCGGCCGGTCCGGGTGCCGGTGCCATCGCCCCACGATGGCACCGGCACCTTTTTCCACGGCTCAGGGTTCGAGCAGTCCGCGCCGGGCCGCCTGGAGCCCGGCCTGGAAGCGGGTCCGCGCGCCGAGCGCGTCCATCAGCCTGCGGACCCGGCGCTCCACGGTCCGCTGGGCGACGCCGAGTTTCCGCCCGATCGCCTGATCGGTCAGGCCCGCGGCGAGCAGGACGAGCAACCGCCGGTCCTCCTCCCCCGTCCCGGCGCGGCCGTTCTCCGGCCACAGCGGGCTCGCCCGCTCCCACAGCAGGTCGAACAACGCCACCAGGCCGCTCACCACGGTCGCCGAGGACACCACCACGGCCTGGTGCCCGCTCGCGGGCTCGGCGAAGACGAGCCCGAGGCGCCCGTCGGCGATCACCATCCGGACCGGCGGCGCGGGCAGCGTCCGCGCCTGCTCCCCCGCCTCCGGCTCGTGCGGCACCGGCCTGGCGGGCTCGCCCTGCTCGTAGAGCGTCCGGCTCCGCACCCCGCGGGCCCGCGCCTCCCGCTGGAGCTGGCGGTGCGCGTCCAGCGGCAGGACCGCGTCCGGCGACCGGCGGACCACGAGCAGGTCCGTCCTGGCGACCTGGTGCAGCTGCCGGTAACGCTGGGCCGCGGCGCCGCGGTCGCGGATCACCTGGCGGACCGGGCCCTGCTCCAGGCGCAGCCGCGCGCCGAAGGACGCGCCGGACAGCCGTGCCTGCTCGATCTCGGCCCGTCGCCGCTGGGCGAGGATCTCCACCGCGATGTCCGGCGGCGAGGCGACGATCAGCGCGGGACGGCCGGTCGTCCTGGTCAGCATTCCCTTGCCCGCCAGCGAGGCCACCAGCGGCCGCAGCCTGCTGGGCGTCATCCCGGTCAGCTCCGCCAACCGGGTGAAGGTGACCTCGGGATGACGCAGGAGGACCTCGTAGACCCGTTGCTCGGCGCCGCTGACGCCGAGACTCTCCAGCGTCATCGCCGTGCCCCTTCCGACGTTCAGCGCGCTGAACAAGCAACGGCCATCGTTGCCCGAAGGTCCAGACCAAAACAACCTTCGTCCGTAGGGGATCGGCCCAGCGGCGCTCCCGGCGCCGCTAGCGGTCCGCGGTGCGCACCGAATACGGTGGCACGGCACAGCCGCGCAGCGCCTGCTCGTCCATTGTGGACGGCCGGAGCCTGCCTTCGCGGAGCCGGTCCGCCGCGCGGCCTGCCGGATCGTCGATCCGGTCCGCCCGGCCGGACAGGAAAGCCCATTCGTGCTCGTCGGAGCCGTGGTACAGCACCGAGCCGAACACCGCGCGGAAACGCCGCCACGACGCGAGCAGGGTCTCGTTGCGCCACATCGTCGGGCACCCCGCCTGGCTGGTCACCACGCCGCCCTCGGCGAGCAGGCCCGCGCAGCGCGTCAGGAAGTCCGTGCCGTACAGGCGGTTGTGCTGGGCGTCCGGGTCGGCGTTCTCGTCGGGCAGGTCGATGACCACGACGTCGTAGCGTTCGCCCCGCTCGCTCGCCTCGGCCAGGAACTCCCAGCCGTCGCGGTAGTGCACCCGCACCGGGCCCTCGCCGCGTTCGGCGCGGTCCAGTTCGGCGGGCGTGTAGCCGTAGGGCAGGTGCTCGGCGCACGCCCGCACCGCCTGCTCGTCGATGTCCACGTGATCGACCAGCTCCGCGCCGGCGGCCAGCGCCAGCTCGCAGACCACGCCCTCGCTCGACCCGATGACCAGCACCCGGCGGACCCGCTCGGCCAGCAGCAGGGCGGGCACCATCAGCGCCTCGTGGTAGACGAGCTGGGTGGCCTCGGTGCTCTGCCGCTCGCCGTCGCAGAACAGCGAGACGCCCTGCGTGGTCCGTCCGATCAGGACGTCCTGGAACGCGGTGCGCCCGGCGTAGAGGACTTCGCCGACCTCCCAGGTCCGGCGCAACCCGGCACCGACCGGCTCGGTGATCTCGGTGACTTCGGTGACCTCGGGCATCTGGCGTTCCCCTCGCAGGACGGTGGACAGTTCGAGCGCGCTCGCGTCGAGCGCCTTGGCGAACAACCGGACGGCGTGCTCCGGGTCGGCGCGGTCCCCGCAGGTGAACACGTCGACGAACATCGCGCCGATCTCGGGATAGGTGTGCACCGACGCGTGCGACTCGGCGAGCATCGCGACCACGGTCACGCCCTGCGGCACGAAACGCTGGGCCACCACGTCGCACACCGTGGCACCCGCCTCGGTCACCGCGGCCGTCAGCAGCGCGCGCAGCCGGTCCGGATCGTCCAGCAGCGCGGCGTCGATCCCGCGCAGCTCGGCGAGCACGTGCCTGCCGGCGAACCGGCCGATCTCCCCCTCAGGCGGCATCGCCGTACCTCCCCACGCAGTAGGTCCGCAGTGGCTCGATGCCGTTGAAGGCGACCGACGAGTAACTGGCGGTGTAGGCACCGGCGGCGAGGATGTCGAACCGGTCGCCCGCCCGCAGCGACAGGGGCAGCTCGTACGCCGTGCGCTGGTAGAGGACGTCGTCGCCGTCGCAGGTGGGCCCGGCGAGGATCACCGGCCCCGACGGCCCGCCGCGCTCCTCCAGCGGCTCGAAGCGGTACGCGATCGCCTCGTTCTCCGCCTCGGCCAGTCCGTTGTAGCGGCCGACGTCGAGGTAGACCCACCGCCGTTCGTCCGTGGCGGAACGCCGCGCGACCAGCACGACCTCGGTGCGCAGGACCCCGGCCGCCGCGACGAGCACCCGGCCCGGCTCCATGGTCAGCTCGGGCGCGCCGTCCGGGAAGTGCGTGCGGAGCGCGTCGCCGATCTTCGCCGCGTACTCGGCGATCGCGGGGACCTCCGAGCGGTAGCCGACGGCGAACCCGCCCCCGATGTTCAGCCGGTCGAGCGTGACACCGGCCGCGGCGGCCTCCGCGAACAGCTTGGCCGCGGTCGCGATCCCGATCTCCCAGGCGGACGGGTCGGGCTGCTGCGAGCCGACGTGGAAGGCCAGCCCCGGCCGCAGGCCGAGCGCGGCGGCACGCAGCACGAGGTCGAGCGCGACCGAGGGCTCGCAGCCGAACTTGCGGCCGAACGGCGTCACCGAGTCCGGCGCGTCGAGCAGGACCCGGACCGACACCGCCGACCCCGGCGCGTGCCGGGCGAGGTTTTCGAGGTCGCTCTCGGCGTCGGTGGTGAACTCGCGTACTCCCCGCTCGTAGGCGAAGGCGATGTCCGCGGGCTTCTTGACCGTGTTCCCGTAGGCGAGCGCCGCCGGATCCGCGCCCCTGGCCAGGCACAGCCGGATCTCCGCGGGCGAGGCGACGTCGAAGCCCGCCCCGGCCGCGACCAGCGTGTCGAGCACCGGTGGCGCCGGGTTCGCCTTCACCGCGTACCGGATCCGCGCGGTGCCGAACGCGGCGGCGACCTCCGCCGCGCGCGCCGCGACCAGGTCGGTGTCGACGACGAGGCACGGTGTCGGCGGTTCGCGCTCGTCGAGGAAGCGGCGGATCCGGGTCAGGCTGGTCACCGCCCCAGCCTCTCAAGATGCCCCCGGACGGGTGAACACGGGCCCCGGGGGCACCGCTCGCTAGGCTGTAGGGGTGCCACGGCAGCCTCCGGAAAGCCATCCGGACATGACGTCCACGCCCGGTCACGACCCCATCCGGCCGCCCTTCGACATCGTGGCCCTGGCGTCCTCGGCCGGGGGCATCACCGCGCTCGGCCAGGTACTGGGCGGGCTCACCGACAGCCTGCCGGTGCCGGTGGTCGTCGTCCAGCACCTCGACCGCAGGCACCAGACCATCATCGCGGAGGTTCTCGCCCGCCGGGCCAAGCTCCCGGTGCAGCTGGCGCGCGACGGTGACGAGGCGGAGCCGGGGATGGTGTACATCGCACCCCCGGACAAACACCTGCTCGTGGAACCCGGCGGGCGGCTGACCCTGTCCAACAGCGAGCTCGTCCACTTCCTGCGGCCGTCCGCCGATCTGCTCTTCGAATCGGTCGCCGGAACCTACGGGCCGCGCGCGATCGCGTGCGTACTCACCGGCACCGGCAGCGACGGGACGATGGGCGTGTCCGCAGTCAAATCCCGTGGCGGTACGGTGATCGCCCAGGATCCGGAGACCGCCGAGTTCCGGGGCATGCCGGAGGCCGCCGTCGAGGTGGGCGCCGTCGACTTCGTCCTCCAGCTCGACGAGATCGCCCCTGTGCTTCGCGGGCTCGTCGAGGCGAGGAAGTCATGACCGACCAAGACCACAACGCCGTCGCCTCGAACGGTGAGGACACCGATCTGGAAGGCCTGCTCGCCTTCATCCGCGACTCCCGCGGCTTCGACTTCACCGGCTACAAGCGCACCAGCCTGACCCGCCGCGTCCGGAAACGGATGGCGGAGGTAGGCATCGACAGCTACACCGACTACCGCGACCGGCTGGAGAGCAGCAGCGAAGAGTTCGGGTTCCTGTTCAACACGATCCTGATCAACGTCACGAGCTTCTTCCGCGACACCGAGGCCTGGTCGGTCCTCCAGCGCGAAGTGGTGCCCGGCATTCTGGCGAACATCGAGTCCGGTGAGGAGATCCGGGTGTGGAGCGCGGGCTGCGCCAGCGGCGAGGAGGCCTACTCGCTGGCGATCCTGTTCGCCGAGGCACTGGGCATCCAGGAATGCGTGAAGCGGCTCAAGATCTACGGCACCGACGTCGACGAAGAAGCGTTACGCGACGCGCGGGCGGGGCTCTACTCGTCCAGGGCGCTGGAAGCACTGCCGGAGGAACTCCGGAACAAGTACTTCGAGCCGAACGGCATGCTCCACGCCTTCCGGCCCGACCTGCGCCGCCGGGTGATCTTCGGCCGCCACGACATCACCCGTGACGCGCCGATCTCCCGGCTGGATCTCCTGGTCTGCCGCAACACCCTGATGTACTTCAACGTCGAAGCGCAGACGCAGATCATCGACCGGTTCCACTTCGCGCTGCGCGAAGCGGCCTATCTGTTCCTCGGCAAGGCCGAAATGCTGCTGTCGAACGGTGACCGGTTCAAGGTCGTCAACATGCGGCAGCGGATCTTCCAGCGGCGTACCGGCGAGGCGGCCGCGATGTACCGCACCACCCCGGTGAAACTCGAGGCGGGAGTCACGATCGACCCCGACGAGGTCCGCAAGAAACGGCAGCTGCGCGAGCTGGCGCTGGAGAGCTCGCCCGTCGCGATGCTCGGCATCGACACCGACGGCACCGTCATCCTGGCGAACAGCCAGATGCGGTCGATGTTCGCTCTGACCACCCGCGACGTCGGCAGGCCGTTCCGCGATCTGGAGGTGTCCTACCGGCCGATCGAGCTGCGCTCGCTGATCGAGCAGGCCTACACCGAACACCGCGTGGTCCGCGTCGACTCCATCGAACGGCGGATCGACCCCAACGAGGTGCAGTACGTCGACATCCACATCCAGCCGTTGTGGGGCAGCGACTCGCGCGGGGCCGGCGTCATCGTCACCTTCCACGACTCGACGGCTATAACGCAGCTCCAGCGGAACGTCAAGCGGCAGCGAGAGGAACTGGAGACCGCCCGCGAGGAACTCCAGTCCACCAACGAGGAGTTGGAAACGACCAACGAAGAACTCCAGTCCAGCATCGAGGAACTGGAGACCACCAACGAAGAACTCCAGTCCACCAACGAAGAACTGGAGACCACCAACGAAGAACTCCAGTCCGGGAACGAGGAACTGGAGACGATGAACGAGGAGATGCGGGCCCGCACGGACGAACTCGACGAGGCACGGACGTTCCTGGAGGGCGTGCTCTCCAGTGTCGCCGCCGGTGTCGTGGTCGTGGACGCGGACCTGCTCGTCCGGAGCTGGAACAAGGGCGCCGAGGAGCTCTGGGGCCTGCGCTCGGACGAGGTGGTCGGCCAGTCGTTCTTCACCCTCGACTTCGGGCTGCCGACCGCGTCGCTGCGGGAGACCATCCAGCAGTGCACACAGGGCGGCAAACGGACGGACCCGCAGCAGATCGAGGCGGTCAACCGGATCGGGCGGCACATCACCTGCACGGTGACCTGTTCCCCGCTGGACTCCGAGAGCGACGGTGTGGTGCTCCTGATGGAGGAGACCTACCGGAGCTGATCCGCCCCGCGTGAGGGCCGCCGCCGCGGCGCCGCGCGGTCGGCGATGAGGTCGTATCCGGACAACGCCCCGCCGACCGCGGCCTTCGCCACCTCGTCGAGCAGCGTGTTGTGCCGCCGCGCATAGGCGCGGAGGAGGTCGAACGCCTCGGCGGGGAGCACACCCAGCCGGGTGGCGACCGCGCCCTTGGCCTGTTCGATGAGCACCCGGCTGGTGAGCGCGCGCTGAAGCTGGCTCGACGTCCGGGCTGTGTCCCGCAGCCTCCGGTTCTGCAGGATGCCGATCGTCGCCACGGAGGTCACGGCCCCCGCCGAGTTCCGCTCGTCCTCGGTGACCGCGCTGCCGACCGGGCTGAGCACACAGACGCTGCCGACCACGTCGTCGCGGCGCCGCAACGAAATCGTCGAGACCGCGACGAATCCGTGCTCCCGCGCGGCCGGGGCGTAGCGGGGCCATTTCGTGTCCGCGGCCGCGAGCACGTCGTTGACGAGGTCCTCGCCGTCACGGCGGTTGGAGGTACAGGGACCTTCGTCGAGTATCTCCTCCGCGGACAGCAACTCACCCAGCCGTGGCGTACTCGCCACGGTCGTGGTCACCGTGCCCGCGCGATCGGTCAGCTGGAGTCCCGTCTCCGCGGGATCGAGCAGCTCGCTCAGCCGCGCGGTGACGGTGTGGACGTAGTCGGCCTCGTCGAAGTCGGCGTCGAGCGTGTCCGACAGATCGACCAGGGCGTCGGCTATCCAGCGTTCCCGGTCGTTCAACACCCGGCCCTTCGATCGTCGCCAACAAGGCGGGTTCATATGCACGCCCCGGTTCTCGGAGTACTTTGAGAGCCGTGCCCGGGTTCGAGGCAACACACGCGGTCATCACCAGGCTATGGCTTGAAGTCGCCCGTGAACAGCGACGCACCGCCCGGGCGGCCGACCTCGCCTCGCACTATGAAAAACTTGCCAAGGAAAATCCCGTGGCGTTGCGGGATCTCCGGCAACGGATGGCGACTCTGCACCGCCGGACGGCGGAACGGCACCGAACCTCGGCCGAACTCCAGGCCTTGCACGCCACGAGGCTGGCCGCCTGGATCGACGAGAACAGCGTCGAACGGCAACCGGAATTCGCCACTTCCGTCGGAGCGGCGCTCGGCGACGCCAGCATCGTACTCACCCTGGTGAGCACGGACGACCAGGTCGCGTTGTCCACCGCGTCGGATGGCGACGCCACGGTCGCCCGCGACGCCGAGTTCGTCTCGGGGGAAGGACCCATCACGGACGCCGTCCGGACCTGCGCCGCTGTCACGGCCGCGGACGAGGTGCTCAGCACCCGGTGGCCGCACTACGCGCCGTCCGTACGCCGGGCCGGGGTGCGCGCCGTCCTCGCGGTGCCGCTGCGGCAGCCCATCAGCTGCGTCGGCGCGTTGTGCCTCCTGCGGCGGGGTCCCACCATCTCCCCCGCGCTCGCGACGGCCACGAACCGGGTCGCCGACGCGCTCGCGCGGACGGTACTGCTGCCGTCGTCACCGTTCCCGGACGACGACCCGCTGCGGCTGTTCGTCGAGTCCTCGTACCAGGACGTGGTCCACCAGGCGGCGGGCATGCTGTCGGTGCGCCATCGCTGCTCGCCCGACGACGCGGTGGCCCTGTTGCGGGCGCGGGCGTTCACCGAGGGGATCGCGGTGGACCGGCTGGCGCGGCGGGTGCTGCGCGGCGAAGTGTCGTTCGACTGACCGTCGCCGCACCGGGGATTCAGTCCAGCAGAGCCAGCTTGGCCAGTTCCTCGTCGAAGTCGAACCACCGCGACTCCTCGCCGACCGGGACCTTTTCGTAGGTGCGGTCGAGGAAGGCCGCCAGTTCCTGGGCCGGTGCCTCCAGTACCGCCGCGCCGTCCGGCGAGTTCAGCTCCACGACGGCCTTCGACCGGTCGGCGGCCGGGCTCACCCGCACGTCGCCTTCGCCGGTCGGCGCGAGCAGGCCGTCCGCGAGCAGGTCACGGCCGAAGATCCAGCGGACGATGTTCGCCCCGGCGTGGAGAACGGCGACGATCGCGTACGGGTCGTCGGTGTCGTGTTCCAGTTCGACCGGGACCGGCAGCGGGCTCGCCCCGAAGGTGCGGAGCCCGAACTCGATCCGCGCCCGGGTGACGCTGTGCGTTTCGGCCATGTGCGATGCACCCCATCTGTGTGCCACGGGAGGTTGTGTTGATCTTGCACTACACATAACGCACGGTGAGTCACTTTCGGATCCCCTGTGAAAACTTTTCACACGTTAGGGTCAGTGATCCGTCGTTCTTTCTCACCCACAGGCGACACTTTTATGACACCCGTCACAAGTTCGGGTAACTCAGATTGTCATGATCAGCAAGGCCGCGGCCACCACCTCGACCCCGCAGTAAAACCAGTTCGGACAGCCGCCGGTCCGCGTTCCGGCCAGCCGGGACACGACCCGGCCCAGTGCCATCCCGGCCAGCGCGGCCGCCACCGCGACGACGGCCCCGGTCCGGATGCCCCCGACGTCGAACACGGCCGCACCCAGCAGCGCGGCCATCGCGACGCCGAAGCCGCCGTAGACGGCCCGGATCTCCGAGACGGCTTCGGGCGCGCGAAGCTCGATGCCGAACGGCCGGACCAGCGCCGCGGGCGCCACCAGCCCCAGCACGCCCATACCCAGAAAGAACACCGCGACGGCCCCGACGATGATGTCCTCGGCCACGTACCCTCCTCGAAACCGGCAACGATCAGGAGGACACCGTGCCCGCCGTCCCCGCCCCGCCGCTTCCGGAAACGTGCTGCGCGACGCTGTGGCTCCGGCCGGGAGAGGCCCTGTACGCCGGGCCGTCGCTCGGGCTGGCCCGGCATTCCGGCTCGGTCTCGTGCCTCGCCGTCGGCGTGGACGGCGCGTTCACGGTCGAGACGGACGGCCGCGAACGCACCGTCCGCAGCGCGCTCGTCGCGGCGCGGACACCCCATCGGCTCGTGTCCGCCGGGCGCATGGTGTTCTGCTACTTCGATCCGGCGTCCGCCCGCGAACACGGCTGCCGCGCCGCGATGACCGCCGCCGAGGGCCCGGTCCACCACGGCCACGAGCACGAACCCGAGCTCGTCCACGCCGCCGGTGCGCTCTTCGCGCCCGGCACCGATCCGGAGCATTGGACAGAGCTGGTGAGTCCACTGCGGACGGTCACAGTGGACGAACGCGTTCTCCTTGCCACACGGCGGCTTCTGGCGCATCCGGACCGCACGCTCCCGGCCGCCGGGCTGGCGGCCGAGGCGGGCCTGTCCCCGTCACGGTTCCTGCACCTGTTCCGCGAGCACACCGGCACCAGCTTCCGCCGCTACCGCCTGTGGGCCCGCATGCTCCGCGCCGGCACGCTGCTGGCCGCGCGCCGCGGGCTTACCGAGGCCGCGGCCGACGCCGGGTTCGCGAGCCCGTCGCACCTCAGTGACAGTTTCCACGCCATGTTCGGGCTCCGGCCCAGCCGCCTGCTCGCCACCGGCGTCGCCATCCGCGTCCCCGAGGGCCCCGGTCACTCCTGGTCCAGTGCCAGATAGAGATCGACCCGGTCCGGGAACGACGCGAGATCCCGGCCGGTCAGCTCCGCGATCCGGCTGATCCGGTAGCGCAGGGTGTTCACGTGGACGTGCAGCTCGGCGGAGGTCTGTGTCCAGGATCCCGAGTTCCGCAGGAACGCCCGCAGCGTGTGGACCAGCTCGGACTTGTGCGCGGCGTCGTAGGCCAGCACCGGCCCGAGCACCCGGGCCCGGAACGAGCGCCGCAGCTCCTCCGGCACCGCGGCCAGCAGCACCGGATGCGACGCGACGTCGTCACCCGCCACCACGGTCGCCCGGCCGGGCGACAGCTCGGCGAGCTTGCGGGCGTGCCGCGCCTCGTGCAGTGCCGAGCGCAGCCCGGCCGCGTCGAGCGCCCGGCTCACGCCGACCGCCAGCCGCGCCGCCCCGAGCACGGGTTCCAGCGCCCGCACCGCGTCCCGCACCTCCTCGACGAGCGCGTCCGCCGCGCCGAATCCCGCGTCCGGGGGAAGCCGGGCGAGGCCGAAGGTCTCGCTGTCGAGATCGCCGACGGTCGCGCGGTCCCCGAGCGGGGCGAGCAGCTCCGCCAGCAGCACCGCGGCGAGGCCGGGGCCGCCGCCGTCCAGGCTCACCGACACCGCGCACACCGGGTCGGCGGGCGCGAGGCCCGCCTCGCCGAGGCGCGCGGCCACCTCGGCGGCGGTGGTGTGCTCCGCGAGCGCCAGCCGGAACAGCGGGACCGCCGCGCGGTCCTCCGCCCGCTTCGCCTCGTCGAGCCGGGTGCGTTCGAGACCGGCCAGGGTGGCCAGCTCCGCGGCCAGCTCTCGATCGACCGGCTCCCTGGCCTCGTGGTCGCCGTCGAGCACCAGGAACCAGCTGACCACGCGGTGACCCGCCCGCGCGGCGGCGGACAGCAGCGTCACCGGGCCCGCGTCCGTCCCGACGACCGCCGGGAGCCGGTCGGCCCGCAGGAAGCGACCGGCCAGCATCGCGCGGCGCTCCGCGTCGAGCACACCCGCCGGCCCGGCGATCACCCGCCCGGTGGCGGACAGCACCCAGCAGCGGGCACCCAGTTCCGCCGAGCCCGCGGCGAGCAGGCCGGCGACGCCGCCCCCGTCGGCCACCGCGGCCACCAGCCGCCGGTAGCGGTCGAGGAACGCGCCGGAGCCCTTGGCCTCGCCGCGTTCGGCCGCCAGCCACAGGATCGCCTGCTCGCTGATCGTGGCGAAGGAGACGTTCACCGGTACCTCGATCAGGGGTACCCGATGTTTGCGACAGGCCTGGACCACGTGCTCGGGCACCGGGCCACCGCCCCACTCCGCGGTGCCCGCGCCCAGCGCGGCGACGTCGGCCTCGGCGAGCGCGGCGACGAACGCCTCCGACTCGGCCGGGGTCTGCCACCACTCCATGCCGCTGAGCACCAGTTCCCCGCCGCTGAGGTACCGCCGCGGATCACGCAGCGTGGCGGTGAAGACCCGTTCGAAGCTCCGTTCGAGCTGGTCCTGCCCGACCAGCACGGTGAGCCCGAGCTGCTCGGCCGCCAAGAGGGCGCTCAGTCGCACCGTGCCTCCACCTCGTATCCGTCTTTGGAGGAAACCACGAAAACCTCGTCACCGCGCCCCTCCTCTTTCGGTGAATCCACCGCTGGCCCGCGGTGGAACACCAGTGTGTACTGCTTCACAGCCCGGAAATCCAGGGCGAATCGCGACGACGCGACGGGCGGGAGGCGACAGCACCATGAACGATGTCCGGCCGGGTGACACCCGCGAGGCACTCGCCTCGTTCCACGCCCTCCCCGGCGACGAGGCCGAGCGTGAGCTGCTCGCCTGCTGCGCCTCGCCGGTCTGGGCGGCCGCGCTCGCGGCGGGCCGTCCCTACCCCGGCCTCGACGCGGTGCTCAGTGCCTCGGACGCGGCACTGGCCGCGCTCGGCTGGGCCGAGATCGAGAAAGCGTTGTCCGCGCATCCGCGGATCGGCGAGCGGGCCACCGGCGCGGGCCGGGAGGCCGCGTGGTCGGCCCGGGAGCAGTCCGCCGCGAGCGCGGACGCCACCGCCCGCGCGGAACTCGCCGAGGCGAACGCCGCCTACGAGCGCGTCTTCGACCGCGTCTTCCTGATCTGCGCGAACGGGCTCCCGGCGGCCGAGATCCTCACCCGGCTGCGGGCCCGCCTCGGCAACGACGAACGGACCGAACGCGCGGTCGTCCGCGAGGAACTGCGCGCGATCGTCCGGCTGCGACTGGAAAGGTGGCTGTCTTGAGCCTGTCGACCCACGTACTGGACGCCGCGAAGGGCCGCCCCGCCGTGGGCGTTGCCGTCCGGCTCGAACGCGCCGACGGTCCGGAGTGGACACTGCTCGCCGAGGACCGGACGAACGCCGACGGCCGGATCACCGGCTGGTCCCCCGGGCCCGGCACGCACCGGCTGGTCTTCGACACCGGTGCCTACCTCGGCCAGGACGCCTTCTACCCGGAGGTCACCGTGACCTTCCGGATCGGCGACGAGGGCGAGCACTACCACGTCCCGCTGCTGCTGAGCCCGTTCGCCTACTCGACCTACCGCGGCAGCTGAGACCGTCCACTCCAGACAGACACCAGAGACGAGGAGTACCGAGCATGGCGATCGTTCTCGGCGGGAACCGGTACGGCAAGGCCGAGGTCCGGCTCGTGCGCATCGACCGGGACGGCGAGGAGCACGGGATCACCGACCTCACCGTCAGCGTCGCGCTGTCCGGCGACCTGGCCGACACGCACCTGCGCGGGACGAACGACAAGGTGCTGGCGACCGACACGCAGAAGAACACCGTGTACGCCTTCGCCCGTGACGGCATCGGGTCCATCGAGGACTTCGGGCTGCGGCTGGCCCGGCACTTCGTCGGTACCCAGCCGAGCATCCACTTCGCGCGGGTCGCCATCGAGCAGCACTCGTGGTCGCGGCTGAGCATCGACGGCGCTCCCGCGCGGCATTCGTTCGCCCGCACCGGCGACGGCACCCGCACCGCCGTGGTGAGCCACGACGGGGAGCGTTCGTGGGTGCTGTCCGGGATCACCGACCTCACCGTGCTCAACTCGACCGACTCCGAGTTCTGGGGCTTCCCCCGCGACGAGTACACGACGCTGGCCGAGACCAAGGACCGCATCCTCGCCACCGCGGTGAACGCGTCCTGGCGGCACGCCGCGGCCGGGGACACCGACTGGGAAGCGAGCTTCCGCACCGCCAGGACCGGGCTGCTGGAGGCGTTCGCGGGGACCTACAGTTTTTCGCTCCAGCAGACGCTATACGCCATGGGAGAGCGGGTACTCCAGCGGGTCCCCGGCGTCGCCGAGGTCCGGCTGAGCCTGCCGAACAAGCACCACTTCCTCACCGACCTGAGCCCGTTCGGCCTGGACAACCCCGGCGAGGTGTTCTACGCGGCGGACCGCCCGTACGGGCTCATCGAGGGCACCGTGCTGCGCGACGACGCGCCGCCCGCCGGCCCGGCCTGGGACTGAGGGGGAAACCACCATGGACTTCCTGCGTCCCGGCACCCTCGCCGAGGCCATCGAGGCCAAGGCCGCGCACCCCGAGGCGGTCCCGATCGCGGGCGGCACCGACGTCATGGTCGAGCTGAACTTCGACCACCGGCGACCGGCCGCGCTGCTCGACCTCAACCGCGTCGCCGAGCTGCACGAGCACGGCCGCCAGGACGGCCGGATCCGGATCGGCGCCGCGGTCCCCTACACCCGGATCATCACCGAGCTGGGCGCGGACCTGCCCGGGCTGGCGATGGCCGCGCGCACGGTCGGCTCGCCGCAGATCCGCAACCGGGGCAGCGTCGGCGGGAACCTCGGCGCCGCGTCCCCGGCGGGCGACTCCCATCCCGCGCTGCTCGCCGCGGACGCCGACGTCGAGATCTCCTCGGCGCGCGGCTCCCGGATCGTGGCGGCGAAGGACTTCTACCTCGGGGTGAAGCGGAACGTGCTCGAACCCGACGAGCTGATCACCGCGGTCCACCTCGCGCCCGCCGAAGGGCCGCAGCAGTTCAGCAAGGTCGGCACCCGCAACGCCATGGTCATCGCGGTGTGCGCGTTCGGGCTGGCCCTGCACCCCGCCCGGCGCCACGCCGGGACCGGGCTCGGCTCGGCCGCGCCGACGCCCCGCGCGGCGACCGCCGCCGAACAGTTCCTCGACGGCGAACTGGACTGGGACTCGCCGAAGCCGCTCGCGGACTCGGTGCTGCGCCGGTTCGGCGAGCTGGTGGCCGGGGCCGCGGACCCGATCGACGACGTCCGGGGCAGCGCCGCCTACCGCAGGCACGCGCTGTCCGTACTCGCCCGCCGCACCCTCGGCTGGGCCTGGTCCGACTACATCCGAGGAGGACGGACATGCGCGTGAACCTGACCGTCAACGGCGAACGCCGCGAAGCCGACGACGTCTGGGAGGGCGAAAGCCTGCTCTACGTGCTGCGGGAGCGACTGGGCCTCCCCGGCTCGAAGAACGCCTGTGAGCAGGGCGAATGCGGCTCGTGCACGGTGTACCTCGACGGCGTCCCGGCCTGCGCGTGCCTGGTCGCGGCCGGGCAGGTCGAGGGCCGCGAGGTGCGCACGGTCGAGGGACTCGCCGACGGCGACCGGCTCGACGTGATCCAGGAGTCCTTTGTGGAAACCGGTGCCGTCCAATGTGGATTCTGCACGCCCGGCCTGCTGGTCGCCGCGCACGATCTGATCGCGCGCAACCCCGAGCCGAGCGACCCGGAGATCCGGGAGGCGCTCGCCGGGAACCTGTGCCGCTGCACCGGATACGAGAAGATCATGGACGCGGTCCGGCTCGCCGCCGCCCGCCGCAGGGACGAGGAGGCGCTCCGATGAGCGCACCCGCCCGCTCCCCGCAGGACCTGTCCGACACCATCTCCGGTGGCGTCGGCGACAGCCCGCTGCGGCCGGACGGAACGCTGAAGGTCCGCGGCGAGTTCGCCTACGCCTCCGACCTGTGGCACGAGAACATGCTGTGGGGCGCCACCTTGCGCAGCCCGCACCCGCACGCGCGTGTCCTCGCGATCGACGTGTCCGCCGCGCTGGCCGAGCCCGGTGTGCACGCGGTGCTGACCCACGAGGACGTCCCCGGCGAAAACGCTTACGGGCTCAAGCACCGGGACACCCCGGTGCTCGCGGAAGATCTCGTGCGCTACCAAGGAGAACCGGTCGCGCTGATCGCCGCCGACCATCCGGAGATCGCCCGGCAGGCGCTGAAGAAGATCCACGTCGAGTACGAGGTCCTCGAACCGGTCACCGATCCGGAGCGCGCCGCGCACGACGAGACCCTGCCGAAGCTGCACCCCGGCGGGAACCTGGTGCGCCACCAGCGGATCGTCAAGGGCGACCCGGCGGCGAAGGCGGACGTCGTGGTCTCCGGGGTGTACGAGATCGGCATGCAGGACCAGGCCTTTCTCGGGCCGGAGGCGGGGCTCGCCGTGCCGGACGAGGACGGCGGCGTCGACCTCTACCTCGCGACGCAGTGGCTGCACGTCGACCAGAAGCAGACCGCGCACGCGCTCGGGCTGCCGCCGGAGAAGGTGCGGCTGACGCTGTCGGGCGTCGGCGGCGCGTTCGGCGGCCGGGAGGACCTGAGCATGCAGGTCCACTCGTGCATGCTCGCGCTGCGGACCGGGCGCCCGGTGAAGATGTCGTACAACCGCGAGGAATCCTTCTTCGGCCACGTACACCGGCATCCCGCGCGGATGTACTACGAGCACGGCGCGACCCGCGAGGGCGAGCTGGTCTACGTCCGGGCGAGGCTGTACTTCGACGGCGGTGCCTACGCCTCCAAGACCCCGGTCGTGGTCGGCAACGGCACGACGTTGAGCGTCGGCCCGTACAACGTGCCCAACGCGCACATCGAGGGCTGGGGCGTCTACAGCAACAACCCGACCTGCGGCGCGATGCGCGGGCTCGGCGCGGTCCAGCCGACCTACGCCTACGAGTCCCAGATGGACAAACTCGCGGCGGCACTCGGAATGGACCCGGCCGAGCTGCGGATCCGCAACGCGCTGAGCGAAGGGTCGACAACCGTCACCGGCCAGGTCGTCGACTTTCCCGCGCCGGTCGGCGAACTCGTCCAGCGGGTCCGGGATCTGCCGCTGCCGCCGGAAAACGACGACGCCGACATCCTGCGGTTGCCCGGTGGCGCGGCGAACACCACGCACGGCGAGGGCGTGGTCCGCGGTGTCGGCTACGGCGTGACCATCAAGAACATCTCCTACGCCGAAGGGCTCGACGACTACTCGACCGCCCGGGTGCGGCTGGAGGTGCTCGGTGGCGAGCCGGTCGCGCTGGTGCACACCGCCGCGGCCGAGGTCGGCCAGGGACTGGTCACCGTGCAGCAGCAGATCGCGCGCACCGAACTCGGCGTCCAGCGGGTCACCCTGCACCCGCACGACACGAGCGTCGGCGACGCCGGGTCCAGTTCGGCGTCGCGGCAGACCTACGTCACCGGCGGCGCGGTGCGCAACGCCTGCCTCGCGGTGGCCGAGCGGGTGTACGCGCTGGCCGCGCGGCGGCTCGGCGTGTCCCCGGACGGGCTGGGCCTGAGCGGGGGCAAGCTGACCGCCGCCGACGGCGCCGTGCTGGCCGACCTCGCCGAACTGCTCGGCGACGAGGTCGTCGAGGAGACGCGGGAATACCACCACCGCAGGACATATCCGCTCGATCCCGAGACCGGGCAGGGCAACGCGCACGTCCAGTACGGCTTCTCCGCGCACCGCGCCGTGGTGGACGTGGACACCGAACTCGGCCTGATCAAGGTCGTCCAGCTGGACTGCGCGCAGGACGTCGGCAAGGCCGTCAACCCGGACGCGGTGCTCGGCCAGATCCACGGCGGGTCCGCGCAGGGCCTCGGACTGGCCGTGATGGAGGAGATCCAGGTCTCCGGCGGCGTCGTGCGCAACCCGTCGTTCACCGACTACCTCATCCCGACCATCCTCGACATGCCACCGATGACGGTGGACGTGCTGGAGCGCCCCGACCCGCACGCGCCCTACGGCGTCCGCGGTGTCGGCGAGCCCCCGACGATCTCGGCCACCCCGGCCATCGCGAACGCGATCCGGGCGGCCACCGGGCTGGCGCTGCCCCGCGTCCCGGTCAAACCCGAGCACATCACCGGCACCTGAACCTGGGAGAACCCATGCTCGTGCACAGCGACACCGAAACCGCTTGGCTCGCCGAAACGGTCCGGCTGGCCACCGAGAACGTCGCGAACGGCGGCGGGCCCTTCGGCGCGCTGATCGCCCGCGACCACGAGATCGTCGCGACCGGCATCAACCGCGTCACGGCGAACCTCGACCCGACCGCGCACGCCGAGGTGACCGCGATCCGCGCGGCCTGCCGGGAACTGGGCACGTTCAAGCTGGACGGCTGCGTGCTCGTGTCCAGCTGCGAGCCCTGCCCGATGTGCCTCAGCTCGGCGTTGTGGGCCAGGGTGGACCACGTCGTCTACGCCGGCGACCGCGACGACGCGGCCAAGGCCGGTTTCGACGACCGCGCGTTCTACGAACTGTTCGACAAGCCGAGGGACAGCTGGGACGTACCCGTCCGCCGGCTGTCCACAGTGGATGGATTCGAACCCTTCGCGGCCTGGCTGGACCACACCACCCGCGTCGAGTACTGACCACCGGAAACCGCCAGGACCTGGCCGACCCGGTGCTGACCGGAGCACCAGAAAAGCCCCAACGTCCCGCTCGCCCCGCCCCGCGTCCCGCGGGGCGTGGTGAAGCACGCCCACCGGCAAGGGAAGGACGCATGACCCGGACCCAGCCCGAGGCCCGCCCCGGCGTACCCGCGATCGCGGGCCGCGCCTCCCCCTTCGAACGTCTCTTCGCGATCCGCGGCCGCGGATCCACGGTCGGCCGCGAGGTCCGCGGCGGCGTCACCACCTTCGTCGCGATGGCCTACATCGTGCTGCTCAACCCGCTCATCCTCGGCGCGTCGGCCGACATCACCGGCGCGCGGCTGACCTCGGCACAGGTCACCACCGCCACCGCGCTCGCCGCCGCGGTGATGACCGTCCTCATGGGACTGGTCGGCAACGCCCCGCTCGCGATCGCCGCCGGGCTGGGCATCAACGGCATCGTGGCCTTCCAGATGGCGCCCACCATGACCTGGGCGCAGGCGTTCGGGCTGGTGGTGCTCGAAGGCGTCTGCATCGTGCTGATGGCCGCGAGCGGGATCCGCCAGCGGATCATGGACGCGATCCCGAAGCCACTGAAGACCGCCATCACCGTCGGCATCGGGCTCTACCTGGCACTCGTCGGCCTGGTCAGCGCCGGGTTCGTCACCAGGACCCCGGACTCCGCGCACACCACCGTGCCGGTGCGGCTCGGCCTGGACGGGCACCTGTCCGGCTGGCCGATCGTGGTGTTCTGTTTCGGGCTGCTGCTGATGACCGTGCTGACCACGCGGAAGGTCCCCGGCGCGGTGCTGCTCAGCATCGGCGCGGCCACCGTGCTCGCGATCGTGCTCAACCAGGTCTTCCACGTCTCCGGCTGGGGGCTGGTGGAGCCGAGGGTGCCCGACCGCCTGTTCGCGGCGCCGGACTTCGGGCTGTTCGGGCACGTCGACCTGTTCGGCGGCTTCGTCTCGGCGGGGCCCATCGCGGCGACGGTCTTCCTGTTCACCCTGGTGCTTTCCGGCTTCTTCGACGCGATGGGCACGATCACCAGCGTCGCCGACGAGGCCGGGCTGTCCCGGGACGGGAAGGTGCCGAGGATGGGCCGGATCCTGCTCGTCGACGGCGCGGGCGCGGTGATGGGCGGGGTCAGCGGCTCCTCCCCCAACACGGTGTTCCTCGAGTCCGCGGCGGGCGTCGGCGAGGGCGCGCGGACCGGGCTGGCGAGCGTGGTCACCGGCGCGCTGTTCGCGGCCACGCTGCTGTTCACCCCGCTGGCCGACGTCGTCCCGGCGCAGGCGGCGGCGCCCGCGCTCGTGGTGATCGGCGCGATGATGATGGCGCAGTGCCGCAATGTCCCTTGGCATGACACGGACTACGTGATCCCGGTGTTCCTGACGGTCGCGGTCATCCCGTTCACCTACTCGATCACCAACGGCGTCGGGGCCGGGCTCATCGCGTTCGTGCTGATCAAGATCTGCAAGGGCCGCTGGCGCGAGGCGGGCTGGCTGCTCACGGTGCTCGCACTGGTCTTCGGCGTCTACTTCGGCGTCACCGGCGTCGAAGCCCTGTTCAGGTAAGGAGCGAGAAGATGGCCCTGATGTTCCTCAACGGCGGCGCCATGCGTGGCGAACCCCTGCATCACCTGCTCGGCGGCGCCCCGCTCGTCGCCGCGACGACGACGGCGCCGAAGTACCGCTTCTACTCCGTCGGCGACGCCTGCCCCGCGCTCTACCCGGTCGCGCACGGCGGGGCGCCGGTGGCCGGTGAGCTGTACGACCTCCCGCTGGACGTCCTGCGCGACCGTGTCCTGCCGAGCGAGCCCCACGAGCTGGAACTGGGCGTCGTCGAACTCGCCGACGCCAGCTCGGCCTTCGCCATGTTCCTGCGCCGTCCCTACACCTCGCACGTCCGGCTCACCGACATCACCGAGGTCGGCGACTGGCGGGCCTACCGGTCCGGCACGACGGAACCGTGAACCGCCCGCATGTCCTGGTGGCGCCGGACAAGTTCAAGGGCTCGCTGACCGCGGGCGAGGTCGCCGACGCCGTCGCCGCCGGGATCGGCTCGGCCGTGCCCGGGGTCCCGGTGCGCGCGCTGCCGGTGGCCGACGGCGGCGAGGGCACCGTGACCGCGGCGGTGGCCGCGGGCTTCCGCCGGGCCGAGGTCCCCGCGCGCGGCCCGACCGGGCAGCCGGTCACCGCGTCGTTCGCGGTGTCCGGCACCACGGCGGTGGTGGAGCTGGCGGAGGCCTCCGGTCTGCATCGGCTTCCCGGCGACGTGCCTGCCCCGTTGACCGCGTCCAGCACGGGCACCGGGGACCTGATCGCCGCGGCGGTGCGGTCCGGTGCCCGCCGGATCGTGCTCGGCGTCGGCGGCAGTGCCTGCACCGACGGCGGCGCGGGCCTGCTGACCGCGCTCGGCGCCCGGCTGCTCGACTCCTCGGGTGCCGACCTGCCGCCCGGTGGCGCCGCCCTGCGGGACCTGGACCGGCTCGACCTGTCCGGCCTCGATCCCGCACTGTCCGAAGTGGACTTCGAGCTGGCCTGCGACGTGGACAGCCCGCTGCTCGGCCCGCACGGCGCCGCCGCCGTCTACGGTCCGCAGAAGGGCGCGCTCCCGGCGGCGGTCCGGGCGCTGGAGGACGGCCTCGGCCGCTGGGCCGGGATCGTGGGCGCCGGGCACGCGTCCCGGCCCGGCGCGGGCGCGGCGGGCGGCGTCGGGTTCGCCGCGCTCGCCGTGCTGGGCGCGCGGTCCCGGCCGGGGATCGAGCTGCTCACCGAACTGCTCGGGTTCGACGACGCGCTGCTCGACGCCCGCCTCGTCGTCACCGGGGAGGGTTCGCTCGACGAGCAGACCCTGCGGGGCAAGGCACCCGCGGGTGTCGCGGCGAAGGCGCGGAAGGCGGCCGTCCCGGTGGTCGCGGTCGCGGGCCGCTGCCTGCTCTCCCCCGGCGCGCTGCGGGACGCGGGTTTCGAGGCCGCGTACGCGCTGACCGACGTCGAGCCGGACCCGGCTCGCTGTATCGCCGCCGCCGGACCGCTGCTGACCACGGTGTCGAAGCGGCTGGCCGAAGACTGGTTGAGGAGCCCATGACCGACCTCGTAGTGCGTTCGGACCAGGTGTACACCCCCGACGGTCCGCGCCCCGCCGCCGTCCGCGTCCACCATGGACGGATCACCGCCGTGCTCGACCGTTCCTCCACTGTGGACGCCGCGCGCGACGTCGACCTCGGCGACCTCGCCCTGCTCCCCGGCCTGGTCGACACCCACGTGCACGTGAACGAGCCCGGCCGCACCGAATGGGAGGGCTTCGCCACCGCGACGGCGGCCGCGGCGGCGGGCGGGGTCACCACGATCCTCGACATGCCGCTGAACAGCCTGCCGCCGACGGTGACCGCGGCGGCACTGGAAGTCAAGCGCGCGGCGGCGGGCGGGCAGTGCGTGGTGGACGTCGGCTTCTGGGGCGGGGCGATCCCCGGCAACCTCCACGATCTCGCCGGACTGCACGAGGCGGGCGTCTTCGGGTTCAAGTGCTTCCTCTCCCCGTCCGGAGTCGACGAGTTCCCGCCGCTGGACTGGCCGGGCCTCGACGCCGTGCTGGCCGCACTGTCCACGATGGACGCTTTGCTGATCGTGCACGCCGAGGACGCGGCCGAGCTGGACGCGGCACCGGCGGCCGGCGCGTCCTATCCGGACTTCCTCGCCTCGCGCCCGGAATCCGCCGAAGCGCGGGCCATCGACGGGCTGCTCACCCGCGCGGCCCGGCACCGCGCGCGGGCACACGTGCTGCACCTGTCCTCGGCGGCCTCGCTCACCCGGATCGCCGAGGCGCGCGCGGCCGGGGCGCGCGTCACCGCCGAAACCTGCCCGCACTACCTGACCCTGGCCGCCGAACGGATCCCCGACGGCGCGACGGAGTTCAAGTGCTGCCCGCCGATCCGGGGCGAGGACAACCGGGACCGGCTGTGGCGGGGCCTGGCCGACGGCGTCGTCGACTGCGTGGTCAGCGACCACTCGCCCTCGACGCCCGAGCTGAAGCGGGGCGGGTTCGGCGAGGCGTGGGGCGGGGTGTCCTCGCTGCAGCTGGGCCTGCCCGCGGTCTGGACCGAGGCACGGCGGCGCGGGCACCCGCTCGCGGCCGTGGTGCGCTGGATGGCGTCCGCGACCGCCGATCTCGCGGGGCTGTCCCGCAAGGGCCGGATCGCCCCCGGCCACGACGCGGATCTCGTCGCCTTCGCCCCCGACGAGGAGTTCACCGTCGACGCGGGCACGTTGCGGCACCGGCACCCCATCACGCCGTACGCCGGGGCGCGGCTGCGCGGCGTGGTCCACCGGACCTGGCTGCGCGGCCGGGAGATCGACGGCGAGCCCACCGGAGTCCTGTTGTCCCGAGAGAGGAACGTATGACCACCGAACCGACCTCCCTGCCCGACCTCGCGTCCCGGCCGCACGGCGGCACGGTGCTGGCCGCCAGTGACGAGTTCTTCGCCGACAAGGAAAACCTCATCAAGGCCGAGACCCCGGTCTTCCAGCCGCACACCTTCACCCCGAAGGGCCAGCAGTACGACGGCTGGGAGACCCGCAGGCGCTTCGGCAGGGCCGAGGGCCACGACTGGGTCCTGCTCCGGCTCGGCGCCCCGGGCACCGTGCGCGCGATCGACGTCGACACCGCGTTCTTCCTCGGCAACTACCCCCAGCGCTGCCGGATCGAGGCGACCGGCGTCGAGGGCTATCCCGGTGTCCCGGAACTCGAGGCCGCCGACTGGTTCGAGCTGGTGCCGGAAAGCCCGCTGGCCGGCGGCACGCACAACGTGTTCACAGTGGACAGTGACCGGCGGGTCACCCATGTCCGGCTGCACATCCTGCCCGACGGCGGCGTCGCGCGGCTGCGGGTGCACGGCGAGGTGGTGCCCGACCCCCGCGAGCTGGCCGTGCTTCCCTTCGACCTCGCGGCGACCCTCAACGGCGGCACCGTGCTCCGGTGCAGCGACAGCTTCTTCTCCCCGCCCGCCAACATGCTCCAGCCCGGCGAGTCCCGGTTCATGGCCGACGGCTGGGAGACCGCCCGCCGCCGCGACGACGGGCACGACTGGGCGACGCTCGGGCTGACCTGCGCGGCGGTCCCGCTGCTGGCCGAGGTGGCCACCACGCACTACCGGGGCAACTCGCCGGACCGGATCGCACTGTCCGGTGTGGACGGTGCGACCGCCTCCCCCGACGACGAGGGCGCCTGGTTCCCGCTGCTGCCGGAGACGAAGCTCCAGCCAGACACCACCCACCGGTTCCGGCTCGCCGGCGACCGGCCGGTCACCCACGTCCGGATCGACAGTCACCCCGACGGGGGCATCGGCCGGTTCCGCCTCTACGGCCGCCCGACCCCGCGGGCGCTGCACGACCTGACCGCCCGCTGGCTGAACCGGCTGCCACGGCCCCAGGCCGTCCACGCGCTGAACGCCGCCGGGCTGCCCGGGGAGAAGCTGGCGGCGGAACTCCCCCGCGCCGACGTCGCCGACCTGCTCGGCCCGCTCCTCGGCACGGTGTAGCACGGCGGCGGGGCAGCGACCGGCCGCGACAGGTGTTCGATATCCGGACACTTCGTGCCAGAAAACGGGCGCCGGGACTTCCGCGCGGGCGCGTCCGTTGCCAGAATCGTCGCCATGACGACGACACAGCGGTGGATGCCCAACTACGGCGAGCCCTACCAGCCCGTCCCCTACCGGCCGTCGAGGATGCCGCAGGACGAGTCGCTCACCCACGCGGCCGAACTGCGGGACCGGATGGAGCGGCGGCGGACCGTGCGGATGTTCTCCCCCGACCCGGTGCCCGAGCAGGTCGTGCTCGACGCGATCGCGACGGCGTCGACCGCGCCCAGCGGTGCCCACCAGCAGCCGTGGACGTTCGTCCTGGTCACCGACCCCGAGGTCCGGCAGCGGATCCGGGACGCGGCCGAGGCGGAGGAGCGGGTCTCGTACGAGGGCAGGCTCGGTGAGGAGTGGCTGTCCGCGCTGCGCCCGCTGGGCACGGACGCGGTCAAGCCCCACCTCACCGAGGCGCCTTACCTGATCGTGGTGTTCCAGCAGCGGTATCACCTGCTGGAGGACGGCAGCACGCACAAGCACTACTACGTCGACGAGTCGGTCGGCATCGCGGTCGGCATGCTGCTCACCGCGCTGCAGGTGGCCGGGCTTTCCGCGCTGACCCACACACCGTCGCCGATGCGCTTCCTCGCCGAGGTGCTGGGCAGGCCCCGCAACGAAAAGGCGTTCGCGGTGATCCCGGTCGGCTACCCCGCCGAGGACTGCGTCGTGCCCGACCTGCACCGCAAGTCCCTCGACCAGGTGCTGGTGCGGATCTGACCGGCGGCGGTTACGCCCGGTCCGCCTTGAGGTGCGCGAGGAAGGCGCCGAACGCGGGCACGCCGACGACGAGCACCGGGCGGAGGTGCTCGGGTACCGCGGCCTGCTTGGTGTCGCGGACCCCGACCAGCCCGTGCCCGGTGCCGACGTCGACGCAGGCGTTCTCCTCGTGGTGGGTGTAGCTGCTCTTGTGCCATCCGGTCAGCACGCTGTGCCAGGTGTGCATGGGTTTTCCCCGTTCCTCGGACTTCCCCGACTGGGCCCGCGCCGGTCCCGAGGTCTGGGGGCTTCCCGGTGCGTCGCACCGGAGGTTCCCGAGCGCTTCCCTCTCTCAGGGTAAGCGGCCGGGCACGCCGGGCAAACCGCCGGACGGTGCCTCCGTACGGGGGACACCGCGAGGGCCGTCCCGGCGAAACGCCCGGCCGGTGCTTCCGCACGGCAGCCCGCGCCGGAAGGATGACGCCATGGACGAAGCTCGCGAGCGAACCCAGTGCGGCACGCGGACACCGAGACGGGGCGCCGCCGCATGAGCGACTCCCAGCCCGCGCCGGACGGGGTCGACCTCGACAAGCCCAACGCCGCCCGCATCTACGACTGGCTCCTCGGCGGCACCGCGAACTGGGCCATCGACCGCGAGTTCGGGGCGAAGGCGGTCGAGACCTTCCCGCTCGCGCCGATCCTGGCGAGGACCAACCGCGAGTTCCTCGGCCGGGGCGTGCACCATCTGGCGAGCCTCGGCGTCGAGCAGTTCCTGGACCTC
This sequence comes from Amycolatopsis samaneae, assembly GCF_039541975.1. Taxonomy (NCBI): domain Bacteria; kingdom Bacillati; phylum Actinomycetota; class Actinomycetes; order Pseudonocardiales; family Pseudonocardiaceae; genus Amycolatopsis; species Amycolatopsis samaneae. The sequence continues at coordinate 260,737 of NZ_BAABHG010000014.1, forward strand.
GGCTCCGGCGTCCCGACGGTGGGCAACGTGCACGAGGTCGCCGACCGGGTGAACCCGCGCAGCCGCTGCGTGTACGTCGACGTCGAACCGGTCGCGGTCGCGCACGCCAAGGTGCTGCTGGAGCGGCACGGCGACCCGGAGCGCCACGCCGTCGTCCAGGGAGACCTGCGGGACGTCGAGAAGATCTGGGAACGCGCGCTGGACACCGGCGTGCTCGACCCGGCGAAGCCGATCGCGCTCATCCTCGTCGCCGTCCTGCACTTCATCGCGACCGAGGACCGCCCGCACGACGTCGTCGGCCGCTATCGCGACCTGCTCCCCGCCGGGTCCTACCTGCTTTCCTCACACGGCACCGAAGACGGCACGCCGAGGGACGAAGCGGCGAAACGGGCCGAGCTGCGGGAGCAGTACAACCAGTCGGGCAATATCGTGCATCTGCGTTCCCGCACCGAGTTCGGCCGGTTCTTCACCGGGTTCGAGCTCGTCGAGCCCGGTCTGGTCTGGCTGCCGGAATGGCACCTCGACGAGCTGCCGTCCCCCGCGTCCGAGGCGTTGACGAGCAACCCCGCCGAGTCCTGCGGTCTCGGCGCGCTCGGCCGCAAACCGTGAGGCCGGGAGACCGGGCTTAGGGCAGCACCGAGCGGACCGCCTCCGCCGAGCGGCCGACGACGGCCGTCCCGTCGTCGGCCGTGATGATCGGCCGCTGGATCAGGATCGGGTGCGCCACCAGCGCGCCGATCCAGCGCTCGCGCGTCGCGGCCGTCCTTTCCCAGGAGCCGAGGCCCAGCGCCCCGGCCGCCTCCTCGCCCAGCCGGGCGACGTCCCACGGTTCCAGGCCGAGCCGGCGCAGCACCTCGCCGAGTTCCGCGGCGGTGGGCGGTTCCTCCAGGTAGCGGCGCACGGTGTAGGTGGCGCCCGCCTCGTCCAGCAGCGACAGCGCCGACGCGCACTTGGAGCACGCGGGGTTGATCCAGATCTCCATACCCACACCTAACCCCACGGGCCCTGGCCACCGCCCATCCACCCCCGACAGTCCACTGAGGACACACCCGGTCACCGGATCATTCCCCCCGGCGCACCGTGGAGGCGATCACCTCGGCGGCCGCGACCTCCACCGGCTGTCGCCGGGTGCGGGCGAGGGTCAGCAACGAAGCGCGGCCGGCCGCCGGGCCGGTCCGGTACCGCTCGGCGAGCACGCCGGTCGCCTGCTCGATCACCACCGTGCGGTCCAGCCGTCCCTGCAGCGAAGAACTCCGCGCCTTCCGCTCGCGGATCCGCCGTTCGTACAGCAGGCCGATGGCCGCGGCGTCGGCCAGCGCGGCGGTGGCGCGCAGCGCGCCGGAGTCCGCGCGATCCGCGCACACCAGGCGCAGCAGCCCCACCGTGTCCGCCCTCCTGCGCAGGGGAACCGTGCGCACCACGGCGGACTCCGCGGACCACGACCGGGCGAGCGCCACGTGGGCGCCGATGCCCGCCACCATCCGGAAACGACCGGTCCCATCGGCGAGCAGCAGCACCGCGCTGTCGGCCCCCGCCAGCTCGCGTGCCCGTGCCACGAAGAAACGGCCGAATCTCGATTCGTCGAAATCCGGCGCCGCCGTGTCCAATACCGTGATCATCGAATCGAGCAGTGCCTCGCCGACCATCGGTCTCCCTCCAGCACGATTCCGGATTTCCCGCCGGGACAATGAAACACGAGTCCCGCGACCGGGCACACGCGGGTTCCGGCGCGGAGACAATGTCGCCGAGCGTGGTCACGACCATCGTTTTCGGGCAAACGGGTGCCGGGCAGCGCGGTGGTGGACAAGCTCTCCCGCTTCCGGCAGTGTTGACTGCCGACGCCCGAGCTGTCCCGGTCCCCGATGGTCGAGCGTGATCCGTGCGGATTCCGACCGACGACCATCATCCGGGAGTACCCGAATGTCCGGCAGTAGCCAGAAATTTTCTCCCGTTCCGCCCACCGCGAGCACATTCACCCGCCCCGACGCGCGGCTCATCACGGCCGCGGTCACCGGCGAGCGGCCGGCACTCAACGCGCTCGCCGAGGTGCTGCGCCCCATGGTGCTGCGGTACTGCGCGAGCAGGCTCGGCACGCAGGAAACCGGCAGCGCCGACGCCGAGGACTGCACCCAGGAGGTCCTGGTCGCGGTACTGGTCGCGCTTCCCCGCTACCGCTACCGTGAAGATCGTTTCCTGTCCTTCGTTTTCGGTGTCGCGGCGCACAAGATCAGCGATCTGCACCGGCGGCGCGGCCGGGAACGGTGCGAGCCGCTGCCCGACCCCGACGCCGTGGTGTCGCCGGCGCCGGTCCCCACGGAGGACACCGTCGAACGGCTCGACCAGCAGCGTCAGCTCAGGCGGATGCTCCAGCGGCTGCCCGGGAACTACCGCGAGGTGCTCGGCATGCGCGTGCTGTTCGGGTTCACCGCCGAAGAAACCGCCTCGAAACTCAACATGCCCAGCGCCGCGGCGGTCCGGGTCACCCAGTTCCGCGCGCTGAGCAAGCTGCGCCAGGCGGTCCCGGTCGCCGGGCACCGGAAGCGCGCGCTGCTCGGCACCCGGTGATCACGAAGCCTGTGGCGCCCGGAACCGGCCGATCCGCTCCAGCAGCTCCTTGCCGGGCGGGCTCGGCCCCTGCCGCCGGACGGCTTCGTCCAGGGGCCACAGGCGGTCCCGTGCCCGCGCCGACCGCAGCCCGCGCGCCAGCTCGATCGCCTCGGCGCCCACGCGGCCTGCCTCGTCGACGTCCCCCAGCAACGCGTGGCACACCGCGAGCCAGATCATCGTGAACGAGCGGCTGCGGGCCATTTCCGGGCCGTAGGCCTCGATCGCCCGAGTCAGCTCCGGGATCGCCCGCGCGCCGTGCCGGACGTCGACGGTCCTGGCGAGCTCGGTCCGCACGGTCCCGGTCATCGCGGCCAGGTCGGTGGCCCCGAAGAACGCGGCCCACGGCGGGGGCGGCGCGTCCCCGGCGTTCGCGAACTCCTCGGACGCCCGGCCCAGGTTCGCCATCGCTTCGTCGGCGGCGCCACACAGCGCGAACGCCCACGCCTGGTTGGCCGCGAGGATGGCCAGCGCGAGCGCCGAGCCGGAGCGCCGCGCGGCCTCCTGGCCACGGGCGAACTCGGCCATGGCCGGGCCGACGGCGTGGTAGTGCAGGTGCAGCCTGCCGAGCCGGTAGCAGATGTTCGCCACCAGGTCGTCGTTGCCCGCCTCGGTGGCCAGTTCGAGCGCGCGCTCGAACCGGTGCCGGGCCGCCCGCGCGTTCCCGGCGTCGAATTCGGTCCAGCCCAACAGGTTGTGCGTGTCGGCGAGCGCGGTGCACAACCTCGCCCGGAGCTGCTCCGGTACCATTCCGCGCCGCAACAGGCGGCCGCTGACCTTCAGCACCCGCAGCGCGTCCCGGCAGTAGCCGCCACCGAGGCGGTAGTCCAGTGCCCGGAACGTGCCGACCGCGGCTTCCAGGTCGTCGATGGCGCCCGCGTCGACCCGTACCGGCCGCGGCTCCTCATCGGTGCTCGCGGCCATCATTCCGCCTTCGCCCGGCACCCGGGCCCGCGAATTGTTCCCGTAATCCCATGAATTCCACGCTCCTGGCCTTTCACCGGACGAATCGCACCACCGTCGGGGACCGGAACGGGAATACGCTGTCACGGCGCGTCTGTGTATCCAGGCGTCCACAGCTTTATCGATGTTAGTAAAGCCGGGTGGCGGGACCATCCGCCGTTCGGGCGCTGTGTTCACCGACCGCGTTCGATAGCGGACACGGCACGCCTTTTCCGCTGCACGGGAATCCGCGCCCGGCATCCTGCATGCGCATCGTGCACGTGAATTCCGCGGTGTCAGGCGCGGAAGAGATCCTGGACGTCTTCGGAACGCGCGACCACCGCCGCGGCGACCTCGGTCAGTTTCCGGTTGTTGCGTCGCGAATAGCCGCGCAGCACCGAAAACGACCCGCCCATGTCGAGCCCGAGGCGTTCGGCGATGAAACCCTTCGCCTGCTCGATGACCACCCGGCTGGACAGGGCCGTCTGCAACTGTTCGATGAGGACGTCGTAGTGCCGCGCGGACCGCGCCTGCAACAGGCCGATCGTGGCCACGTCCACCATCGCCTGCGCGGTGCGCATCGACGGGCCGTCGAGCTCTCCCGAGGTGGCGACCAGCAGGTTCAGCACGCCGACGATGTCCGACCGCAGCCGCATGGGCAGCGCGTACGCGGCCTGGAACCCGGCCGCGGCCGCCTTCGGCGCGAACAGCGGCCACCGCGACTCGGCCTCGGGGAGCGCGGTGTGGCCGACGGCGGCGCCCGTGCGGTACGCGTCGGCGCACGGGCCCTCGTCGATCTGCAGCTGGAACAGCTCCAGCAGCCGGGGTTCCTCGTCCGCGCTGGCCACCACCCGGAGCCCGCCGCGCGGATCGGCGAGCAGCACACCCGCCGCGTCGATCCCGAGCAGATCGACACACCGCCGGGAGAGAAGATGAAGAAAGTCCAGCACGTCGAAATCGTCGACCAGGGTGTCCGCCAGTTCGACGAGTACCTCGGTCAGACTGTCGTCACGCATCGACCCACGCACCTCCGCACCCGGCACACCCTACAGCGATCACCACCGCCCGTTGTGGTTCAACCGCCATCCCGTCCGGGCTCGAATCTCAGCCGCCGCGCGACCACGTCCGCCGCCAGGTCCGCCAGCCCCCGGTGCTCGGCGAAGGCACGTGCCCGCAACCGGGCGTACGCGTCCTCCAGGCTCACCCCGAGCCGCGCGGCGACCATTCCGGCCGCCTGGTGCACCTGCGGGCTCCGCAAGGGAAATCCGTGGCCCGGCCCGACCAGCATCCCATCCGGTACCCGCGTCTGCTCATTGAGCAGCAGCATCCACACCAGTTCGGCGAACAAGAACGCCGCGCCGAGCGCCGGGGGCGGCAGCGAACCGGGCCCGGCACGGTGCAACGTCAGCGCTCCGGCCCGGACCGCGCCTGCCGACAACGGCAGCACGTGGCAGGCGCGGACACCCGCCTCGACGGCCAGCGGCGCGAACAACGGCCACCGGCGGCCGTTGACCGGTGCGCCGAGATCGGCGACGAGTACCGGGGCCCCGATGCTCAGCACCGTGATCCCCGGCCCCTCGCCGACGGTCGCCTCGATCTCGGCGAGCCGCGTGCCCAGCGCGCTCGTCGCGCACCGCAGTTCGCCGGCGCCGGTCCCGGTGCCCACCACCAGAAAGGCGCCGTCGGCCCCGAGCCGGTCCGCCATGGCCTCGCAGACGAACTCCACGGTGAGCCGCCGGTGCCGCGCCCGCGCGAGTTCGCTCAGCGAAGCCCAGAGTTCCGTGAGCCGCGCGTCGTCCCTGCTTCCATCGTGAACCGTAACCACGCTGTTCCAGGCTTTCCGCATGCCAGTGGCTTCCCGGAGAGGAAAACCCCAGCCGATCCTACCCATCGCGAGGGCGCCCACCCGGCGGCGCCACGGCACCGGAAGGTTCATTTGCACCAACCCGGTCCGGGACCTTCGCACCTTCACCGCCCGCGCCGCCTGTGTGATCCTTCGAGCATGGACACCACGAAGTCCCGGCCACCGGCACTCGACACCTCCGGCAGCGAGCTCGAAACGCTGCGGCACCACCTGCGTCACTACCGCACCCGCGCGGAACAGCTCCAGTACGCGCTGGATCACCGGCTGCCGATCGAACAGGCGAAGGGCATCCTCGCCGAGCGCTACCGGATCGACGTCGACGAGGCGTTCGCCATGCTGCGGACCTTCTGCCGCGACCACAACCTCAAGATCCACGACGCCGCACGGGCGTTGATCGACCAGACGAGTGTGGCCCCGCGGCGCGTGGCGTGCTGAGCTGCGCCGTGTCCAGCCAGTGGGCGGCCCACTACGCCGCTGATGCGGGTCCGGGGGTTCCGATGGGTCAGGAACTACCGCACGCCCGGCTCCGCGTGCTGATCGCGGACGACAACCCGATCGTCCGCGACGCGCTGCGGGTGCTGCTGGAGACCGAACCGGACCTGCACGTCGTGGCGGTCGCCGGTGACGCGACCGAGGCGGTGGAACTCGCCCAGCGGTGCGCTCCCGAGGTGGCCGTGCTGGACGTGCGTATTCCCGGTGGCGGGGCATGGATGGCGCGCGAGCTCCGCCACCGGGTCCCCGGGCTGAAGCTGATGGCCTTCTCCGCGCACAGCGACAGCGGCTCGATCGCGCAGATGGCCTCGGCCGGGGTCACCGAGTACCTCGTCAAGGGCAGCCCCAACACCGAGATCATCGCCGCGATCCGGCGGCTCGGCAGGCGGGTCAGCGGCTGAGCCAGCGTTCCATGCAGGCGAGCAGTTCACCGGTGTCCACCGGTTTCGTGACGTAGTCGCTCGCGCCGGCGGCGAGGCTCTTCTCCCGGTCGCCCTCCATCGCCTTGGCGGTGACCGTGATGATCGGCAGCCCGGCGAACCTCGGCATCTCCCGGATCGCGGCCGTGGTGGCGTAGCCGTCCATCTCCGGCATCATCACGTCCATCAGGATCAGGTCGATCCCGTCGTCGGCCAGTAGCATCTCGATGCCCTTGCGGCCGTTGGGCGCGTGCACCACCCGCAACCCGTGCAACTCCAGCATCCCCGAGATCGCGAACACGTTGCGCGTGTCGTCGTCGATGAGCAGGACCTTGCGGCCACGCAGCCGGTAGGTGGCGGGCGGGGCACATTCGTCCTCAGTGGACGGTGCGGGCGCGGTCTCCGGCCTGCGCATCAGCGGGAGAATCCCGTCCAGTTCGTTCGCCGACAGGTGCAGCATGATCCGCTCCCGCAGGGAGTCCAAAGAGGACAGCAGCTCGACGGGGTGCACCCGGACATGCGCCTGCAGCAACCGTTCCTGCGCGGCGGACAGCTTCCGGGTCGCGTGCGCGAGCACCGGGACCTCGATCGGCTCGGCCCCCTCGGTCAGCCGTTTGAGGAAGGTCAGCGCGGTGGTGCCGGGCATGCTGGTGTCCAGCACGATGCAGCGGAACGTGCGCGCGGTCAGCGCGTCGATCGCCTCGGCGGGGTTGGACACCGCTTCCACCACGACCGGCGGCGCGCCGTGGGTGTAGGCGAGGTCCGCCACGACGCCCCTGGCGAGCAGGGTCAGCAGGTTGTTCTCCTGGCTCTCCACCACGAGTACCCGGCGACGGCCCGGCTGGTCGGTGCCGCCCGACCGGTCCTGGCCCGCCACGCTCGGCTCGGTGGTGTACGGCGCGACCGGCAGGAGCAGGGTGAACGTGCTGCCCTCGCCGAGGGTGCTCACCGCGTGGATCTCCCCGCCGAGCAGGAACGCGACCTCGCGGCTGATCGACAGGCCCAGCCCGGTGCCGCCGTACTTGCGGCTGGTGGTCCCGTCGGCCTGCTGGAACGCGCCGAAGATGGAGTCGAGGTTCTCCTCCGCGATCCCGATCCCGGTGTCCGCCACGGCGAAGGCGACCAGCTCCCGCTCGGCGGGCGAGGAGTTTTCCGTGCCCTGCCCGTCTTCCTCGGCCAGCTTGACGCGCAGTTCGACGCCGCCCTCCTCGGTGAACTTCACCGCGTTGGACAGCAGGTTGCGCAGTACCTGGCGCAACCGCTGCTCGTCGGTGAACAGCAGGCCGGGCACGTCCTGGTCCACGGTGACCTGGAACTCGAGTCCCTTCTCCGCGGTGAGCGGCTGGAAGGTGGTGCGCACGTAGTCGACCAGCTGCCGCAGCGGAAACGGCTCGTGGTGGATGTCCATCTTGCCCGCCTCGACCTTCGACAGGTCGAGGATGTCGTTGATCAGCTGGAGCAGGTCGGTGCCCGCGGACTGGATCACCTTGGCGAACTCGACCTGCTTGGGCGTCAGGTTCTGGGTGGAGTTCTGCGCGAGCACCCCGGCCAGGATCAGCAGGCTGGTCAGCGGGGTCCGCAGTTCGTGCGACATGTTGGCGAGGAACTCCGACTTGTACTTCGACGCGAGCGCCAGCTGCTGCGCCCGTTCCTCGATCTCCTGCCGCGCCTGCTCGATCTCGAAGTTCTTCACCTCGATGTCGCGGTTCTGCGTGGCCAGCAGCTCGGCCTTCTCCTCCAGTTCGGCGTTGGAGCGCTGGAGTTTCGCCTGCTGTGCCTGGAGTTCCTCCGACCGCGCCTGGAGTTCGGCCGCCAGCCGCTGCGACTCCTCCAGCAGCGAATCGGTGCGCGCGTTGGCGATGATGGTGTTGACGTTGACGCCGATGGTCTCCATCAGCTGTTCGAGGAAGTCGCGCTGCACCGTGGTGAACCGGCTGAAGGAGGCCAGTTCGATGACACCGAGTGCCTGGTCCTCGAACACGATCGGCAGCACGATCAGGTTCACCGGCGCGGCGGAGCCGAGGCCGGAGGAGATCTTGACGAACTCGGGCGGCGTCCGGTCGACGACGATCGGCTTCTTGGCCTGCGCGGCCTGTCCGACCAGCGACTGCCCGAGGTCGAACCGGGTGACGGCGTCGGCGCCCTCGCTGTGCCCGTACCCGGCGATCAGCCGCAGCCTCGGCCGGTCCCCCGCGGGCTCGGTGAGAAAGAACGTGCCGTGCTGCGCGCCGACGAGCGGGGTCAGCTCGTTCATGATGAGCGCGGCCACGACCCGCAGGTCGCGATGCCCCTGGATCAGCCCGGAGATACGCGCCAGGTTGGTGTTGAGCCAGTCCTGTTCCTCGTTGGCGCGGGTGGTCTCGCGCAGCGACTGGACCATCGCGTTGATGTTGTCCTTCAGCTCGGCCACTTCCCCTTGCGCCTCAACGGAAATCGACCGGGTGAGGTCGCCGGTCGCGACCGCGCCGGTGACCTCGGCGATGGCGCGGACCTGCCGGGTGAGGTTGCCCGCGAGCTCGTTCACGTTCTCGGTGAGCCGCTTCCACGTGCCGGACACGCCCTCGACCTCGGCCTGCCCGCCGAGCCGCCCCTCGCTGCCGACCTCGCGCGCCACCCTGGTGACCTCGGCGGCGAACGCGGACAGCTGGTCCACCATCGTGTTGATGGTGGTCTTGAGCTCCAGGATCTCGCCGCGGACGTCGACGTCGATCTTCTTGGTCAGGTCGCCGCGCGCCACCGCGGTGGTCACCTGCGCGATGTTGCGCACCTGGCCGGTGAGGTTGTTCGCCATCGAGTTGACGTTGTCGGTGAGATCCTTCCACGTCCCGGCGACGTTGGGCACGCGGGCCTGGCCGCCGAGGATCCCTTCGGTGCCGACCTCGCGTGCCACGCGGGTCACCTCATCGGCGAACGCCGAAAGGGTGTCGACCATGGTGTTGATCGTCTGCGCGAGCGCGGCCACCTCGCCCTTCGCCTCGACCGTGATCTTCTGGGACAGATCACCGCGGGCGACCGCGGTGGCGACCTGGGCGATGGAGCGGACCTGGTCGGTGAGATTGTCGGCCATCACGTTCACCGACTCCGTCAAACCCTTCCACGTCCCCGAAACACCCTTCACATCCGCCTGACCACCCAGCCGCCCCTCCGTACCCACCTCACGCGCCACCCGCGTCACCTCGTCCGCGAACGACGACAGCTGGCCGACCATGGTGTTGATGGTGTCCTTGAGTTCCAGGATCTCCCCTCGCGCGTCCACCCGGATCTTCTGCGAGAGGTCGCCGCGGGCGACGGCGGTGGTGACCTCGGCGATGGAACGGACCTGATCGGTGAGATTGTCGGCCATCACGTTCACCGACTCCGTCAAACCCTTCCACGTCCCCGAAACACCCTTCACATCCGCCTGACCACCCAGCCGCCCCTCCGTACCCACCTCACGCGCCACCCGCGTCACCTCGTCCGCGAACGACGACAGCTGGTCCACCATGATGTTGATGGTGTTCTTCAGCTCCAGGATCTCGCCCCGCGCGTCCACCCGGATCTTCTGTGTCAGGTCCCCTTTCGCCACCGCGGTCGCGACCTGCGCGATCGAGCGCACCTGCGCGGTGAGGTTGCCCGCCATGAAGTTCACCGACGTCGTCAGATCCCGCCACGTCCCCGCCACCCCGGGCACCTGCGCCTGGCCGCCGAGAATCCCTTCCGTGCCGACCTCGCGCGCCACGCGCGTCACCTCGTCGGCGAACGCGGACAGCTGATCCACCATCGTGTTGATCGTGTTCTTCAGCTCCAGGATCTCGCCCCGCGCGTCGACGGTGATCTTCTGCGACAGATCACCCTTCGCCACCGCGGTGGTGACCTCGGCGATCGAGCGCACCTGGTTGGTGAGGTTGCCCGCCATGAAGTTCACCGACGTCGTCAGATCCCGCCACGTCCCCGCCACCCCCGGCACCTCGGCCTGCCCACCGAGCCGTCCTTCGCTGCCGACCTCGCGGGCCACGCGGGTGACCTCGTCGGCGAAGGACGAAAGCTGATCCACCATCGTGTTGATCGTGTTCTTCAGTTCGAGCATCTCGCCTTTGACGTCGACGGTGATCTTCTGCGACAGGTCGCCCTTCGCCACCGCGGTCGCCACCTCGGCGATGTCGCGGACCTGACCGGTGAGGTTGCCCGCCATCGCGTTGACCGAGTCGGTGAGGTCCTTCCAGGTGCCCGAAACCTCCGGCACCACCGCCTGGCCGCCGAGCTTGCCGTCGGTGCCGACCTCCCGCGCGACGCGGGTGACCTCGGAGGTGAACAGCGCGAGCTGGTCGACCATCCCGTTGAACACCGCGGCCATCTCGTCCACCAGGCCGTCCTCCGCGCGGGGCAGCCGGGTGCCGAAGTCGCCGTCCCGCACCGCTTTCAGCCCTTCGAGCAGCCGTTGCAGACCTCGATCGTCCAACGCGGTCCCGCTCCGCTTTACCGCTCGTGATTCGGCCATGGCGCGCTCCCGGGGTCGAGGGGTGTCGCAGGGTGGTCGCGCCGCCGTGGCCGCGCGGTGCGGATCAGGCCGCGGCGCGGAACTCCGCGACGCGGCCGGCGAGATCACGGGCGGCCGGGTTCGCCCGCCGCAGGCGCGCCTGCCGTTCGAGCGGCGCCAGCCGGTCGCGGAACCGCTGGGAGTTCAGCGTCATCGCCTCGGTCAGCGCCCGGTCGGCGGTCACGGCGGCCTCGTCGACGTCCTCGGCGATCAGATGGCTCGTCGCCAGCATCGTCGCGCACAGCGACCGGCTGCGGGCCATGCCGTCCCCGTACCGGGCCACGACCCGGGTCAGCTCGCTGACCGCCATCGCCGCGTACGCGGCGTCGGCGGCGGCCGCCAGTTCGACGTACACCGTGCCCGCCATCGCGGCCAGGTCGGTCTCCCCGAAGAACCGGGCCGAGGCCGGGGCGTCCGCCGCGTCCGCGCGTTCGAAGGCGTCGGCCGCGCGGCCGAGCGCGGCGAGCGCGGGCCGGACGTCGCCGAGTTTGGCGTGGGCCCACGCCTGGTTCGCGGCCAGCACGCTCAGCATGAGCACGCACCCGCCCGACTCGGCGGCGGCCACCCCTCGGCCGAAGGACTCCAGCGCCTCGTGCGGGGCGTCGTGGTGCAGGAACACCCGCCCCTGCCGGTAGCGGAGGGTGGACAGCAGCGCGTCGTCGGCGCCCTCGGTGGCGAGGGCCACGGCGCGGTCGAGCCACGCGTGCGCGACGACGGGCCGTCCGGAGTCGAACGCGGTCCATCCCGCCAGCCCGGCCAGATCCGCCAGCGCGGAACACAGCGCGGCGCGTACCGCCGCGGAGCAGTCGGCGTCGAGCAGCCGGAGCGCCCAGCCCAGCTGCGCGGCCACCGCGTCGCGGCACCAGCCGCCGCCGTAGCGGTAGTCCAGCGCGCGGAACGTCCTCGTCTCCGCCTCCACCTTCCGTACTTCCGCGCAGCCGATCCGGCCGCGGCCCACCACGGGCCAGTGGGTGCCGGTGCACCGGGGAACTGTTTGCTGTGTGGTCATTTCGGGCCTCCGCGATCGGGTACCACCGAGGGGTGGGCCACCGGGGGCCGGAGTGACGAACGGGTCCATTCCACGCGCGCCGGGCGGAGCGCCGGAATGCCGGGACTGGCTGAGCAGCGACCGGGCTCCCCGACATGGTTCCACGACCGGCCGCCTCCGGCCCCGCGGAGCTCGATTGCGTTTCCGCATCGATCAGCCTTTCTCGCCACGATCCGGGTATTCGGGCATCCAGAACTCGATCGTCACGCCCGCGCCCGGCGCGCTGTCCACGGTCAGCCAGCCCTGTGCCGCCTCGGCCCGCTCCCGCATCGCCGACAGTCCCACGTGTTCCCAGCGTCCGGCGCCTGCCGCGGCGACGTCCATGCCGACCCCGTTGTCGGACACCCGCACGAGCAGCCCGCCGTCCCGTTCGGTCAGGGTGACCTCGACCCGGGTGGCCGACGCGTGCTTGCGCACGTTCACCATCGCCTCCTGGACGATCCGGAACACGTTGACCACGACCTCCGGGGTGAACGCCGTGACGTCGATGTCCTGCCGCAGCCCGTATTCGAGGCCCCAGCCCGTGACGACGTCGTCGAGATAGCCGCGCAGCGCGGAGACCAGGTCGTCGGTGTCGTGCACCGGCGGCCGCAGCTGGGCGACCAGCGCGCGCAGCCTGCGGATGGTGCCCTGGATGGACTCGTCCAGCTCGGCCAGCGCCGCGCGGACCTCCTCCGGCTGGCGCGCGGCCAGCATCTGCAGGTGCATGCTCACCGCGATCATCGACTGGATCGAGTCGTCGTGCACGTCCCAGGCGATCCGCCGTCGCTCGGTTTCCTGCGCCCGCACCAGATGGGTGAAGACCTGCTGCCTGCCCAGCCGGTCCCGCCGGGGTGTCAGGTCGCGGACCACCTTGCCGAATCCGACGATCTCGCCCCGCTCGTCCCGGACGGCGGTGAGCACGCTGTTGGCCCAGAACCGTGACCCGTCCTTCCGGAGCCGCCAGCCCTCCTCCTCGAACCGGCCCTCGGCCGCCGCGGCCGCGAGTTCCGCCTCGGGCTTTCCGTCGGCGGTTTCCTCCGGCGGATAGAACACCGAGAAATGCTGTCCGATGATCTCGTCCGCCCGATACCCCTTGATCCGTTCGGCACCGGCGTTCCAGCTGACGACGAAACCACGTACGTCGGTCGTGAAGATGGCGTAGTCGACGACGTTGTGGATGAACAGCTCGAAGAGGGCCTGGTCCGGCGGCGCCGCGCCCGGCCTTCCCGATGACGTGGCCATAATGCACTTTCCCACGCACCACCGGCGTTTTCCCGGTTCTCACCCGAGTAGCCGAACGAACGACCGGAAAAAAGATCACTCGATGAGACCGGCCCGCCGGGCGACGGCGACCGCTTCGAGTTTCGAATGCGTCCCGGTCTTGGTCAGAATTCGCTGCACGTGATTGCGCACGGTATTCCGCGCGAGCTCGAGTTCCCCGGCGATGTGGTCGATTCCCTTCCCCTCCGCCACCCGGGTCAGCACCTGCCGTTCCCGCGCGGTCAGCACCGGCGCCCCGGAGTTCCCGGCGAGCTCGGCCAGCGCGTCCGCGAGCAGTTCGGGCTGCACGACGATCTCGCCGCCGGCGACCGTGCGGATGCTCTCGACCAGCGACCCGAGCAGCCCGGATTTCAGCAGCAGCCCGGCCCCGCGCGCCTCGAGGATCCGCGCCGCCATCGCGCTGTTCGCGTCACCGGTGAAGACCAGCACCCTGGTGCCCGGCGATTCCGCGCGCAGCACCGGAATGGCGTCGATCCCGTCGCCGTCGGGCAGCCTGCGGTCCAGCAGCACCACGTCGGGCCGTTCCCGCGCGGTCGCCGGAATCGCCTCGGCGAGGGAATGCGCGCACCCCACGAGTTCGATTTCGGGATACGCCGCGAAGGCCGCGGTCAGTGCCTCGGCGACCATCGCGTGGTCCTCGACCAGCAACACCCGGGTGGGTGCCCCGGCGCGGGAAACACGCGACCCGCCCGGTGTGTCCGGCATGGCGTCCACCTCCGGGGTCGTCGCGGTGACGGCGGCCACCGGGGCCATTGTGGCCGACCCGCCGCACGCGACGCGTCCGCCGACCGGTGCGCGTTTTCCACCATCCGCGAAGCGACCTCCCCATCGCGCGCGGCTTGCCTCCGTTCGGCGGTGAACGCGGGCCCGGCCGGGGCTTAGGATTCGGGGCGTAGCCGGTCGGCTCCGTCCCGTGGCAGCGGACGGGCCGGCTGTCGCCGTTCTGGACCCCGACGGTCGGTCTGTCCGCCCAGCAAGGGAACAGGAGGCGACGGGATCATGGGTGTACGCATTCAGTTCGCGACGCCGTCGGACGAGCGGCGCCGCGGCCGCCCGTCACAGAGCACGAGCCGGGGCACCGGCAGCGGACCGGATCCGGCCCGCCGTCCCGGCGGCGACACCGGGCCCGCCCGCGCCGGCGGCCCCGATCCGCACGGACGGGGTTCCCATGCCTGACCACGACGTACTGGAACGGCCGGCGCCCGAAGAGCGGACCCTCGGCACGGCACTGCTGCTCGGCGGTCTGCTGGCGATGGCCGAGATCGCCGAAACCGCGGCGGGCCTGGTGCTCTCGGCCGGCGGCCGCACCGGCCCCGGCTATCCGATCACCGAAGACCCGCCCGGACGGCCACACGGCGAATAGCCCACACCAGGAAAAGGTAACCGGACGGACAAACCGGGTCCGCCATTCTGGTGAATCCCCCGCGGCCGTTGTATCAGCGGCCCGCTGGAACGCGCTCCTCACAGGGAATACCGCGCAGTCCAGTACGGGGAGGTCGCGATGCCGTCCACGACGGTTTCCGCCGCGCGGACCCGGCGGATCCGGACCATCCGGCCGGGGTTCGTGTCCTTCCTCGTCCCGTTCACCGTGCTCGTCGCGATCGTCGTGGTGGCGCCTCCCGGCCACGGATCCGGACCGCTCGCCTGGTACACCACCGTCGTCTGGTCGCTGCCGACCGCGGTCACGCTCCGCGGGCTGTCCGGCGGCCTGCTGGCCCGTGGACACCCCACCGCCGGGCCGTCGCCCGGTCCCGTGCCGCAGCGGCTGGTCGTGGTGATCCCGACCATCGGGCGAAGCGACGTCCTGCCCGCGCTCGAACGGGTCGTCGCGTCGTGCTGCGCGCGCCTCCCGGCGGAGTTCGCGGACGTGCGGATCGACGTCGTGACCGAGGAGGGCTGCGCGGCGCGCCGGTCGATCGCGGCGCTCGCCGGCCGCCATCCCCTCGTCCGGATCGTCGAGATCCCCGCCGACTTCCGCACGGCGCGGGGAACGCGCTTCAAGGCCCGCGCCAACCACTACGCGCACCTGGTGCGGACCACCTGTGGCGAGAACCGCGCCGACGTGTGGGTGCTGCACATGGACGACGACACCGGGGTCGGCGCGGACACCGCCGCGGACCTGGCCCGGTTCGTCCGCGATCAGCACGCCGCCGGGGAGGCCGGGCTGCACCTGGCGCAGGGCGTGCTGGCCTATCCCCGCGAGCACGCGAGGAACCGGTGGGTGTGGCTGGCCGACGCCGTCCGGCCCGCCTGCGACGTCAGCCTGTTCGCGGCGGGCACCGGGCGCGGGACACCCCGCACCGGCCTGCACGGCGAACTGCTGCTCGTGCGTGCCTCGGTCGAGGCCGCCATCGGCTGGGACTTCGGCCCGTCCTCGACGGTCGAGGACGCCGAGTTCGCCCTGCGGTTCAGCCGGCGTTACCCCGGCCGCAGCGGCTGGTTCGCCGGTCGCTCCTACGGCGCGTCCCCGGCGACCGTGCGCGATTTCCTGCGGCAGCGCGAACGCTGGGTTTCCGGGCTGCTGCGGCTGGTCGCCTGCCGCGCGATCCCGTTGCGTCACCGGCTTCCGCTGCTGCACAGCGTCGCGGTGTGGCTGTGCGGCCCAGCCCAGCACCCGGCGGTGGTCCTCGCGCTCGACGCGGTGGTCGACGGCCACGCCGCGCCGGTGACCCCGGTGATCGCCCCGCTGTGGGCGCTCAACGCCGCGTTCAGCTGGTGGCTCTACTGGGAGGGCTACCGCATCAACGTCCGCTCGTCCGCCGACGCCCGCCTCCGCCTCGGCGAGTCCCTGCGTTTCCTGGTCCTGATCCCGCTGTTCGTGCTGTGGGAGGGCATCGGGATCGTCCGGGGCGTGGTGGACGCGCTGCGCCGCGAGCACACCTTCACCGTCATCGCGAAGCCGCTCTGAAATCCCGGTGAGGAGAGGAAATCATGGCCATCGAAGAGCGTCAGCTCACCCTTGAGGTGACCCTGCTGGAGGACCCCGACGAAGCCGAACGCGCCGAGCTGGCCGGACGGCTGTGCGCGGAGCTGCGTGAACTCGACGTGGACGGCGCCGGGTTCGCCGAGGGCGGCCCCGCCCCGGCGGGCTCGAAGGCCGACGCGGTCACGCTGTCCACCGTGCTGCTCACCTTCGCCGCCTCAGGCGGGGTGTTCACCACCGTGATCGGCGCGGTGCGGGACTGGCTGCTGCGCCAGCGGCAGCCGGGCGTCGTCGTCGACGTCAAGATCGACGGGGACGAGTTCCGCGTCGAGGGCGTCACCTCCGACGAACGGCGGCTGCTGCTCGAAGCGTTCGTCGCCCGGCATTCGGCTGCATGAGCGATGCTTGCGAGCGAACCATGGAAATCAGGCGCCAAAGGGAAGTGGACGCTGCCTCGCGGAGCGAGTCGACCGCATGAGCGGCGGCCGGTACGCGCTGCTGGTCGCGAGTTCCCGGTTCGAGGATCCGGGGCTCGCGCGGCTGGTCTCGCCCGCCGAGGACGTCGAGGCGCTGCGGCGGGTGCTCGGGGATCCGGCGATCGGCGGGTTCGCCGTCCAGACCTGCGTGAACCGGCCCGCGCACGAGGTGTCCCGTGCGGTGGAAGCGTTTTACGCCGACCGGCGGCGCGACGACATGCTGCTGTTCTACTTCACCGGGCACGGGCTGAAGGACGATCGCGGCAGGCTGTACTTCGCGATGACCGACACCGAACGCCGCTATCCCGGCGCGACCGCGCTCGCCGCGACGTTCCTGCACGACGTCATGGAGCGGGCCCGCTCCCGCTGCGACGTGCTGGTGCTGGACTGCTGCTACAGCGGCGCGTTCGCGACCAGCCGGGCGGCCAAGGGCGATCCGGCGATCCACACCTCCGAGCGGTTCGCCGCCCGCGGCCGCGCGGTGCTGACCGCGTCGGACGCGCTGCAGTTCTCCTTCGACGGGGACCGGAAGGACGGCGAACGGCCGCTGTCGGTGTTCACCGGGCTCATCGTGGAAGGGCTCCGGACCGGCGCCGCCGACCGCGACGACAACGGCTACGTGGACGTCGACGAGCTCTACGACTACGTCGACGACCGGATGCGTGAGGTCGCGCCCCAGCAGCAACCGGGCAAATGGCAGTGGGACGTCCAGGGCCGGATCGTCATCGCGAACAACCCGCGCTCGCCCGGTACCGCCCTCACCCCGCCCCCGGCCCGGATTCCCCTTGTCCCCACGGGAAAACCCGGACGCCGGTTCTCCCGGCGCACACTGCTCTACGCCGCCGGGGGCGCCGCGGTGGCCGGGGCCGGGGCCTGGGGTGTGACGCGCCTGCTGGCCGGCGACGGCCCGCGGCCGTGGTTCTTCGAGACCGGCGGCGAGATCTACTCCTCCCCCGCGGTCGACGGCGGGACGGTGTTCGTCGGCAGCACCGACCGCGGCCTCTACGCGGTCGACCTCGCGACCGGCACCCTGCGCTGGCGCTACGCCGCGGGCGGCCCCATCACCTCCTCGCCCGCCGTCGAGGGCGGTGTCGTGTACGTCGGCTGCAACGACGGCAACGTGCACGCCGTCGAGGCCGCCACCGGCCGGAAGCGCTGGACCTTCGCCACCGAAGCGGTCATCCACTCTTCGCCCGTCGTCGCCGAGGGCACCGTCTACGTCGGCAGCCGCGATCACCACGTCTACGCGATCGACGCGGCGACCGGCGCGCAGCGCTGGCGGTTCGCCGGCGGGGACTGGTTCAACTCCTCGCCCACCGTGTCCCCGGCGTCCGGTCCGGACGGTGGCACCGTCTACATCGGATGCCGTGATCACAACGTCTACGCGCTGAACGCGGCCACCGGTGCCCGCCGGTGGAACTACACCACCTCGCTCACCGTCGACTGCTCGGCGGCGGTGTCCGGGTCCATGGTGTGCGTCGGCTCCGACGACCAGAGCCTCTACGCCCTCGACGCCCGCACCGGCCAGTGGATCTGGCAGTTCCGCGCCGAGGGCGGGATCGTGTCCAGCCCGGCACGGGAGGGCGACGCCGTCTACGTCGGCAGCGACGACAACAGCCTCTACGCCGTGTCCGCCTCGACCGGGCGGCCGAACTGGCGCTACCGCACCGGCAACGGCATCCGGTCCTCGCCGGTCGTCGGCGGCGACACGGTGTACGTCGGCAGCAGGGACCGCGGGCTGCACGCCGTCGACACGACGACCGGGCAGGCGCGCTGGACCTTCCCGACCCGGGGCCCCATCGACGACTCCTCGCCCGTGCTCGCGGCCGGGTACGTCCTGGTCGGCAGCCTGGACCACCGGCTCTACGCCGTCCGCGCCACCGACGGTGCCGGCCCCTAGAGCAAGATCGGACAGCGCCCTCTCAGCGGCCTCATGGGAAATTCACAGAAAGCGCGTCGAGTCTGGCAATCGTGAGCCAGCACGATGCGGAAAGCGGACTTCTCGCGACGACCATCAGGAATCGGGCGGACGCCGCGGGGGAACGCGGCTATCTGGAAGAGGCGCCCGGGCCGCACAAGGTCACCTACCGCGGTCTCGCCGACGAGGTCGCCGGCTGGCTGGCCGCGCTGACCGCCGCCGCGGCGCCCGCCGGGGCACGGGTGCTCCTCGACGTCGCCGACCCGCTGGTGTTCGCCCCGGCCTTCCTCGGTGTACTCGCCGCCGGGCGGTGCGCGGTCCCCGTCGACCCCGCCGCCTCGCTCGACGAGCTGACCGGCACCGCGGCGCTGACCGGCGCGTTCGCGATCATCAGCGACCGGCCGAACCACGGCGCGAACCTCGGGCTCCGCGTGCTCGAACCGGGGCCGCCCGGAGCCGGGGAGCCGGCCGGCCCCGGCGCGGTGCTCACGTTCTCCGGGCCGGGCGCCGCCGAGATCCCCGAGCACGGGCTCCTGCGCGCCGCCGCGGCCACCGTCGGCGACCACGAGCTGACCGCCGCCGACCGCGGCTACTGCACCCTGCCGCTGTTCCGGCTCGACGCCCAGGTCACCGGTCTGCTCGCCACCCTCCTCGCGGGCGCGGCGCTGGTACTCGGCGCGGCCGTCGAGCCCACCGCGTTTTGGGCGGTGACCCGCACCCGGCGCGTCACCTGGATCGCCGAGGCCGCCGGACCGCTCACCGTGCCCGTGTGGTGCGACGAGCCGGTGAGCCGATGACCACCGTCGAGGTGCCGAGGCCGGCGCCGGTCCGGGTGCCCGCCGCGCGGTCGCGAGTGCCCTATCTGCACCAGATCGACCTGTTCCGGCTGATCACCTTCGCCTGCGTGATCCTGATCCACGTCGTGGTCTCCACCAACTACCCGCAGGACGTGCCCGCCAACGCCGTCGCGGCGCTGCTGCACTTCACCCGCGAGGCGTTCTTCGCGCTGACCGGCTTCGTGCTGGTCTACCAGTACCGCGACCGGCCGCCGAGGGCGAGCGGGTTCTGGCGGCGGCGGTTCCCGCTCGTCGCGGTGCCCTACCTGGCGTGGTCGGTGTTCTTCTGGGGCTATTCGCTGGTCACCACCGGCGAACCCGCCGGGTCGGTCGGCACCAGGCTGGCCGCGCTCGGCCGGGAGCTGATCGAGGGAAGCGCCTGGTACCACCTGTACTTCCTGCTCGTCACCATGCAGGTGTACCTGCTGTTCCCGCTGCTGCTGAAGCTGCTGCGCGCGACCAGGGGAAGGCACCGGTACGTGCTGCTGGTCAGCGGCGCGCTGGAGGTGGGCGTGGCGCTGTTCATGACCTACCCGCCCGAGGGCGTCACCTACGACACGATCAGCTACCTGTTCTCCACGATCCTGCCGTACCAGTTCTTCACCGTGCTCGGCGCCGTGGCCGCGATGCACTTCGAGACCCTGCACGCGTGGGTGCGCGCGCACCGGGGTTCGCTCGCCGTCGCGCTGGTCGCGGTCGGCGTCGGCACCGAGCTGGCCTACTTCCACAACGTCCACAGTGGAACGTGGCCGCAGCTGGCGAGCGAGGTCTACCAGCCGTACCTGCTGCCGTGGTTCGTCACCGTCATCGCGGCGCTCTACGCGATGTGCTCGTGGTGGTCCGCGCGGCGGCGCGAGGGCGGCCGGGCGGCCCGGCTCGTCGCGTGGGCGTCGAACCGCTCGTTCAGCATCTTTCTCGTGCACCCGCTGGCGCTGGCGTTGCTGGGCCCCGCGATCGGCCCGGTCGCGGACCGGGTCGGGGCGCCGTGGACGACCATCGTGATCTACCTCGCCACCCTCGCGCTCACCTTCCTGTTCGTCGAGATCCTGCGCCGCCTGCCGATCAGCAAGGCGCTCACCGGGCGGCCCCGGGTACGCCGCGCACCCGGGGCCCGTCCGGTTCAGCAGCGGTTCGCCGCCGCTATGACGGCGTTCAGGCTGGCGGTCACCACCGAGGCGTCGATACCCACCGCCCAGCGGATGCTCCCGCCCGTCCGGAACTCCAGATAGGTGACGGCCCGGCCGGTGCTGCCCCGCTCGACCGACTGCTGGGTCAGGCCGAGTACCTCGATCTTGCGGCCCAGCCCGGCGAGCACCCCGGCCAGCGCGTCGACCGGGCCGGTGCCGCTCCCCCGGTGCTCGGCCGTCCGGCCGTCGACGGTGAGTACCCCGGCCGAGCGGTCCACCGACCAGGACTCCAGCACGACCGACGGTGATCCCGTCCGCACGTAGGTGGCGGTGAACAGCTCCCACAGGTGGTCCGCGGTCACCTCCCGGCCGGTGGTGTCGGTGTGCTCCTGGACGACGCCCGCGAAGTCGATCTGCAGGCGGCGCGGCAGGTCCAGCCCGTACTCCTCGCGCAGCAGGTAGGCGATCCCGCCCTTGCCGGACTGGCTGTTGACCCGGATGACCGCCTCGTAGGAACGCCCGACGTCGGCCGGGTCGATCGGCAGGTACGGCACCTCCCACGGCGCGTCCGCCTCGGTGGTACCGAGCGCGGCGGCCCGCGCCCGGTGGTGGGCGAACCCCTTCTTGATCGCGTCCTGGTGCGTCCCGGAGAACGCGGTGTGGACGAGGTCGCCGCCGTAGGGATGCCGCTCGTGGACGCCCACGCGGTTGCAGTGCTCGACCGTGCGGCGGATCTCGTCGATGTCCCCGAAGTCGAGCATCGGGTCGACGCCCTGGGCGTGCAGGTTGAGCGCGAGCGTGACCAGGTCGACGTTGCCGGTGCGTTCCCCGTTGCCGAACAGGCAGCCCTCGACGCGCTGCGCCCCGGCGAGCACCGCCAGCTCGGCGCAGGCCACCCCGGTCCCTCGGTCGTTGTGCGGGTGCACGGACAGGATCACGTCGTCCCGGCGGGCCAGGTTCCGGTGCATGTACTCGATCTGGTCGGCGTAGACGTTCGGGGTGGCGACCTCGACCGTGGCCGGGAGGTTGTGGATCACCGGCCGGTCCGGGCTCGCGTCCCACAGCCCGGTCATCATGTCGCAGATTTCGAGCACGTAGTCCGGCTCGGTCAGGTTGAACACCTCCGGGGAGAACTCGAACCGGACGCGCGCGTCGTCGCCCGCGAGCCGGGCGATGTCCTCGCCCCCGGCCCTGATCAGCGCGGCCAGTTCGGCCCTGTCCCTGCCGAGCACCACCTCGCGCCAGGTCGGCGCGGTCGCGGTGTACATGTGCACGACGACGTTCGGGAGTCCTTCGATCGCGGCGAAGGTGCGCTCGATCAGGTCGGTGCGCGCCGGGGTGAACACCACGATCGTGACGTCCCCCGGCACCAGGCCGGATTCGGCGAGCAGCCGGACGAAGTCGAAGTCGGTCCGCGAGGCCGACGGGTAGCCGACCTCGATCTCCTTGAACCCCATGGCGATCATCAGCTCGAAGAACCGGCGTTTGCGGGCCGGGTCCATCGGCTCGGCCAGCGCCTGGTTGCCGTCGCGCAGGTCGACCGGGACCCACAGCGGCGCCGCCTCGAACCGCCGGTCCGGCCAGGACCGGCCGGTCAGCGGAACCTCGACGCGGGCGTGCGCGTCCCGGTAGCGGTGCGAGGGCATGGGCGAGCGGCGCTGCCGGTTCCAGTGCGGCTGCCCGGCCGGGATCTCGCCGGAAGTTCCGCGCAGGGTGGGAAAACTCATGATGTCGTGGGCCTTTCGGTACGATGTGGACACCCGGACCGGCGCGCGGGCCATCCCCACGGCGGGGTGCCGGTCCTCCTCAGGCCCCGCCGCGGCGGCGAAGAAGAAGCGCGCTCCACGACATGGGCGCTAGACTAGCTCGTGTTCACTCCTCAGACAACCTGAGAGGTCGCACATGCGCCGCTATCCCCTCGCCGAACAGGCCGTCGAAGAGCTGCTCGGCCGTATCACCGGCGGTGCATGGCCGGTCGGGCACCGGCTTCCCGGGGAAACCACGCTCGCCGCGGAGTTCGGCGTCGGCCGGTCGACGATCCGCGAAGCCGTGCGGGAGCTCGCCGGGCGCGGGATCGTCGAGTCGCGGCAGGGTTCGGGTGTCTTCGTCGTCGCCACCGAGGCCGCCGAGGACTGGGACGCCGTGCTGCGCCGCGCCCACCTCGGCGACGTCGTCGAGGGGCGGACCGCGATCGAGGTCGAGGCGGCCCGGCTCGCCGCGTCCCGCCGCACCCCGGCCGATCTGCGCGCCCTGCGGCGGCGGCTCGCCGACCGCGAGGCGGCGGCCACGCGCGGGCACGCCGCGTTCGTCGACGCGGACCTGAAGTTCCACCAGGCGGTGGTCGCCGCCGCGCACAACCCGGTGCTCACCGAGCTGTTCGCCACCTTCGCGCCCCGGATCCGGCGCGCGATGCTGGACCTGCTCGCCGACCGGCGGCGGCGCGCGAAGCCCGGCGCCGACGCGCACGCGGATCACCTCGCGATCGTCGACGCGATCCGGGACCGCGACCCCGACCGCGCGGCCGCCGTCAGCCGCGGTCACCTCGCCGCGCTGCTCGCCGACGTCAGAACCGGCGCCGCGCCCGGCTCTTGACGCGGCGCGCCGGGAAACAGGCCACCGGTGGGCGAGGTTTCGGGTGCTCCGGCGCGCAAGTCTCACCGGAGCACCCGTCCCCCGGTCAGAACACGCCGGCCACCCGCTGCACCACCACGTCCACGCTTTCGGCCTGGAGGACGCCACCGCTCGGCACGGTCTGGTCGTGCGAGCAGAAGACGTCGAGCCAGTCCGGTTCGGGGAGGGTGACCATCCCGGTGACGACCATCGTCCGGTGCCAGCCGCCCGCGCCGCCCCAGTCCTGAAGCTGCCCGCCGACGAAGATCAGCTTGCCGCGCGACTGCACGAAGCATCGGAACGAGGTGGGCGGTTCCAGGCTGTTCGCGATCAGGACCGCCGCCGTGACAACCCACGACCCCGCGGGCAGCTGGGCGGTCGGCTGTCGCGTGATGACCTGGGGGACGCCGCCGGACCGGACCAGTGGCACGACGGTTCCCGACACCCACCGGCTCGCGCTGATCGTCGTGGCGTTCCAGGCGACCTGCGTTTCCCCTGTCGCACAGGTCTTTCCCTGTTGCGCGTCCACCACACGAAGCGCTCCGGTGCTGGTGTAGCAGCCGGTGATCACACCGGTGGACGAGTGCGGGATGGTCGCCAGTGCCTGCGACGCCGATGACACCAGCACCGCGGCGGCCAGGATCGCGAGCATCGCGACGACCCGTCTTCGCCAGGCTTTCAGGTTCCGCATTTCCGTTCCCTTCGGCGAAAGTCAGCATGAACTGTCCCGGCCGCGAACCGCTCGCGCGGTCCCCGGCCGCGGTCGTCCAGTGTCGATCGCGCTCGGCCCGTTCGTCCAAGACGCAACGACAATGGGCTGATAGGGCGAGGCTATTCGCGCTGCTCAGCCACTATCCTCGATCTCGGGGACCGGCAGGCGGTCGCGAGGGGAAGACATGGTCGAGCTACGTCACCTGCGCTATTTCCTCGCCGTCGCCGAGGAAAGCGGTTTCACCAGGGCCGCCGCCCTGCTGCATGTCAGTCAGCCCACGCTCAGCCAGCAGATCCGCGCGCTGGAACGGGAGCTCGGCTGCGCGTTGTTCGAGCGCCTGCCCGGTGGTACGCGCCTCACCCCGGCCGGAAGCGCGCTGCTCGAACCGGCCCGCAAGGCGATCACGATCGTCGCCGACGGCGTCGGCGCCGTCCGTGGGATCGCCCAGCGCGCCACCGGGGAGCTCCGGGTGGGCATGATCTACGGCGCGGCGGGCGCGATGACCCAGCCCATCCTGACCACCTTCACCGAGGCGTTCCCGCACATCCGGCTCCACTTCCGCGCGGAACTGCCGGTGGCACGGGCGTACACGGCGCTGCTGCGCAACGAAGTGGACGTGGCCTTCACCCGGTTGCCCCTGCATCCCGAGCGGCACGCCTGGACCGTGCTGTACCGGGAGCGCCGTGTCGTGGTCGTCCACGAACGGCACTGGCTCGCCGACGCCGGACACGCCACCCTGACCGACGTCCTGCCCTTGCCGATCC
Source organism: Amycolatopsis samaneae (assembly GCF_039541975.1). NCBI lineage: Bacteria > Bacillati > Actinomycetota > Actinomycetes > Pseudonocardiales > Pseudonocardiaceae > Amycolatopsis > Amycolatopsis samaneae. Next base: position 285,251 of record NZ_BAABHG010000014.1, read on the forward strand.
TGTCGGCCAATCCCGCGAGGACCCCACCGGAGGTCGGCGATCACTGGCTGCTCAACGAGTTCCGCAACGGCGTGGCACCCAGGCAGTACGTCACCGAAGCCTGGTCGGTTCCGGAGATGGCGCAGACTCTCGCGCACAATCCGGACGTGGTCGCGATGTGCTCGGAGGTCGCGCGCCGTCGCCCGCCTGTCCCGGACGCGCCCCTGCGCTGCCTCGACCTGCCGCAGGCGGGCCCCAGTGTGGTTGTCCTCGCCCACCGCGAAGGCGACCGCCGCCCGCACGTCGAAGCCTTCTGTCAGGTCGCCGCCACCTTCGCCCGAAACGGGCTCGTCAACCCGAAGCGGTGACCGGGCGCCGGATCACCCGGCGCCCCCTGGCGGTCCGGCCGAACGGCTTGACCACCGACAGCACCACCATGACCAGGATCGCGGTCAGGTTCACCACCGACCCGGTGAGCAGATAGGTCACGGTGTCCTGGTAACCGGCGTCGGCGGGTGCCCCGCCGCCCGCGGTGGCGGCCACCGCGTCGGCCGCCCAGCCGCCGAGCCAGATCGTGTCCGCGACCATCAGCACGAGCGTGAGCACGAACTTCGCGGTGACCCAGTAGTGCCGGAACAGCCCCCACTTCGTGCGCAGCGACAGCACCAGGCCGGACGCCAGCGCGACCAGCACGAGCGGGATCATCAGGTACCGGTCGAAAGTCTGCGTGGTCACGTGCGCCGCGTGCCGCAGCTCGGCGCTGTTCGTGGTGGTCGCGATGATCTTGAGTACCAGCTGACTCGCCGCGACCCCGAACCACCCGACGGAACTCGCGACGTGCGCGACGAGCCAGCACTGGCGTGATCGTTTCCCCAACCCTCTGCCCATGACTGGGAAGCATGGTGTGTCGCCGGGGACGCGCCCATCCGGCGCGCCCCCGCAAGGGGCCTGAGGACAGCCCTACCCCCCGATCCGGTTGAGGTAGTCCGCGACGGTACGGATCGCGGCGGGGTTGCGCGGTCCTTCCACGAGGGCCGCGTACGGCAGCGCGAGGAACCGCTTGTTCTTGATCGCGGGCACCTGCGCCAGCGGCGGGTAGCTCTCCAGGAACGCCTGCTTCTGCGCGGCGGTCGGCGGGTCGTAGTCGTTGATCACGATGACGTCCGGATTGGCCCTGACGACCGCCTCCCAGGTCACGGTGGTCCAGCTGTCCTGGAGATCGCCCATGATGTCGTCCCCGCCGCCCCGCGTGATCACCTCGTGCGACGCGGCGAACCGGCCGCCGGTGAAGGGCTTGTCGGTGCCGGAGTCGTAGAGGAACACCTTCGGCCGGGGCCGGTCCTTCCGTACCGACGCCTCGGCGTCGCGGACGGCACCCTGGTACTCGGCGACCAGCCGCTCGGCGCGGTCGGAGACGCCGAAGATCTTCCCGAGGTTGCGCAGGTCGGTGTAGAGCGCCTCCAGCGCGGGCATGGTGCCGCGCGCACGGTCGCCGATCCCGTTGCGGCAGGACTCACTGAGCACATAGGACGGAACGCCGAGTTCGGTGAGGTGCTGCGGGGTCAGCCCGGCGTCCTCGCCGAAGCCGTAGTTCCAGCCCGCGTACACGAAGTCCGCGCCCGCCTGGAGCACGACCTCCTTGCTGATCGTGTCCACGCCGAGCCGGTTGGCGCGCTCGAAGTCCGCCCGCCACGGCGAGCCGTCGATGTCCTTGTTCTGCCCGTGCGGCATGACGTAGCCCGCGATGCGGTCGCGGAGACCCAGCGCGAACAACGTCTCCAGGATGCCGCTGTCGTAGGCCACGATCCTGCTCGGCGCCTTCGTGTACGTGACGTTCTGGCCACAGTTCTTGACGGTGACGGGATATCCCGCCGCCGGGGCCGCGGCCTCCGGCCGGACCCGCGCGCCGCATCCGGTGACGAGCACCAGTGCGGCGAGCGCGGTCAGGAGGTAACGTCGTCGCGACATCGCGGGGATCCTTTCGGTGCGGTGCCGTCCGGTTCGACGGCGGTGCTGTACAGCAGCTGCGGGGCACCCGAAACGGGATGCGGGACGAGGTGGGCGCGCACGCCGAACGTCGCCGCGATCAGCTCGGGGGTGAGCACTTCGCGCGGGGTCCCCTCGGCGACGACGCGGCCGCCGTCGAGGACGTAGAGCACATCGCAGGTGGCCGCCGCCAGGTTCAGATCGTGCAGCGCGACGAGCGCGGTCACCCCGATTTCCCTGACCAGCGCGAGGATTTCGAGCTGGTAGCGGATGTCGAGGTGGTTGGTCGGCTCGTCGAGCACCAGCACCTTCGGCTGCTGCGCGAGCGCGCGGGCGACGAGCACGCGCTGCCGCTCCCCGCCGGACAGCGTGAGGTAGCCCCGCTCGGCCAGATGTGCCACCCCGACCTGCCGCAGCGCCCGCACACAGAACTCGTGGTCCGCCTCGGTGTCGCGTTCGAACGCGCCCTTGTGCGGCGAGCGGGCCATGGCCACCACCTCGGCGGCGGTGAAGTCGAACTCCATGTGCTGTTCCTGGGGCAGCGCCGCGACGCGCCGGGCGCTGTCGCGGGCGGAGAGCGCCCAGACGTCGTCACCACCGATCCGCACCACCCCGGCCGACGGCCGGAGCGCGCGGTACACACATCGCAGCGTCGTGGACTTCCCGCAGCCGTTGGGCCCGACGAGCCCGACGACGGCGCCCTCGGGCACCCGCAGCCGCAGGTCGTCCACCAGCCGCCGACCGGCCACGGTCACCGTGAGATCCTCGGCGAGAATGTCCATCAGCGTCCCCCGAACACGTAGCCGCGGCGGCGCATCAGCCACACGAACACCGGTACCCCGAACGCGGCGGTGAGCACGCCGAGCGGGAGTTCCTGGGGCACCACCAGGGTGCGGGCCAGCAGATCGACCCACACCAGCAGCACCCCGCCCGCCAGCGGCGCGACCGCGAGGACCCGGCGGTGATCGGCGCCGACCGCCATCCGCACCAGGTGCGGGACCATCAGCCCGACGAACCCGACCGCGCCGCTGACCGCGACGAGGCAGCCGGTCACCGCCGCGCACACCACGAACAGCGTGCGGCGCAGCCGTGCCGGGTCGACGCCGAGCGCCGCGGCGGTCTCGTCCCCCATGGCCAGCGCGTTGAGCCTGCGTGCCGAAACCCGGAAGTAGCCGAAACCGAGCACGACCGCGGCCGCGGCTATCGGCACCGACTGCCAGGTGACGCCGCCGAGGCTGCCGAGCAGCCAGAACAACGCCGCGCGCACCGCGTCGCCACGGGGTGCCATGAAGACGAGGACCGTGCTGACCGCGGAAAACCCGTACGCCATCGCCGTTCCGGTCAGCACCAGCCGCAGCGGTGTCATGCCCTCCCGCGACCGCGCGGCAAGGTAGACGAGCAATGTCGCCCCCAGCGCGCCGAGGAACGCGGCGACCGAGAGGGCGTAGAGACCGAGCGAGGCGAAGACGCCGAAGACGATCGAGGCGGTCGCCCCCACCGACGCCCCCGAGGACACCCCGAGCACGAACGGGTCGGCGAGCGCGTTGCGGACCAGCGCCTGACTCGCGACACCCACGACGCTGAGCCCGGCGCCGACCACGGCCGCCAGCAGCACGCGCGGCAGCCGGACCTGCCAGACGATCTGGTATCCGGGCAGGTCGGCGGCGTCGAGCCAGCCACCGGAAACCCCGGCGCCGAAGAACCGCGCGACATCGCGGAGCGGCACGTTCGCGGCGCCGAGCGCGACCCCGCACACGAGCGAGACGAGCAGCGCCACGGTGAGCAGGACGACCAGGGGAACGACGGGACGGCGACGTGCTGGGGTCCGTTGGAGGCCAACGGGTGCGGCCATGCGTTCGCCTTCCGGGCACGGGTCGGCGAACAGCCGTGGCCGGGCCCGCCCCGCTGGGAGACGTTCCGGACCGGCGACCCGCAGACCACGACGGGTACCAGAGCAGACCGCGCCCATCGGGTACTCGGGCTCGCCGTCGCGAGGACGGCCCACCGTTGCGGGTCAGCGCCGGATTCCGACCGGCTTCCCCCGAACGGGCGCGGATGAACTTGTGGTGTGTACTGCCGGTGATCGTCGACCATGGACCGAGCGGGTGTCAATCCGCTGTGACCGGGTCGGCATCGGCATCACGGCGTCGCGAACCGTCGCGGCCGGCTTCGCTCGGTCGATCCGGTCGCCGGGACGGACCGGGCCGAACTCGGTCACGAGCTTGGCCAGGCAGCGGATCAGCGCGGTAGCAGGTCCACGTCGAATCCCTTACATAGCAGGGAAATTCAGGCCCGGAAGGTTCACCCGATCGATAGCACATGTGTTCGATCGGGCGGCGTAGTGTGGAGGTGTGGCAGTCCAGTGCGGTACCTCCGCATCGCGCACCGAGTGGTGGCGCGAGGATGCCGACTGCCTGCTGTCCGAACTCGTCCGCACCGAACGTGCACAGCGGCGTTTGGCGGCGCGGCAAGGGGAAATCCTGGCCGAGTTGGAACGGCGTTGAGCTTCCCCCGGTTGTCCGGACACCTCACCTGAGGTGACCGCCGGTCACCAGGGAGGATGTTCTGGTGCCTGCACCACACCCGCCTGAGTTTCGTCAGCGTGCCGTCGAGCTGGCCCGTCTGGGC